>CP070682.1:1073528-1077099 GCA_020352595.1 bacterium | reverse complement strand
GGGCCAGGGTCTGGGTGCGGGAGCTGATGGCGCAGCCCTCCTTGGCCTCGATGAGCTGGTGCAGGCCCCGCTCCCAGGATCGGTCCCCCATGACGCGTCCCGTGTACTCGTCCACGATCTGAACGCGGTCCTCCCTGATGATGTAGTCTCGGTCCTTGAAATACAGGTGCAGGGCGGTCAAGGCCTGGCGGGCCAGTTCCTCCCGGCGCTGCCTTCCGGTCCACAGGCCACCAAACTCCTCAACCATTAGTTGCAGGTTTTCCTTACCCTCTCCGGTGAGTTCCAGGTGTCGTTTCACAGGGTCGAGGATGTAGTCCACATTTTCTCTCAGCTGCTCGGCGATCTCCAGGGCCTCCGTATAGGTACGTTTTTCAACACTGTCGTCGGACTGGCCGGAGATGATGAGGGGGGTGCGGGCCTCGTCAATGAGGACGCTGTCGGCCTCGTCGATGATGGCGAAAGGCAGTCCCCGGAGCCGAAGCTGCTGAAGGGCCGTGTCGGATCCTGCCAGCCGCTGGAGTTTGGCCTGGATCTGACCCGGCCGCGTGCGCATGAGCAGCCTGTCCTTCAGGTAATCGAAAACGATCTCCTTGTTGCTTCCGTAGAGGACGTCGCTCCTGTACGCCCCCAGACGCTGTTCCTGGTCCTGGCCGTGAACCACCGATCCGCAGGTCAGCCCCAAGGCTCTGTACAGAGGCGCCATCCACATAGCGTCCCGCTGGGCCAGGTAGTCGTTTACGGTGATGATATGCACGGGGATACCGGCCAGGGCGGCTGTGCAGGCCGCCAGCGCCGCGGTGAGGGTTTTTCCCTCCCCCGTCTCCATCTCAGCGACCATGCCCCTCAGAAGGGCCCAGGCCCCCATGATCTGAACGTCGAAGGGACGCATGGAGAGGCTCCGGTATGCCACTTCTCGAACGATGGCCAGGGCCCTGACAGCCAGTTCGGCAGTGAGACCCTTTGAACTCCTCACCTCCTGCCGCAGTTGGAAGGCTTTCTCTTTGAGGGCTCCGTCGTCCAGCCCCGAAAAGCGCTCCCCGAGGGCATTTACCTTTTCGACGACAGGCTGCATCCTGCCCGGTCTGCTCCACATGCGCGCCAGAGTACCGTAAACACCGCGCAGGTAACCCTCCAAGGCTGACTCTTTCCTGGAGCGCCGCTCCGGATAGAAACCTCGAAATGCCGACGGGGATAGGATGAGGTCAGACATTGAACCTTTTGAGGAACATCTGTCTCAGGCTGCGGTACCACTGGTGGGCGAGGGGGGTGGATCCGTGGTCGAAGCGGACATAGACCCGAGCCCCCACCTTCGCCTGCCGTGCGTCCAGAGGAAGCTGAAGCTCAAAATGGAAAAGGTTCTCCATGGCCTGGACACCTTCCTGGTCCCAGGGCGCGACAGCGAGCTCACCTCCTCCTGCCAAACCCAGGGCGTTGCTCGGCAGACGGGCCTCGGCACCGGGCACCTCGCGCAGCACCTTCGCCTCGTAGATCCGGTCCAGATCTTCCGTTAACCTTACCAAGACTCCCTCGTTTTGCCTCCGGACGAGGTCGACTTCTGCCTGAGACACAACAGTCCGGATCGTGGGGGCCGTATCCTGGATGACGTAGGCAAGCAGATCCCCCTGATTGACAAAGAGGCCCGGCAGGTCCTTTTCGCCGGGGAGGATCAGGGTCCCTTCCACGGGACTCGAGATAGTCAGCTCCATGGATCGTTCCCGCGTCCTCACCAGCATCGCCTGGACCGCCAGGAGCTCCTCTTTTGTCACGGCGGCCTGGACCCTGTCATAATAGAATTCGGCTTCGTAGCGAGCCTGGAGGGCCCGTAAGCTGGCCTCCTGAACCCGCAGCTGGGCATCGAGGAGGGGATCCACACACTGGATGAGAATCTGCCCTTTCCTCACAGCTTCTCCCGAGGGAACCTGAATTTCACTTACGAAGCCCGAGGTACCAGCCCTCACAAGGGAGCCTTCAGGGACCCAGATAACACCCTCGGTACGGGTCCAGGAGGGGAAGGGCATCCAAAAGGTAAGGGCAGCGACAAGACCGATGGCCGCCATGGAGATGGCAACCGCCTGAACCCTCTTGTCCCTCAGGACTGGACTGACTACCACGAATTTAATGCGGCTAAACACAGGAGCGACGACCATGTTGAAAAAGGCCCAGATACCGAGCAGGATGCCGATGATGAAAAACTTGCCCGAGATAAAAAGGATGATGGAAACGTAGATGAAGGCGCGGTAGATGAAAGCAGCGATGGAGTAGGTGGTGAGCCAGAACTTCTCGTCGCGGCGGGCGTAGGGCCGCTCAGTCTTCTTCATTCCGAACAGGTAGCGCTTCACAAGATAACCGATCCAGGTGACGCTGCGCTGGGCCAGGTTGGGAATCTCGAGGAGATCGGAGAGAAGATAGTATCCATCGTATCGGAGGAGCGGGTTGGCGTTGAAAAGCACGGTGGAAACGCTTCCGATGAACATGGCGTTAAAGGCCACGGAGCGGGCGATTCCATGGTTCAGGTTGAGCCAGGCGAACATGGCAATGGACGCTATGAAAAGCTCCACCATTATGCCGGAAGCGGTGACGAGGATGCGGCGGCGCTTTAGGGTGAAAGCCGATGCCGACGAGGCATCCACATAGGGCAGCGGCATGAGGACCAACAGCATGATCCCCATCTCGTGGACCTCTCCTCCCCAGCGTTTGACCGCGTAAGCGTGGCCGAACTCGTGGAGAGCCTTGATCACAGGGTAGACCAGGCCGATGATAAGTAGGTTTTGTCCCGACAGGATGCGGTCCACGATGTTGTTGGTCAGTTCCGGCCAATGCTGAACGGCCTGGAAGAGGGCCCAGCCCACCGCAGCCGACCAGACAACGAACCCGATCCAACTAAAAGCAGGACGAAAGATAAAGGCGGTCCGCGCAAGCAGCTTCTCGGGGTCAAAGAGAGGAAATCGCATAAACAGGGGGCTCTTGACGTAGGCCATGATCTTGCTGCGGCTGATCTTTTCACCCCTGGAAAAGATCTCCTCAACATCCGGGGGTACGGTGCTCACGAGGACGTCTGCCGAATGAAGCTGACTCAGCACCCGGATCATGTCTCCCTGGGTGGGAGCATCGTCCCCGAAGCGTTCCGCCGCCATCTCCCAGATCTCCTGGATGGTGCGCTTTCCGTTCATGAGTCCGATGACGTAGTAGGCAATGGGTGTGAAGCGGTAGAACCGTCCGGATACATGGTCCTGAAGGATGTACCAGACTTCGCCGCCGTAGCTGTGCCGGTGGATATGGGCGTGGTTCCTCAACCGGGGCTGAAGACCAGACACCCTGTACCAGGAAGGACTGAAGAGCGAATCATCCATGGGAGGTCACCCTAGGGCCACCAGGACCACACCCAGAGCCGGACCCAGTTGTACAGGTCGTGGGTCCAGATCCAGATGAGCCTGCGCCTGTCGACATTGACCTTCCCAAACCCTTCCATGCCAGGCCTCAGGCCGGCAAGACTCCGGTCAAGATCGGCCTCCACCATGAACATGTTTTTCCCTTCCTCTGCCGCTGCCACAGGGGTCACCTTTGTTACCGT
>CP070682.1:1068085-1073428 GCA_020352595.1 bacterium | reverse complement strand
TATGCCGGAAATGAGCGGGGGAGAGGCCTTTGATAAGCTGCGGGAAATAGATCCTGAGGTGAAGGTTCTTCTTTAGAGAGGCTACAGCCTAAATGGGCAAGCCATCAAGATATTAGAGCGCGGTTGCAACGGGTTTATCCAGAAACCCTTTAATATGAAGAAACTCTCTCAGAAACTGAGGGAGATCCTAGACAGTGAGTGAGGCATCAATTTCAGACAGGAAAGGAGAGGCAAATGCGTTTGGCAGAAAAAGTCGCGCTGGTTACCGGAGGAGGCCGGGGCTTGGGAAAAGCCGTCTGCCTCACTCTTGCCAAGGAAGGTGCTCATATCGCGATCGGCGACATTAATCTTGCTGATGCTGAAAGCGTTGCGGGTTTGGTCAAGCAAGTGGGAAGAAAGGCTGTCGCTATCAGGGCGGATGTCTCCAAGGAAAATGAGGTAAAGGCATTAGTAGCCAAAACCATAGAGACCTTCGGGACGATAGATATTCTGGTCAACAATGCCGGCATCTTCCACAAAGGCCCGGTGGCGGAAATGACCGAAGAGGTGTGGGATAAAGTACTCGATGTCAATTTGAAAGGCACATTTCTCTGTTCCCGTGAAGTTCTTCCTACCCTCAAGCAAAAGAGGGCCGGAAAGGTTATCAATATTGCTTCCCTGGCGGGAGAAGTAGGTGGGATACTTGCCGGTTCAAACTATGCGGCGTCCAAGGCCGGGGTAATCTGCTTCACAAAATCCCTCGCCAAAGAGTTGGCCCCTTTCGGAATCAACGTAAACTGCATTGCCCCGGGAGTTATTGATACGGAAATGACCCAGGCCTTTCCAAGAGAGGACTTGAAGAAGTCCATTCCTTTGGGGACGTTAGGAGAACCGCAGGACGTAGCGAACGGGGTTCTGTTTTTTGCCTCTGAGGAATCAAAATACATTACCGGCGAAACACTTAATATCAACGGCGGCATATTCATGGACTAACTTGGTAATCGAGCCATTAGAACGGGATTTGTTTCTTATTCTCGCTTCTTATGCTACAGTCCGTCTATGGGAAGGCCTATTTGCCATTCATTCAATTCGCTATTCTTATCGTCCTAACACGGCCATCCCGGACGCAGAGGCGAAAGAAAGGAGGCGGCCATGAAGTGCCCGAATTGCGGTACCAATCATCGAAAGAAAGAAGGGCCAACTTGTTCATGCGGGTACAACTTTGTGTTCAACCCGGACAATGACAAAGGGCTGACCGACGGTAAGTTCGACGCGGTCATCAGGGCAGCCAGCAAAGAAGGGACCTACCACTTCACCGAAAACCAGTTGTTCGCCGCCTATTGCCGGCGGGCTGCAGGGCGCGGCGGGACCTCGGCCGTCATCTTCGGTTTGATCGTGTTGGTCGTTGTCTTTTTCTGGCTCCTGCAGGGCTTCGACGTCTTCAGCGCCCCTGGCGGGGTAAACTTCGTGGCAGGAGTCTTTCTCGTTGTGGGCCTCGTCGGCTTCGTGAAAAAGGTGGGAGGGCGGTGGCCCAAGATCTCCAAGACCCAGTTCCACACCTATCTTGAAAGATGGCGCTCGGGGGGGCACGCCCTGGACAAACTTCTGACCAAACCGAGCCTGCACGACCCGCCGCCTCAATGGCCGGAGTCGGATATATACGATTACGGCGTGGAGCGGATCCTGATCGTGGAGCACGACCTGATGGTGGACGAGCTGGTGCTCAATGGCTTCCACGCTCAGGAAAAGACGCTGGTATTTTCAGAAAACGGGTATCCCAACTATATCGTCGAAAGGGCCCAGGACCTCTTGAAAGACTCTCCCGATTTGCCCGTTTATTACATCCACGACGCGGTACCGGCGGGCACGACTCCCCCCGGTCTGGCTAAGGCCTCGGGCCTGGTTGGTGAAGATCGCCCGGTCGTGGACTTGGGACTGACCGAGGAGGACGCGGCACAGATCCCGGGGCTCAAGCGCGTGCCGAAAGAGGAGTGGGGCGGCCGGGTGCCGGTGGACGCTTTGGCCTTCATGGGTCTTTCGACTCTGCTGGCGGCAGCGTTGGTCGAAGGAATGGCTTTTACCCAGCTGGCCGCAGCCAGGGACGCCGCGGGCGCTGACGGCGGGGTTTCGTCCTTCGGCTGAGCTGGAACGAAGTTGACCGGCAAATATGGGTTCACTTTACGGATACTGGGGACCGCCTAATGAGGAACTTCTGGGCCGGATGGACGCGGTCCTGCGCCACCGTGGCGGTTCGCGTCTTTTGACCGACGAGTCGCCGGCCGGAGCCGTCGGGGTCCGGCCCCTTGACGGCCCGGACGCCGATCCGGACACCTGGGCCGGTCTTTATTCCCAGGGGGATCAGGCCGTGGCCCTGGTGGGGTTTCTGACCAACCGTTTATCCTTTCGACGGCCCCTTTTACCCCATTTGCTGGATCTTTACCGGGAGGAAGGTCCCTTCTTCGTCAAGGCGCTCCGGGGAGCCTTCATCCTCGTCGTTCGCGACGGTCTGACCATGCACCTCTTCCGCGATGGGGCCGGTTCCCGCACCGTCTATTACGGTCGGATGGACGAGCGGTTCCTGTTCGCCGTCGAGCCCAAAGGGGTCCTGGCCGCACCGGGGTTCCCCCGCCGTATCCGGCCCGGGGCGGTAGCCCAGTACCTCACCTTCAGCTTCGTTCCCGGCGCAGAAACCATGCTGGAGGGGCTGTTCGAGCTGCCTCCGGGCCACCTGATTACCTTTCGCGACGGTATCAGACATCCAAGACCTGAGCGCTACTTCGTCTTCGAGACCGCCCCCAAGGAGCAGGACGCGAGCGAGGGGGAGTGGGTCGACCGATTCCGCCGTGTCCTGGAGCAGGCCGTAGCCGAGAGGCTCCCGGACAACGGCACGGCGGGGGTTTTTCTTTCCGGCGGGATAGACTCGAGCGTGATCGCGGCCGAAGTGGCCCGCCAGCGGCCGGACCCGGTCAAGACCTACGCCGTTTACTTTGGCCCTGAATATGCCCACGAGTTGGATTTCGCCCGGGCGGTGGCCGAGCGGACGGGGACCGAGCACCAGGAGATCCTGATTCAGCCCCGGGACTTTCTACCCCGGCTCAGGAAGATCATCTGGCACCTGGACGACCCCATCGGCGATCCCATCACCGTACCCAACTTCGAGCTGTCCGGCCGGTCGGCCAGGGAGGTCATCTGCGCCTTCAACGGGGAAGGCGGCGATCCCCTGTTCGGCGGCCCCAAGAACATCCCCATGATGCTCCATCACTGGTATGGCGGCTTCGAGCGGGGTCCTCAATTCCGGGAACGCATGTATCTAGCCTCCTACCGGCGCTGTTATGATGACCTGGAACAGATGCTCACTCCGGAATGGCGGCAGAGGTATGATCAACATGAAGTCCTGGAGGGTGTGCTCACCCCCTTCTTCCAATCTTCGGTTCCTCCGGACTTCCTAGACAAACTTCAGGTCATCAACATCTTGCTCAAAGGGGCCCATCTGATCCTGCCCAAGGTCGATCGCATGTATGGAGCCTGGGGACTCAGGTCCATGGCCCCCTTGTTCGACGAGCGCCTCGTCGAAATGAGTTTTCTGATGCCCAACAGGTTGAAGCTGGACAGGGGTGTGGAAAAGGTGATCTTGAAAAAGGCCTACCAGGACGACCTGCCGCCGGAGGTCATCGCCCGGCCCAAGAGCGGCATGCGGGTGCCGGTCCATTTCTGGTTTCAAAAGGAGATGAGGAGGTATGCCCGCAAGATTCTGGCGCCCAAACGGATCCGGGAGATAGGGATCTTCAACGAAAAACGAGTCAAGCAGCTCCTGGACTATAACATTGAAGAAGGTCCGGGCCGGTATGGCCTGAGGCTTTGGATGCTAATCACCTTCGAGATATGGCGCCGAATCGTGATCGAGCAGGAGAGCCCGTGACGTCCGATTCGGTGTGAGGGGCCTGAACCAAGGGGGTGGCGCGATGAACCTGTTTGCCCTCAGTCCTGTTCAAGGGGTGGTGGTCCTGTCCCTGTACTGGGCGGCCACTATTGCCGTAACGCGAGTTCTGACCCGACCCGAGACTAAAGAGCAATTCCTGGCGGCCGGCCGCACCCTGGGGGTCTGGGAATCGGCCTTTTCTATCGCCGCTACCTGGATCTGGGCTCCGGCCCTCTTCGTGGCCGCCCAGAAGGCGTACACTCAAGGAGTGGCCGGGGTGTTCTGGTTCACTGTGCCCAACGTGCTCTGTTTAATCGTCTTCGCCCCTTTCGCCAATATCATCAGAGAGAAAGTGCCCGAGGGGTACACCCTGTCGGCCTACATGCGGGAGCGCTTCTCGACCCGGGTGCAGGGTCTTTACGTCTTGGAAATGACCGGCCTGGCCGTGTGTTCCTTCGCTGTGCAGCTACTGGCCGGGGGCAAGGTTCTGGCTTATCTCTCCGGGCTGAGCTTCTTCTGGATAACGGTGGTCATGGCTGCCATAGCCTTGAGTTACTCCCTCCTGGGCGGCCTGAAGTCCTCGGTGGTCACAGATTACCTGCAGATGTTCATTATCCTGGTCGTAGGAGGCGGCAGCCTGGCCTGGGCCCTTGGCCGGGCCGGTGGATGGGAGACTGTATTCGCCGGCTTAGGCGGAGTATCAGGCAAGTTCGCCAACGTTTTCAGCGGCGACGGCCTCTCAGTGGCCTTGAGTTTCGGCCTGCCCGTGACTGTGGGTCTCATGGCCGGGCCTTTCGGCGACCAGTCCTTCTGGCAGAGGGCCTTTGCCACCAAGAGAGAAAAGGTTCAGGGAGCCTTTGTGCGAGGCGCACTGATCTTCGGGTTGGTACCCTTGATGATGGCCTGCTTGGGCTTTGTGGCCGCAGGCAAGGGCTGGAAGGTCACAGACCCGGCCCTGGTCAACCTGGAGGTCGTGGCCCGCCTGCTGCCGACCTGGACGGTCGTGCCCTTTGTGGTCATGCTCCTCTCCGGCCTGATTTCAACCCTGGATTCAAACCTGTGTGCCATTTCCTCCCTGACGGGCCATGACTTCCTGGAGCGGGTCGCTTCCGGGCCCAGGGCCCGGCCGTCCTGGACCTCCCTCTATGTCTCCCGGGTGGGCATGATCCTGCTGGCCTTGGTCGGCGTGGCCGTGGCCAACATCCCGGACATGAAGATCCTGTATCTGTTTCTCTTCTACGGAACGCTCCGGGCTTCTACCCTGCTGCCGACGGTGATTTCTCTTTTAAAAACCAGGGTGAGCGAGGCAGGCCTTTTCTACGGAATAACGGCCTCCATCCTGATCGGTCTGCCTATCTTCGCCTATGGGAACTTCAACCGGATGACCACGTGGACTGTTGTCGGGTCCCTGGTGACGGTCCTGACCTCCGGTCTGGTGACCCTGG
>CP070682.1:1063920-1067985 GCA_020352595.1 bacterium | reverse complement strand
GTCCAGGCTCGGATGCGGGTGTGGGAGCGGGCTCGGGTTCCCGACACAATCCCCTCATAGTCCCCATCAAATGCGTAGTACGAATGGAGTTCGTGCTGGTGGTTCCGGTGAAGGTGGAGTGAGTTGAGGTTTTACCGAACCCGAGACCGAACCCGGTTTTTGATCTGAATTCCGGGCACGGGCGCGGAAGCGGGCTCGGGATGAATAAGATCGTTAATTAAGAATGACTGAACAGGCTCGGGTGCGGGCTCGGGCTCGGAATTCCTACACCATCCCCTCGTACCCCTTCAGTTCCTCCTTGACCACCCTCGACCTGTCGATGCCCAGGGAGTCGAGGCACTTCATGACAGACCCGACCATGGGGGGCGGGCCGGACACGAAGAAGGTCTGCCCCGGGAGGTCCGGTACCGCCTCCCTGATAATGTCGCGCTTGATGAACCCGGTGAAGCCCTCCCATCCTTCGGGGGGTTCCAGGAGGACGTGAAACACCTTCAGGTCGGGATCCTCCCCTTCCCAGGAACGGAGCTCGTCGGCGAAGGCGATCTCCTCCAGGTTGCGGTTGCCGTAGAGGAAATATTTTTCTCCGGGCACCCCCTCGTCAAGGGCATGCTTGAGGATGCTCCTGATGGGGGTGATGCCGATGCCCCCGGCAATGAAGGTCACCCTCTCCCTGCCCCCCGTGTAGACCAGGTTCCCCACCGGCCCCTTCAGCGTGATCCGGTCCCCCGGCTTCAGGCGGCTGATGGCCGTGGAGAACGGGGACTCCGTGATCCTCTTGGTGAACTCGAGGAAGGGTTCCGTGGGCGACGAGGAAAAGGACAGGGGCTTGGACTGGCTGCCCTCCTCCACCTTCATGGTGAAACTGGCCCACTGGCCCGGCTGGAAAGTGAACCCCTCGGGTTTTGCCATGCGCACGCTCGTGGCGGTGGGAGTGCGGACGACGGTTTCGATGACGCGGACGGTGTGTTCCTTCATGGTTGCGCCTTTCGCTGAAAGAAATCCGTGATCTGAGATCTGAGATCCCCCTTCACCTTCCCCTCCTCAGGACCCTCGCCGCGGCCCAGGCCGCGCCGAAGAGGAGGGCCTGGAGGAGGACGATGGCCCCGGAAGCGGGCAGGTCCAGGTAGTAACTGGCCCACAGCCCCCACACGACGGAGAGGACGCCGGCCAAGGCCGACAGGAAGATGGCCGAGCGGAAATTGGCCGCCACCTGCAGGGCTGCTGCTGCGGGGATGACGATGAGGGCCGCCACGAGAAGGAGGCCCACCACCTTCATGGCAAGGACCACCGTCACGGCGCTCAGGATGGTGAGGAGAACGTCGAGGCGCGCCACAGGAACTCCGGAGGTCCTGGCCATGTCGTGATCGAAGGTGGCGGCCACCAGGTCGTGGTAGTTCAGGACCACCGCCGCCACCACCGCCGCGGCGAGCCCGGTGGAGGTCCAGACCTCCCCCATGCCGATGGCGAGGATGTTGCCGAAGAGGTAGGAGAAGAGCTCCACGCTGAACCGCCCCGAGACGCTGGCCAGGACGACTCCCAGGGCGAAACCCACAGAGGACAGGATGCCGATGGCCGTGTCACCGTGCAGACCGGCGGCGTCCCTGAGCTTCAGGAGGACGACGGCCGACAGCATGGCCACCGCGAGGGCGGTCCAGATGGGGGAGACTCCCATCAGGAGGCCGAGGGCGACACCGCCGAAGGTGACGTGGGCGAGGCCATGGCCGAGCATGGCGTCCCGGCGAAGGACCAGGAAGACGCCGAGGACGCTGCAGGCCAGGGCGATGAGTACGCCCGCCGCGAGGGCCCTCTGCATGAATGAGAAGGCTAAGATCTCCATATTCCCTCTAAAACAGGCAAAAGCTATCTAACCGCAGAGTACGCTGAGTAACGCAGAGGAAAAGCTGATATGAAAATCCTTGAATCTGAATTTCCCTGTGTTAATGCCTTTCTCTGCGTCCTCCGCGTGCTCCGCGGTCAAATCCGGGTCTTTGCGCCACAGGGCCCGGGATCGCTTCACCTGTGTAACGGCTCGCGATGACACCCTTATGCCCGCCTCTCTCCTCCTCCGCGTCCTCCGCGGTAAGTTATTGTATGTAGTCAGTGCCGATGGCAGATGAGGTGGCTTTCCGGGCCGAAGAGGGTTATGGCTTGCTCGGATTCGCAGAAATCGCTGTGGCTCCCGTGAAAGACCAGCTTCTGGTTCAGGCAGGCGACCTTGGTGACGTGCTTGGTGACGACCCCTATGTCGTGGGTCACGAGGATCAGTGTCACCCCCCTCTCGCGGTTGATCCTTTGAAGGAGGTCGTAGAAGCGCTCCTGGGTCACGCCGTCCACCCCCGCGGTGGGCTCGTCGAGTATCAGCACTTCCGGCTGCGAGGCCAGGGCCCGCGCGATGAAGACCCGCTGCTGCTGTCCTCCGGAGAGGGCCCAGATCTGCCTCTTCCTGAACGGTCTCATCTCCAGGAGGTCCAGGGCCTCGTCGATGACCCTCTCGTCCCCGGTTCCGAGGAACCGGGGCCACCTTTTGTGGGTCAGCAGCCCCATGGCCACCACTTCCCGGACGGATGCGGGAAAGAGCGGGTCCAGGTCCGTGGCTTTCTGCGGGACGTAACCGATGCGGTCCCATGAGTTGAACTCGTCAAGGTCCCGTCCCATCAACCGCACCTCCCCCTCGTCAGGCCTGAGGAGCCCGAGAACGATGCGGATGAGGGTTGATTTTCCGGAGCCGTTGGGGCCCAGAAGGGCCACGAAGTCACCGCGACGGACCTGCAGACTCACGGAGTCCAGGATCAGTTCACGGCCGTAACGGAAGGTGATCCCGTCCAGGTCGATGAGCACATCGGGGTCATTCACAGGAAAGTCCCTCCCTCAGGCTGGCCAGGTTGCCTCGCATAAGGTCCAGAAAGGTGGTTCCAGCGCTCCACTGGCGGGCCGTCAGGTTGGCGCCGGGATTGAGCATCATCAGCTTCGTGCCGGTCTCTTCGGAGAGGACCTGGGCCAGCCTGGGATTGAGAAGCTCCTCGAAAAAGACGGCGCCCACCCCTTCCTCGCGCACAAGACGGGTGACGCGGACGAGTTGTCTCGGGCTCGGCTCCGCGTCCGGGCTCAGGCCATAGAGAGGCTCCTGGGTGAGCCCGTACCGGCGGGCGAGGTGGCCGAAGGCCGCGTGGCCGCCCGTCACCAGGATCCGGGTGGAACAGGCCTTCAGGCCGGCCATGTAATCCCTGTCGAGGTCCCGCAGACGGACAGCATATCGGGCTGCATTGCCCCTGTAAAGGTCTGCCCGTTGAGGGTCCAGCCCGGCCAGGACCTCTCCGGTCCTTTCCACGATGGCGGCCGCCTGGCTCAGGTCCAGCCAGATGTGGGGATCGGACGGGCCCCCTCCGGCCCCGCCACCGCGGTCCGCGGATGCCATCACTTCCATGACGGTGATCTCGCCGCCCCCCACGGCCCTGAGCACTTCCTCGGCCCAGGGCTCCATGGCTCGCCCGATGTACATGAAGAGGTCCGCTTCCCTCAGGCGGACCATCTCCGCCGGCGTGGGTTCCCAGGAGTGGGGCTCGACACCCGCCGGCAGAAGAAGCCAGACTTCCACCTGGGCGCCGCCCACCTCCCTTGCGAACTCGTAGAGGGGAAAGACGGAAGCGACCACGGTCAACCCATCGGACCGGGCTTTGGTCGGCAGGACGGCAAGGATTGTTGCAAGGGCAAAAAACTGTAGGGTGCGGTATTTATTCAATGTCGAGTCCCATCGGTTGACCGTGGCCGCAGGGCTGAGTGCGCAGGGCGCAGGATGCAGAAAGTTTGGCTGCGCCCTTGAACCTCAGATCCGCGCACTGTCTTTGATCTCAATCATTGAGTTCAACAACGTCCCCGTCCACCAGTTCGTAGTCCATGGCCACCCGCTGCCCGTCGTAGACCTCCCTGCCCCAGACCCGGGCGATCTTCATCTTCCTGGCCAGATCCTTGTTTACAATGGCGGCCAGTTCCGTCACTGTGGCCCCCTTCCTCATCCCGAATTGCTTGTTTAGGTCGGCCTTGTTGCGCTTTGTATTGTAAAATACT
>CP070682.1:1056402-1063820 GCA_020352595.1 bacterium | reverse complement strand
GACCGTGGCCCCTCAGGTCCAGTTCCCAGCGTACCTCCTCCAGGATGCGCGCGAAGTCGCCGCGTCGGGAGGAGGTGGTGTCCAGGCGGACGCCGTATAGATCCTTTCCCAGCGCCTCGGCCACGGCCATGGACTCGAACTTCTCGTCTCCGAAGGTGTCCACGAGGGCCACCCTCGGAACCCGGGCGTCGATGATCTCGTTGAAGGCCATCGTGGCCTGGACCGAGTCCCCCATGAGGATCACCAGGGCGTGGGGGATGGTCCCCGTGGGCTCGATGCCCAGGACCTCGGCGCTCTTGACGGCGGCCACTCCCGAGCAGCCGCCGATGTAGGCGCACCGCTCCACCAGGGGTGCCAGGGCCGGGTGCATCCGTCTGGCCCCGAAGCTGATGACGGGCCGGCCCTCGGCGAGCTTGACGCACCGGGCCGCGGCCGTGGTGATGCCGCTGGCCTGGCACAGGCAGCCGAGGACGGCTGTCTCCAGGATCCCGAAATCGAGGTAATCACCCGCGATCTCCAGTACCGGTGTGTAGGTCCTGAAGGGGCTTCCCTCCGGGATGGACCTGACCGTGACGGGACGTCCCTCCAGGATCTCGAGGACCTCTTCCAGACCCGACATGATGGCCCACGGCCAGGAGCGGGGAAAGGACTTGACCAGGATCTCGGCCCGGACCTGTTTCCTGATCCCGCGGGCCAGGAGGATCTCCCGCGTCCGGAGGAAATAGACGTCCGTTACCTTTCCTGCGGCTATCTCCTCAGGCGTGGCCGTCAGGAGACGGGGTGTCCTCTTCTCAGACAATTTCCGCCTCCATGAGCCTCTGGATCTGCTTCAGGGCGAATCGGTGGTCCTCCTGCGACAGTGCGGCCACACAATCCTGCGGCACCGTCAAGCCATAGCCTCTCATGAAGGCGTCTGCGCAGGTGAAAAGGACACAGATGTCGGTGAGCACCCCCGTTACCGTGAGCTTCTCCACAGCGAGATCCTCCAGGACCCTTTCAAGGTCCGTGCGGAAGAAGGCCGAGTAGTACTTTTTGGCAATGACTCTGTCCCCCTGTGCCGGAGCCAGCGCGTCCACCACGAGGGCCCCCGGGGTGCCCTTCACGGCGTGGGGCGGCCACTTTGCGAACTCGGGATCGTCCTCGTCGTGGTTGTCGCACAGGTAGATGACAGGCGTCCCCTCGCCCCTTGCAGCCTCTATGCGACGGGCTACGGCGGGGATGATCTCCCGCCCCGACGGGACCTCCAGGGGGGCCCCGGGAAGGAGAAAATCGTTGATCATGTCGATGACAAGAAGAGCACCTGCACCCATGGCATGATCCCTTCTTCCCGTTTCAGGTATATTTTACCAGACCCCGCATTCCCCGTGGGGCCGGGAGCCCGCAGAACAAAAGACCAGGAAGGGCCTTGAGGCCCTTCCTGCGGTTTCCCGTCCGTGACTGTTCCCCGAGAATCCCGGGTTGTCGGAGCCGCTGCTCCCTCCCTGTCAGCCCCCCATCTCCTCCGCGCGGAGCTTGTCCTCCAGTTCCCTGAGCTTCTGCCTGAGGCGCTCCTTCTCCCCGTCGCGCTCCATGATGTAGATGCGGTAGGACATGCCGATGACCAGCAGGAAGAGGATGATGGTGCGAAGTTCCGTGAAAGGGATGGTGAAGTTCAGGAAAAGTTCGATGATGCCGAGGATGGCGAGAGCGATGGCGACCAGCAGCCAGAACAGCATGGTACTCCCCCTTTTAGGTGTTTTGCCCCTTTTCCCTTCACTGCCTGCCGAGTGGATTTACCGGAACATCATAGCACAAGAAAGGTCCGGTGGTGTAGGTGGACGTTAAAAAGGGGGATATGAATGCGTGCGGGCCTTCATTCCATGGGCCCCCGCTCGCCGGGGACCCCGGGGTCTGTCAGGGTCAGGACCTTCGCGCCGGGAAACGGACAGGGCCCCCGGGTTATCAGGGCCTTGTCACGGGCAGGGCGCCCGGTGCGGGGGCTATGCTGCTGTCGTTGTTGTAAAGATCCTCGTAGGAGTCCCACAGCAGCTGAACGGCGTAGGACGGATTGTGGGCGAAGGCTCCCGGTTCCTTCTTGACGAACTGCCAGTTGAAGGCGGCTTTGGCGGCGGGCCCGTCCCACTGCTGGGTGGGGCCTGTTGTCCCGAAATAGGGGTAGGAGGTGCTGTAGTCGATGTTGGGCTGCGTGTCGGCGTCGGCCGGGCTGTCGTAGGCCTCGATGGCGTTGTGCAGCAGCACCGTGAGCATGTAGGCCACGTCGCTGGAGGCGGACGGGCCTGCTCCCCACGGGTCGTCCAGGGCGACCATGCCCGGGTGGCAGGTCTGCTGGCAGAAGGACGTGTTCTCGGTGCCGCCGTGGCTCATGTGGAAGGTGTGCCCCCCGACCTCGTTCGATGGCCCCCCGGCCATGTGGCACCTGGCGCACCCGACCAGGGTGTGGAAGTGCTCTCCGGCGTAGGTCTTCCCGGCGTACTCGTACCCCTTGCGCCCGTAGAGCATGGCCCCGGCGGGCAGGTAGTGCATGTTCCTGAAGGTCGGGCTTCCAGCGGCGATGTCCGCGTCCACGCCGCTGCCGTCCTCCCTGCCCTGGTGGCAGTAGACGCACACGGCGCTGTTGCCCGCGTCCACGTAGGCGAGGGGGTCGCCCCGGTAGTCGAAGAGGGCCACCGAGCCCGTGAAGCGCAGCCGCTTGTTCCCCGCCTCCGGGTAGTTGACGCCGTCGTGGCAGGCGTTGCAGGTGATGAAGCCGTCGGTGTCGGGCGGCGTCTGCACGGCGTCCCCGTAACCCGGCGCCACCTCGGCAAACCCCATGGAGTTGTGGCAGCGGTAGCAATCCGCGCCGAATCCGTGGTCCACGGCGCCCCAGTTGGCCGGGCCTGCGACCTCCACAATCACCTGGCCGCGGCTGGTCCTCGTGGTCAGAGGGACCGCGATGTTGGGGTGGTGGGCGCCCTCGAACCACTGCTCGTTGATGGTCAGGTCGAACCCGTGGACCCCGTGGCAGCTGGCGGTGCACGAGTCCACGGAGTCGGCCCGGACCATGCCGGTGTTGGGCGAGGTGCCGGTCAGGTCCACGTACCCGAAGCGGGCCGTGGGGGCCGTGTAGACCACCAGTTCGTTGGGGACGTTGGCGATCCAGATGCCCTGGTAGTGGGTGTCGTTGACCGTCTCTTCCCCGTCGAAGAGCCAGCTCCCCCCGTTGGCGGCCAGCCATGTGGCGCTGATGACGTAGGCCTCGAAGGACCGCGAGCCGAGGACCCGCGTCGTCGTGTCGATGGGGGACGGATCCCCGAAGCTCAGGAGGTCGTTGATGGACGTGCTTCCGTCGAACCAGGTGCGGGTCGAGTCGGGGCCGTGATGGTCGGTGTGCTGGGCATCTGCGAAAGCCTGCTGGACCCGCATGGGATCGGTGGGGGCGTGGCATTCCGTACACTGGTGGAAGGCCGGGATGGGCACATAGGGGGGAGAGGCGCCGCCGAAGTGGCCGCTGCCGCTGACGTGGCAGCCCTCGCAGGAGATGAGGAAGCGGTATTGCTCGCCCAGATTCGGATCGTCGAAAAGGGCACCTCCGGCGTTGGCGTCCAGGATCTGTCCCCCGTCATCCGGACCCATGTGGCAGGGCGTGCAGTTGCTGGAGTAAATGGAGGGGTTTGAATAATAGCTGGGGTAGCCCTCGATGTCGGAATACCCGTAGGACCCCATGTTGAAGGGATCCACGGGCCATCCCGTGCGCAGCGCGCTGTCGTAATAATCGAAGTTGGCGTGACGGCTGAGGACCCACTCTCCGAAGACCTGCTCGTATACCTTGTTGGAGCCGGGTACATTGTGGCACTGGTAGCACAGGTCCATGCCCAGAGGCGCCGGCGTGAACGACACGCCGTCGGTGCTGCTGCTGTCGAGGGGGTTCGAGCACGCCGACATCATCAGGACAAGAGCCGGAACGACGATCCATTGCGCTTTCCTCAGCCCGGTCATTGGCTATCACTCCCTTTTATGGTCCCGTTAAACGGGACTGCTGCCGTGTCCCCTGCGCCCCGGTCTTCTAGGAGCCTTTCCCGCCGTTGCCGCCGACCTGGAACCTCCCCAGTTCCTTGCTCAGGGAGGAGGACAGGTCGGTGAGCATCTCCGAGGAGCTGTCGATGCTCCTCACCATGCCGAAGTTCTCCTGGCTCATGTCCCGCAGGCTCTGGATGGAGCCGGTGATGCTGGCGGAAAGGTCCTTCTCCTTGTCGGTGGCCTGCTGGAGCCTCCCGGCGATCTCCTCGGCCTTGATCACCATCTCGTTGATCATCTGGCCCACCTTGTTCTGCTCGTCCGTAGACTTGTAGACTTTCTCCACCATGCTCTTGGCCTTCTCGATGGACTCGCGGATGAACTTCGCGGTCTGGGCCTCCTCGGAGGTGGCCCTCCTTATGACATCCGCCCTCTTGGTGAAGTGCTCGATGCTGCTGGCAACCAACTCGCTGGCCGAGGCCTGCTCCCTCGTGACCCTGGAGATCTCGCCGGACATCTTCGCCGAGTCGTTGGCCGACTCGACGATCTTCTCCAGGGCCTCCGTGGCCTGCAGCCCCCTGGCATGGCCCTCCTCCACGCTCTGGCTCACCCGCTTGACGTAGTTGGTGTAGCTCCTTGCCTCCTGCTGCACGCCCTGGATGAGATTGGAGATCTTCTTGGTCGACTCTGTGGTGCTGGCGGAAAGTTCCCGGATCTCGGAAGCGATGACCGCGAAGCTCCTGCCCTCGTCTCCTGCCTGGGCCGAGATGATGGCCGCGTTGAGCGCCAGGAGGTTCGTCTGGTCGGCGATGCCCTCGATGACCGTCACGATCTCCCCGATGCTGTCCACCTTCTCGTTGAGAAGCCTCATGGCCTGCTCGGAGTTCTTGACGTCCTCCTGGATGGAGAGGATCCCCTGGAGGGTCTCCCTTACCGCCTTGGAACCGATGTCCTGGGCGTTGACCCTGAGGTCCTCGGCCAGGGTCTTGGACTGGTCCACCATCTTCTCCATGTTCTTGACGCCCTCGTTGATCCTCGAGACGGCGTCCATGGTCTCCTCGGCCTGCTTGGCCGTCTCGTCCGCTCCCTCGGCCAGCTCCCCGAAGGTGGCGGACATCTGCAGGATGGAGGAGGTGATGTTCTCGATGGCCTCGTTGATGTCGGCCATGTTCTGGTTGATCTCGGCAATGGCCGAGGTGGACTCGGTGACGGAGGCGGCCGATTCGTTGGCGGACTCGCTCAGATTGGACGCCTGTCTCGACAGTTCCTGCGACAGCTCGTCCACCTCCTGGATGGCCTTGACCACCGAATCCAGGGTCTCCATCTGCTTTCCGAAGGACGTGGTGAGGTTCCTGGCCACGGAGGCCAGCTCCACCGACGAGACCTGAAGGCTGGAAGACGTGTCCGAGAACCTCTGGATCATGCCCGTCAGCTCCCGAGCCATGACGCCGAAAGCCCCCATGAGCTCCCCGATCTCGTCGTGGCGCTCGGTGGCCTTGGGCTCCACGATGTTGCCCGCCGATATCTGCCTGGCCGTGCCCGCCAGACCGGCCAGGGGCAGGCTGATGAGCCTGTTGACGAAGATGATGATGAGACCCGTGGCGATGGTAAAGCCCAGCAGTCCGATGAGGATCATCCTCCGGTTGATCTGCCTGAGCTGCTGCGCGACGACGTCCTCCTTCAGGCCGACAGCCAGGTAGCCCTGGAGGTCGCCCATGGACTCGATGGGGAGGGAGAGCTGGTAATATCCTGCCCCTGCCTGTCGGACCAGGTCAACGACCTGCCCGGAGGCGTCCGTCTCGAAGATCCCGGGCATCCTGATCTTTCCGCGCACCCACTCCGGCATGTCCTGGCTGAAGTAAAGGAGGTTCGAACGGGAGTCGGCGATGTAGATGTAGCCCAGGTTGGGGTTCTCGCTCACCGTGGCCGACAACTGGTCCGAGAGTCCCTCGAGCTCCGACAGGTAGATGCCCATGTCCACCGTCTTCTTGATCTCCTTGACCAGATTCTCGCCCACCAGTGCTGTGGAGGCCAGCAGCGCCTTTTCAAGCCTCTTGTTGACCTCCGAGGAGAAAAGGGCCGTTGTCAGTCCGATGACAAGGACGAGGATGACGGCGATGAGGCCCGCCGCCTTGGTTTTGAGGGTCAGCCTCTTAAGATCCAGCATCAGGCACCTCTATCTGATGACCTCCGTGCCCTTGTTGAGCACGCTGAAAGGTATCTTGACATTGAGCCTCTGGGCCTCGCCAAGATTGATGACGAAGAGGATCTTTTTGATCCTCGCCACCGGTATTGTGCCGGGCTTCTCCCCCTTGATGATCCTGGCCGAGATCCTGGCGGCTTCCTTGAGTGTTTCGTCCATGTCCGGTGCCAGGGTGAACACGACCCCTCCTCCCGTGACACCCGGGTTCTGGGTGGCTGCCGGCTTGTTCAGGTCCTTGAGGGCGTCGTAGACGCCGCCTTCCACGACACATCCCTGGGCGAGATAGAGGAAACCGGCCGGGTTCAGGGCCTGGGAGGCGGATTCCGTGGTCATGCCCTGGGCGTCCACGGCCACCAGGTCCACGCCCTTGCCGGCCGCCAGGGACTTGAGCTCGTCGAACTGCGCCATGCTGTCGACCACCTCGGAGTGGAAGATCACCCCCAGGACCCTGGATTGCGTGGTCTCGAGGATGTTGTCGAGAAGGAAGGGCATGGATGTCTTGCCCAGGACTCCCGTCACGTTCCTGCCCGGAGCCTGGAGGTCGTTGACGATGCCGTCCCTCACCGGATCCCAGGCCCCGATGAACACGATGGGCGTTCTGCCCGCCTCGTTGGCGATCTCTTTCAGGGAAGTCCCCCCCCAGACCACGATGACGTCCGCCCCGATGGCCAGGAACTTCCTCATGCTGTTGAGACGGGACACCTTGTCGGAGCCCGGCCTCTGCATGAAGACCTCAAGTCCCCTGTCCGGCACGCCCTCCTGCTTGAGGTAGGTACTGAACTTCTCCTTGCTGTCGGGGGAAAAGGCGCAGTCCTTGGGGAGTATGAGCCCCACGGTGGCGGCCCGGCCTGCCTTCGGCATCGCCAGGGCCAGGACGGCGGCGAGAGCGCACAGAAGGGCAACGCGCAGAGCGAGGCTTCCTGAAGCCTTTTTCACCTCACCACCTCTTGCTGACGGAAGCGGAGATCTCACTGGCCTTCTCATCCTCAAGGTCGCTCTCCTTGTCTTCATAGGAAAGGCTGGCCACGCGGGCGGTGAGCCCCCACCCGCCGTTCAGATCGTGCTGGAGGTCCAGGAACGATTCCTGTCTGACCGCGTCCAGTCCCGAATACCCCCCCACGTCGGAGAAACCTGCCGCGGAGGTCTTGTAGGACCCCTGGGCCTCGAGATGGTTGAACTGGCCCGTGATGCTCGTGTTCTTGCCCACCCTCCATGTGGCCTG
>CP070682.1:1053687-1056302 GCA_020352595.1 bacterium | reverse complement strand
CGCCAAGTCCTCGGTCCCGGCCGAACCCGGGCAGACCTGCAAGGTTCTTCCCTTCCCCTCAACGAGGAAAGGCCCCAGGACCAGGCAGTCCATGCCGGTGCGCAGGTAGCACCGGATAGCGTCGGCCGGCGATTGAACGATGGGCTCGCCGCGCACATTAAAGGAGGTGTTGAGCACCGCGGGACAGCCGGTCACCGCCTTAAACCTCTCGATGAGAAGACGGAAGAGGGGGTTGTCCTCACCGTCGACGGTCTGGACCCTGGCACTCCCATCCACGTGGGTGACTGCCGGCATGCCGGCGCCCTCCCGCACCGGGAAGGCCATGAGCATATAGGGGCTCGGCACAGCACCTTCGAAGTACCGTGAACTCTCCTCCTCCAGGACAGCCGGGGCGAAGGGGCGGAACGGTTCCCTGAACTTCACCGCGGCGTTGAGGCGGTTTTTCTTGTCCGGGTCTCTCGGGTCAGCCAGGATGCTCCGGTTGCCCAGGGCCCTCGGCCCGAACTCCATCCGTCCCTGGAACCACCCCAGCACCTTCCCGTCAGCGAGGAGGTTCGCTGCCCGGTCACAAAGCTGCCCGTCCGAACTGAACTCCTCAAAGGCCAGGCCCTCCTTCCACAGGGCCTCCTGGATCTCTTCCTTCCTGAAGGAGGGGCCCAGGAAGGAGCCGCCCATGGTATCCCTTATCCCATCAGGCTCACGGGGACCGCCCGCGTAAAGATGGTAGACCGCAAGGGCAGCCCCGAGAGCTCCGCCGGCATCGCCCGACGCTGGCTGGATCCAGATCCTTTCGAAGGGACCCTCCCTGAGGAGCCGCCCGTTGGCAACGCAGTTAAGGGCCACACCGCCACTGAAGCTGAGGTCTGTCATACCCGTTTCCCTGTGGGCGAACCGAGCCATCCTTATAAGGATCGTTTCCGTGACATCCTGGACGGAACGGGCAAGATCCATCTCCCGCTTTCCCGGGATGCCTCCCATGGGCCTCGGTGGTCCGCCGAACTTCCTGTGAAACAGCTCAGAAGTCATCCCCCTTCCGGACAGCAAATCGAAGAAATCCATGTTCAGGTAGAAGGAGCCGTCCTCGCGCAGGTCCACGACCTCCTCGAGGATGGCCTCACGGTAGAGGGGTTGACCGTAGGAAGCCAGGCCCATGACCTTTGCCTCCCCATCGTTCACGGCGAAACCGAGATAGGAAGTGAAGGCGGCATATAAGAGTCCCAGTGAATGGGGAAATCTTTGTTCATACATGCCGGTCCACGAATTCCCCGAACCGATACCCAGGCCAGCAGTGGCCCACTCCCCCACCCCGTCTACCGTGAGAACGGCCGCCTCCTGGAAGGGAGAGGGGAAGAAGGCTGCAGCGGCATGGGACAGGTGGTGGCTGCAGCACAGGAAGAGGCCCTCGTAACCGGTCTTTTCGCGAACCTCCTCCCTGACCCACAGGCGCCTCGTGAGCCACTGGGGCATGGTTGACACGAAAGGTTTGATACCGCTCCAGGAACTGTAAATAAAACTCTCCAGGATCCTGTCAAACTTCAGGAGCGGCTTCTCGTAAAAGACCACGGCGTCGATGTCCCGGAGCCCAAGCCCGGAATCCTTCAGGCAGGCATGGATGGCATTAACAGGCAGAGCGCGATCGTGCTTGACCCGTGAATACCTTTCCTCCTGGCTCGCTGCCACCACGCGTCCGCCCCTGACCAGGCAGGCGGCGCTGTCATGGTAAAAAGCCGAAATGCCGAGGACATTCATCATGGACTCGAAGCTGGCGGTAGGCTGTCTATTCGCCATCCTTCCTTTCCGAGCCTGAACTGTGGAGGACCTCGAGGGCTTCCCGGTTGCCGGGGTCGAGGGACAGCACGCGCACCGCTTCCGACCGCGCCTTTTCTACCTGCCCCATGCCCAGAAATGCCCTGGCAAGGCCCGTCCTAAGTGAAAGGTTGTTCCGTCCCAGGCGGAGGGCGTCTTCGTAGTGCCCGACGGCCTGCCCGAAATCGCCCGCCAAAAGGGCCAGCTGACCCAGGGCCTGGTAGAAGGAAGCGTTCTCAGGATCCAGTTCCCTTCCCGCCGCGAAGAGGGAACGCGCTCCTGAAAGGTCGCCCTTCACGGCAAGCACCTGTCCGAGGTTGTAATGGGCCGCGACATCCCGAGGATCGCGCTCGAGGGCCGCCCTGAGGCTGACTTCGGCCTCCCTGATCTGCCCCTGGTCCAGCAGGATCGCCCCCAGGTTGGAATAGGCCTCTGCAAACCCCGGATCCAGTCCGACGACCTGGCGGTAATAGTCCTCCGCTTCGTCCAGGCGTCCGGCATTGTGAAGGGCCAGGGCCCGGGCGTAGACCAGGTGCGCTTTCTGGTCCCGCGTGATGTTCTCGCCGGCCCTGTCCTCCCTGATGGAAGATGCCAGCTGCTCGAGGGGCAGGTCCAGGCCCAGGACAGCATCGATCTCCTTGAGAACGGCGCCGGCAGCGAGCCTGGCTCCTTCACCGTTGAAGTGACAGTAATCCAGAAACAGGTCGTCGCCCGGTATTCCGCCGTCCGCCCTGCTTGAAAACAGCCGGTCCAGGTCCAGGACCCTGACGCGAGCCCCGCCATCGGCAAGGCTTTTAATCCTCAGGTTG
>CP070682.1:1049996-1053587 GCA_020352595.1 bacterium | reverse complement strand
CAGGCGTTGGCAAAACGCACCGCCTCGCTCAGTCGCCTGCCTTCCGCCAGCGCCACCGCCAGGCCTCCGTCCGAACAGTCGTGGCACGACCTGACCAGACCCTCCCTCAGAGCGCTGTGGTACCGGAGGTACCTTTCCAGCGCCTCGGGAAAGGACACCCGCGGCTCGCGGCTGCCGGTGAACCCGAGGTGGGCGTAGTATTCCGACCCTCCCAGTTCGTCACCCGTCACCCCGAGGACGTACAGCAGGTTGCCCTCCTCCTTGAGATCCATGGTTACGGCCCGCCTCACGTCCTGCATCCGGCCGATGACCGATACGAGCAGCGTCGGCGGGATGGAGATCTTGACGCCTCCCATGATGTAGTCGTTCTTCATGCTGTCCTTGCCCGAGATGAGGGGAACCCCGTAGCTGGTGACCGCATCGTAAAGACCGCGGTTGGCCCTGACGAGCTGGGCCAGCTTGTAGGTCCCGTCGGGCGTCTTCTCCGACTGCACGGGATCGCACCAGCAGAAGTTGTCCAGGGCCGCGGCCCATTCCGGATCGCCTCCCACCGCCACGTAGTTGCGCAGCGCCTCGTCCACCGCGTTGGTGGCCATGGCGTACGTGTCGACGTCGCTGTAGCGGGGCACGATGCCGTTGGAAACCACCACCCCCTCGTAGCTGTCCAGGACAGGCCGCACCACGGCGGCATCCGAGGGGCCGTCATCACGGACACCGGTGAAGGGCTTGACGACGCTGCCCCCCTGGACCTCGTGGTCGTACCGCCTGACGATGGACTCCTTGGAACAGATATTGAGCCGACCGAGGAGGGCCAGCAGGAGCTGCGCAGGGTCGGCGGGCTCCCCGAGATCGGGCTCTGACACCGCGGGAGGGGTCCACCTGGCCTCCAGGACCATCTGAGGGACGCCGTCGTGCAGGAACTCCATGTCGAGGTACCCCACTGTCCGGCCCTCGTAGAGCAGGTGAAAGTAACCCGAATCGGTGAACTCGCCCAGGTCGGTGGACTCGACGTCCATCTTCCGGGACAGTTCCATGAACCGGTCCAGTTTACCGGGTGACACGGCCACGGTCATCCGCTCCTGGGCTTCCGAGATGAGGATCTCCCAGGGATCGAGCCCCGCGTACTTGAGCGGTGCGCGTTCCAGATGCAGGATCGCCCCGCCGGTGTCCTCGGCCATCTCCCCCACGGATGAGGACAGTCCACCCGCCCCGTTGTCCGTGATGCTGCTGTACAGACCCTCGTCCCGGGCTCTGAGCAGGAAGTCCGTCATGCGCTTCTGGGTGATGGGATCCCCGATCTGGACGGCCGTCACGGGCGATCCCTCGTGCAGTTCCTCGGAGGAGAAGGTGGCTCCGTGGATGCCGTCCTTGCCGATGCGTCCGCCCACCATCACCACCCTGTCTCCCACCCGTGCCCTCTTCTCGTGGCCGGGACGGCCCGCCACTTCAGCCGGCATGATGCCCGCCGTTCCGCAGTAGACGAGGGGCTTGCCGAGGAAGCGTTCATCGAAGACGACGGTGCCGTTCACCGTGGGGATGCCGCTCTTGTTGCCGCCGTGCTCCACTCCCTCCACGACGCCCTCGTAGATCCTCCTGGGATGGAGGATCCTGGGGGGCAGCGGTTCGGTGTGGAAAGGGGAGGCAAAGCAGAAGACATCCGTGTTGAAAAGGAGGTTGGAACCGAGGCCCGTCCCGAAAGGATCACGGTTGACGCCCACAATGCCCGTCAGGGCCCCTCCGTAGGGGTCGAGGGCTGAAGGGGAGTTGTGGGTCTCCACCTTGAAAACGAGGTTGTATCGCTCGTTGAACCGGATCACACCCGCGTTGTCCTTGAAGACGGAGAGGCAGATGTCCGAAGCGCCCCGCTGGGCGCGGATGCGCTCTGTGGCCCCGACGATATAGGTGGCAAAGAGGGAATCGACCTCTTCCCCGTTCCCGTGCTCGTCCTCGTATCTGATGAAGGCGTTGAAGATCTTGTGCTTGCAGTGTTCCGACCAGGTCTGGGCCAGCGAATCCAGCTCCACGTCCGTGGGCATTGCCGGCAGGCCGACCTTCTTCCTGAGAGAGCGCACGTCGGGCCTGGCGTAGTAGGACTGGATGGCCTTCATCTCCTCCAGGGAGAGAGCCAGAAGGCCCTCGCGGCTGATACGCATGAGGTGGTCGTCCTCGCCCGAAAGATCCACGTGGGCCACGTGGCCACCCCCCTTGATGGCCACGCGGGGCACCTCGGCGGGCAGCCCCCTGGCCCAGTCGAACCGCTCCCTGGATACCACGGTCCACCTGTGGATCAGTTCGTTGGCCAGCACTCCGGACGCCAGGATGTCCGCCTCCCTCTCGTCCAGGCGCCCCTTGATCCTGTACTGGGTGGAAGTGAAGACACCCTCGTCGGCCTCCAGGGGGCGTCCCAGGATCTGCGAGACCGCCTCGCCCGCGCTCCGTCCCACGTTATCGGTCACGCCGGGCTTGAACCCCACCTCCACCAGCACGTCGAAGTCGCCTTCCGCCGGCCTCCCGATGGTGAATTCCTGGATAACGGGATCCGTGAAGGGTCCCGACGCCACCTCCTCTATCTGCCGCTGCGTCAGGGGTACGTCCACGGTGTACACGGTCACCGTGCGCACCTCCTCGAGCCGGATGCCTGCCAGCTCCTTTGCCTCGCGGACGACCCTCTCGCCCCTGGGGTCGCGGACGCCCTCCCTGTACCGGACCTCGATCCTGACCGCCACCCTTCACTCCCCTCCGCCCAGCGCCCGGTCGATGACCGGGCCGACTCTTCCCAGGAGACCCGCGGGGTCGAAGACGGAATCGATGGCCCGTTCGTCGAGCCGTGCCGTCACCTCCGGGTCCTCCCTCACGAGATCGCAGAAGGCTCTCCCCGAGTCCTGCGCCCCCAGGGCGTTCCTTTGAACGATGGTGTAGGCTTCCTCCCGGGTCAGGCCCGCGTCCACCAGTGCCAGGAGGAGCGTCTGGGAGAAGGTGGTCCCGCCGGAGAGGTCCATGTTCGTCCTCATGCGCCCGGCGTTGACGACGAGGCCCTCCATGAGGCCCGTGAAGCGGTGCAGCATGAAGTCCAGGGCGATGGTGGCGTCGGGGAAGATGACCCGCTCCACCGACGAGTGGCTGATGTCCCTCTCGTGCCAGAGGGGGATGTTCTCCAGCGCCGAAAGGCAGTACCCCCGGATGAGCCTCGCCAGGCCTGTCAGGTTCTCGGAAAGTATGGGGTTTTTCTTGTGGGGCATCGCGGAGGAACCCTTCTGCCCCCTGCTGAACGGTTCGCTGACCTCCCCCACCTCCGTCCTCTGCAGATGGCGGATCTCAACCGCGAACTTCTCGATGGAGGAGGCGGCCAGGGCCAGGGACACCATGTACTCCGCGTGGCGGTCCCTCTGGATGACCTGGCTGGCGACCCGGACGGGGGTGAGTCCCATCCTCGCGCAGACATGGTCCTCCACCTCGGGAGGCACGTTGGAATAGGTCCCCACAGCTCCCGAAAGCTTGCCCACCGCCACCTGTTGCCGTGCCCGGCGGATCCTCTCCTGGGCCCTTTCCAGCTCCTCGTACCAGAGGGCCATCTTGAGTCCGAAAGTGGTG
>CP070682.1:1045229-1049896 GCA_020352595.1 bacterium | reverse complement strand
CTGAAAACGCAGCCTGACAGGGCGACGCGGGGGTCCCGCCATGGCGGACCCGGATCCGGGCTGCAAAAACACGAAGGATCTGCGAGGGTTGCGCCGGGCCGCCCCAGGCAACCCGACGCTGAAAAAGTCCACAAGGGACTTGTTCAGCATCGTGCTGGAGATCGCGGCCTGGTTTCCCGGCCCGGGTTTTCACCTCAGGCATGGCCTTCTCATGAGCTGAGCCCGGCAGCCGAGGCTGAACCCGGAATCTGAGATCGCCAACTGTAACGGGCCGTTATCCATGAGCTTTCTCAACATCACCCTGGGTAACTACTACCCGGCCCGTTCCCGAATACACAGCCTTGACCCGAGGCTCAAGGTGGCGTCCCTGGCCGTCCTCATGATCCTCACCTTCGCTGTCACGGAGCCCGGGGCTGTCCTGCTGCACTCGTGCCTGGCGGGTCTGTGCATCCTGGCCTCCTCGGTGCCTGTGAGGATCTTCTACAGGGGACTGCGTGTCTTCCTCTTCCTCTTCCTCTTCACCGCGGTCCTGCACCTGTTCTTCACACCGGGAGAGCCCCTGGTCAGCATCTCAGAGCCCTTCAGAGCGAGCATCACACGGGAAGGTGTCGTGAGGGGGCTGCTGGTCTCGTGGCGTCTTGTCACCGTCATCGCCCTCTCCTCACTCCTGACATATACCACCACACCCCTTGCCATCACGAGGGCCCTCGAGTCGCTCCTCGGTCCTTTATCCAGAGTGCGTTTCCCCGTACAGGACTTCTCGCTGATGATGATGATGTCCATCCGTTTCATCCCCGTCCTGACATCGGAGACCGACCGTGTGTGGAAAGCGCAGCGATCAAGGGGCGCCGACCTCAGACGCGGCGGACTGCGCAAGAGGGCCGCCACCCTCATGTCCATCGTTGTCCCGGTCTTCACCGCTCTTTTCAGGCGCGCGGACGACCTCGCCCTGGCTCTGGAGGCACGAGGGTACGTCCCCGGAGGCCGCAGAACCTCCATGCACCCGCTGGCCTGGAAGGGCAGCGACACGGCCGCCCTCGTCCTCGTGGCAGCCTGGTCGGCCACCATCGTCGTCTCCCTGCTGGCCGGGAGGTGATGAGCGTGAGAAGGATCCGGCTGCTCCTCGAGTACGACGGGACCTCGTTCTCTGGATGGCAGATCCAGCCGGATGCCAGAACGGTCCAGGGTGTCCTGGAGGAAGCCCTTTCGCGCATGATGGAGTCGAGGGTGAGGATACTCGGTTCAGGCCGGACCGACGCCGGCGTCCACGCCCTGGGACAGGTGGCCCATGCCGACGTGGACCGCCCCATCCCGCCATGGAACATCATGATGGGGCTCAACAGCACGCTGCCCCCCGACGTCCGGGTCCTCAAGTGCGAGGAGGCGGACCGGTCCTTTCACGCCCAGCGCAGCGCCACCGGAAAGACCTACAGGTACGTTATCCTCAACCGGTCCGCTCCCACTGCCCTGGACAGGAACAGGGTCTGGCACATCCGCCAGCCGCTGGATGTTGACGCCATGTCCAGGGGCGCCTCCCATCTTCTGGGAAGGCATGATTTCGCTGCCTTCAAGTCCGCCGGGGACGAGACGACGACGGTCCGTGACCTCAGACGACTGCACCTATGCAGCAAGGCGGAGCTGCTCACCCTGGATTTCGAGGCGGACGGATTCCTCAAGCACATGGTCCGCACCATCACCGGCGCGCTGGTGGAGGTGGGCACGGGCCGGATGGATCATGAGACGATCAGGGCTCTTCTGGAAGCCAGGTCCCGTGAAGGAGCTCCCAGAAAGGCGCCGGGGAGGGGTCTTTACCTCGTCAGTGTTAATTACGAGACTCCGGATTCAAGCAAGCCTTCCTGAAAACCATGGCCTGACCATCACTAAGCCCTTGATTATCCTACCGTCATTAAGTAGATTGTTTCATTCACACCCTTATCTCTGTCGAGCCGTTTATAGACAGGATTTTTTTTGGAAAGGAGAACGTCGATGAAAGGAAAAACTTTGATGAAGAGCCTGGCCCTGGGCCTGCTTGTCCTGGCATTCGCCGTCACAGCGTTTGCTGCGGACACCATCAAGATCCCGGTGGCATCGCCCTTTACCGGGCAGCTGGCCTCCTTCGGCGAGGGAGTCAAGAACGGTGCCATGCTCAAAGCCGAAGAGGTCAACGCCGCGGGCGGCGTCAACGGCAAGAAGGTGGAGATCGTCCTGGGCGACGAACTGTGCGATCCCAAGGAAGCGGCCAACGTGGCCACCAAGTTCGCGGCCGATTCCGATGTCTCCATCGTCGTCGGACACCTGTGCAGTTCAGCCACGCTGGCGGCCCTGCCCATCTACAAGGATGCCAAGCTCCCGGCCATCTCTCCCGCCAGCACCAACCCGACCATCGGCAAGAGCAGCCCCTACTATTTCAGGAACGTCTACATGGACGATTTCCAGGGCAGCTTCCTGGCCAAGTACGTCAAGTCGGTCAAGGGGTGGGAAAAGATCACCATTTTCTACGAGACCAACGATTATTCCATAGGCCTCAAGGACGCCTTCATTGCCGAGGCCAAGAACCAGGGGCTCAAGATCCTGGGCACGGAAGCCTACACCAACGAGACCACGGATTTCACGCCCCAGCTCACCAAGTTCCGTGCCATGAAGCCCGACGCTCTCTTCATTCCCGGATACGCTCCCCAGGGCACCCTCATCGTGGCCCAGGCGGCCAAGCTGGGAATGAAAGTGGGCTTTTTCGGCGCTGACGGTATCGACGACGCCATGATGCTGGAGAACCCGGACGCGGAAGGCCTCTTCGTCACCACCCCCTTCCTCGCCGACAACCCCAACGCCAGCGATGTCACAAAGGCTTTCGTCAAGGGTTACAAAGCGAAGTTCGGCGTGGAGCCCAACTGGTTCGCCGCCAACACCTACGACGCCGTGGGGATGGCTGTGGAGGCCATCAAGAATGTGGGCGCCGACAGGGAGAAGATCCGCGGATACCTCGCCGGTATCGACTCTCCCGGCAAGGCTTACGTCGGCGTGACGGGGCCGACCTATTTCGATGCCAACGGAGACGTCATCAAGGGCGCCTTCGTCAAGGAGATCAAGGGAGGCAAGTGGATCAGCTCCCAGAAGCAGCTGTAGCCCGCAGCGAAAAGGATCATTTCTAGGGGTCCAAAGACCGGCAACTTTGACTGAGACACCAGTCAAGGGCGAAGGCCCCTGATGTGCAGCTTACGGGGCAGACGGGACCAGCGGGACCGTCTGCCCCTTCTTGTGTCACGGGTTCGGGCACTCGAAGGTGGGGTAAAAACGCCTTGCATCAAAACCTTCTTGATTCGGTCTCTCTGCTGGGACAGCAGCTCGTAAACGGCATCACGCTGGGATCGGTCTACGCTCTCATCGCCGTGGGCTACACCATGGTTTACGGCGTCATCCAGCTCATCAACTTCGCCCACGGCGAGGTCTACATGATGGGGGCCATGCTGGCCTTCACAATGGTCACAAGCTTCAAGATCAGCTTCTGGATATCCTTCCCCGTGGCCATCGTCATGTGCTCCATCCTGGGTATCCTGCTGGATGTGGTGGCATACAGGCCCCTGAGAAGAGCACCCCGCCTGGCCGCACTCATAACAGCCATCGGCATGTCACTCTTTCTCCAGAACTTCGCGCTCCTGATCTGGGGATCCCAGATCAAGGCTTTCCCGAGGCAGACGCTTCCCGCTGTTTTCTTCAAGCCCGCTGTCTCTCTCGGGGATATCGTGGTCACCTGGCTGCAGGTCTTCATCCTCACTGTTGCCGTGGGGATGATGATCGGACTGCATGCCGTCATCCACCACACCAAGGTGGGAACCGCCATGCGTGCCATCGCCCAGGACAAGGTCACCGCCTCCCTCATGGGGATCAACGTCAACAGGGTCATCTCCTTCACCTTCGCCATCGGATCGGCCATGGGGGCGGTGGCGGGCGTCCTCGTGGGGATCTATTACAACGCCATCTGGCCGACCATGGGCTACATTGCCGGCATCAAGGCCTTCGCAGCGGCTGTCCTGGGCGGCATCGGTTCGGTCCCCGGGGCCATGCTGGGAGGAGGCGTTCTGGGTATGGCGGAAGTCATGGGCGCGGGCTACATATCGTCGGCCTACAGGGACGGCATCGCCTACGCTGTCATGATCCTCGTCATCATCTTCAAGCCCTCGGGACTTCTGGGAAAGTCCACCGTCGCCAAGGTCTGAGGGAAAGCGCATGGCCCTTTCACAACCCACGAAGAGACCCGCGCTCGTCAATGCACTTGCATTAGGGGCTCTGCTGTTCGTTCTGGGTTTACCTGGGCTGCCGCTTGGGGAGATGGGGCCCTACACGATGCGGGTGGCCACCCAGACGATGCTCTACATGATCCTGGCTCTTGGATTGAACATCGTCCCCGGTTTCACAGGTCTCCTCGACCTAGGGTACGTGGGCTTTTACGGCATCGGGGCCTACACGGCTGGCCTTCTCACCATCCATTATGACCTCTCCTTCTGGGTTATCCTGCCCCTGGCGGCGCTCAACGGTGCGCTATGGGGAATCCTCCTCGGTGCGCCCACGCTGAGGCTCACGGGTGACTACTTCGCCATCGTGACCTTCGGGTTCAGTGAACTCGTGGTGCTCATCATCAGGAACGAGATCTGGCTCACTCGGGGGCCCAT
>CP070682.1:1042119-1045129 GCA_020352595.1 bacterium | reverse complement strand
TCCAGCTGTGGACGTTGCGGTGCAGGGTGGCGTCCGCCACCACCTTGCCCTCGTCTATGGCCAGGATGGGCAGGACCCTCTGGTAGTCGATGTTCTCAACCCACCCCCGCACCACGGCGGGGTCGGCCACGTCGTCTCGGAGGTACAGGCGATCACCCTCGCTGAGCCCCTGGAAGAACTCCAGCAGGATCTTCTCGTCCTCCTTGATCATGGGGCGAAGGGTAATCCGGCTTCCGTCTCTGAGATTCACTGTCTTGGGATACTCATCCAGGATCATGACCCACCTCCTTTGAAATTTCATTATATCCCAGCAGGCTGTTATGCAAAAGTCCAATCCGCCCTTCGTCGAGAACCGGAAGGCCTCCAAAGGGGGGAAAGCCCCCTTGAACCGGGCCGGACGGAGGGATATGCTCTGGACATGGACGCCACCGCGCACCGGCTGCTCTGGTTTCCCCTCGCCCTCGGTGCGGCGCTGGCCTTCGCCGGTCACAACGGCCTGGGGAAGAAGGCCCTCCGGGAAGTCACCCCCCTCGAGCTGGCCCTGGGATCGCACCTCATCCTGGCCCTGGTGGTCACCCTCGTCACGGTCTCCAGGGCGGCCATGACGGGGTGGCATCTCCCCCAGGTCCGGGAGGGGTTCTGGCCCGCCATCCTGGCCACGTCCGCCATGAACGTCGTCGCCCTGCTGCTGATGTTCGCGGGGATAAGGTCCTCCCCGCTGTCCATCTCGGTGCCCTACCTGAGCTTCACGCCGGTCTTCATCCTCCTCACTGGCCGGCTCCTTCTGGGAGAGGCGGTGGGCACCGCGGCCGGCCTCTGCGTCCTGTCAGTGGCCTGCGGCTCCTGGCTGCTCCACCTCCAGGAGGGCTCGGGCTTTCTCGGCCCCTTCCGGGCCCTCATGGCACAGACCGGCCCCAGGAACCTCCTTGCCGTGGCCCTCATCTACTCCGTGAGCGCCGTGGTGGACAAGATGGCCCTGCTGAGGGCCGACCTGCTGACCTTCCTCATGGCGGCCTCCTGGACGAGGATCGCCCTCATGCTGCCGCTGTTCGCCCGCAGGACCCCCGGTCTGCCGGGCGGTCTGGCCCGGATCATGTCCGCCGGCTGGCCCGTGGGGCTCATGTTCTCGCTGGAAGGCTTCACCCACATGGCGGCCATATCCCTGGGCCCCGTGGCCTATGTGGTGGCCGTCAAGAGGACCAGCGTGCTCTTCTCGGCCCTCCTCGGTTTCGCCGCCTTCGGGGAGAGGAGGAACTACCGCGTTCTCGGCGGGATCCTGCTCATGGCGGGCGGGGCCATCGCCCTGTCGGTCCTCTCCAACTGAGGGGGATTGTGACGACGGATCCGTGGACCGGCCCGCAGGCCCGGCCCCGAGCCACCCCCCGCCACCCCTTCCGCCGCGGCGTGGTGATGTCCCTCAGGGTCCGCCCACGAGGACCACACGAAGGTCCATGACGTTGGTGAGTGTGGGGCCCGTGACGAGCAGATCCCCCAGGGCCTGGAAAAAGTGGTAGGCGTCGTTGTCCTGGAGGAAGGCCCCTGGATCCATACCCGCGTCCCGGGCCCGCCTCACAGTCGTGCCGTCGGCCAGGGCCCCGGCCGCATCGGTGGGCCCGTCGGTGCCGTCCGTTCCCCCCGAAAGGATGACGGTGTCAGGAAGGGCGTCTATCCCCGGGGCGGCCGCCAGGGCGAACTCCTGGTTGCGCCCCCCCTTGCCGGACCCCTTGATGACCACCGTCGTCTCCCCTCCGGAGAGGACGCAGGCGGGCCTTGCCACAGGCCGGCCGTCGCGGGCGATGCGCGCGGCCAGCTCCGCGTGGGCCCTGGCCGCCTCCGTCGTGTCCCCGGTGACCGTGGTGGAAAGGACCATGGTGTTGTAACCCAGGTCCCTGGCCCTGACGGCGGCCGCGTCCACCGCCATGGCGTTGGTCCCCACGAGGACGTTGAGCCCGCCCTGCAGCTCCGCGTACCCCGGCTTGCGGGTCTCGGGTTGCATGCCCCCGGCACCCTCTTCCAGGTGTCTGACCACGGCTTCGGGAGTCTTTCCCCTCAGGCCGTAGCGCCTCAGTATGGCCAGCGCCTCGGCGTAGGTCGTGGGGTCGCCCACCGTGGGCCCGGAGGCGATGACGTCCAGCGGGTCTCCCACGACGTCCGAGAGGATGAGCGTGACGACCCGGGCCGGGTGGGCCAGGCGGGCGAGGCCTCCTCCCTTCAGGAGGGAAAGGTGCTTGCGGACGCAGTTGATCTCACCGATCTCGGCCCCGCAAGCCAGGAGAAGGTTCGTCACGTCCTGCTTGTCGGTGAGGGTCAGGGGGGGTGCCGGGCACGGAAGGAGCGCCGATCCGCCCCCCGACAGCAGGCAGATGACCAGGTCGTCCTTCCCCATCCGGTGGAGCAGGTGGATGACCTCCCTGGCCGCGGACATGCCCGCCTCGTCGGGGACAGGGTGGGCGGCCTCCCGGATGGTGACGCCGGCCACGGGCGCCAGGTGCCCGTACTTGACCGACACGACGCCGCCCTCGAGGCGCCCGGAAAGGATCTCCTTCACGGCCGCGGCCATGGGGGCCCCCGCCTTGCCTGCTCCCACCACGCAGATACGTCCCCCGGGGACGATGCCGACGGCGTCCTCCCCCGCGTGAAGGGTGTCCCCGTCAAGGGAGAGGTGCTCCTTCACCGCGCGCCCGGGCTCCACCGCCGCGACACCGGCCAGGAAAATGTCCACTGCGTGACGTTTGAGGCTGGAGGGGGAAGACAGGGGTCTCATGTCTCAGGTCTCAGGTCTCATATTTCAATTTCAAATTTCAGGTTTCAAATTTCAAAAAGGATCTGAAGGGATTTTTCGCCCATGCGCCCTCTCGCCCTGTCGCTCCCTCACGCACGTACGCTCCACACACTCACCCATCTACCCTCTCGTTCTTCCCTTATTTCTTATCCCTCTTCCCTCTCCCTTGTCCCCTTCTCCAGGACCATGGCCGTGAACAGTTCCCCCATCCCCTCCTCGTCGTGGACC
>CP070682.1:1035839-1042019 GCA_020352595.1 bacterium | reverse complement strand
TGGTCGTAAAGATCACCCTTGACGATGGGGCCGTAATTGGCACCTGAGGATCGCCTGCGCGAGACGAGGTAGTACTCGCCCGGCGGCAGGCCCAGGGTAAAGGTGCCGTCCTCCCCGGAGCCCTTGCTGACATAGTCGGCCACCCCGATGAGGTTCTTGCTGTGGTCCTTGTAGGCATAGACGTGGGCTCCGGCGACGGGCTGGCCGGTGGATTGGAGAGTGACCCTGCCCCGGATGCCCGAAGCCTCCCGGGCGGGGGAGCCCATCGGGGAAACGGTCCCGCACCCTGCAGGGAAGATGGTGGCCGCCGTGGCCAGAACCGCCAGTATTCTGGTTGCCGCCTTCACCGCTTTCCCCCTTTCCCCTCTGGCAGCGGTGTTACTGCACCGGACGCTACCTACTGGATAAAAGTGGCCCTGAGGTGCTTGTCGGCAAGGGTTACCTTGATGGGGCTTTTCAGGTCGAAATTGGGTTCGAGGAAAAGGTATCCCTGGTAGACGTAACCCTTCCTCTCCCCGTCGGTCTCGCAGAAAAACTTCTTGACCAGACAAAGCACGGGCCTGACGCTCATCCGGCCCTGGGTGAACTCGAAAGGCCTGTAGAAGACGTACTTGTCGGAGCACTGGATCTGCCAGAGCAGGATGTGACCCCTCTCTCCGATCTTGGCAAGGATCTCGGACTCGGCATCCGGGTCGTGGGAAAAGATGATGGAGACGTCCCTGTCTCCGGAAGGGCTCTTGATGATGTAGGCAACCTCTCCCGCGGCCGGCGCCACGCTGAGCGCCACCAGCGCAAAGGACGCGGCCATGGCGAAAAACCGGCTCCGGACCCACGACATCATTCTCACCCCCGGAAAAAAGCCAACCTGCCTGCGGGTCTTTTCAGCTGCACCGTCGCGCCCTTACCGGAACAGGGGCAGGTTGAGGACCCACTCGACCTCGAACAGCTCCCCCACGGTGCCCAGTCCGAGGAGGAGGACGTAAAGCACAAGCAGACCGAGGAGGATGTTTTCCTTGTTCCTGGACAGCCACGAGGGCCACATGGTGGCGGTGGCCGAGGCCAGGGCCTCCCGCCTGCCGCGCCCGGCCTGGATCTTTCGTCCCTCTGTGCCGGTTCCGGCGGGTGTCCTGATCTCCCGCGGCGGTGGGGTGGGAGCGAGGAGCTGGCTGTCCTCCAGGGTCTCCCCGGCCTCCTCCTCGGGCTCGCCGGCCACCGTCTCCACGGCCACCCTCTCCTCCAAAACCCCTGGGGAGGCCTCATGCTTTCTCTTGCGTTTCCTTATCTCGCGCTTTCTTCTGGTCATGGTGTGAAAACCCTATATTATCGGGCAAGTTCCGCTTGTGCACAGGCTCAGGTCCTGCCCCCCGCCGCTTCTCAAATATATCACCTGCCGGCCTTATCTTCCAGCATCAATAGGGCTTTGCGGCCGGCAGCCGTTTTCTCGGCCCCCACGTAGCTCCTGACGGCGGGAATGGCCGTGATGTCACCCATCTCGCCGATGATCAGGGCCACCTTGTCCTTGAGCGCGATGGACTGAAGGGGTGATATGAGGACCTCCAGGAGGACATCCAGTGCGGGCTGCCCGATGCTGAAGATGGTCTTCTTCGCCTCCGCCTCGAGGCCGGGCACCATGAGCTTGCCCACCAGGTGGGGCACCGCCGTCTCATCGCCGGCCGAGGCAAAATACCCCATGGCTGCCACGGGATCGTCACCGAACTCCAGCCTGTCCACCCACAATTCAAACTCCCTGATCCGGGTCACGAAATCCTCGGCGAGGAGGCTTTCCGGGAAAGCCGAAACAAAATCCCGGTAGGCGTAGACCTTGCCGATCTCCACCGCCCTGAGATAGTTCCTCACCTCCACCATACCCGAGACCAGACCGCTGTCGGGGTACCTGTCAAGGAACTGCCTGAAGGACGCTTCGCTGGATTCCTCCCTGGCCCTGCGGAAGGACAGTTCCTGTTCCCTCCGCCTTGCCTGGCCCGCGAAACCGCTCGTCGGATACTGCCTCTGGAACCTCTGAAAGGCATCTATGGAATTCTCCATCTCGGCCTGCCTGAAGCGCTGCGCGTCCAGGGCCTGGGCCACCTCTTCCCTTCGGCGGCTCCGGGGATACTTTTCCAGGAAAGCCGCCAGTTCGCTCTCCCCGCCACCCTTCATCGCCCTGAGGTATTCGTGCTCCTCCATGGGGATGACCGGCATCCCCATGGCCAGGAGAGGGATCTTCGCCGCGTCCAGGGGTTCCGAGTAGGAGCTGTCGGTAAAGACATCCGACACCGTGATGACCGCCAGGAGCGTCCCTTTCTGGTCCGTCACGGCGAACCTCTCCCCCTTCCTCACGCCGTCGCGCCAGCCCGCGTCGATGACCACCCTGGAGGTGGCCGCATTGACCCTTCTGAGCGTCCAGTCGGCGGAGGCGGTGGCCGGCAGGAGGAGGACCAGGAGGAGCAGGGCCGTGGTGGAGCCGCCTCCTGTCCCTTCACCACCCCCTGCCTTCCGGCCGCGGCCCAGGCGGGAAAAAATGAGGGGCTGGGCCACCAGGCCCAGTGCCAGGCAGACAGCGAAGGTCCAGCGGCCCCCGAGGGCCCAGGCGCAGAGAAAGGATCCCACGGCGCTCGTCAGCAGGACGGCCAGGAACCGCTCGAGCACGATGAAGAGGACTCCGGCCACAAGTCCGGCGAGGATGTCCATGGACCCGGGAGCTCCTTCTGGAATGGACCCCGAGAGCAGGGGCCCGCCTGCGAAGAAGGACGACAGGGACTGCGACAGGATGATCCCCGTGCCCAATCCGCCGAGAAAGGCCAGGACCCTCCTGAACTTCGAAGCCACCAGGACCCCGGACAGGACCATGAGAAGCATGAGCAGGAGGCTGGCCGTCCCCGGATGCTCCCTCAGACCGGGAAGCTGGACTGCCGTATCGTTGAAAGCCGCCCAGATGGCGAGACCGGCGGCGGCTCCGAGGACCTTGTAGAAGTGCCTGTATGCTGCCAGGCCGAAGGAGAGAAAAAAGATACCCGTCAAAAGCGCGACAATCCTGACGGGTTCCACTCAGACCTCCGGGTCGACGACGAAGAGGAACCCCAGCTGCAGATGCCTGATGTCCGGCTTCCTCATGTCGATACTGGTGAAATCCGTCAGTTTCCTTGGGCGATCCAGCTCCTCGATGGAGTGGATCAGCATCCTGGAGTGGACCAGATACCGCCGCCCATCCACAGGGTCGCGGAAGATCTCCGGTCTGTTGAAGGTCCTGAGTGCGGTGATCTTCATGGCGTAGCGCACGCTCCCGTTCTCATCCGGTATGCAAAGGTAAACCCTGAAAAAACCCTTTCGCTGGAGCTGGCGCAGGAGAGCGGGGCCCACGTCCAGGATGTTGGCGTAGTTCCAGCCCATCTCGTGGGCGCCGTGCTCCTTGAGATAGCGTATGCGGGTTTGAACGCCCCTGACCGACGCCGTCTCGATGAGGGCCATGTAGGCCGCCGTTTCAGACATGCGTGATCCTCTGTGACCAGAGGGTCATCTGCTCATCCTGGTCCCTGGGGAAGGGCACCGGATAGTCCCCGGAGAAGCAGGCCTCGCAGAAACCGGCTGCATCCAGCGGCTGATCCGGTCGGAGGGCCCACCGGAGACCCTCAAGGCTCAGGTATCCCAGGGAGTCCGCGGTGACGTACCTTCGGATCTCCTCGACATCGTGGCTGGAGGCGATGAGCTCCTGGTGGGTCGGTGTGTCGATGCCGTAATAGCAGGGGTTCACGGTGGGGGGTGAGCTTATCCTCAGGTGGACCTCCGTGGCCCCGGCATCCCGGACCATTTTTACGATCTTCCTGCTCGTGGTGCCCCTGACGATGGAATCGTCGATGAGGACCACTCTCCTGCCCTGTATGGCCTTCCTGCAGGTGTTCAGCTTGAGTTTCACCCCGAAGTGCCTGATGGACTGGGACGGCTCGATAAAGGTCCTCCCGACATAGTGGTTCCGTATGAGGCCCCACTCCATGGGGATCCCCATGCCCTGGGCGTAGCCGATGGCGGCGGGCACACCTGAATCGGGCACAGGTATGACCACGTCCGCCGGCGCAGGGGCCTCCCTGGCCAGCTTCGTCCCCAGCCTTTTGCGGGCCTCGTAGACCTCCGTCCCGTCGATGATGCTGTCCGGTCTCGCAAAATAGATGAACTCGAAGATGCAGGGTGAGGCCTTCATCTTGGGGAAGGGAAAGAAGGAGGTGATGCCTTCCTTGTCCACCATGACCACCTCTCCAGGACTGACGTCCCTGACGTACTGCGCCTCGATGAGGTCCAGTCCGCACGTCTCCGAGGTGAAGACCCACGCGTCCCCCATGCGGCCTATGGCCAGGGGTCGGAACCCCCTCGGGTCCCTGGCCGCGATGATCCTTTTTTCGGTCAGGAACAGGAGGGAATAGGCTCCACGCACCTGGTACAGGGCCTCCACAAGCCGGTCCAGGACCTGGCTCCCCCTGGACCGTGCGATGAGGTGGATGATGACCTCCGTGTCGCTGGACGACTGGAAGATGGCGCCCGATTCCTCCAGGTCCTGGCGTACCTGCTGGGCGTTGACGAGGTTCCCGTTGTGCGCGATGGCCAGACCGCCCCTGGAATAGGTGACGGTGATGGGCTGTATGTTCTCCGGCAGGCTCTGCCCCGTGGTGGAATAACGGTTGTGGCCGATGGCCATGTCCCCGGGCAGCCGCTCGAGGATCTGGGGTGTGAAGATATCGTTGACCAGCCCCATGGCACCGTGACGGTAGATCCTGGTCCCGTCCGTGGTGGCGATGCCGGCGCTCTCCTGTCCGCGGTGCTGGAGTGCGTGCAGCCCGAGGTAGGTGAGGTTGGCCGCCTCGGGATGGCCGTAGATCCCGAAGATCCCGCACTCCTCCCGGAACTTGTCCCTTGCGCTCGCCTGGCCGACGGCATCACAGCCCTTGGCTGACATACGCGAATGCGTTCCTGAATAATGTGACACCGACACCCTCCTCGGGAAGATCCTCCCTGGTCCACCTGGGATGGTTGACACGGTCCAGGTAGGCCTCGGGGTGGGGCATGAGACCGAAAAGGACGCCGGACGGGGAGCAGATCCCGGCCACTGCGTCCACTGAACCGTTGGGGTTCATGGGATATTCCATGGTGGGTCTCCCGGTGGCAGCGTCCATATAGCGCGCGGTGAGGAGGTTCCCGGACCGCATCGCCTCGAGGGAGGCCTCCTCCCGGACCACGAACTTTCCCTCTCCGTGGCGCACCGGAAGTGTCAGGGTTTCCAGCCCTCGCGTGAAGACACAGGGCGAGGCCGGGTCCACCCGCAGGTGGACCCACCTGTCCTCGAAACGCCCGGAATCGTTGAAGGTCAGGCTCGCCACCTGATGGCGGGACCCTTCCACACCGGGCAGCAGCCCCATCTTGACCATGAGTTGAAAGCCGTTGCAGACACCGAGTATGGGTTTGCCTGCCTCCACAAAGCGGTCCAACTGCTCGGCCACCCTCTCCCCCGTGCCCTTGACGACCGCGTATCTTAGCCTGTTGGCCTGAACCTTGGCAGATCCCAGGTCGTCACCGTCGAGGAACCCCCCCGTGAGGTTGAGAAAGTGGTAGCGGTCAAGGGTGACTTCACCGGTGAGGATGTCCGAGATGTGGACTATGTCCGCATCGAAGCCTCCCAGGCGGCACGCGTGGGCGGCCTCCCTCTCGCAGTTGGTGCCGTTGCCGGTGATGACGATGGCCCTGGGTCTGTTCTTCATGCTGTTCTCCCCATCCCGGCATACCGGAACTCGAGGCGCGGGAGGCAGGGCGAACCGGGGATCTCCGCGTGTCCCCGCGTCTCCGTGTCCCCGCGCCCCGTGAATGGAGCCCCCCGGTTCACAGTTCCCTCAGCGGGGCCTGCCAGGCCTCCCTGAGCCGGTCTATCCCCAGGGAGATGATCTCGGAGCCGCCGGCCACCACCACTACCTTGCCGGTGCCGTCGCAGCGCCCGATCCTCGCACAGGCGGTGCCCTCCATGATGGCCTCGAAACGCGGGGCGTTGGACGGTCTGACCTCCACCAGCAGGCGGCTGGCCGACTCCGAAAAGAGAACCGCATCTGTCCGGAGCTCCCCCGTCCGGGGCACGGCATCCAGATCCACCCTGATGCCGAGGCCCCCGGCGAAGGCCATCTCCGCCAGCGCCACCGCCAGGCC
>CP070682.1:1033058-1035739 GCA_020352595.1 bacterium | reverse complement strand
TGATGCGCATGGCGATGGCGCCGACCCGCTCGGCGATGGCGTCCAAGAGCACCCTCTCCTCGTGGAGGAAGGGACCCTCGAAGGAGGCCGGCCGCTCTTCCAGGTAGCAGACCGTCACTTCGCCCGCGGACTCCCCGTAGAAGTGAATGGTCGCCGACTGCTGCCACGCAGTCAGTCGGAATCCCGGGCTCTTGTAGGTCCCGTCCAGGAAGGTGATGCGCGCGCAGGTGATCTCGGGGTACTGCCAGGAGGGCGGGATGATGTTGACCACAACCTCCAGGACCTCCTCTATCGGGCCGTCTCCCGCTTCTGCCAGCTGGGCGATGGCGTAGAGGCAGTTGAGCTCCTTGATGCGCTCGCGCAGAGCCCAGACCACGCGCGCCGGATCGCTCTCATCGCTGGCCGTGAGCCTCCACCGGAAGGGCGTGGTGGGACTGGGCCGCTGTTTGCCGTCACCGTCGGGTTGGCGGGCAGGGTCCATATGGGGCGGTCTGCGGGCCATGACCTGCCTCCTTTGCTGCACACGGTCTGAGTGCACTCTGTGGGTACGATGTGGGCACCTTAATTGCCTATAAATAATAGGCAATTAAGGTGCATTTAATCCGCATTGAACGCGTGAAACATAACACATTACCATGGCGGCCATCAACCCTTCCCAACCCCAAGACTGGAGGTGCCCATGACCCGGACCCTTGAATCCGTAATTGAGGAGCGCAGGAGCCAGCCCCATCAGCTCATCGAGGTCCTCCAGGATGTCCAGGGGATCCAGGGCTACCTGTCATCGGAGGCCATGGTCATGGTCTCACGGGAGCTGGGCGTCCCCATCATGGAGGTCTTCAGGGTCGCCCACTTCTACAAGGCCTTCTCGCTGGAGCCGAGGGGCAAGCACATCCTGACGCTGTGCATGGGGACGGCCTGCCACGTCAGGGGGGCGAATCCCCTCCTGGAGCAGGCCCTTTCCTTCCTGAACCTCGAGGTGGGCCAGACCACCGAGGATGGCCTCTTCACCGTGGAGGCGGTCAACTGCATCGGTGCCTGTGCCCTCGCCCCGGTGCTCATCCACAACGGTGTCTACCACCCGCACATGACTCCCGCCAAGCTCCGGTCCCTCGTCGGCCGTCTTCGCAAGGCGGAGGGAGGCGTCGGACATGTCTAGGATCGGGAGCATTGAGGAACTGGCCTCGGCCAGCGCGAGGGCTGCCGCCGAGCGCGACGACGGAGCCGTGCTCCTGACGGTCTGCGGAGGGCCGGGATGTCAGGCCACGCGCTGTCACGACGTGGCAGAGCAGATAAGGCTGGAACTGGGAGGCAACGGCCTCGAGAAGGGGGTGCGCCTGCGTGTCACCGGCTGCCACGGCTACTGCGAGCAGGGCCCCATCGTCGTCGTGGAACCCGGCAACATCTTCTATCCCAGGGTCAAGCCAACAGACGTGAGGGAGATCATCCAGCAGACCGTCCGCGCCGGAAAGATCGTGGAGAGGCTGCTTTACACCGACCCCCGGACGGGCAAGAGGATCGTGGAGGAATCACAGATCCCCTTCTACCAGGCCCAGACCCTGACTCTCCTCGCCCAGAACAGGATGGTGGACCCCCTCTCCATCGACGACTATCTTGCCATCGGGGGGTACAGCGCCCTCGCCAGGGTCCTTTCCGAAATGGAGCCGGATGAGGTCATCTCCCAGATCGACAGGTCCGGGCTCAGGGGACGGGGAGGGGGAGGGTTTCCCACGGCCCGGAAGTGGGCGGCATGCCGGGCGGCACGGGGCGAAGAGAAGTACGTGATCTGCAACGCCGACGAGGGAGACCCCGGTGCCTTCATGGACAGGGGGATCCTCGAGGGGAACCCCCACGCGGTGCTGGAGGGGATGCTCATCGGGGCCTACGCCATCGGCGCGCAGCACGGCTACATCTACGTCCGCAACGAATACCCCCTGGCCGTGGAGCACTCCAGGGAGGCGGTGCGGCAGGCCAGAGAATACGGCCTTCTGGGGAAGGACATCCTGGGCACGGGGATGCGTTTTGACATCGAGATCGCGCGGGGCGGCGGGGCCTTCGTGTGCGGCGAGTCCACCGCCCTCATGGCCTCCATCGAGGGGAAGGTTGCGGAGCCACGACCCAAGGACGTCCACACCGTCGAACACGGCCTCTGGAACAGGCCCAGCACCCTCAACAACGTGGAGACGTGGGCCAACGTCCCTGCCATCATCAGCAAGGGGGCCGAGTGGTTCGCGGAGATGGGCACGGAGAACAGCAAGGGGACCAAGATCCTGGCCCTCACCGGGCCGGTGAGCACCACCGGCCTCGTCGAGGTGGCCTTCGGCACCTCCCTGAGGACGGTGGTGGAGGGGATCGGAGGCGGCGGCAGGGACGGCAGGACCATCAAGGCCGTCCAGACGGGAGGCCCTTCCGGAGGATGCCTGCCCTCGTCCATGTTCGACCTGCCCGTCGACTTCGACATCCTCTGGGAGAAGGGGTCCATGATCGGCTCCGGCGGCCTCGTGGTCATGGACGAGAAGACATGCATGGTGGACGTGGCACGGTTTTTTCTCGCCTTCACCCAGAACGAATCCTGTGGAAAATGTGTGCCCTGCAGGGTGGGAACCCGCCACATGGTCGATATCCTGGACCGGATCTGCGCAGGAAATGGTGAAAACGGCGATATAGGCAAGTTGGAGAGACTG
>CP070682.1:1029595-1032958 GCA_020352595.1 bacterium | reverse complement strand
GGCGTGGTGATGAAGGCGTTGAGGGTGATCATCATGGCATGGCCGTTGCCCTTCTGCGTCATCATGTACTGCATGGCCACGGCCCCGGCGCCGCCGTCCTTGTTCACCGGCATGATGGCCTCGTCAACGTACTTGCCCTTGACGTTAAGGCCGATGAGGAACCGGGCGTACTGGTCGGCCCCGCCCCCGACGCCCGCGGGGATGATGAAATCTATGGGCCTCTCCGGCCACTTGGCCTCCGCCACGGCGGCGAAGAGAAAGAGGCCGGACAGAACAAACACGATGCTCGAAACGAACAGTTTGCGAAATCCTCTGGATTTCATGGGTTTTTTCCTTTTTCTCTGAGAGGGTTGGGGCAAAAAAAACATGCTTCAACTGCGGGGGGGTTCGGTTGATGGGATCCGGGCCTTCTCACCTCCTGTTCAGGGCGCATCTCCTGCGTTTTCGTCACCGATGCGGTGCTATTATATCTCATTTTTTGAACTGTAAACGGGCTGTGAAAAGAATAACTGCTACCTTGGATTCATTTCACGCCCTTCCCCGGTATCCTTGCAGCCCGGTTGAGAACGAGCACCCGCTTGTACAGGTTCACGGTCTTTGCCGCGATCCTGTCCCCCGCGTATTTCAGCGCATAGGCCCTGCAGTTTTCCGAGAGCAGTTTCAACCGATCCCCGTCTCGCAGCAGCCCGTCGACCGTCGAGGCCCAGATATCCGTGCTCTCGGGAACCTTGTAGCCGTTCAACCCGTTCTCGACCACATCGTAGACGCCCGAGGCGTTCACGGCCACCACCGGACACCCCCCCGCCATGGCCTCCACGAGAACCATCCCCTGTGTCTCCGATGTGGAGGCAAAAACGAAGAGGTCGGAGGCCATGTACGCGAGGGCGGTGTCCGAGGGGTCCAGTTGTCCGGCAAAGTGGAACCTGCCGGACAGGCCAAGTTCGCCGACCTTCCCCTCCAGGCGCTTCCTCTCGGGCCCGTCACCCACCAGGAGGCAGTGGATGGGGTCCCTGCTCTGGGCGAAGACCTTCCTGGTCCCCTCCATGAGAAAGTCCAGGTTCTTCTCCCTGGCCAGACGGGAGACGCTGATGAGGAGAGAGCCTTCCGGCGCGTACCGCTTGCGGAACCGCTCGACCTCCCCCGGGCTCCTGGCCGCGTAGGCGTTCAGGTCCACACCTGTGGGGATGGTCTCCACCAGGGAACTGACACCAACGTTCCTCATGTACTCCTCGGTGGAGGTGGTGGGAGTGATGATGGCCTGGCAGTTGTTGGCGAAGCGCTTGATCAGGTAATGGACCCCAAGGGACTTGAAAAGGGTCCCGGGGAGGGGGATGTAATGGATGTAGCGCTCCAGGCGCGTGTGGTAGGTGAAAACGACGGGAACACCGAACCTCCGGCCAAGCCACATCCCCTTGCGTCCCAGCCACAGGGAATGGTGAACGTGGACGATGTCGCAGTCGAATTCCCTGAAAGCCTGCGCGATCTTTCGGGAAAAGATGTTGGTGACGGGACCCCGGCCTCCCTTGGGGGGAAACAGGGACGGACACCGGAAAACGTCCGGCTCCCGGGCTTCGGGGGGCACGGGATAGGAGGGAGCAAAGATCTTCACCCGGCATCCCTGAACCAGCAACCCCTTGTACAGGCGGTCAATGGAGATGGGGACCCCCCCCACGAAGGGCAGGTAGTTGTCCGTGAACATGGCCACGCGCAGAGGCCGGCCGAGGTCCAGCTCCTCGTCCATGTCGAAATCCCGGTAGTAGGTTTCCTGCCTCAGGATGAGCGAGTAGATCTTCAGGGCCACGAGTCCCAGAAGGCCCATGACCAGGAGAAAGTTGAAAAGGCTTACGTAGAAGAAGGAATGGAGGAAAAGTCCCACGGTCTCCACCTTGTAGGAGAGCGGATGGAGCTGGTGGGGGTACTCCACATTCTCGAAGACGATGCCGTCCTGTTCCACGTGTATGTTCAGGTACTGGTAGCTGTCCTCCTTTTCGTCCAGATGCAATCCCCCGGCGCAGCCGGATATGAAATAGGGGACCCCGTCCACCACGTCCCTTCGGTAAGTGGGGTAACCCGCGGAAAACACCGCTGATACGTTCTGGCCGAGGAGGACCCTGCGCAGGGCCCAACGGGCGCCTTCATCCAGGACGTCGTGGGATTTCCAGGGCGGGAACCCCTCCACGGGCAAGGGGGAATGGTACAGCACCAGGAAGCGGTGCTTTGCGTCCCTTGTGGCCGCCAGTTCCCTTTCAAGCCAGCTCATCTGCCACTGCCACGAGGTCTCACCCGTGGAATCAAGGAAGAAGAAGACCGCTCCGCCTATGGGCACGGTGAAGTAGTGAGGACCGAAGTGCCTGTAAAACCTCCTGGCTCCGAAATCCTCCATCTCGTTTCTTCCGAAGGCCAGAAGATAAGGCAGTCCCAGGCGGGACATGCCCCTGTAGAGGGCGCGGTATTTGTCCTCCGCCCCGTCGTAGACAGCGTTGCCCGCGGATATGAGGAAGTCGGGGTTTTCCGTTCGGATCATGGGAAGGAGGCGCCTTTCGAAGATCCTGTTGGAGTTCTTGATGTTGCCCACCACCGCGAAGGTGAACTCCCTTCTACCATCCAGCCGCTTTTCAATACGATCCAGGTTGGTCTCGTTGAGAGCGACGTAATCCTTTTCCGCCACGTACAGGTAGACCTTGTATCCCGCGAGGGAGACGAGGAGGAGCACCACCAGAAGCAGCAGGAATTTCAGCCGCCTCTTGGGGTTCACGGCTCCACCGCCTTGCCCCGGGCGAAAATCTCGCGGTAGATGATGAGCAGACCGACGAGAACACCGATGTAGATGGTCAGGAACCTCCAGAGGAGCGTGAGCATCGCCAGGTCCCGCTTCTGCAGCAAGGTGGCGAAGAGAAGGCCGTACCCCCCCTCTGCCACGCCAGCGGCGCCTGGCGTGGGAGCGAAATACATGAAGAAGGTGACGACGACCTGGAAGGCCAGGATGCTCCAGGTCGGGACGCTGTAACCGAGAGCCCTTATGAGGACTACGGAAAAGGAGAACAGGGCGAGGAGAAAAACCACCGTGAACAGGACGGAGAGGAAAACGTGGAGGGCGGGTCCTCCGGTGAACCTTCCGAAGCCGTAGACAAAGCGTCTGATCTCCCTGGAGACCTTCCTGTACCACCTCCTGAACCGCTCAGGGGAAAGGATCCCGGTCCGGCAGGACAGAAGCATGACCCGGTAGACAGCAGTCCGCACCCACCTGGTACGCAACCAGATCGTGAGAAAGGTGATGAGGTAGAAAGCGCAGAAAGCGGAAACATACAGCAGGATCTTGCCCCGCCGGAAGATGTCGAGCAGGTTCGGTTCCGCGATGATGAT
>CP070682.1:1026619-1029495 GCA_020352595.1 bacterium | reverse complement strand
CCGATCCCATAGATGTAGGTCAGGGCCACCTCGATCCTCTTGCTCCTTGGTAAATCAACTCCGGCAATACGAGCCACGCGTACACCTCCTGAAATCAGCCCTGCCGCTGCTTGTGCTTCGGGTTCTCGCACAGCACCCGGACCACTCCCTTGCGGCGGATGATCTTGCACTTGTCACACATCTTCTTCACAGAAGGTCGGACTTTCATGACATCCTCTTTCCTTCGGGGGAAGGACACCTATTTGGCGCGGTAGGTGATCCTGCCCCTTGTCAGATCGTAAGGCGAGAGCTCGACGGTCACCCTGTCTCCGGGCAGGATGCGGATGTAGTGCATCCTCATCTTGCCGGAGATGTGGGCCAGAACCTGGTGCCCGTTCTCGAGCTCAACCCGGAACATCGCGTTGGGCAAAGGTTCCACCACCGTGCCTTCAACCTCTATGGGTTCTTCCTTGGCCATTAGTTGCCGCTCTCCATGCGGGGCGTTTCATCCATGGTCAGGATCAGCGGTCCGTTCTCGGTGACGGCTATGGTATGCTCGAAGTGGGCCGAAAGACTGCCGTCCTCCGTCACCGCCGTCCAGCCGTCGTCAAGAACCTTGACCCCGTCGCCGCCCGCGTTGACCATGGGCTCGATGGCCAGTGTCATTCCCTCCTTCAGGCGGACACCCCACTGGGGCTCGCCGAAATTGGGCACCTGCGGCTCTTCGTGAAGGCTGCGGCCGATACCGTGCCCCACGAAGACCTTGACCACCGAAAATCCGTTCTCTTCCACAAAGCTCTGAATGGCAAAGGCCACGTCACCCACGCGGTGGCCCACCAGAGCCGATTCAATGCCTCTGTAGAGCGCCTTTCTCGTGACCTCCAGGAGGCGTCTGGCCTCCCTGGAGGGGTTTCCCACCGGGAGGGTGACAGCCGCATCCGAGTAGAAGCCCTTGTAGAGCGCCCCGAAGTCGAGGCCTACGATGTCCCCTTCCGCGAGGACCCTCTCAGAAGAGGGGATACCGTGCACCACTTCCTCGTTGACCGAAACACAGATGGCCGCCGGGTATCCGTTGTAGCCCTTGAAGGCCGGTGCGATCCCCAGGGACCGGGCCATCCGGTCGGCTTCCTCCTCGATCCTGGCGGTGGTGATCCCCGGCTTCACCACCTCTTCCATCCTCCGGAGGACCTTTGCGACAGCTGCTCCGCCCTCCCTCATGAGGGCGATCTCCGGGGGCGACTTCCTGTGGATCATCGTGCCGGTCTGATGGAGGATCAGCCTCCCACAGCCTCGACGATCCTGGAGAAGATGTCCTCGATGGAGGAGAATCCATCTATGCGCCTCAGGTTGCCCGTCCTGGAGTAATAGGCGATCAGGGGCTCGGTCTGCTGCCCGTATACCGCCAGGCGCTGCCTGATGGTCTCTTCCTTGTCGTCATCCCGCTGGTAGAGCTCTCCCTTGCAGCGGTCACACACGCCCTCCCTGGCGGGCGGGTTGAACACTACGTGGAAGCTTTCCCCGCAGTTCTTGCACATCCGTCTCCCGGTCAGGCGCCGGACGAGCTCCTCCTCGTCCACCTCGATGCTGATCACGTGATCGATGTTCCGCCCCAGATCCTGGAGGATCGTCCCCAGGGCCTCCGCCTGGGGTATGGTCCTCGGGAATCCGTCGAGGATGAACCCCTTCCGGGCGTCCTTTTCCTTGAGTCTCTCGGCGATGATCCCGATCACGACGCGGTCGGGGACCAGTTCGCCCCGGTCCATGAAACCCTTGGCCTCCACCCCGAGGGACGTCCCTTCACGGACTGCAGCCCTCAGGATGTCCCCCGTGGATATCTGTGGTATGGACCACTTGTCGATCATCAACTTGGCCTGGGTGCCTTTCCCGGCCCCAGGAGGACCCAGCAGGATGAAATCCATCATCGTCTCCCCTTGATTCTCCCCCTCTTCATGAACCCCTCGTAGTGCCTCGTGACAAGATGCGTCTCAACCTGGGTGACCGTGTCGAGGGCCACCCCGATGACGATGAGCAGTCCGGTGCCGCCGAAATAGAACGGGATGTTGAACCACCGGTAAAGGATCTCGGGCAGCACGCACACCATGGACAGGTAGATGGCCCCACCGAAAGTGATCCGCGACAGGACACGGTCGATGTACTCGGCAGTCTTCCTGCCGGGCCTGATGCCGGGTATGAAACCCCCGTATTTCTTCAGGTTGTCCGCCACGTCGATGGGGTTGAACTGGATGGCCGTGTAGAAATAGCAGAAGAAGATGATCAGGGCCACGTAGAGCACCGTGTAAAGAGCCCGCCCGGGTGCGAAGGTGTTGGCGATGGTCTCCATGATGGGGTTCTTGATGAAACCCGCCACCGTCGCCGGGAACATGAGAATGGAGGAGGCGAAGATGGGCGGGATGACCCCCGAGGTGTTCACTTTCAGCGGGAGATGGGTGCTCTGGCCACCGTACATCTTCCTCCCCACGACCCGTTTTGCGTACTGGACAGGGATCCTCCGCTGACCCCTCTCCATGAAGATGATGAACGCCACGACGAACACCATGAGGATGAGGACGAAGGCCATGAGAAACGCCGAGATCTCACCTGTTCTCAGGAGGGTGAAGGTCTGGCCCGTTGCGGTGGGCATCCTGGCAACGATGCCGGCAAAGATGATTAGGGAGATACCGTTGCCGATGCCCCTCTCCGTTATCTGCTCACCCAGCCACATGATGAACGCCGTTCCGGCCGTCAGGCTTATGACCGTCATGAACCTGAAGCCCCAGCCCGGAAAGGGAACGATGGCCGCGCCCCCCGGGCTCGTCATCTGCTCGAGACCGATGGAGATGCCGAAGCTCTGGAAAGCCGCCAGGCCCACCGTGCCGTAGCGCGTGTACCGGATGATG
>CP070682.1:1021326-1026519 GCA_020352595.1 bacterium | reverse complement strand
TGTGGCCGAGAATCCGGCTCGCTCCTACAACCCCCTCTTCGTCTACGGTGGTGTGGGCCTTGGAAAGACGCACCTCATGCACTCCATCGGCAACCTCGCCAAGGAGCGCAATCCGGACCTAAGGCTCTGCTATCTGTCCTCCGAGAGGTTCATGAACGAACTTATCAACAGCCTGCGGTTCGACAGGATGCCCCAGTTCCGGGAGACCTACAGGAACATGGATATCCTGCTGGTCGACGACATCCAGTTCATCGCCGGCAAGGAGCGGACGCAGGAGGAGTTCTTCCACACCTTCAACTCCCTCTTTGATTCGCACAAGCAGATCGTTGTTTCCTCCGACAAGTTTCCCCGAGAGATCCCGGACCTGGAAGAGCGTCTGAGGTCCAGGTTCGAGTGGGGGCTCATCGCGGACATCCAGCCGCCCGATCTCGAGACCAAGATCGCCATCCTGGTCAAGAAGTCCGAACAGTCCGGCATCGTCCTGTCACACGAGGTGGCCCTCTTCCTTGCCGAGAACACGGGCTCCAACATCCGCGAACTGGAAGGCTACCTGCAGAGGGTCACTGCCTTCGCGGCCTTCTCCAAGACCAAGGTCATCGGCATCGATCTCGTCAAGGAGGCCCTCAAGAATTTCCTCGAGCAGAGGAAGAAAGCCATTACCATCGAGGACATCCAGAGGAAGATATCCTCCCACTTCAACATCAAGGTCTCCGACCTCAAATCCAAGAAGAAGAACAAGGTGTTCATCGCTCCGCGCCACACGGCCATGTTCCTCGCCAGACAGTTGACGGGCCTTTCCCTTCCCGAGATCGGGCGGCAGTTCGGGGGCAGGGACCACTCCACCGTCCTGCACGCGGTCCAGAAGGTTGAGAACCTCGCCAAGGGCGACCCTTCCTTCCAGGGCACCCTCGATCAGCTCATCAAGGAGCTGGAGGGGAACAACCACCTCTGACGAGCGCCCCGTGCCCTGGCGATCCTTTCTTCTTTCGCAATCCCCACCGCATGTTCACAACCCTGTTGGATTCCCTGTGCAAACCGCTGTGGAAAGGGCTCTCTGTGGAAAACCCGCACCTTTTCCCCCGCCTCTTCCACAGCCCGTTCAACACCTGTTTTCCTGCCGATACCGGGGTTTGCGTCCCTTTCCCGACAATCCCCAGCACCTTCTTATCCTGCTTCTGTTCTTATAAATAAGATCACTAACAGAAGGTTCCTGAAGACACCACCCAGGACCATGGGACCCTGATGCCAACAACGCTGTTGTCGGCAAGCGTTAAGTGTTGCTTTACGGTAGGTCGTTCGTGTAGTATATGGTCTATCCTTATGTTTCCGGGGAAATTTTTCGGCTCCAGCAAGGCCAGAAAAAGGTCTTGGTGCGTCCGGCATACGACTTTTTTAAACCACGAAAATCCAGGTGCGGCGGCTCCCCGGCGGACGCTGTCCCACAACAGGAGGTTTGAAGGTGCTGACCTTTTCCGTTAACAGGGAAGAGTTCCTTCAGGGGTTGTCCCGAGTCCAGAACATTGTCGAGAGGAAAAACACGGTTCCCATCCTGAGCAACGTTCTCATAGACGGGACGGGCGATCGGCTGCGGATGCTCGCCACGGACATGGAGGTGGGTGTCAGCGGCTTCGTGGCGGCTTCCATCAAGGGAAAAGGAGCCATCACCCTTTCGGCGCGAAAGCTTTTCGAGATCATCAAGGAACTGCCTCCGGAATCCAAGATCACCCTGCAGGTGAAGGACAACAACCTGTCGGAGATCACCAGCGGCACATCCTCCTTCGAGCTCAAGGGGCTGCCGGCCGAAGATTACCCCAACCTGCCCGCCTACGAGGAGGGAGGTTTCCTGACCCTCAACGCCGGCAACTTCCGGGACATGATCAAGAAGACCATCTACGCCGCCTCCACGGACGAGACGAGATACAACCTCACGGGGATACTCTTCGAGATGGAGGAGAAGGAGGGGAAGGGAGTCCTGAGGCTGGTGGCCACCGACGGGCACAGGCTGGCCATGGTCGAAAAGCAGGCCCTGGGAAACATCCGGCCCGGCGAGAGCGTGGTCATCCCCAGAAAGTCCCTCAACGAGGTGAGGCGGCTGCTCGAGGAGGGTGACGACGAGATGGTGGAGGTGGACTTCCAGAAACAGCACGGGGTCTTTCGCAGGGATTCCGTGGTCCTGACGACACGGCTCATCGACATGTCGTTCCCCAATTACAGCCAGGTTGTCCCCGAGGGCGGGGGGCCCACGGCACAGGTGGATCGGGAAGCCATGATCCATGCCATCAGGCGCGTCTCGCTCCTCTCGTCCGAGCGGTCGAGAGCCATCCGATTTTCCTTCGGCGGCAGCAGCCTGACCATACACATCAACAACCCCGACCTGGGAACGGCCACGGAGACGGTGCCCATGAAATACGCGGGCGAGGATATGGAGGTCACCTTCAACGCACGGTACATGCTCGACACCCTCACCTCCATGGACTCGGAGACCATACAGGTGGGGCTCAAGGACGAACTCAGCCCCTGTACCATCTCTCCCAAAGGTGAGGAGGACTATCTGGCGGTCATCATGCCCATGCGCATCTGACATGAGGCTGTTGAGGTTGAGCCTGGACCGCTTCAGGAATCTCCAACGACAGAAGGTGGAGCTACACCCCCGGTTCAACCTGCTGCTGGGCAGGAACGGACAGGGCAAGACCAACTTTCTCGAAGCAGTGGGGTATCTCGGGACCCTCCGCTCCTTCCGCTCTGCCGGAAGGAGCGAGATGATAGGGCGCGGACAGGAGATGTGCCATGTTTCGGGTGACGTCCTTTCGGGGGGCAGCGAAAGAAGGGTCGCCTTCACCCTGACCCGGAAGGAGCGCGTCCAGTTTCTCGACGACCGCAAGGTCGGCTCGCCGGAGAGCTACCTTCAGGCCCTGAAGGTCATCCACTTCATACCGGAGGATGTGAGCCTGGTGAGCGGCTCCCCGTCCTGGAGGCGCAAGGTTGTGGACCGCGCCGTCTTCGATGTGAGCCCGCACTACGCTTCCGAGTACAGGCGCTACCTCGCGGCCCTCAGGCAGCGCAATGCCCTCCTTCGGCGCGGCCGCGCCGCCCGCGGGGAGATGGAGGGGTGGAACAGGACGCTCGCCTCCACCGGCGCCGCCCTCGTCAGGAGGAGGTTCGACCTGCTCCTGGCCATCAACCCGCTGATGGATGACCTGGGCAGGAGGCTGGGCCTTGATGACGGGCTTCGCCTCGTCTACCAACCGTCCTTCCCCCTGACGCCGGGCGTGGAGGACAGCGGGGCGGTCACGTCCCGGCCCGCGGCCGGCGCCGGGCTCGAGGACATCGAGAAGGGGATCGGCGAGGGCCTCACGGAAACGGCGGCAAGGGAGGGGAGGGCGGGACACACCCTCGTCGGACCCCACCGCGACAACATCGCTTTCGTGACCCGGGCGCAGGGGCAGGACCATGATCTTTCGAGGTTCGGCTCCCAGGGCCAGAAGAGGGGCGCCGTCCTGATCTTCAAGATGGCGCTGGCCAGCCTGGTGGCCGATGCCCGCGGGGACTGGCCGATCGTGCTGCTGGACGACGTCGCCTCGGAGCTGGACAAGACCAGGAGAGAGGCCCTCGGGCGCCTCGTCCGGGAGATGGACGCACAGTTTTTCATCTCCACCACGGGGGAGGAGTACATGTTCCTGCCGGCGGAAGAGGGCAGGATCTGGAACGTCGCCGACGGCCGCCTCCGCCTTCTGGAGGGCGGTCTCACGGCGCAAGCGGACAAGGCATAGCGGACGCAGCGCGGACCACAGTTGCATCCGGAGGATTGAAACATTGAGCCAGGAAAAGAAAAAGAGTTCAGGCAGGGGCCGGGGCCCGGCCAAGGGCCCTGGCGGAGCGCCTGACAGCAGGACCGCGGGGTCCAAGGAGCACCTTTATACAGCCGAGAAGATCAAGGTCATCGAGGGGCTCGAGGCCGTTCGCAAGCGCCCCTCCATGTACATCGGCAACACCTCAGTGGAGGGGCTGCACCACCTGGTCTACGAGGTCGTGGACAACAGCATAGACGAGGCCATGGCCGGCTACTGCGACACCATTGACGTCAGGATACGCGTGGACAACAGCGTGGTGGTGGAGGACAACGGGCGCGGCATCCCCGTCGATCGCCACAAGCAGATGAAAAAGCCCGCCGCCGAGGTGGTCATGACCACCCTCCATGCGGGGGGCAAGTTCGAGAACAGCGCCTACAAGGTTTCCGGAGGCCTGCACGGAGTGGGCGTTTCGGTGGTCAACGCCCTTTCGGGCCACCTGGACCTGGAGATCTGGAGGGACGGCAAGGTATACACCCAGTCCTACGAATACGGCAAGCCCGTCACCAGGCTGGAGGTCGCGGGCAAGACGCGCAAGCGGGGGACCAAGATCACCTTCCTGCCGGACGCGAAGATCTTCGAGACCACCGAATTCTCCTTCGACATCCTCGCCCAGCGCCTGCGCGAGCTGTCCTTTCTCAACGCCGGTGTCAGGATCTCCATCGAGGACGAGCGGGCGGACCGCAGGCACGAGTTCCAGTACAAGGGCGGCATCGTGAGCTTCGTCGAGCACCTGAACAGGAACCGCACCGCCATACACCGAAAGCCGGTGCACATCCACGGGGAAAAGGGTGACGTCGTCCTGGACATCGCCTTCCAGTACAACGAGACCTACAAGGAGAACATCTTCTCCTTCGCCAACAACATCAACACCCACGAAGGGGGAAGCCACCTGGTGGGGTTCAAGACCGCCCTGACCAGGACGGTCAACCAGTACGCCGCGTCCAACAACCTCCTGCGCAACGTCAAGGTGGGCCTCACAGGCGACGACGTGCGCGAGGGCCTCACGGCGGTGATCTCCGTCAAGCTGCCCGATCCCCAGTTCGAGGGGCAGACCAAGACCAAGCTCGGCAACAGCGAGATCAAGGGCCTGGTGGAGGCCATGGTCAACGAGAAGCTGGGCGCCTTCCTGGAGGAGAACCCCTCCATCGGGCGCAAGGTCGTCTCCAAGGCCACCGAGGCGGCCCGCGCGAGGGAGGCCGCCAGGAGAGCCAAGGAGCTGACAAGGCGAAAGGGGGCCCTGGACATCGCGGACCTGCCCGGCAAGCTGGCCGACTGCCAGGCCAAGGACCCGGCCCAGGCGGAGCTGTTCCTCGTGGAGGGAGACTCCGCGGGCGGCTCGGCC
>CP070682.1:1018513-1021226 GCA_020352595.1 bacterium | reverse complement strand
TATCCAAGGCTTTTCCTCCGCGTCCCCTGCGTCTCCGCGAGAGACGGCTTTTACGGAATTTGCGCAAGGGCCGGGCCTCTCGCCCGCTCGTCCCGCTGTCAGCGGGACTCACTTCCGCCTTCGCTAACGCCTCCCGCCCAGCTTCCGCCGTCGCTCGTTTGGAGTATCCAGATCAGGGAATAGAACGAGCTATGGCGGACAAGACGGCGGACAGGCAAGACGCCAAGGCGCAAAGGAAATAAAAAAATAATAGAGGGTTAAACCTTCCCCTTCGTCTTCCTTGGCGTCTTCGCGTCTTTGCGTGAGGCAGCCCTTCAGCGTTCCAGCGCCGGGGGGCTGTGTATCTCGCCCGTTCCCTGACGGTCACTAGAGCCGCAGGGGGCGCAGGGAAGACCCGAATTAAAGGGTTCAACCTAAATCCTTTCCTCTGCGTCCTCCGCGTCTTTGCGAGAGGCTGCCTTTGGGGATCCTTTTCGCTCCGCACCCTGGGCCATCACCCCGTCGCCGGATCTTGCCCGTGCTTCGCCGCCAGCACCAGGTGCCGGATGCCGTCCGGGTCGTGGCCGAGCAGGCGCGCGGCCTCCCGGTCGGCGGCCAGCACGTCGGTGCCGGCGATGATCTTCCCGATGGGCGGGTCGGGCCTCCTGCCCGACAGGTGCCCTCCCGCCAGCCCCTCCATGGCGTCGATGACGGTGACGTGGGGCCGGACGTACAGCATGAGGTCAGCCACGGCCTGGTCCTCGTCCACGGCGTGGATGCGCGACTTCTTGTAGGACCAGTAGCCGCTGTAGTGCTTCGCGGGCAGGCAACCGACCATGTTCTTGAGCCCCAGGGTCACGCGTGTGATGGTGTGGTCCTTGGCGGGGGGCACCGAGACGAGGCCGGCTCCCTCGAGGATCCCGGGAAGGTGGATCTCCCGGTAGACGCCGGCTCGCCGGTCCTCGTAGCGCTTCACCGGCAGGGCGTCCAGGTCCACCAGCTCGACGCCGAACCGCTTGGTGACCTCCTCGTAACCGTTGAGGCGCAGGTTGTCCAGCGTCCGCCCCTCTCCGGATCCCTCGGCCACGACGATGGCCGCGTCCAGCCTCTCCACGAGGTGCTCGAGCACCGCCAGGACGCACCGCACGTCGGTGGTCACCTGGGGCGGCGAGTTGTTGACCATGTTGGGCTTGACGATGACCCGGTCAAAACCGGCCAGGGCCCGGGCGGCCCCCACCTCCTCCAGGGCCCGGCCCACGGCGGCGGGGTATTCGTCCGGGGAAGAGATGGGGACGACGGAAATCTCGGATCTCATATCTCAGATCTCAAAACAGGGTCGAAACATGCTCGGGTGCCGGCACACCACTGGACGGCGGCCTTTCACGTCGTTGCATCTGAGGACAGTTTAAAGGATTGGGAGTGCTTTAACCACCCGGCAGCCCCGGCGCTCTCAGGAGACCCTCTCGGACCTCTCCCACCCACGGGCATACCTGGGAAGGTCGTCGCGGATCTCGTAGAAGTCGCCCTTCTGGCTGACCCAGCTGTGGCCCATGACCCGCAGGCCCGTGGGCTCGTCCAGGGACCCGGCCGAGACCGCGATCATGGTCTGGTCCCGGGGATGCCAGAAGAGGGAGGAGCCGCACTCGGCGCAGAACCCCCGGTGAACGTTCGGGGTCTCGTCCGTCACCGAGCGGAACCACTTCAGGCCCCTGTCCTCCACGAACTGCAGATTTTCCATGCTGGTGCCGGTGTAGGCGGAGAAGGTGCCGTGGAAGCGGCGGCACTTGGAGCAGTGGCAGTGGACGACGCCGCGCAGGCCGCCCAGGATCCTGTACCGCACCGCGCCGCACAGGCAGCCGCCCGTGGCCTGTTTTTGGCTGATGGCACTCATGCCCGGTGTCCCTCCTTCGTGTCTGGTCCATTTCAATCAGCGCAAAGCGCACCCTTCGACAGGTCTTTTACCAAGCGCAAGGCAGGCTCAGGGTAGGCGAAGGGAAAAACACCGCTTCCGTTCCCTTAAATTTGTATCCGGCCCCTCACGGCCTCTGCTTGTGCAGTTCTTCCAGGGCCGCGTCCGCATCCTCCGTCCAGGGGTATTTCTCCACCAGGTAGGCGAGGTAGGCCCTGGCCTTGTCCGGGAAACCGTTGGTCCTGTAGAAGTAGGCGCAGCGCAGGAGGTTGGCCGGGCTGAGGTCGCGGTGCTGCGCCTCGACCCCGGACGTGTCCTGGACGCTGACCACAGCGTCGATGACGTTCTCCACAGTGTGGATGGCTCGGGGCAGTTCGCGCTTCATGAACCAGTGGATCTTGACGGTCCTCTGTCCCAGTGAGTAGAGCCCGAAAAATACCAGCAGCAGTGGCAGCAGTCCCATCCCGGGAGTGAGTTCGTAGATCAGCACAGGTGGGATGACCAGCGCCCCGATGAAGGCAAGGTCGATGAGCAGCCCCTTCAGGGTCCTCGCATGGTAGGCGGCCACGACCTCCGAGCCCTCCAGATAAACCCTGATGGCCCCCTGGTCGACGACGTCCCTGAATTCCCGGTGCCTCTGGTTGAAAACCCGCCCGAGGGTCCATTTCCCGCCCGTGAAGGTGATCCAGTCCGAGTTGACGAGGCGGACGTTCTGCAGCCCTTTCCGCTTCAGGTGCCCCATGACCGCTTCGATGATCCTGTCGACGTGGTTGAAGAGGCTCTGTTTCGTCGTCAGCACGGCCCTTCCCCTTATCCGGGATTCCC
>CP070682.1:1013797-1018413 GCA_020352595.1 bacterium | reverse complement strand
CGCCGGCGGATCACTTCCTGAAGTAGGCTGCTCCGAGCAGGGTCCTCCAGAAGGATCTCTTCCCCGGCAAAGAGATATCGTGCCTGACCCGTTCCGCCGCAGGTGATCCCGTCCCCGCCGGGATCCCGAAGTATTGAAGGGCTGTTTTCATGAAATCGGGCGCCCTGATGAGCTCCTGGAGGTCCACACGCCGCACCTCGGAGACGAAGTTCACCGACTCCAGGGCCGGGCCCTTGACACCGAACTGCTCGAGGAGCTTCCCGCCGCGGAAAAAGGTGTAGCCGTATTCACCCGTGGAAGGCTCCCAGTGACATACGAAAACCTCGCCCACGGCTTCCCGTCCGACAAGGGACTCCACCACGACCGTGACCCCCTCAGAGTCACCCGCAACCTCGATGTGGCACCAACCCTCGGCCCACCGGCTCAGGTGGAGAACCGCACCGGCTTCCGGCACGGCGCTCGAGTGAGGGATATTCCGGCCGACCTTTACCGGTGTGGCCGCCTCGATCCTCAGCGGCAGTTCCTCGGCAAGCTCTTCCAGCTGGGTTTTTACGTAGATTCCGGACGGGATCACGGTGCTAAGAACCAACCTTTACTTGAGCAGTCCCACCCCCACGGGCACGCTCCACCCGGGCACCATCACGAGGACGGTGTCCACATCTCCCATGTCCGGCGCCGGGGCGTCGAAGGTCATGTCCCCGGGCATGTCCGGGGTCAGCGTTCCGATCATGACGGCCGTCCCCTGGTCGAAAGCCCTCGAAAAATAGATCTGAAGGGTTCGCGCATAGGAGCTCTTGAGGTCGCTGACCATAACGGAACTTCCGTCGTCACTGATGCTGATCTTCCCCGTGACGAAGTGGGCCTTCTCGTATCCGACGAGGTCGGCTGTCCTGCCCTGGGCCAGGACAGCCGCGGCAGCGGCCAGTGAGACAGCGGCCGTGAGGGCGAGTGGAAGGAGAATCTTCTTCATGGGGACCTCCATTTCCCGTTTTCGAAGCTGCTTCGCCGCAGCTCGGAGAACAATCTATCACAGGAGCCCTTGCCAGGAAAAGTGCCTGTGACCCCCGGGAGGCCCGGCACTCCCGGGCTGGCATACCTGGCGGCGCGGAGCACCGCAACGGGCGCAACCGGCATCGAGGCCGCCGTTTCACTGCAGGCTGAGCGCCTTGATCTTCTCCATGAAGTAGCTGTTGGCGGGCACCCCCCTCTGGATGACCCTCACCGTCCCCTCCTTGTCAATGAGGTAGTTGATCCTCTGTTTGGAATAGAGGGATTTGAGCTCGCCTTTCACGTCCGAGATGAGGGGAAAGGTGATGCCGTACTGGTCCGCGAACCTGTTGATGGTCGCCATGTCGTCGGAACTGACACCCAGCACCTGGGTGTTGAGGCTTTCAAAGGCAGCAAGGTCCTCCTTGAAAGCCAGCACCGTGCTCTTTCACGCCGGTGTGAATATGGCGAAATAAAAGGCGAGGATCACGTTGCCCTTGCCCAGGTAATCCGAGAGCCTGACTTCACCCACGTGTGACATGGCGGTGAAATCGGGAGCTTTCTGCCCGACATCCAGGGCGGCTGCCGGGGAGGATGCGAGAAGCAGCAGCGCGCCGCACAGCGCGGCTTTCCATTTCATGGGACACCTCCATTTCCTGTCCTTCGGGGCGCCGGAAAGATGAAGCAGCGCGGAGCCGGCGCACGGGGTCCCCTGTGCCCTCCGCCCTGGCTTCCCTTCCCTCCTGGGTTCCATTCTATCATCCTTTGGGGGACGTGCCCCCGTTTCCATGACCAGCCGCTGCCTTTCCTTTAGAAAAGTCGACATGATGTGCTAGGATGCCCTGCAGAACGCAAACCAGAGGAGGCGTGATCTGGATGATCCTCGCGGGCGACATAGGAGGTACAAAATCGGTCCTGGGCCTTTTCTCCAGGCAGTCGGGACCGGAGGTCCCTCTCGCGGAAGCCGTCTTCCCCAGCAGGTCCTACCCGACCCTTGAGGAGATGATCGCCGAGTTCCTCTCCCACACCTCACCTGAAAGGATCGAGGCCGCGTGTTTCGGAGTCGCCGGCCCCGTCAGCGGGGTCCGGGTTTCGGTCACCAACCTGCCCTGGGTGCTGGACGAAGCCGCCCTCGCCTCTGCCCTCCAGGTTCCCCGCGTCAGGCTCATAAACGACCTCCAGGCCGTCGCGGGCGCCATCTCGATGCTTCACGGGAAGGACCTGAAAACCCTCAATCAGGGCCGGCCCGCAGCCGAGGGCCCGCGCGCCGTCATCGCACCCGGAACGGGTCTCGGAGAGGCCTTCCTGACCTGGGACGGCAAGGGCTGGACGAGCCACCCTTCGGAAGGCGGGCACACGGACTTCGCCCCGACCAGCGAAGTGCAGATCCAGCTGCTGCGCTTCCTGGGACGCTCCCTGGGCCATGTGAGCTGGGAATCGGTCTGCTCGGGCATAGGCTTCCCCAACATCTACGCTTTTCTTCTCGATTCGGGCTCCTTCGAGGAGCCCTCGTGGCTCCGGGAGAGCCTGGAGGGGGCCCGGGACCCGATACCCGTCATCGTGGACGCCGCGCTCCGTGAAGACCCCCCATGTCCCATCTGCCGGGAAGCCGTGGACCTGTTCGTTTCCATGCTGGGCGCGGAGGCGGGAAACCTGGCCCTCAAGGTCCTGGCCACCGGCGGAGTCTACATCGGCGGGGGCATCCCCCCGAAAATCCTGCCCTTCCTCGAGGGCGGCGGTTTCATGGAGGCGTTCAGGTCCAAGGGGCGGATGTCGGGCCTGATAGGAGAGATACCGGTGCACGTGATCCTTAACCCCAAGGCCGCTTTGATGGGCGCGGCCGAGGAGGGGATGCGGATGCTGCCCTGAGGTCCGGCAGCCTGCTGCTCCCATCCTCAGGGATCCCTGCCGCGACCGCGAGTCCGGACCTCACTCAGCCGGAGATGAACAGAACCATGCCCAAGGCCGTGTGGAAAAACACCATCATCGCCTCCAGCGAGGACACCATACTCCTCGAGGGGAACCACTACTTCCCCCCGGACACGGTCCACCGGGAATACCTGCGCGAGAGCCGCAGCCAGGCCGCCGCCAACTGGATGGGCACGCCCCGCCTCTACCACGTCGTGGTGGGCGTCGAGACGGTCGAGGACGCGGCCTGGTCCTACTCGGAACCCACAAGGGCCGCCACGGCCATCAAGGATCACGTGGCCTTTTTTCGCGGAGTCACCATCCTCCAGGACCCGTAGGGCAGATGGCATCAGGAAGATCCTCCTGTGTCACGAAAGACCCGACTGGCCCACGCGTCAGGCTCTCGGGGCCCTTCACCATGCCTGCCGCCCACAGGGGAGATGACCTTGGCGAGGATCTTTGAGCGCTACGAGGCGAGGGCCCGGAAGATCCTGGACGACAACTGGACAGGTTCCTTCACCCGCCCGTCTTCCGGACTTTATCCCCACCAGTGGAACTGGGACTCCGGCTTCATCGCCATCGGAAGGTCCCACTACGACACCCAGGGCGCCATCTCGGAGATCGAGTCCCTTTTCGCCGGCCAGTGGCAAAATGGTATGGTGCCCCAGATCGTCTTCGACCCCGATGCGCTGGGGCACTACTTTCCGGAGCCGGATTTCTGGCAGGTGGAGCGCTCCCCCTCCGCTCCCCGGGGAATCCCCACCTCCGGCATCACCATGCCTCCCATCCATGCCGTGGCCGTTGAGGCCATCTGGGACAACGCGTCCCGCAAGCGTGAGGTCCGGGCCTTCCTGGAGAGCATCTTCCCCAGGCTGATGGACCTCCACGATTACCTCTACCGGGAGCGCGATCCAGGAAGGACCGGACTCGTCGCCATTCGCCACCCATGGGAGTCCGGCATTGACAACTCCCCCGCCTGGGACGAACCGCTCCGGTCCATCAGGATCCAGCCCGACCTTCTCCCCCCCTACAGGAGGCTCGACCTCGAGCACGTGCCCTCGGGCATGAGGCCGTCGGACGAGGATTACGACCGCTACGTCTACCTGGTGGACCTGTTCCGGAGACTCGACTACGACGAGGCGTCCATAAGGAGCCAGTGCCCGTTCCTCGTCCTCGACCCCCTCTTCAACTCCATCCTCAGCAGGGCCAACCGTTCCCTGGCCAGGCTGGCGGGGATCCTCGGCCTCCGGCAGGAGCGCATCCAGGCGTGGGAACGGCGGACCAGCGAGGCCATCAGGACGACGCTGTGGTGCCCGGACCGCAGCATGTTCTATCCCCGGGACGCGCACACCGGCAGGTTCATCTACGCGGACACCTCGTCTGGCTTCTTGCCCCTGTACGCGGGGGCGGCGACAAGGGAGCAGGCCGAGCACCTCTACCGGCGTCTGGATTCCGTCTCCTTCTGTGCCCTCCACCAGGGCAACTGCTACACCGTTCCCAACTACGACACCCAGAAGGAGGACTTCGACCGTTCCAACTACTGGCGGGGGCCTGTGTGGATCAACATCAACTGGATGCTGGCCCACGGCCTGGCCCGTTACGGTTACACCCTCAAGGCCGACAGCCTGAGGCGGGACCTGCTTCAGCTTCCCATACGGTTCGGTTTTCACGAGTACTTCGACTCCTTTTCCGGAGAGGGGTACGGCTCCCGGGATTTCAGT
>CP070682.1:1009629-1013697 GCA_020352595.1 bacterium | reverse complement strand
GGTCCCAGCGAGATCCTGGTTCTGGCCGACGCATCAGCCGACCCCGTCCTCGCGGCGGCCGACCTCCTGTCCCAGGCCGAACACGACCCCCTGGCCTACCCCATAATGGTCACCGACGACGAGGCCCTTCTTCAGAGGACCCTGGAGGAGACGGTCCGCCAGCTGCGCCTCCTTCCGAGGCAGGAGATCGCCGGGATGTCCCTGGACGCCAGGGGCCACCTCCTCCTGGTCGAGGACATGGAAAGGGGTACCGAGGTGGTGAACCGCATCGCTCCGGAACACCTCGAGCTCATGGTTCAGGATCCCGAGAGGACCCTCGGTTCCATCCGGAACGCGGGGGCCGTATTCCTCGGCCCGTTCACCGCCGAGGCCCTCGGGGATTACATGGCCGGCCCCAACCACGTGCTGCCCACCGGTGGAACGGCGCGCTTCTTCTCTCCCCTGGGCGTTTACGACTTCCTCAAGCGCAGCAGCGTCATCAGCTTCAGCCGGCAGGCCCTGATGGGGCGGGCGGAAAAGGTGGCAAGGTTTGCCCGCCTGGAGGGCCTCGAAGCCCACGCCCGGGCCGTCGATCTGAGGGCAGGCAGGCGTGAGCCGGCCTGAGTTCCCGGCCGCCCGCGGCGTCCTCGGGAGTTTTTGCATAAGAACGGCTTTGTGGTAAAATTCCCCCCTTCCGATCACGGAAGACCGGTGACCTGCGGACCACCGAGGCGCGCCGGGAGGGAGGAGGCGTCCGTGCGCACCGCAGGGGGCCTTATCATGGGAGGGAGACTGGCATGAGACGAGGCGAAGTGGTCCGGGAGACCAAGGAGACCCAGATCTCCCTGAGTCTGGTCCTGGACGGGCAGGGTGTTTCCGACACCACCACGGGAGTGGGTTTCCTTGACCACATGCTGGATCTTTTCGCGAGGCACGGGCTCTTCGACCTCGAGGTGAAGGCCAAGGGAGACCTCGATGTGGACGCCCACCACACGGTGGAGGACATAGGCATCTGCCTCGGCCTCGCGGTGAGGGACGCGCTGGGCCCCGCCACCGGCATTCGCCGGTATGGGTGGGCCATCCTGCCCATGGACGAGGCCCTGGCCACGGTGGCACTGGATTTGGGGGGGAGGCCGTACCTGTCCATCGCGCTTCCGACACTGGAGGGCGAGATGGGGGGGTTCTCCATGGAACTGCTTCCGGAGTTCTTTCAGGCTTTCTGCAACAACGCGGCGGCCAACCTCCACATAAGGGTGGAATCGGGGCGGAACCGGCACCACATAGCCGAGGCCATCTTCAAGGCCTTCGCCAAGGCCCTGGACCAGGCCGTCACCGTCGACCCGAGGGTCAAGGGCGTTCCCTCCACCAAAGGAAGGATCGGGGATTGACGCCGGTCCTCGAGAGCACGAGGCCCACCGTCGTCGTTGTGGACTACGGCATGGGAAACCTGAGAAGCGCCCAGAAGGGGCTGGAGAGGGCCGGCATCAACGCCGTCATCTCCAGCGACGCCTCGGCGGTGGATGAGGCTGACGGCATTGTGCTCCCCGGGGTGGGCGCCTTCAGGGACTGCATGGCAAACCTGACCCAGGCCAGGCTGGTCGAGCCTGTCCAAGGCGCCATCAGGGCGGGGAAACCGTTCCTGGGCATCTGTCTGGGAATGCAGCTCCTCATGACGGTGAGCGAGGAGTTCGGGGTCCACCAGGGCCTGGACGTCATCAAGGGGCGCGTGGTCCGCTTCCCGGCAACCTCGGACCTCAAGGTGCCCCACATGGGCTGGAACCGGGTGCACTACCGGCGGGACACGCCCCTTTTCGAGGGGATCCCGGAGGGCACCTTCTTCTATTTCGTACACTCCTACTTCGTCTCCACCGAGGAGCAGGATGCGGTGGCGGGATGGACGGACTACGGGGTGCGCTTCTGTTCCGTCCTGGCCATGGACAACATCTTCGCCACCCAGTTCCACCCCGAAAAGAGCGACAGGTGGGGACTTAAGCTCCTGGAGAACTTCGGCAGGATAGTGACGCGGAGCAAGGAGGGCTAGATGCTGGTCATGCCGGCTATCGACCTGAAAGGCGGCAAGTGCGTGCGCCTCTACCAGGGAGACATGGGAACGGCCAAGGTGTATTCGGACTGCCCCGAGGAAACGGCGCTGCGCTGGCAGAGCCTCGGAGCCAGGATGATCCACGTCGTGGACCTTGACGGGGCCATGGCGGGTGAGCCGCGCAACCTGGGAGCCATCTCCCGGATCCTCGAAGCCCTGGACGTCCCCATCGAGCTGGGCGGGGGGATCCGCAGCGAGGAGGTGGTGGAGGATTACCTGCAGCTGGGTGTTTCCAAGGTCATCCTGGGTACGGCGGCCTACCAGAACCGGGACCTGCTGCGTCGTGTCTGCAAGCTGTTCCCGGGGCGGGTGGCCGTGGGAATAGACGCCAAGAACGGCTTCGTGGCCGTCCAGGGGTGGCAGGAGGTCACGGACCTCAGGGCCATGGACCTGGCGCGGGAGCTGGAGGAGGCGGGCGCCAACCACATCATCTATACGGACATCAACAGGGACGGAGCCCTCACCGGCCCCAATCTTGACGCCACCGGCCAGCTGGCGGAGGCTGTGGGCATCCCGGTAGTGCTGTCCGGGGGCATGCACAGCCACGAGGACCTGAGGGCGGCCGCGCGGCTCGAGGGCAAGGGTGTGCGGGGGCTCATCCTGGGGCGCTCCATCTACGAGGGCACCATAGACCTTGCCAGGGCCATCCAGGAGGTCCAGAGGGAGGGAGACGCCCTGTGAGCCACGGTCCGGCAGAGCTGGCCCGCCGGATCATCCCCTGTCTCGACGTCACCGAGGGAAGGGTGGTCAAGGGCGTGCGTTTCGTGGATCTCGTGGACGCCGGGGACCCGGTCCAGATCGCGGCGGCCTACGACGAGCAGGGGGCCGACGAGGTGACCTTCCTGGATATCACAGCCAGTTCCGACAGGAGGGAGATCCTCCTTGACGTGGTCAAGAGGACGGCGGAGACTGTTTTTATCCCGCTCACCGTCGGCGGCGGTGTGAGGACCCTCGACAACATCAGGGACCTGCTCAAGGCCGGAGCCGACAAGGTGAGCATCAACACGGCCGCGGTGGGCCGGCCCGAGTTCGTGCGTGAGGCGAGCCTGCGCTTCGGATCGCAGTGCATCGTGGTGGCCATGGACGCCAAGCGGGTCAGTGCCCCCGGGACAGCTCCGGCCTGGGAGATCCACATCCACGGCGGCAGGACGCCCACGGGGGTGGACGCTGTCCAGTGGGCCGCCAGGATGGAGGAGTACGGTGCCGGGGAGATCCTGCTCACCAGCATGGACCGTGACGGCACCAGGGACGGCTACGACATCGAACTGACACGCACGGTGTCCGACGCCGTTAACATCCCCGTCATAGCTTCCGGCGGCGTGGGGACCCTGCAGCACCTGTACGAGGGGCTGGTTGACGGAGGGGCCAGCGCCGTGCTGGCCGCCTCCATCTTCCACTTCAGGGAGTACACCGTCGGGGAGGCCAAGGAATATCTTCGAAGCCGCGGGGTGCCGGTGAGGATGTGAGATCTCAATTCTCAAGCCGTTCAGGACCAGCGCCTCGTGCTGCTGGAAAGTGAACGCACAGGGCGGTTTTTCCGAGACCTGAGATCTGGGATCTGGAATTGGAGTCATGTGGTGGATAAAATGGACCTTTCCCGCCTCAAATTCGACCCTGACGGCCTCATCCCGGCCATCGTCCAGGACGCCGAGAACGGAGACGTCCTCATGATGGCCTGGATGAACGCCGAGGCTGTCCAGAAGACTGTCCAGACGGGACTGACGCACTTCTTCTCCCGCTCCCGCCGGAAGCTCTGGCAGAAGGGGGAGACTTCCGGCCACGTGCAGCGGGTGAGGGAGATCCTCACCGACTGCGACGCGGACTGCCTCCTGGTAAAGGCAGTCCAGGAGGTGGCCGCCTGCCACACGGGACACAGATCCTGTTTTTACACCACCCTTGAGGGCGCCACGGTGGGGGAGGCGGTGTTCGACGAGGCCCAGGTCTACCGGGACAGGGACGCCGGGGAGGTCCTGGACAGACTTTTCGGC
>CP070682.1:1002800-1009529 GCA_020352595.1 bacterium | reverse complement strand
TGCTCTTCACGTCCCCCCGGCTGTACCGTCACCGGCGGAGCCCTCGCCTTCCCCGCCGGCCCGGGTCCCGCACTCCGGGCACCTTCGGACCTCCACCGTGAGGTGCACAAGCCCCAGTTCACGCGGGATCAGGTCCCAGTAGTGCTCCGGCGGCCTGGGCAGCCCGGTGACGACGCACAGTTCCGCCGCGTATATCCCCGGACCCACGGCCCACACGTGCTGGTCCGAGATCCTGTTGTTGTCCGCTGCCTCGATACCCCGCCGGATGGCCTCCCTCACCGGCTCCGGTGCCCTCATGTCAAGGAGAACGCGGGCTGAGGATCTCAGGAGCCCCCACGACCAGCGCGTGACCAGAAGGGCGCCGAGGATCCCCATGAGCGGGTCCAGCCAGGTCTGGCCGAGGTACTTGCCTCCCAGAAGGGCGAAGACGGCCAGCAGGGAGGTCAGCGCGTCAGCCGCCACGTGGAGGTAGGCCGACCACAGGTTGTGGTCCGACTCCAGCCCGTGGACGTGAGGGTGACCCTCCTCGACCCGGTGAGCGTGCTGCCCGGCGACATCCCCACGCCCCCATCCCCTCAGGATGAAGATGGACGCGCCGTTTACCAGCAGCCCCAGGAAAGCCACGACAATGGCCATGTCGAAATGGATGGGGACCGGCTTTATGAAGCGCCTGGTGCTCTCAAACACCATCACGCCGGCGAAGGCCAGCAGGATGACGGCGCTGGCGAAGCCCCCCAGGGAGTTCACCTTGCCTGTCCCGAAATTGAACCTGGGATCCCTGGCGTGCCGCCTCGTGTAGAAGTAGGCGAAGGCGGAGATGGAAAGGGCGAAGGCGTGGGAGCCCATGTGCAGGCCGTCCGCGAGCAGGGCCATGGAGCCGAGGAGGACGCCTGCCGCGATCTCCGCCACCATCGTCACCGCCGTCAGGAAGATGACGATGAGGGTCCTCCTCTCCCCGGCCCTCGTCCTGTCCTGCCCGAACGTGTGGTCGTGGATCCAGCGCTCTACGGATTCCGTGTGCACGATGCCTCTTTCTCCTCGCGGCAGGGGACCAGAGCGAGAGCCTCCAGGGGCCGTCCTGGGCCCTGGCCTGGTGCCGGGCGGGCTCGGGCCGCCCCGTCACCGGTCAGGTGAGAGCCTCGATGACGGCCCTGCAGAAGGCGGGCAGGTCGGACGGCTGGCGGGATGTGATCAGATTCCGGTCCACGGCCACCTCCCTGTCCACCCACCTGGCCCCGGCGTTCACCATGTCGTCCCTGATGGCGAAAAAACCCGTGACGGTGCGGCCCTCGAGGATGCCCGCCGAGGCCAGCATCCACCCGGCGTGGCAGATGGCGGCCACCACCTTCCCCTGCCGGTCCATCTCCGCCACCAGATCCACCATGGCCTTGTGTCGCCTCATGTGGTCCGGAGCGTACCCGCCGGGAATGATGAGGGCGTCGAGGTCCTCCGCGGCGACGTCCCCGGCGGCCGCGTCAGCCTTGGCCGGATATCCGTACTTGGAGGTGAAGGTGTCCACGCGCGGCCCCACCACCACCACCTCGGCACCCTCTTCCATCATGCGATAGTAGGGATACCAGAGTTCCTGGTCCTGATACAAGGTCTCCACGAGGATACCGACGCGCCTGTCCCTGAGCCGCATGTGCCCTCCTTTGGCGATGGATCCCTCGTACGGGATCCGGCTCCCTCACTTCCTGCTGAAGATCTCCGCGAAGAAGGTTCGCATGGCCTCCCAGGACCTTCGGTCGGCCTTCTCGTTGTAGGCCGCTCCCGCCGAGTTGTCGCTGCCGGCCGCCGGATTGGTGAAGGCGTGGACGGAGTTGCCGTAAGAGACCATCATCCAGTCCAGCCCGGCGGACTGCATCTCTTCGACGAAGGCACTGACCTGCTGCGGAGGGACATAGGGGTCGTCGGCGCCGTGCAGAACCAGCACGCTGCCTCTGATCCTCTTCCCGTCGGCCGGATCCGGGGTGTCCAGATTGCCGTGGAAGCTGACCACGCCCTTGAGCGGGGCCCCGCTCCGGGCCAGTTCCAGGGACACGCCGCCGCCGAAGCAGTACCCCATGGCGGCCACCCTGTCCCCATCCACCAGTTCATGCCCCGTGAGAACGTCCAGCCCCGCCCTGGCCCGCGCCCTCATGAGGGTGCGGTCGGCGCGGTAGATGCCCGCCTGGGCGGCCGCCTCCTTCGTGTCCCTGGGGCGCACGCCCTTGCCGTAGATGTCCGCCGCGAAGGCGACGTACCCCAGAGCGGCGAGCTTGCGGCTCACGCCGCGGTCGAACTCCCCCTCCCCCATCCAGTCGTGGACGACCAGCACGCCGGGGCGCTTTCCCTTGACGGCGTCGTCGTAGGCCAGATAACCTGTCAGTTCCGTCTCGCCGTGACGGTAGGCGACAAACTGCTCGCGCACCGCACCCTGGGCCGTCGCCGCGAAACACAGGAACGCCGTGGCCACTGCCAGAGCTTTCATTTTCTCCTCCTTCTCCGTCGGCGTCCGTCCGGGTCCCGTCCCGGCCGTACTCGCTTCCGGGTAGCCTCGTTAAGGACATTTTATCAGATGACGGAGCCGCCATGGTGAAGATCCATCCCTACCCCTCGCTCATCCCGGGGATCCTGCAGCGCAGGTACAAGCGGTTCCTGGCCGACGTCAGGCTCCGGGACGGGGCCCTGGTGACGGTCTTCACGCCCAACTCCGGCAGCATGAAGGGCTGCTCGGAGCCCGGCTTAAAGGTCATGCTGTCCCGGGCCCCCGAGGGATCCCGGAAGACCCGTTTCAACCTCGAGATGGTCAACAGCGGCGGCACATGGGTGGGCGTGAACACCCTTCTGGCCAACAGCCTCGCCGCGGCCTTCATCGACATGGGACTCGCCTCGGGAACGGCCCTGGAGGGGTTCCGCGTGACGAGGCGCGAGGTCGCTTACGGGGAATCCAGGCTGGATCTGGAGGTCTCCGACGGCAGGACGAACGGGTACGTCGAGGTCAAGAACGTCACCTACCGCGAGGGGGACGCCGCCCTTTTTCCGGACGCCGTCACGGACAGGGGCGCCAGACACCTGGATGCCCTCGTGCGCGCCAGGGCATCGGGACTCGTGGCCTGCAACATCTTCGCCGTTCAGAGGTCCGACTGCCGCCTGTTCTCGCCCGCCTGGGCCATCGACCCGGCCTACTCTCGGACCCTCCTAAAAGCACGGGAGGCGGGGGTGGTCATCCTCGCTCTCCACCTCCACGTGACCCCCGGGGCGGTTTTTTTCCGCGGCACCCTTCCTCTGGAAGCGGGGGGACTGTAAACTTTACGGAGGCGGCATGCCGGACCGCCGAAGGCGCTTTCCCAGACCCGGAGGCCACACATGAAGAAGCAGGTCCTCGTCCTCATCCCCGCAGTGATGGCGGGGTATCTCCTGTCCCTTCACGCCCCCGTGGCGGCGCGCCCCGAGTTCGCCCAGTTGACCGGGCAGCCCTGCAGCAACTGCCACATCTCGCCCCAGGGCGGGGGTGCGCTCAGGCCGGAGGGCGAACAGTTCCGGCAGAACCTGAAGAATCTGGACATCCCCCTGAGCCCCAGGTACAGGGTGTCCACCGGCCGCCGCCTTCTCCACCTGGCGTTCTATCTTCTCCACATCCCCTTCGGTGTGGCGTGGGTGGGTCTTTTCTACCTCACCTTCGGCCCGGCGCTGAGAAGGAAGGCCCTCGTCATCCCTCCGAAGCCGTACATCCGCCAGATGATCTACGGCGCCGTGGTCATCCTCCTGACGGGGCCCTCCATGGTCCTCTACCGCATGAAGACGGTGCCGGGGATGTTCGGCACACGCTTCGGCATCCTTCTCCTCGCCAAGGCGGCTGCCGCCCTGGTGCTGCTCCTGGCCACGCTGACCCTCATCTGGCGCTCCACCGTCGTGCTGACGAGACGGTACCGCCGCCTCGCCCGGAGCGTGGAGCAGGGGCTCGAGACCGACCTTACGAGGGACGACCTCCTTCTCTTCGACGGGGCCGAGAAGAGGAAGGCCCTCGTGGCCGTGGAGGGGAAGATCTACGACGTCACCGGAAGGAACCTGTGGCGGCGGGGCATCCACCCCGGAGGCCACAGGGCCGGTCACGACCTGTCCGGGGCCTTCTCAGAAGCGCCCCACGGCAGGGAGGTCTTCGACAGGGTGCTTCCCGTGGGACGGCTGGCAGCTGAGGACGTGGGCGAAAAAGGCAGGAGCGCCCGGTGGGCGGTGCTCGCCGGCATGGCCGGCTCCGTGATCATCCTGCTGGTGGTGGCTCTTTGGAGATGGTGAGTGAAGGGCGTGCGTGTTTTCTTTTTCATCCGCTGGGATTGGGAGGGAGATGGGCGGACGCCCCGGAAGAGAGCTGGTACGTTAATCCCCTTCAGGTACCCCGGCGCGACGGTTTGCTCAAGGACCCTTTCCAGGGTCAGCCTGGGATCTATCACCTGACCTTTTCCGTTTGGAGGTCAGAAGCCTTTCGTCCGCTATCCGGATGAGATCCTCGCGGGTAGTAGCGTCGTCGGGATAGGTCGCTGTCCCGGTGCTGATACTTAAGACGCCCGGCACGAGTTCTTCCCCGGCAGGGAAGGGATGGTCACAGACAGCCTGGCACACCCTGGTGACCACTTCCCCTGTCTCGGAAGTGGAGCAGTAGGGCAGCACGGCGATGAACTCGTCCCCTCCAAAACGCGCCACGAGGTCCACGTCCCGGAAGGTGTTCCTCAGCACCGCAGCAACCTCCCGGATGACGAGGTCCCCCACCAGGTGACCGTAACGTGTGTTGTACTCCTTGAAATCGTCGATGTCCATCATGACAAGGGAAACGGGGTACCTGTGGCGCCGTGACCGCTTGACCTCAAGCTCGAGGTAGCGGTTCAGGTACGCCCTGTTGTACAAGTCGGTGAGGTCGTCCCTGATGGAGGAGTTCAGGGCATTCTGGTACTCCGCACGCAGGCTGTCAACAGACCTTTTCTTGCGGAGCAGCACCTGGATGCTTGCCTGCAGTTCTCGGTGATCCATGGGCCATGTGAGGTGGTCGCCGGCTCCCATTTCCATGCTTTTGAGGCGTGTCTCCACGTCCTCCGGGGTCGTGATGATCACCACCTGCGGACTGCCCGGGAAATCCCTCTCCCTTATCCTGTTCAGGATCTCCAGGCGGTCACTGTCTGGCAGGGCAAGGAACACCAGGTCGAACACCTTCTCACCGAGACGTCTGAGCACCACTTCCGCGTCCGTCACCACCTCTATGGCGTACTCCGTCCCGAGGCCTTCCTCGAAAAGGTCCCGGTCCCTGCCGTCTTCCCAGACCAGAAGGAGACAGGTCTCCCCCTTCGAATGGTGTGGGGCGGTGTCAAGGGAATTGACAGAATATGCCTTTGCCGCCATTTTCCGTGTGGTCAACTGCTTCTGGTACTGTCCCAGACGCACCATGGACCGGACTCGGGAGAGCACCTCCAGGCGGTTGACGGGCTTGACCAGGACGTCCTCGGCGCCCAGATGGAGCCCGTGGACGTGATCCTCGATGTTCTCCAGGGAAGTCACCATGACTATTGGGATGTGGGCCGTCTCGGGATCGGCCTTCAGGCGCCGCGTCACTTCGAATCCGTCGATGCCGGGCATAAGGATATCCAGGAAGATGACGTCCGGTGGAGATGCGGCTGCTATTTCGAGGGCCTGCTGCCCGCTGTAGGCTTCCACGACCTCGTAAATGTTTTCGGGCAGCATGTCGCTGAGCATCCTGGCGTTGAGAAGGTCGTCGTCGACGACCATCACCCGCTTGCGCGTGCTTTTCGCAGGCAGGGAAGGATCCTCCGATTCCGCCTCCCCTGGCCCCGGGAACCATCGGGAAAGCTGCTCAAGAAAGTCCAGGGTGCTCACTGGTTCGGCTATCCATCCGTCGAAACCGGACTCCCGGACCCAGGACCCGGGGCTCAGCTCCTTCCTTTCCGAAGGGTTGCCTTCGATGACCGGTACCTTTTCACCCATGGGGTTTCACTCCTGCGGCATCGGCAGGTCCCCAGTAATGCCGACCCGTATGCCAGAGCCTCGCCCGCCCCGTCTCGAGGGGCAGACGCGTCGCCTGCAAGAACTCGTTGTGTGGTTTCTGGGAATGGCATTGTGCAACATATGTGCCTTGGCAAGGCCCTTTATGAAAAATTATAAATCGTGCAAAAACAGGATGTTGAGCCCGGCAAAGATGAACATGGCGGGATGTCATTTGTGTTAGATAGGCCAATTTCAGGTGAAATGACAATTTGTGTCCCCTCTCTTACGGTAAACCTGGGACCCTCCGCCCTACCGGTGTCAGAGCAGAACGCCCTACCGGTGTCAGAGCGCCCGTACCGGTGTCAGAGCAGAAGGAGACCCTCCCGTCCCGAAGCTCCCCCCTTGACACCGGTCATGCCTCCAACGACATTGGGGCTGATGTCTGCCGGAAACGTGCGCCGACGGACCCCAGCCACACACGGGAGCGATAACGGAGACCATGGGACCCCGAAGATCAGCGACGTACCCGGTCCGGGGAAGCATCGCCCTCCTTCTCCTGGTCACCTTGACGCAGGGCTGCACCAGGCCCTATCACACCTTCGCCGACTACCCGGGTTTCGAGGAGTACTACAGGGACCGCTGCGTTTCACCGCCCGCCCCTCCTTCCGAAAGGGACCTCGAGCTTCTCCGCAAATACCGGCCCAGGTTCGTCCTGCCCCCGGGGGGCGCCTATCCCGTCGACTTCTATCGCGACTA
>CP070682.1:993735-1002700 GCA_020352595.1 bacterium | reverse complement strand
TGAAGGGCGAATCCTGGTTGGCCGTGGAACAGCCGCCCAGGAGGACAGCCGACAGCAGCAAAGCGATCAGGGTGAAGTGTGGGTTGCTGATCCCTGTATTCTTCATGTTTCTTTTTCCCTCTCAGGAGTCATCGTATCGACAGGCCGGTCCCAGCGTGTGGGTTTTCTACTGGTGACACGGTGCGCAGGTCCCGTCGTTGCGGTTGCCGTGACAGCGGATGCAGGAGCCGGGGTCCACGCGGCCGTCGATGCGGTGTTGGACGATATAGTCGCCCCGGTGCGGCAGCTGGCGGTCCGGCCTGTTGCCGATGCGGACGCTGGGGCGGATCTCCTCTTCGGTGGCGTGGCATTCCATGCAGGAGGATGCCCCGTGGCAAGCGGCGCACAGGTCCTCCCCCTGGGAGGCATAAGAGCCGTGCCTGAGGAGGAAGGCGGTGGAGTGGCGGAAGGTCCCGTAGGGTTTCAGGGTCGCGGTGAGATCATCGTCGTGGCATTCCAGACAGTCTGTCTGCGTGCGGTCCAGTTCTTCGGGGTGCCTCGCCGGTGCGGTTTTCAGCGTGGAGGTCCCCGCGCAGCCCAGGACGAACAGCACGGCCAGCGTCAGGGCCCAGAAAACGGTTCGACTCTTCATCGTTTCTCTCCAATGACGGTTCCAAGACCGTAAGTGGCCCTCAGGACCACAGCCACATCTTCCTCGTACACCGGGCTTTGTGTGAATCGGACATCGCCGGAAAGGGCGAAGGTCCTGTCCGGAGACCAGCCGGCCGAACCCACCACCTGAAGGGCCGTGTCCTCGCCGCTGATCCTCTCACCGTAGAGGATCGCCTGGGCGTCGAGGGAGAACCGGAAATCCCTTATGGCGGCCATGGCGAAACCGCGCATCTCGTTGTACTCGTTCTCAGGCTGGTCGGCGGTCTGGACCGCGGCCCTCAGGCCCACCTTCTCCAGCAGGCTGTCAGGCGTGAAGTCCAGACCCATCTCCGAGCGGCTGATCCTGCCCGGATCGTCCTCGTCGTGGAGGATGTTCTTCACAGCGCCCCGGAAGGCCAGCCGTCCAGCGGGATGCCAGTCCAGGGCGGCCGAGTAGATGCGCACCCTGTCGCCGGGAGCCGGCGATGTTCCCAGGAAGGCCGGGTTGGTCACTGCCTGGAAGAGGTCCTCGTAGCTGTAGTTCTCTGAGCTCAATGTCACCTCGACGGCGTCTGACGTGCGCACCCGCAGGGCCAGGTCGCCCGAGGCGAGCCCCGAGGTGGACAGGTTGTAAAGCACGTGCCCCGTCAGCTCCAGGGTGGAGGTGGGGCGAAGCCACAGGTCCCCCCCGGCCTCCTCGCGTTCATCCCCTGCGAAGTCCCCGTCTTCCGTGAGGTAGTTCAGGCCCACTTCCAGCCTGCCCGGACTCAGGAAGTAGGCTCGGGTTCCCAGGATGCTGTCTCCGCGTTCTCCCTCCGACCCGCCGTCACCGTTGGGCTTGCCCCCGAAAAGGGAGAAACCCATCTGCCCGAAGGACTCCCTCACCTGGATACCGTCCAGGGCCTCCAGGGCGGTCCCCTCCGAGAGCAGGAACCTCCCCATCCTCAGGCGCCCGGCGCCTTTCCTGTGGTCGTAGACACCGTGGGCGCTCGACAGGTGCCCGTCCGGGCTGTCGGCACCGGAATCCTCCCCGAGATCGAAACGCCCCCATCCGTAGAGGTGGAAGGAGATCTCGGGCCGTCCCGCCTCCCAGAGGTCCAGGGCGAGGTGTTCGTAAAGGGGTGCATACTCCACATCAGGGCCAAGGGCCTGGTCCTGTTGAAAGATGTGGACGGTGGTGAAGGAGGAGACCCCCACTTCCGATGCCAGGGCCGTCAGGGGACCGAGTCCCAGGAGGAGCACGGCCATGGACAACGAGTCACGCAACAATCTCCTTGTGAACAAATCCCACCTCCCGCAAGGACCCCGCACTGGCTGGGTGCTGAAAAAGTCCCTCGCGGACTTTTTCAGCGTCGGGTTGCTTGGGGCGGCCCGGCGCAACCCTCGCAAATCCTTCGTGTTTTTACAGCTCGGATTTGGACGCCGCACCCGCGTCGCCCTATCAGGCTGCGTATTTCGGGGTTTTTCAGCAGCCTGCTAGAGTGGAACACGCCCCCGGGGTATACACTGGGACAAAGCCCCGCGCCGTCCCACGCCGCGGCCTCATCCGGAAGAAGCCGCACATAGTCCAAATGTACCATTTAGACCGGCTGTCCGCCATTTCGTTCCAAAAATAATCCAGACGAAGTTAATCACGCCTGGAGATCTGGAGTGCCGGTCCTCGCCGGAGACCCGGGCATGGCGGCGCGAGCCCCGGGGGGGCACCCTCAACTGCCCGGAACCCGGCCAGGGAGCAGGCCCAGCAGGAACAGGGCCAGGGTCCAGTCGCAGGCCGCACAAAGGGGGGTCCACCACCAGGGACCGGGCGACCGGATGTATCGGGGATGGTGGGCCAGGCTCCACACTCCCTGGACCAGATAGCCGACGAGGTGGATAACCGGGGAAGCGGCCATGCCCGCAAGGAAGAGGAACAGGAAGAAAAGGGTTGCCCCTGTCTCGACGGCCAGGAGGGCCCGGTCGCGCACCCTCCAGGCGATACCCGCATAAATGCCGGGCAGGACCGCCAGAGGGATGGCCGGCAGTGATTGTCCGGCCCACGGCCGGAGGGCCAAGGCAGCGGCCGCCACCAGCCCGGCGAGGAGGCAGCCGGCAGCAGCGGGTTTCATCCACCAGCGCATGACGCCATCTTAGCAGATGGTCCTGTCAAAAATGGACAGGTGGATGCCGCGGTGCTGTTTTAAAGGGTGGGTGGGCTGCTTGATGATCTCTTCACGAAGGCAGGCGCCACCTGTTGCTGTGAGCCATGAGGCGCCTGTTTTCACTTGCAAGGAGGGGTAAATCATCGTATAAGGACCCTGTCGGTGTGGATCTGCCGCCGACTCAGATCAATGTTCGTCACCTACGGAAAAACGCATGGGTTCCACCTGTGGTCCTGGGCTTGACGTTCGGGGCTTTTCTTTTGGCCCACACGGCTTGCCCCCCGTAAGGGCGAACACAGAAAAAGAAGGAGTAGAAGGAAATGTCAGAAGGAACAGTCAAATGGTTTAGCGATTCCAAGGGTTTCGGCTTCATCGAGCAGGCTGACGGCCCGGACGTCTTCGTGCACTTTTCAGCCATCCAGGGCGAAGGGTTCAAGACGCTTTCCGAGGGTCAGCGCGTGAGTTTCGAGGTGGTTGAAGGCCCCAAGGGTCCGCAGGCCGCCAACGTCGTGCCCCTGTAAGTCGACTTACGGATGCGCGCACCAGGCCCCGGGGCACAAAACCCGGGGCTTTTTTTTGCCCACGGGAAGGGGAAACGGGTGCCGGCGGATGGCCTCCCTTCAACCGGGGTAGGTCCGGCGCCGGGGCGGCAACTGGCCTGGGGGTGAAGGGGAAGGTGATCCCCTGGCGCCGGTCAGAGTCGGGCGCTTGCAGGGAGGGAGTCGAGGATGTCGCGGAGGATCATCAGTTCCGCCTCGGGGGTCGCCAGGAACTCGATTCCCGCTTCCAGGAGACCCGAGTCGTTGGCCTGGTCCTTTCTCCAGCGCACCACTCCTGTCCAGTGGACGGACTGGACCGTGTCCGGGAGGGTGAAGGCGACCTTGACTTCCGCCCCCCTGGCCGGCGGCTCATCCATTTCGAGGCGGCAGCCTATCTCGGATATGTCGAGCATCTCGGCCGGGAGCCCCTGCTGCTGAAGGTATACGGCACAGGGGATGCGGACGGCGTAGCGCGGCTTCCTTCGGAAGGTCTCGCCAAGAAGCTTCTGGACGGTGTCGAGGAACTTCTCCCTGTCGAAGGGCTTGGTGACTATACCGTCACAGCCGGCGTCTATGCAGGATGAGAGGGTGTCCTCCCCGTGATCCGAGGTGGCGATGACCACCTTCGTGTTCCTGAACTGGGGGTCGGCCTTGATGACGGAGCATACCTCGGCTCCGGAAACGTCAGGCATGAGGTTGGACAGGATGATGAGGTGGGGAGTCAGTTTCAGGGCCTTCTCCAGGGCCTCCCTCCCCGACCGGGCCGTGAACAGTTCGAAGCTGTCTCTGGTGAGGACGGAACGCTCCACCTGAAGGAGGAGTTCGGTCTCTTCCACCAGAAGGATCCTTCGCTTTTCCAATGGCACCGCTCCTGAAAAAGGTTCCGCCGCGCGGGGCCCGTGCGGCGGGCTTAAAATCCCAGGCTGAGTTTATGGTACTTGTCCACTTCACCCTTGAGCCAGTCCGGCCAGTGGACCTCGGAGATGGGGTAGCTCGCGTCCATGGCCTGGAAGGAACCCGGCCCGGTCACCGAGGCCACGTTCTCCATGGTGTTGTAGCAGACCCTGTCCACGCCCGCCAGTTTGGCGACACGCCTGTTGATCTCTTCCAGGTCCTTGTCGTAGGGGTGCTCCCCCCGGAAGGCCCTCTGAACGGCCAGTTCATCCAGGCACTCGCGGCCCCTCCTCCACTCCTTGAAGGAGGGGAAGAACATGGGACCGTAGGAGATCCAGAACTCGAGCCAGGTGACCCCGGAGTTGTAGGCCGTCCAGACCGACCCGCCCTCGCTGATGCTGCCCTTGACGATGCTGTCGTCGCCCATGACGACACGTTTTCCCTTGAGGACGGAATCAACGCCGGCGAACTTGAGACCCACCTCTATGGTGCGCTTCCTGATCTGGGATTCCTGGAAGGTCCTGATGGCCTGGGCCTGCTTCACGAGGCCGTGGGATATGGGCATCCCGAGACCCTCGGCGATGCCGTAGGAGACGCCTCGGCCGGAATCCGGATTGGGGATGACGATGTCCACATCCGGTTTTCCGTAGAGTTCGGCCAGCTTGTGGCCGAGCCTCTTTCTCAGGAGGAAGATCTCCTCGCCCTGGTACACGGAGGCCACGTTGCCGAAATAGACACCCTGGAAGACGTCGGGCATGGGGGTCTCCTCGCGGAGCCTGCGTGTCTGGCACCCCGAGGGGGAGCAGATGGTCATCTCCGCCCCCTTGTACTCGCGCTCCATGAAGCCGCCCAGGCGCCGGTGCGAGATGCTCTCGGAACTAGCAAGGAAGGTACCGTCCACGGTCCCCATGCAGAAGGGCTCGAAGGCCCTGGTGTCGTTGATGGCCATCAGGTGCGTCTGCTTTCCGTCGTAGATAAGGGCCGTGATGGCGAAGGTCGCCCGGCCGTGGAGCAGATCCACGAGGAGGCGGCCCGCCTCGAAGGTGATCCCCTCCTTCTCCATGCAGTCCTGCAGGAGGGCGCCCATGAGCTCCGTCTTGTTGGAGGTCTCGAAGGAATAGGAGTCCTCCAGATGGTCCTGGAGCTCCTGGTCGTTGACGATGCGACCGCTCATGGTGAGGGCCACCTGGTACCGCGATTCGAACCTGGGCTTGACGAGGATGGGCTCGGCGTTCCTCTTCTCCGCCACCTTGTTCTTGGTGTATCCCACATTGCCGATGGCCGCGGCGGGACCAAGCTCCTGGAAGAGACGGACCATGTCCGTATCCATGACGTCTGCGATGCCGCCCACACCCTTGAGGATGTTGATGCCCCGGGATGAGCCGATGGCGATGCCTGCGCCTGTCTTGCCCCTGTGCTGGAGGGCCCCCGTCGCCAGGAAGGCCTTGTGGACCAGTTCGCTGTCACCGGGACTGTAGATCCCCGTTATTCCATCCATAGCTGTCTCCCGGGAGTGAGGAAAGGGTGCCCGAAAGGGGCGAAAAGGCATCCGGATCCCGCAGCGAGAGACCTTGGACCGGATGTCGGGGGACAGTGCCCGGGCATCCGGGACAGGGGGTCAGGGATCGTCACTGGGAGACCGAAAACCAGAAACCAGGAACCGGGAACCTCCTCCGTTATTCATAATGGAAGTGCGGTCAATGGGCAAGACCCAAAGCCGTACTTTTTCCCGTCAGTGACCCGGTCCCGGTCCCGATGTGTCCTCCTCGGGCCTCTGCATGATCAGCACGAGGCCCAGGACCGAGATGAGGGTCACGGCCACCACGAAGAAGGCGTCGTTAAATCCCAGCATGTTGGACTGGCGGATCAGTTCCCTGTAGATGCCGGCGTCCGGCGACGCTCCCTGGGCTCCCTTCCAGGAAAGAAGGGCCGAGATCCTCGCCTTGGCCTCCAGGTAGTTGATGTTGAAGGGGTCCAGGTGTTCCACGAGCCTCGCCTGGTGGAACTGAGCCCGCCTCGTGGCCATGGTGGTGGCGAAGGCGATGCCCATGCTCCCGCCGAGATTCCGGATCATGTTGTACAGGGAGGTGGCCTCGCCCATGTTCTCCCTGGGGATGTGGGAGAGGGTCAGTGTCGTTGTGGGGATGAAGATGCAGCCCAAGCCGATGCCGAGGGTGATCCGGGGCAGGACGAAGGACCAGAAGTTGGTCTGCATGTTAAACAGCGACATGGCGTAGGTGGTGCCGGCGCAGATGACGATGCCCGTGGCGAGGATCCTCTTGGGATTGACCCGGGTGACGAGCTTTCCCACGATGGGCATTGTGAAGAGGGAGGCCAGCCCACCGGGGCCCAGGACGAGGCCGGCCTGGAAGGATGTGTACCCCATGAGCACCTGCAGGAAGATGGGCAGGAGCACGATGCTGCCGAAGAGGTTGAAGAAGACAAAGAACATGACGATACAGCCGCTGGTGAAGCTCCGGTCCCTGAACAGCCTCAGGTTGACGATGGGGTGCTCGTGGTACCGCTCGTTGATGATGAAAAAGAGGATTGCCACGGCGGCGATGAGGGTGAAGGTGACGATGGTCTCGGACCCGAACCAGTCGGAGCGCTGACCCGTGTCCAGGACGTACTGGAGGGAACCGAGACCCACGGCCAGCAGGGCGAATCCCGCGTAGTCGATGCCCATCCTGCGCCGGCGCATGTAGGGAGGGTCGTGGATGAACAGGAAGCTCAGGAATATGGCCAGGGCGCCGATGGGGATGTTGATGTAGAAGATCCAGCGCCAGGACCACGAGTCCGTGATCACTCCTCCCAGGAGTGGACCCATGATGGGTCCGAACATGGCGCCCACTCCGAAGAGGGCCATGGCCATGCCGTGCTCCTTCCGGGGAAAGGCCTCCAGGAGGATGGCCTGGCTCACCGGTACGAGCCCGCCCCCTGCCAGCCCCTGCACGATCCGGAAGAAGATAAGGCTCTCCAGGCTCCAGGCCGAACCGCACAGGAAGCTGCTGATGGTGAACAGGGCGATGGAGCCCATCTGGTATCTCTTCCTGCCGAAAAGGCGGGAGAACCAGCCCGACATGGGGATGACGATGGCGTTGGAGAGCAGGTAGGAACTGATGGCCCAGGTGGCCTCGTTCATCCCTGCGGAGAGCGACCCCCGGATGTGGTCGAGGGACACGTTGACGATGGAGGTGTCGATGATCTCTATGAGTGTGGGTAACATGACCGTAAGGGCCACGATCCACTTGTTGACGTTTCGTTCGGGAGGGGCGCTCATAAGTCCTCGGAGTGAAGACCAGGCAGCGCGGGACGAAGAAATGGTCTTTCTCTCAAGTTCTTCTCTTCTCGCGCTTCGACCTGTTTGTCCCTATTTCACCAGGATAGTCGGAACCACCGACATCCCCACCCGGAGCAGGGGACGGACCTCTTCGGGATCGTCGAAGAGGATCTTGATGGGCACCCTCTGCACCACCTTGACGTAGTTCCCGCTGGCGTTCTCCGGGGGGAAGAGGGAGAAGGCAGAACCGGTTCCGGCCATGAGGCTGTCCACGGTCCCCCTGAACTTGCGCCCCGGGTAGGCGTCGAGCCTGATGGTCACCTTCTGCCCGGGCCGTATCCGGCCGATCTTGGTCTCCTTGTAGTTGGCCACCACGTGGGCGTCATCCAGGCCGACGAGGCTCAGAAGCGGCTGTCCCGCCTGGACGGTGTTGCCCACCTCGGCGGACATGCGGGTGACGAAGCCGTCCGCGGGGGCCAGGACCGCCGTGTAGGAGAGGCGCAGCCGGGCCTGGTCCGCCTGGGCCTGCCTCCGGGCGATCTGCTCCTTCTGGGTTTCGAGGGATGCCCTGGCCCTTTCAAGGGCCGCCTCCTCGGCCTTGAGATGTGCGGCTGCCTGGGCCACGTTGCTCTTGTGGGAGCGCAGGGCCGCTTCCGCCTGGCGCCTGAGTTCCTCCGCCGCGGCCAGGGAGGCGGATTCCATCTCGAAGGCGGTCCGGGCTCTGTCGTGGCGTGTCCTGGGGATCACTTCCTGGTCGGCGAGCTTCTGGGCGCGGGACAGGTCCATCCTGGCCTGGTCCAGGGAGGCGGTCCTGGCCTGCACCTCGGCCCGCCTGGCCGATACGGCCGCCGAAAGCTCCTCCTCCGAGTTTCTTGTCCTCTCCAGGGATGCCTTTGCGGCCGCTACCCTTTTGTCCTGGGCCGTGACCTGGGCCTGGGTTTCCGCCAGCCGGGCCTGCTCCGACCGGAGGGACGCCTCAGCCTCGGCCATGGCCTGCTGGAGTGGCTCCGGGTCCAGTCTCACCAGCACCTGGTCTGTCTTCACCGCCTGGTTGTCGATGACGAGGACCTCACTGACGGTCCCCGCCACCCTCGGTGCCACAAGGTGCACCGACCCTTCGACGAAGGCGTCGTCGGTGGAGACGTGGGTCCTCGCATAGACCCGGTAGGCAACGAGGGCCGTCAGTCCCAGGAGCACGACGGTTCCGGCCACGGCGAAGGCTTTTCTCTTGCGGCGGCGATCAGGCTTTGCGGTTTCCTCTGTCATGGGTGTTCTCCTGCTGCCCCACCGGCGGGGGGCGATGCTTCAGTTGTTCTCTCCTCCAGGGCCGCGTAGGCAGGAGCGATGTCCACGCCTCCCGCGTAAAGCAGCCGGGCCTCGGCGCGGCGCCTGTCGTAGAGGGCGGCCCAGTGGTGGGTCCTGGCCCGCGTGAGGGAGGTCACCGCGTCGGTGACGTCGGTGGCCGAGGCCTCCCCCTCGGTGTA
>CP070682.1:989949-993635 GCA_020352595.1 bacterium | reverse complement strand
TTGAGGGGCAAGGAAGGGGGTCTCAGGGACGCCCGCAGATCAGATGGTGAGTCTTAACATCTTCAAAAACCCCGGTCAGCACGCCTCGATTCACGCCCTGGCCCCGCTCTGCTACGCTCTGCTACGCGGACACGGGGGCCACAGTCACGTCCGGCTGGCCGTTCTCATCGAGCTTGCGCCGGACAAACCCGCTGGCGAGCATCTCCCTGATAAAAAGATCCAGGTACCTTTTCCCGAGCGTCCTGCCCTTGGGAACACCCATGGCCTGCCATATCAGCATGAAATGACCGTCGATGAGGCGAACCCCATGGTTTGCGTCGGCGACCTTCTTCAGGCCGTATCTCACCCCGGCCGCGGCCTCCAGGTTCTTCTCGAGGAAGAGGTCCACGGCCCCGGGAGTCGTGGGAGCGCGGACGAGTTCCGCGTGCCGCAGGGTGCGCGAGAGGTAGAGGTCGTAAGCCGCGTTGGCGCCGACGGCTATGCGGATGCCCGGTTGATCGAGCTCCTCGTTGGTCCTCAAGGGAGAGTCACGAGGCACCAGGAAGCTGCCCTCTATGACAACGTAGGGCTCGGTAAAAGCGATCTCGGTGGCCCGTTTCGGGTCGCTGGCAAGGAAGGCGATGTCCCATTGGTCCCTTTTCAGGGCGGCGAAAACGTCCCCCGCGGCCTCGTAGAACACGTACTCGAGGGGGAGACCGAGGCGGGATGCCAGTTCCCTGGCGAGTTCCACCGCCACGCCCCTGGGCTCGCCGGTGGCGGTGCCGCGCTGGACCAGCACGGCGTTGCCGAAATTGATGGCGGCCCGCAGGGTTCCGCCGGGGGCGAGGTCCCGGGCGACTTCCTTTGTGGACAGTTCCGTCCCTTTCATCTCTGTCATCCCCCTTCTCCCGGGTCGAGGAGCTTCCGGTGCCGGGCCCGTGATGGCATGGCAGTCGGGTCGCACCCGCTTTCAACTCTCCGGGTCAGATCCTCCGAACATCCGTGGGCCGGACCCCCGCCGGGGACATGATACCTCCTATCGGGGACGGTCCTCAAATATCAAATTTCCGGCAACCCGTGACCAGCGGCTCCCGCCTTCCTCCACGCGCCGCAAATTTGAGTTTTCAGAAACGTCCCCAGGGGTCAAATTTCCTCAGGTACTATCCACCGGGAGCCGGGTGCTGTATTTTTACGGGAAAAGTCCCCCAGGCGGAGGTGACGGGCATGCACATCACATTCCACGGCGGCGTGCGGGAGGTGACCGGATCCATGCACCTGCTGACCACCGACTCGGACCGCATCCTTTTAGACTGCGGCCTGTTCCAGGGCCGCCGCAGGGAGACGGAGGCTAAAAACCGGACCCTGCCCTTCGACCCCGGCATCCTGACCACCATCGTGCTGTCCCACGCCCACATCGACCACTCCGGCCGCATCCCCCTCGTCGTGAACCGGGACTTCACGGGCAGGGTCGTCTGCACCCGGGTCACGGCCGCGGCCTGCGAGTACCTGCTCCTGGATTCGGCCCACCTCCAGGAGTCCGACGCCCGGTACCTGAACTACAAGGCCGTCCGGTCCATGCTCCACCAGGCGAAGGCCTCTCCCCGGACCAACCGCGTGTCCAAAAGGGCCGCGAAGAACATCAGGAAGATGCTCAAGAGAGGCCGCGACGACCTGAACATGGAGGCCATATACGAGGTGATGGACCGGTACCACATGGAGCGCGTCCGGCCCCTGTACTCCGTGGAGGAGGCCCGGAGGTCCCTGGAGTTCTTCGACGGCTACCCGTACCGGCAGCCGGTCACCATAGGAAAGAACGTCACCTGCACCTTCTACGACGCCGGCCACATCCTCGGGTCGGCCGTCACCATGATCGAGGCCCGCGAGAACGGGCGGCCGTACACGGTGTGCTACACGGGCGACCTGGGCCGCTTCGGCAACCCCATCCTCAGGAACCCCACCCTCGCCTTCAGGGACCAGAGGACGGACGTGGATCTCCTCATCATGGAGAGCACCTACGGGAACCGGTCCCACGACCCCGTGGCCGGCACGAAGGAGCAGCTCCGGAAGGTCCTGGCCGAGACGGTGGGACGCGGGGGAAGCCTGGTGATCCCGGCCTTCGCCTTCGGCAGGACCCAGGAGCTCATCTACCGCTTCCACCAACTTTACGACGAGGGGGAGGCGCCCCGGGTCCCCATCTACATCGACAGCCCCCTTGCGGAGAAGCTGACCAGGGTCTTCGCGGAGCACCCGGAGGTCTACGACCGCGAGACCCACGAGCTGTTCCTCGAACAGGGGAAGAACCCCTTCCGGTTCCCCCACGTGAAGTTCGTCTCCACGGTGGAGGAGTCCATGGCGCTCATGCGGGACGAGACCCCCCACGTGGTCATCTCGGCCTCGGGCATGTGCGAAGGCGGCAGGATCCTGCACCACCTCCGGTACAAGATCCACAACCCCAGGCACACCATTCTCATCGTGGGGTTCATGGCGGCCAACACCCTGGGCCGCAGGATCCTGGAGCTGGGCACCAGGAAGGAGATCGAAGGAGAGGGGGAGCCGCCCACCGTCAGGATCCTGGGGAAGGAATATCCCCTGAGGGCGAGGGTGGTCCAGCTGGGAGGCTTCAGCGCCCACGCCGACCAGTCCGAGATGCTCCGGTTCCTCAAGGAATCCAACCTCAACATCAGGAAGATCGCCGCAGTCCACGGCGAGGAGGAGCAGACGCTGGCCTTCGTCAAGTCACTGCAAAGGGAGGGGTTCACCGTCATCGCCCCGCGCCCCGGGGAGACGGTGGAGGTGAAGTGAGGAATAGTACCTGGTACCTAGTGCCTAGTGCCTGGGAGGGGGAGAGCCGTACCTAGGGCTTAGGGCCTGGTGCCTGGGGAAGAGAAGAACAGTACCTGGTACCTGGTACCTGGTGCCTGGCGCCTGGTAATGCTCTTTCTCCTATCTCCTGGAACGGATCTCCTTCAGAACTTTCTCCCCGATCTTTTCCCTCTGGATCTCCAGGTCGTACCGCGCCTGCAGGTTCATCCAGAACCCCTCCGAGTTGCCGAAGTAGCGGGCCAGCCGGAGGGCGGTGTCCGCCGTGACGGCCCTCTTGCCGTGGACGATCTCGTTGATGCGGCGGGGGGGCACGCTTATGTCCACGGCCAGCCGGTACTGGCTGATCCCCAGGGGCTTGAGGAACTCTTCGTTAAGGATCTCGCCCGGGTGCACGGGCGGCATCTTCTTCATGACGAAAAACACCCCTCAAAAATGGTAATCGGCGATCTCCACACTGTAAGCGTTACCTTCCTTCCAAACGAAACAGACCCTGAACTGATCGTTGATGCGGATGCTGTACTGTCCCTGCCTGTTCCCGGCCAGCTTCTCCAGGCGGTTGCCAGGGGGGATCCGGAGGTCGTTCAGAGTCGTGGCGGCGTTCAATATCTCAAGCTTGCGCAGGGCGGACCGCTGCAGCTCTGCGGAAAAGGATTTTACGCGGACGCGCTGGAAAACCGACCTGGTCCAGCCGTCGCCAAAGCTCCGTATCACTTTTCAGCAACATTAACGCATGACGTTATTAACGTCAAACGTTTATATCTCCCTGTGATGGATTTCGGATGGGGAGTTCATGCAGGGAAAATTGCAATATGAACGCCAAAGAACAGTACCTGGTACCTGGTGCCTGTTGCCTGGGGAAGGCAGTGCATCCGGTTCATCCGGTT
>CP070682.1:984415-989849 GCA_020352595.1 bacterium | reverse complement strand
GGGACGGTGATGAGAGCCCTGAAGTTCCATGGGCAGGGCGGGGACGACGATTAGGGGCCGGGCCACTGCCACAAGGAGGGCCTCGGCGTCCTCCTGCCCCGGGGAATGCCCTATTCTAGGGGCAGGCCCCTGTCAGCGGCCCAGCGGACGAAGGACTGGTCGTAGTTGGACGCCCTGCCGTATCCTGCCATCCTGAGGACGATGGCCACGAAGGCCGAGCGGATGCCGGTGGTGCAGTAGGCGGCGATCTCGTCCTACTTGCCGATGCCGGCCTCAGAGAAGATCTCCTCGAGCTCCTCCTGCGGCTTCAACCTGCCCTGCGCGCCGAGAAGGGACGTGTGCGGTATGGACACCGCGCCCGGGATGTGCCCGCCCCTCGCCTCGCCGTGCCTGCGGGCTCCCAGGAACTCCTCCCTGGTCCGGGTGTCTATGATGTGCGCCCTTCCCAGGTTCTCCCTCATCCAGGATGTGTCCACGGAAAAGCCGGCGGCCCCCTCCTTGACGGCGAAACCGGTAGGCCGGGGTTTCACGGCTTCCCGGGACACGGGGTAGCCGCTGCTGACCCAGCAGGGATACCCGCCGTTGAGGAACATGGAGCTCTTCACGCCGAGCATCCTCAGCATCCAGACGAACCGGCCGTCCTCGCCCCAGCCCCTGACCGGATCGGCGTACACCACCACCGTCTTGTCGCCGTCGACGCCGGCCAGGGCGAAACGGGATGCCAGCTCCCCGGGGTTGTAGGCGACGCCCCACTTGGGGCTCCCGGGCCGCCCTGTGGTGACGGCAAACTCCTGCCATCTCACGGCCACAGCCCCCGGAATGTGTCCCTTCCTGTGGGCCTTTTCTCCCCTGGCATCCAGGATGACGAGGTCCTCCCTGCCGAGGTTGGCCGCAAGCCAGGGGGCCTCCACCATGTAGGAGGGTTCCTCGTATTGCCGGGCTCCGGAGGCGACAGGTGCCAGGAGCGCGGAGCCCAGGACCAGGAGCGCCACCGACGCGGGAAGGAACAGGGCCCGGGAGACATTTTTACGCCAGCGCCGCGACCCGTCCCGGGCAGCCACGCCGCCGCCCCCCGTCAACTCCTGCCGCCTTTGCGCTTCCTGCCGAACAGGAGGACCAGTCCCGCAAGGACCAGGATCCCGCCGCCCACCAGATACGCCATGGTCTTGTCGGGATAGGTCCCGGAAAAGGTGCGGGTCAGTTCACCCACAACGGACTGGGTCATATCGTAACCAAGGTAGAGCAGGACAGCCCCGAAAACGATGAAACCTAAGGCGATGGATCTGCGGATCATGGGTACCTCCCTCTCCAGGGAACGAGCCGGTAACAGGATACGCCATCATCGAGGCGATGGGAATACGGCATGGGCCGTCGCCGCCCTTTCACGTATCACGGCAAAGAGCCTCCTTCACGGTTCCATGAAAAGGGTCAGGTGTACGTCCCTCGATCGCCGGGTGAGGGTAAAGGCCGTCGTGGCGGGAGCGAGTCCGTCCGCCGAGGCGAGGACGTCGAAGGTAAAGGACGTGGAGTCGGTGTACGGCTCAACCGTACCCACGTCCTCGCCGTCGCACCGGGCGGAAAAACCGGTGAGAAAGGCCGTGTCGGGCCAGAAGGCGGTGCCCGTGGCATCCGTGACCTTGACGTTGAGGGGGTCGGGGGGACCGGTGTCCACGTGAACGGAAGCACCGTCAACGGGGCTGGCGTCGGCGGCCAGCAGGACCGTCACCCGGAGGGTGACGATGTAATCGCACGCATCATCTCCCCCGTGGCTGGTGGAGCACGCCACGAAGGCGCCGCTGCCCCCGTCACCCATTCCGCAGCCCACGAAGCCGGAACTCGCCCCCATGGAAAGAAAGAGCAGGAGGGCCAGCAGCAGCGCCAAAGACGGTCTCATGACAGCCAAGGTTACCACATCCAGGGTCCCCGGAGGGGAAAGTTTCCCGGCCCGGGGGGTCCATGTCATGGATGGAGAGAAAGGCGGGTTTGAAAGGGGTCCCGATCGCTGCCCGGGCGAAAGAAAAGGCACCGTCGGGTGCCTTCCGGGGCGGCCTGCCGGCCGGGCGCTAGCTGATCCAGCGTTTCCTGCGCCTGTAGTGCTTGACGTCCCGGTAGCTCTTCTTTTCGCCGACCTTGGAAAGACCGAGGTAGAACTCCTTGACGTCCTCGTTCTCCTTGAGCTTGTCCACAGGGTCGTCGAGAACGATCTTGCCGTTCTCCATGATGTACCCGTAGTCGGCGATGGAAAGGGCTATCCTGGCGTTCTGCTCCACGAGGAGGATGGTGGTCTTCTCCTCCTTGTTGATCCGGCTGATGATCTCGAAGATCTCCCTCACCAGGAGGGGCGCCAGTCCCAGGGAGGGTTCGTCGAGGAGCATGAGCCTGGGGCGGGCCATGAGGGCCCGGCCGATGGCCAGCATCTGCTGCTCGCCTCCGGAAAGGTAGCCCGCCAGGGTGTGCCGCCTCTCGGTCAGGCGGGGGAAATAGGTGAAGACCATGTCCATGTCGCGCTTGACGTCGGCCCGGCTCTTCCTGGTGTGGGCACCAGCGATGAGGTTCTCGTCCACGTTCAGGTCGTCGAAGACCCGACGCCCCTCCATGACCTGGAAGATCCCCTTGCGCACCCTCATCTCGGGATCCATGGTGTCGATGCGCTCGCCCATGTAGGTGATGGATCCGTCGGTGACCTCTCCCTCCTCTCCCTTGAGGAGGCCGGAGATGGCCTTGAGGGTCGTGGATTTTCCGGCCCCGTTGGCGCCCAGCAGAGCGACGATCTGCCCTTCGTGGACCTCAAGGGACATGCCCTTGAGGACCAGGATGACGTCATCATAAATGACTTCAACGTTGTTAAGAGAAAGAACGGGTTGGGTCTTTTCGGTCTTGGGTGCAGCTTCTGACATCTTGGTCTATCCGGAAAATGGTTGAAGTTATTCAGTGTCCGGTTTCCAGTGTCTGGTTTCTAGCCAGACGCTAGACACTAGACTCTAGACGCTGTCAGTAAAAAACGAAATGAAAGAGGAGGCGACTGATGTCGCCTCCTCTTGGCTCTTTTTCGTTTTTACTGACCCAACCACTCAGGCTTGCGCTCGAGGGTGGCCTTGGTGACGGGAACCTGTTTGCCCTCGGCATCCACCTTGTAGATGAAGAGGGTCGTGTTGGGCCGATGGTCCGTGGGCGTGAAGGTGATGGAAGCAGCCGTGAGCCCGCCCGTGTCGAAATCGGTGACCTTTTCCAGGGCCGCCTTGATTCCGGGCCCGTCCAGGGTCTCAGCTTTCTTCAGGGCGTCCCACATGACCATCATGGAGGTCCAGGCCTGGATGTAGCGGACGGTGTGCGTGTCGTTGGGATGCTTCTTCTGGTGCATCTCCAGGATGGGCTTCATGCCGGGGACGTCCACGCCGAAGAAGGTGAAGGGGGCCATGCCGTAGGCGCGCTCGTTGGCCGTGTCACCGGCCAGCTTTGGCAGGTTCTCGTCGAAGCCCCAGACGTTGATGAGGAACTTGGTGCCCAGGCCGAGCTTGGCGGCGTCCTTGATGATGACGGCCGTGCTGGCGGTGGTGCCGCCGATCCAGGCCCAGTCGGGGTTGAACTGCTTCATGTTGGTCAGCTGGCTGACGGCTTCCTTGGCGTTGAGGGCGACGGACTGGTCATCGCCGATGGTGAAGCCCAGGGCCTCGGCCATGGCCTTGCCGGCCGGGATGGGGGCCTTGCCGTAGGGGTGGTCCGGATAGATGAAGACCACCTTCGGCTTGCGGCTCGTGTCGGTCCAGGTGTCGGCGATGAACTGCATGGCGCCGCGGATGGCGTCACCGTAGCTGGTGCCGACGTAGAAGTTGTAAGGGGTCTTGGCCGGGTCGTTGAGCAGGGAGTCGTAGGACGCCGACATGTAGACGGTCTTGTCCTCGTTGATCTGCTCCTTCAGGGCGTTGGTGTCGCCGGTGCCCCAGCCCTGGATGAGGAAGATCCCCTTGTCCTTGTAGCTCTTGTAGAGCTCCACCGCCTGCGGGACCTTGTAGGCGTAGTCGTTGGCCTCGATCTGAAGCTCGCGCCCGTTGATCCCGCCGTTGGCGTTGATGTATTCCACCGCGTCCACCGCGGCCGTGGCGTAGTCGGCTCCGACGTCCGAGGTCGGGCCCGTGGTGTCGAAAATGCCGCCGATAAGAATGGGCTCCTTGGGGGCCTCCTTCGGGGGCTCGGCCTTCTGGCATCCGAGCGCTCCCAGCGACACCACCATCAGCGCCGCCGCTGCCAGGACGACCCATCTCGACCTGTAGATCTCTTTGCTCATCTTGATTCCTCCTTCATGTGAATGCACTTTTCCCCGTTCGGGGACCCTTTCGCTTCTATCCTCACCCCGTCCCACCAGCGGCGGGAGAATTTAAAACCACATACTAATACGAGAAAGGCCAAAGCTTCCAGTAGTTTTTTATGGTGTGCCAGCGTGCCGCCAGCCCGTCGGGCTCGAAGATGAGGAACAGGATGATGATGAGGCCGAAGATCCCCTCACGCAGGCTGCTGATGATGACGAAGATGTTGGGCCAGATCTCCGTGAGCATCTGTTCGGGCACGCGCAGCAGGGTGGGCAGGAGGGTCATGAAGATGGCCCCGTAGATGGCCCCGAGAACGTGGCCCATCCCCCCGATGATGATCATGGCCAGGTACTGGACCGACAGCCAGATGCCGAAATGCTCGTCGGACACGACCCGGACGTAGTGGCCCCAGAGGCCGCCGGCGATGCCCACCATGAAGGAGGACACGCCGAAGGAGAGGATGCGGTACAGCCACACGTTGACGCCGATGACCTCCGCGGCCAGGTACCTGTCGCGGATGGCAACGAAGGCCCGGCCGGACCTGGTCCGCGTCAGGTTCTTGGTATACAGCGTGGCCAGGATGACGAAGAAATAGATCAGGTAGTAGTAGGAGCGGTCCGTGTTCAGGGTGATGCCGAAGAAGGAGGGGGGTTTGACAACCATGCCCGAACTGCCGCCCGTGAGGGTGGTCCAGTTCCGCATGGCGTACTCGATGATGAACTGGGCCGCCATGGTCGCGATGGCCAGGTAGAGCCCCTTGAGCCTCAGGGACGGGATGCCGAAGACCATGCCCACCATGGCCGTGATGAGCCCCGCAAGGGGCAGGGCGATCCAGAAAGGCACTCCGCCCTTGACGGTGAGGATGGCCGAGGCGTAGGCCCCCACCCCCATGAAGGCGCCGTGCCCCAGGGAGATCTGGCCCGTGAAACCGGTGAGGATGTTCAGGCCGTGGGCCCCGATGATGTAGATCCCGATGAGGTTCATCAGGTACAGGGTGTTGGTGTTAAAGAGGCTGTTGACGGGTTTGGAGATCCAGGGGAACACGGCCAGGAAAGCGAAGAGGACCACCATCCAGAACTTGATGAAAGGAGTCTGGAAGATGGCCATGTCCTCCTTGTAGGACTCGT
>CP070682.1:981358-984315 GCA_020352595.1 bacterium | reverse complement strand
TTCTACAGGAGAGACAACCGGAATCAAGGATTGGATGAAAAAGGATAACAAGGCCGAATTTCACTAGTCTCCACCCGTTTAATACTGTTCGAGAGCAGGCTGGAACCGGATTCCAGCACGAATACGGATCGGAAGTGTTTACCCTGTCTCTTTTATCCTTCTAACGGCCATGACCAGGATATTTTCCTCCTGTACCACCGATGCAGTGCAATCCCAAGTCTATTATGTCAAAAAGACGGCCGATCCAGGGGAAGATAGAGGATCTTTGGAAAGGGCTTTAACCCATCCACAGGATGATGTGGGTGTGGCAGGCCTTGGAGATCAGATCTGGGTCGCGAAGGGGGTTTACAGCCCGAGAGAAGATAATAATCAGAATGTCATTGTGCTCAAGGCGGAAGTTCAGGTTCTGGGTGGTTTCATCTGCATTTAAAGCGATGACGCGCTGTAGCTTCCGTCAGGAAGTGAAGAATGGTGCCGAAGCCCGGAATCGAACCGGGACGGGGTTGCCCCCGGGGGATTTTGAGTCCCCTGCGTCTACCAGTTCCGCCACTCCGGCATGGGGGCATTATAGGGCGAAGAGGGGAAAGGGGGAAGGGCAAGGTGAATGGGTGAATGGGTGGGTGAGTGAATGAGGTGCTGACGTAGAGCGTGAGTGCGTGGTGCGTGCGTTCATTTAAAGTCCTTTCAGGTGCCCCCGAGAGACAAGACACCAGACACCAGATACTCAAACCCATAATCTTTGAGATCTGAGATGCGCTCTCCCCCAGACACCAGAATCCAGACACGAGACGCCGGATCAGCTCTCACCGGTGTCAGAGCAAGATCTCTGAACACGGAACTGCTCCCTTTGAAGCGGCCCGCCGGCCGCGGTCCCCGTTCCCTTCTGGAATCCCCGGCCCGCTTCTGTTATCTTCCCCCCATGAGCACCGGTTTCATAGTGGCGATAGTCGTCGTGGGTGGATGGATAACCCTGATGGTGGGCATCAAGGGCCTTGTCATCCTGCTGCGCAGGGGCACCATCAAAGCGGCCAGGAAGGCCCTGCACAGCGAGCGCATCGTCAGGATCACCGATAACGCCAGTTACATGGGGGCCGACTTTCCCGGGCCCAACCTTCCCCCGAGGACTAGCGGTGTGCTGGCCCTCACCGACAGCAAGCTCTTCTTCCTTCCCTGGTTCCCGCGCAAGGCCATAACCTTGCCGCGCGGTACCATCGCCTCCGTGAGCACCCGGGACTCCTTCGGCGACATGTCCTACGCCATACCCGCGCTGACCTTCCGGATCAGGGGAGGGAGCGAGACCCTCGGAGAGATGGCCTGGCTGGTGCACCAGCCCCACGAGTGGGAGAGGGAGATAAAGGCCATGCTGTCCGGCAGGGGAGGATAGGGGGCACGGGGGTCAGCAGGCAGCCGCCGGAAGCGGAAAGGGCGGCCGCCGGCCGCCCCTTTACCCTTACCCTTTACCCTTTATCCTTTATCCTTTCCCCTTCCGAACCCTATCTCCTCTCCGGCCGCCTGGCGGTGAGGGCGTAGTGGCCCACGAAGACGCTGTGGTTCTTCACATCCTTGAAACCGCCGAACTCCAGGTCCTGGAGGATCTGCTTCCTGGAGATCCGCTGGTGAGCGGGGGGACCGAACCCCAGATCCACCTCGGGGTCCCAGTCGATGATGAGCAGCGTCCCGCCGGGTTTCAGCACGCGGTAGATCTCCTTGAGGAAATTGAGCCTGCCCTTGATCTCGTGGTAGACGTTGCCCAGGTTGACGAGGTCCATGGACGCGTCCTCTATGGGGATCCGGTCGCTGACCGTCTGCCTGATCTCCACGTTGCCCAGTTCCAGGTTCTCGATGCGTTTTTCCAGTTCCTCCAGTGCGGGCGTGCTCCGGTCCACGGCGATGACGCTGCGCGAGTTCTTCCACTGCTCGGCCATGGGCAGCGTGTAAAAACCGATGCCGCACCCGATATCGGCGCAGTTCCGCCACCGCAAGCTGCGTACCAGACCAAGGAAATCGTCTATGTTCTGGAGGGCCTTACGTTCGGGGGATTCGAGTTTGGCGAAGTCACGTGCGCTAAGTACCAATATTACTACCCCAGGACAACAATATACTGAAAGTATAGTGCCTGCCGCTCGACCTTAGCAACCCAAAAAAAAGAGCGGGTTTCAGCCCCTTTCTCCATCACACCCATCGCCTTCTGGCAATTCGGACTTCGTTGGAGTAAAGTCTGCCCGTGGCCAGGTGGAAGGAGATCATGTCGGGAAGCATAAGGGAGGCGGAGGAGATCGCCGAGGCCTTCGGCCTGACGCGTGCTCAGGCCAGCGTGGTCATCTCCAGGTACCCGGCCCTGGTGAACCCTTACTTCAGGCGCCTCGCCGGGGAGGCCGGGGAACCCCTTCTCCTCCAGGTGAGACCCGACCCCGCCGAGATCTCGCCGCTCAACGACTCCCTGCCCGAGGACCCCATCGGGGAGGAGAGCTTCTCCCCTGTTCCCAACCTGACCCACCGGTATCCGGACAGGGTCCTCTTTCTGGTCTCCGACCGGTGTGCCGTCACCTGCCGCTTCTGCACGCGCAAGCGCAAGGTGGGCCGCGGCCTGCGCGTCACGCCGGAGACTGTCCGGGAGGGACTGCGCTACATCGCGGGTGACGGGCGGATCCGGGACGTTCTGCTCTCGGGCGGGGACCCGCTCATGCTGGAAGACGACTGCATCGAGGATATACTGAGCCGGCTGCGGGGGATGGACCACGTCGAGATCCTGCGGGTGGGCACGCGCATCCCGGCCGCCCTGCCGCAGAGGGTGACCCCCGAACTGGCGGCCGCCCTCTCCCGCCACCGCCCTCTATACGTGCACGTTCACTTCAACCATCCTGCCGAGATCACTCCCGAGGCCGTTATGGCCTGCGACCTGCTGGCCGACGCAGGCATCCCCATGAGCAGCCAGACCGTTCTGCTTGCGGGCGTCA
>CP070682.1:977128-981258 GCA_020352595.1 bacterium | reverse complement strand
CTTCGGCCACCCTCATGGGCAAGCTGGCCTACATGTCGCCGGAGCAGGTGGAGGGAAAGCCCCTGGACCACCGCAGCGATCTCTTCAGTCTGGGCACAACGGCTTACCACCTCCTTGCGGGCCGTCACCCCTTCCAGCGCCAGAGCGAGGCCGCCACGCTGCGCGCCATCGAGCAGGTCTCCTTCAGGCCTCTGCGGGAATCCGCCCCCGATGTCCCGCTGCCCATCGCGAGGATGGTGGAGTCCCTCCTGGCCCTTCTGCCCGGGGATCGTCCCGAAACCGCACGCCTTGTGGCCGAGGCCTTCCAGGAACACCTGGACCCCGCCGCGCCGCGGACCCTGGGCCGGCGGATCACAGCGGACACCGCCGGCAGGAGCCCCCGGGAGACGGAGGAACCCACCGCGGCCACGCTGAGGCGGACGAAGCTCCCGGGCGCCCTGATGCCGGGCGTGGCGCTGGCCGTGGCCGCGGCTTTCCTTATCCTTTTCATGGGGACCCGGGGACCCGAACCACCGCCCATGAGTGCGCGACCCGCCGCGGTGGCGGAGGCGCCGGCTGCACCGGCAGGGTCCAGCCCCATGGTCCCGGTCACGACGCTCACTGTCAGGACCCATCCGCCCGGGGCGGAGATCACGGCGGACGGGGTCCGCCTGGGAAAGGCCCCTGTCGAGGTCACGCCCGGGCAGGGAACGGTCTCCCCCGACCTGGAGGCGCGCCTGTACGGCTATGAACCGAGATCCTTTTCCATTCCCGAGGGCACACGGGGGTCTTACACTGTGAGCCTCTCGCCCCTGCCCACCGGCACGTTGCGGATCAGCGCCGTGCCCTGGGCGACGGTGAGGTTCCGCGGCGAAGCGGCGGGCGAGACACCCCTCGTCCTTCGGGACATCCCCGTCGGCACCCACCCCCTCATCCTCGTCAACGACGCCATGGGGGTGCGCCGGGAGGTCATGGCCGAGGTCGTGGAGGGGATCAACACCATCAACGTGGATCTGGCGGCCGGGAAGTGAGACCATGACGCAGCGATCATTCCCGGCACCTGTTACCAGGAACCCGACACCTGGAACCGGACACTTGGAGCCTGGCATTTAGAACTTATCTCTTATCTCTCATCTCTCGTTTTCCGAGGTCCCCTTGATAAGACTGGAAAAGATCATCGTTACCTACCGGACGGATGCCGGGATCCACGAGGCCCTGGCAGGCGTCGACCTTGCCATCGAAAGGGGCACTTCGTGCGTCATCATCGGTCCCACGGGCTGCGGTAAGACCTCTCTGCTCTACCTTCTGGCGGGGCTCCTGGAACCGGCGTCGGGACAGGTAATCCTCGACGGCCGACCCCTTTCGGGGGTCCGCCGCCAGACAAGCCTCATCCTCCAGCAGCACGGGCTCTTTCCCTGGAAAAACGCCTTGGCCAACGCGTCCCTGGGCCTTGGCATCCGGGGTGCGGCGAGGGAAAAGGTCATGGGAACCACCCGGACGCTCATGGAGAAGATGGGGATCTGGGACGTCAGGAGGAGCTATCCCGCGCAGCTTTCTGGCGGCCAGAGGCAGCGCGTGGCCATAGCAAGGTCCCTGGCCACGGACCCGGACCTCCTTCTCATGGACGAACCCTTTTCGGCCCTGGACGCCATGACACGCGAGTCCCTGCAGGAGCTGTTCCTCGGCCTCTGGAAGGAGCGCTCCTTCACCTCCGTGCTGGTCACCCACAGCATCGAGGAAGCCGCTTTTCTGGGAAACCGCATCGTCGTCCTCTCGCCCCGGCCCGGCAGGGTGCTCGGCATCCTGGAAAACCCGGAAATGGGCGACCCGCGGTATCGGCTTTCGGAGTCGTTCCACCTAATGTGCAGCGGGATCCGGCGTCTCATGGAGGGTTCCCGGTGAAGCCCATGAGATCAGCGGCTCAGCCCTACACTCTGGCTGCTGTGGCCCTGGCGGCGGGGTGGCAGGTTGCCGCCACAGCCCTGAACACCGAGGCCCTCCCGGGCCCGGCCAGCGTACTCGTCTCCTTCGCCCGGCAGGTGCGCGGCCCCCTGGGGATCCACTTCGCCGTCTCCGCCTACAGGGTGCTGGTGAGCCTGGCGCTGGCACTGGTAACAGCCGTCCCCTGGGGTATCGCCATGGGCCGGATGCGGAGGACGGACGCCCTGCTGTCGCCCCTGGTATACCTCATATATCCCATCCCCAAGATAGCCTTTCTGCCCCTGGTCCTCCTGCTCTTCGGCATCGGCGACGGGTCCAGGATCTTCCTCATCGCCTTCATCCTCTTCTTCCAGATCCTGGTTACCACCCGGGACGCGGCCAGGGAGATCCCCAGGGAATACATCCTGTCCATGCGCAGTCTCGGGGCCGGAAGGCTGCAGAAGGCTTTCCACCTGGTGCTGCCGGCCGTCCTGCCCAAGATCCTGACCAGCCTGCGCATCGGCATCGGCACGGCCATCGCCGTCCTCTTCTTCGTGGAGTCCTTCGCCACCAGCACCGGACTGGGGTACTTCATCCTGGACGCCTGGAGCCGCCTGGATTACGAGAGCATGTACGCCGGTATCGTGGGGATGGGCCTTCTCGGCGCTGTGCTGTACGAGTTCGTGGAGGTCCTGGACAGGACGCTGTGCAGGTGGACGAAGATCTAGGAGCGAAGGGCAAAGAACCGGGTGCCGGGTGCTGAAAGATCATTTCCCGTGAACTCTCCGCCCCGGACCCTGGACTTCCTTCACTCCTCCCCTATGATCCCCAGCCAGTAGGCCGCCGCGATGCCCCATATGGCGTTGAGGACGATGACGAAAAGGGGTGTCAGGGCGCCCAGGTCAAGGCCGAAGGTCCCCTTCTGGGCCTTGTACGGGAAGACGACGAAGAGCTGCACCGCCGTGGGACCGAGACTGTACAGCAGGCCTCTCTTGAAGGGGGACCTCCTGAACAGGGGGATGAGGAAGAGGGCTCCCCAAATGCCGCCCCACACGAGGCGCGGGTAGAGCCAGGGAGGCGTCAGGGCCGGCGCCAGCTTTACTCCCAGGGAAGTTGTCACACCCAGTTTTCCCAGGATCCACAGAGAAAGGCTGTTGACGAGACCCCCGACGGCCCCCGCAGCGAAAAGGACCGACAACCTTCTCAGGAAAGCGCTCATGGTCTACTCCTCTCTCCCGGGCGACGGTCCCCAGGCTTCGAGATAGGACCCCACGTCGAATTTGGACTGGATGCCCCTGTCACTCATGTACCGGATCTTGCCGAAGACGGGCCTGCGTCCCCAAGCCCTGTCGTGAACGCCGCCGATGGACCACGCCACGCCCGCGTAACCATTGGGATCCCGCCCGTCGAGTTCATACCGGTCGTTGAGGGCGATGGCCGTCTCCAGCGCCTCTTCGGGGGACGGCGTCCATTCCAGGATCTTCTTCGCCCAGTACATGCGCATGTAGCCGTGCATCTTGCCGGCAACTACCATCTGTCTCTGGGCCGCGTTCCACAGAGGATCATGGGTGCGGGCGCCCTCCAGGTCGGCAAAACGGTACAGGTAGGGCCTCGGATCCCTCCTTGCCTCATGGAGGGTCTTTCTGGCCCAGTCCGGGAAAGCCTCGACGCTGTCGTAGGCCTGGTTGTAGAAGCAGAAGTTGTCGGCCAGCTCCCGGCGGACGATGAGCTCTTCGAGAAATGCCGACACCGAATGCGGGTCTCCTCCGCTGTTCCTGACTTCCAGGGCCACACGCTGCGCGGACAGTTGACCGAAGTGAAGGTAGGGTGAAAGGTCCGACTGCCCGCCGCCGGATGGGTCGTTCCTCCTCTCCGCGTAAAGGTCCAGCCCGCCTTGCAGGAAACGCTTGAGCGCCCTCCGGGCGGCCCTCTCACCGGGCCTGATCCACCGGACCTCCCCCACGCCCCGGTCGATCTTCAGGCCCCGGAGGACACCGCCCCAATCCACCCCCGGGACCTTTCCGGGCCACGGGAAGGGGTGGGCCCTCAGCCGGGGAAAGGGAACGAGGAACCTTTCGAGCCTGCTCAGGATCCTGGGCCGGAATGTGTAGGCGGCGTACTCCCCCTTCCCCGAGGCGGTCCAGCAGGGCACGATGTTGTGGGCGTCCACCTCCACCAGGGGGACGCGGAGAGCGCTGCCGGCCCTGGCCTTCCAGCGCACCTTGATCCTG
>CP070682.1:969655-977028 GCA_020352595.1 bacterium | reverse complement strand
CCGCTCCCTGAAAAGGGCCACCTCCTCCTCCGGGAAGGTGGATTCGGTGAGGACCTCTCTCATCAGGGAGAAGCCCTCGGAGGCATCGTTGCTCAGGAAGACGCCCGTGACCCCGAAGCTGTTCCTGCCGGAAAAACCGCCCAGAGAGGCCGACATGCCGTCGAGGGTCTCGGCCATCTCGAGGGCGGTGCGCTTCCGCGTCCCCCGGGTGAGGAGGTGGGCCAGGAGGTTGAAGATCCCCTGGCTGTCTGCTGTCTCGTACCTCGACCCGCCCAGGAAGCCCACCCGCGCCGCCACTATGGGCAGCCTGTGGTCCTCCCGGACGAGGAGGGTGACGCCGTTGGGCAGGACGCTGCGGTACACGGCCTCGCCCTCCCCCTTTTCGGCCTTCCTGCCTGACATCAGGGTCCCTTCCAGGAGGGCGTTGACCTTCTCCTCGTCCGGCGTAAATTCCGGCCCCTTCGCCAGGAACCCCACGGTGGCCCTCTCGGGCCTGAAGACGCGCCTGGCCACCTCGAGGATGTCGGACGGCTCCACGGACTGCAGACGCGAGTAATACTTGTCGTTGAAATCCAGGTCCCCGAGGGTCAGGGCCACGTAGCCTATCTCCCGCGCCTGGCCCTCCACGGTCTCCTTGGAGAAGATCTTGTCGCTGAGGATCTGATCCCGGGCCCGGTCCAGTTCCTGCTCGCTCACCGGCTCGCTCTGCAGCCTTGCCACTTCACGGAGCAGGCCCTCCAGCGCCTGGGGCACCCTCTCCTGGGCGGTGGTGGCCCCGAGAACGAAGATGCCCGGGTCCACGGGTGTGTAGGCGTAGGACCAGGCACTGTGCACGAGGCCGCTGTCCCTCAGGCGGGCCGTGAGGCGTGAGCTGCCGCCGCTGCCCAGGATGGCCGCGGCGAGGTCCAGGACCGGTGTCTCGGGGTCCGTGAGGCTGCCGATGGGAAAGGCCAGGGCCAGCCTGGCCGGCTCCGAATCCAGGACAACGCTGAAGGACCTCATGGATCCCTGTTCCGGCTCTCTGACCACGGTCCTGACGGCGCCCTCCGCCGCTGGGACGTCGAAGAGCCTGCCGGCAGCCTCGAACACCTGGTCGGCGCCGACGCCGCCCACCGCCACGAGCTTCATGTTCCCCGGAACGTACCAGGCGCGGTGGAAATCCACCATGTCCTGCCTGGTGACGCTGCTCACCGACTCCGGCGTCCCGATGACGGTCCTGCCGTAGGGGTGAACCGTGAAGGCGGCCTTGAAAAGCTCCTCGTTGAAGACCCTCGAGGGGTTGTCCCTGCCGCGGTGGATCTCCTCGATGACGACGAGCTTCTCCTTCTCCAGTTCCTCCGCGTCGAAGGTGGAGTTGAGGACCGCGTCCGCCAGGATGTCCACGGCCGTCTGGAAAAACTCCCTGGCTATGGTGATGTGATACACCGTGTGATCCATGGACGTGTAGGCGTTGATGTCCCCCCCCGAGGCCTCCACCGTCCGGGCGATCTCCCCTACGCCACGCTTCACGGTCCCCTTGAAAAGCATGTGCTCGAACAGGTGGGCGATGCCCTCCCTGCCCGCGGGCTCGTCCCTGCTGCCCACACCCACCCAGACCTGCAGTTCCACCACCTTCTGGGCCGGCTCCTCGCGCACGAGGACTTCCATGCCGCTGGGCAGCGTCCGCGACAGGACCTCGCCGCGATCCACGAACGCGGCGGCAGGGGAAAGGAAACAGGTGAAGGAGGAAAGGAGAAGGAGAGCAGCCGCGGCCACCGTAAGCACGGGGCCGCGCGGCATGAACGGGGTACGCGTCATCTCGTCACCAGCCTTGAATGAAAAGTCCGGAGTTGGTCGACCTCATGCGTGACAATATAACCACCATGGGACTGGCGGCAACCGCGACCCTCTGCCTTTAACGAGGCCGGGCACTGCACCCGGCAGGGGGCTTGCGGCTCAGACCCCGGGAGATCCCTTTTTCGACCCGTACCACGGGACCCCGCCAAGGCTTCGTCCCAGGTCCACCACCTGCCGGACCTTCAGATGCCCCGGGCCGTCGGATCCGTCCCCGACGTGCACGGTCAGGGCGCCGAAGCGGGCCCCCGCCTCGATGTTCTCGGGTACGTCGTCTAAAAAGATCAGTCTCTCCAGGGGGCAGGAGAGAAGGGCCGCGGCGGCCCGGAAGGCCTCCAGGTGTGGTTTGCCGAGGTAGCCTGTGGACGCGAGGTCGCACACGCCGTCGAAGAGGCTGTCCGCGTCCAGGGCCCTGAGCACCCTCTCGGCATGGCCGGCCGAGGCGTTGGTGAAGATCACCTTGGGCAGGCGGATGCTCTCCAGGAAAGTTCTCAGGGCCGGATCGGGCCCCAGCATCTCCTCCACCGGCACCTGGTGGACGTAGGCGAGGTATTCGTCCGGATCCACACCGTGATGGCGCATCAGGCCGCCGAGGGTGGTCCCGTACCGCCGTATGAAGTCACGCCGCAGGGTGCGGACCTCGTCCGGCCCGCAGGCGGCCACGCCGGCCACGAACTGGTTGATCCTCTCGTTGACCCGGTCGAACACACCCTTCTCCCTGGGGTAGAGGGTGTTGTCCAGGTCGAACAGCATGCCGCGGCTAGAGTCCAGCCTTTCCCGGATGGTCGTCTGAGTCATTGGGGTTACCTGCTGTCGGCGGGGGTTGGCGACCGAGGACCGGCCTGTCCGGTCTTCGGCTTCAAAACTCTGTCCTCCTCGCAGGGACCGCCTGACGGTGTGCGGCGCCCTGCCGGAGCCGTCTTCACGGCTCAGGATCAGCCGCTGGCTACCGAGCTCCCATTCCATGGTATATTGTCTCGCGACCCGAGGCAACCGCGCGAAAGGAGAAGGTCATGGAGATGATGTGGATGACCATGGAGGAGATCAGGGTTGAGAAGGGGAAGGGGACGCCCGTCATCGTCCCCTTCGGCACCGTCGAGCAGCACGGACCGCACCTGCCCCTTTCCACGGACACCCTCCAGGCCTACGGAGTGGCGGTCCTGGCGGCGAACCTGACACCCGCCCTCGTGGCTCCGCCCGTCCACTACGGCCAGTGCAGCAGCACGCGCAACCACCCGGGGACGGTGACTCTCTCGCCCGCCGCGCTGCGTGCCGTGGCCGGGGACATCGTCCGGTCCCTGCGCGGTCAGGGGTTTTCCAGGATCGTCCTCTTTTCGGGACACGCGGGCCGCATACACATGGCCTCCCTGAGGGAGGCGGCGGAAGGTTGTGTCCTCGAGGATCCGGACCTGAAGATCGCCGTCATCTGTGACCTCGACCTCGTCCGGGAGGTCTCGGGTGACCTGCTCCAGACGCCCCGGGACGGCCACGCCGGTGAGATCGAGACCTCCCGGATGCTCTTCCTGCACCCCGGCTCCGTGGGCGAGGCGCCTCCCGAGGAGTACCCGGAGCTGCCTGTGGGGAGGGTCGTCCCGGACCCGGAGAGGTACTGGCCGGGTGGCGTCTGGGGCAACCCCAGGGCGGCCGACGGGGAGAAGGGGCGCCTCATCGTGGAGAGATCCGCCCAGGCCCTGGCGGAGATCGTGGGATCACTGTAACTGTGATCCCACGATCTCACATTACACGGGGAGTGTTCAGGGCCACGGCCCGGCAAGGCCTGATATCTGGGATCTGAGATCTGTGATCTGATCTCTGAGATTTGATATCTGAGATCTGAATCACCCACCCTCCCCTTCCCCGCGTCCGGGTGCGGCTGTCATTTGCGCCGCGATGATCCCCCCCGCCACCACCACGTTGAGGGAGTCCGCACCGGGTGCCATGGGCACGCCAATGCTGCGGCCGAGGCCCGTGATCCAGGTGGAGAAGCCCCTCGCCTCGTTGCCCAGTGCCAGGATGGATCGGGCGGGGAAGCGGGTGCGGCGGTAGTCCTCGCCGCCCGCCTCGGCGAGGAAGAGGGTGTAGCCTGCCGACAGCAGTCCGTCCATCTGCGAGAGCCCCATACCTTCGAAAAGGGGCAGGTGGAACACGGCGCCCGCGGAGGAGCGGACCGCCTTGGCGCTGAAGGGATCAGCCGTCCCCTCCCCGAGGAGCACCCCGGCAAAACCCAGGGCCCAGGCGGTCCGGATCAGGGCCCCCACGTTGCCCGGCTCCTGCAGACCGTCCAGGAAGAGGAGAGGCAGTCCGGGCTGCGACGCAGGCAGATCTTCCCACCGGCCGGGGGGAGGGATCTGCGCCACCCCCAGCACACCCGTGCCGGACCTGACGCCGCTCAACTCGTCGAGGGAACCCCTGTCCAGGGAGAAGACCGGCACATCCGCCTTAACGGGACCTCCCCCTTCCCCCGCTCCGGGACCTTCCGGCCCGACGCCCAGGACCAGGTACCTCAGGAGGCCGGCCCTCCCGGCCTCCTCAAGGGCCCTCTCGCCCTCCACGAGACAGAGTTCCCTCCGCCTCCGGATCTTCGCCGAGGCCAGGGAGCGGATGGTTCTTAGCTTCTCCCGACTGACGGTGGGTGGCAAAAGGACCAGAAATACCTCCTATTATATTATTATTTTCTAATATTCAAATTTAATCGTTGACAGGCCCTCAACTCAGGGTTACTATCACTAACATAATTCCAACACAACTCATTTGGCAGCGACCCCAAGGAGGAGGACGATGGCCGAGAGCAAGAACGTAACCCAATTCACAGACGCCAATTTCGAGGAAGAGGTTCTCAAATCCGATCGTCCCGTGCTGGTCGATTTCTGGGCCGCCTGGTGCGCGCCCTGCCGGGTCATCGCCCCGTTGATCGACGAGATCGCGGACAGCTATGGATCCAAGATCAAGGTCGGCAAGTTCAACGTCGAGGAGAACACCAACACCACCAACAGGTACGGCATCCGGAGCATTCCCACCGTGATGCTCTTCAAGGGCGGTCAGGTGGTGGACCAGGTCATTGGCGCCAACCCCGCCGAGATCAAGAAGATCGTCGAGCAGAACACCTGAGGGAACGCATCCACACCAGCCGGAAGGACGGGAAGACAGATCATGACCACCTATTCCATCTACGAGCTCACGTGCCCGGACTGCGGCATCCATTATGCCCAGATGATCTCGGACAAGGAGGAGCATCTCCCCATCTCCTGCCCCTCGTGCGAAGGGGACATGGAGAAGGGACGCAAGCTCACCGGGGCCGAACTGCTCTCGTGCGGCATCACCTACGGCGGTGGGTGATGAGCTCGGAGCCGGCTGGATGTCGGCAATGAAAAAGGGCGGCCACAGGGCCGCCCTTTTTTTCGGGTATCGCTTGCGCCGCGCTGCCGGCTATTCGCCGGGCAGGATGCACTCCACCGGACACACGGCGGCACAGTCGCCACAGTCTGTGCAAAGTTCCGCGTCGATGACGTAGATGTCCCCCTCGCTGATGGCCTCCACAGGACACTCGTCGAGGCAGCTTCCACATGCCGTGCACTCTTCCGTGATTACGTAAGCCAAGGTGGTCACCTCCTTCATGGATTATTGGACAGAACGAGCCATGCAAACAGGGGTTGCATACCGCCCTCCCCTCCAAAAGTCAACCGGAATCTGAATGCAGGGGCTGAAACCGGGCACCGTGCGCGGGAAAAAACGGGAGGAACCGACACTGGCGGGGGGCCCTTGAGGGCATGCGTGATGCGCGGGCCGGCGGCCACAGGGTCATTCTTGTCCCTTGCCCTGTACCCTGAACGACGGACTGTCTTCTAACCGCACTTGGTGTAGCCGCAGGAATGGCACGTGGCGCAGCCCTCGGCGAACTCCAGGGTACCGCTGCAGTCCGGGCACTGGCGGCCCACCGAGGCGATGAACTCGTCCATGTCGCCCTGCCTCCTGGCGCCCTTGGGGAACTCCAGGACCTTGGGGGGCTCATCGCCCCTCTCCCGGCGGATCTCCATGTACTGCCTCATGGCCTTGGCGATGGCGTCGGAGCAGGAGAGGATCATCTCCCCGTTCTGCCAGAGCGGGGCCGGACAGCGGATGCCGGAAAGCTGCTTCAGGATGGCGTCCACCTCGATGCCCGACCTCAGGGCCAGGGAGATCATGCGGCTCACCGACTCGGACTGGGAGGCCGCGCAGCCGCCGGCCTTGCCCATCTGGGTGAAAACCTCGCACAGCCCCTTCTCGTCCTCGTTGATGGTGACGTAGAGGTTGCCGCACCCCGTCTTCATCTTGATGGTCATGCCCTGGGTCATGGAAGGCCTGGGGCGCGGGGCGGGCATAACCAGGCCCTCTGCCTCCAGGGCCTCCGCCGCACCGCCGGTCTTTCCGAAGGACAGGACCTGCTCGTCCCTGCTGCCGTCGCGGTACACCGTGACCCCCTTGCAGCCGAGCTCGTAGGCCAGCAGGTAGACCTCCTCGATGTCCTTTTTCGTGGCCTCCCTGGGGAAGTTGACCGTCTTGGACACGGCGTTGTCGGTGGCCTTCTGGAAGGCGGCCTGCATGCGGATGTGCCACTCCGGGCTGATGTCGTGGGCGGTCACGAAGACCCTCTTGACCCAGTCCGGGATGCCGGAGATGTGCTGGATGGACCCCTCCTCGGCGATGGTGGCCATGAGTTCCTCGCTGTAGAACCCTTCCCGCCTGGCAACCTCCTTGAAATAGGGGTGCACCTCCACCAGTCTCTGGTTGTCGAGGACGTTCCTCTGGAAGGCCACGGCGAAGAGGGGCTCGATGCCGCTGGTGGTGTTGGCGATGATGCTTATGGTCCCCGTCGGCGCGATGGTGGTCACGGTGGCGTTCCTCATGGGCGGGCGGCCGGGGAGGTCCAGGGCGCTGCCCTCGTAGGAGGGGAAAGCCCCCCGCTCGGCGGCCAGCTTCTGGGAGGCCTCGACACCCTTCGCGTGGACGAATCCCATGATCTTCTCGGCCAGGGCCACCGCCTCCTCCGAGTTGTAGGGGATCCCGAGGCGGAAAAGGAGGTCGGCCCAGCCCATGATGCCGAGGCCGATCTTCCGGTTCCTCTTGGTCATCTCCTCGATCTCCTCGAGGGGATAACGGTTCACCTCGATGACGTTGTCTAGAAACCGCACCGAGTGGTGGATGACGTATGCGAGCTTGTCGTAGTCGATGGAGACGCGCTTGCCCTCGTACTTGAGCATCATGGCCAGGTTGATGGAACCCAGGTTGCACGACTCGTAGGGGAGGAGGGGCTGCTCGCCGCAGGGGTTGGTGCTCTCGATCTCGCCCAGTTCGGGTGTCGGGTTGTCCCTGTTGACGCGGTCGAGGAAGATGATGCCCGGCTCCCCGTTCTGGTGGGCCTTCTCGACGATGAGGTGGAAGACCTCCCGCGCCCTCAGGTTCTCCACCGCCTCTCCCGTCCTGGGGTTGACGAGGGGATACTCATCGTCCTCGGCCACGGCCTTCATGAACTCCTCCGTCAGCCCCACCGAGATGTTGAAGTT
>CP070682.1:966736-969555 GCA_020352595.1 bacterium | reverse complement strand
GGAAACCACATCGACGTCCTCAAAATGGATCGGCATTGGTCTCACCTCCAAAAAGGGAACCAGGATCTAGCTCCCGGGCTCCGGATTCGGGATATCAGATTCCAGGGTCCTTTTCCTCTCCTCGTATTCCTGCTGATCGATCTCGCCCCTGGCAAACCGCTTGTCGAGGATGTCCATGGCCGACTCCCCCGGGCCCCAGAAGGAGCCGGTCCCCCAACTCCACCTGCGGCGGCACCCCCTCATGAAGAGGAAGCAGAAGAACATCATCACCAGGGGAAAGATCCACCAGTAGCCAAATCCCCAGTAATACGCCTGTCCGTTCATTTCCAAACCCTCCTGTGATCGTGCGCTTCATGGCAGATGCGAAAAAACCCGGATCCCGACCCCGGTCTCTATTTTTCCGTCATCGCCTTCATCATCTCCATCATGCGGCTGACGTCAAAGGAACCGTCCTCGCCCCTGAACATCTCCATCATCCTGGAGCAGTCGAAGGAGCCGTCCTGTCCGCAGCACATTTCCATGATCCGGGACATCTGCGCGTCTCGGCCCTCAGGGGCCTTGAAGTCCTGTCCGCAGCAGCCGGCAAAACCCGTTTTCCTGTTTTCAGATCGCGTCATTGTTACCGCCTCCTCTGGCTGTGATCGAAGGGTCCTACGCTGAAAGGTCCTTGAGCCCGTAGACCTTCGTGTGGGCGGCCCAGGCGGGGCACCACCCGCGGTGCCACTTCATCACCCTGCCCAGCCGGGACTCCGGGTCCCTGTTGGCCCAGGCGCACACGCCGCACCGGTGACAGAAGCCCGCCAGGGCCCTGGTCGTCACACCGAACTTTCCTGCCTGTGTCTCCAATGAACTCATGGTTTTCACCTCCTTTGCCTGTATAGACGGAAAGGGAGCGGGAAAGGATACGGGGGAGGGGGAAAGGCAGTGTCTAGAGTCTGGAGTCTGGACTTCCCTTCGTTTGCCATGGTCCGGCGAATACGATAGACTCTCCACTGTTGCTTGGGGTGCCGCAAGCCGGAGGGTCATGAAATGTCTGAGGAAACCCTTGAATTCCAGAAGATCTACACGGAGTTTGCGCCCAAGCTCCACAGGTACTTCACCAGGCTGACGGGGGAGAGGGACGCCGAGGACCTGACGCAGGAGACCATGGTCAAGGTCAGCCAGGGCCTGGAGCGGTTCCGGGGCGAGGCCAGCCTATCCACCTGGATCTACAGCATCGCCACCAACGTCGCCCGCGACCGGCTGCGCAGCGCGGCCCACAAGGCCGACGCGGTCACCGTGACGGCGGGGGAGCGGGATCTGTCGGTGACGCCGTGGGTCGCCGCGCCGCCGCCGGCCTCCCTGGAGCGCATCACCGTCCGCAAAGAGATGAACACGTGAATACGCAGCTTCATCGACGGTCTTCCGGAGGAATACCGAGCCCCCCTGATCCTCAAAGACCTCGAGGGTTTCACCAACGCCGAGATCGCCGACATCCTCGGCCTGTCCCTGGATAACGTCAAGATAAGGCTCCACCGGGCCCGCGCGGCCCTGAAGGATTCCCTCGAACACGGCTGCAATTTCCACCGGGACCAGGAGGACGAGTTCGGGTGTGAACTGAAAGAGAGCGACGAGGGGGAAGGGGATAAGGAGTGAGTGCGTGGGTGTGGGTACGACCAGACGAAAAGTTCTTCAGATACTTTTTGAAATTTGAAACCTGAAATTTGAAATTGACCTCTGAGATTTGCCCTCCTCCCCTTGTGAGTGCAGAGACCCTGCGATGCAGACCGGGAGGGGCGAGGCCTGGCCGGCCCCGCCCGCCCCGGAAGGTGGTTCAGTAGCCCATGCAGTTGGCGTAGAAGGTCACCGTGGCCGGCCAGTCGGAGAAGATGCCCAGGATGCCCACGTCCCGGGCCAGGACGTCGAGGGCCGTCAGCATGTCCCCGTCGTTGTTGATGACGGCGGTGATGGAATCATAGTCGAAGCCGCCGCCGGTGGTCAGCGGTCCCGACCGCTCAAGGGTCCACGTGATGATGTCAAGCCCCGCGTCCCTGGCGTACACGGCGTACACCGAGGGGACGATGTGGTCGTCCTCGTCCAGGTTCAGCAGGATGTTCATGGGCGGGGCGATGATCTTGACGCCCATTTCAGCGAGCTCGTCCATGGAAGGATCCCACGTGGTGGGGTCGGTCTGGTCAAAGGCGGGGTCGCCGTAGCGCCCGTCCAGGGCGACCGCCTGCTCCCCGAACTCGGGTTCTGCGCTGATCCAGTAGAGGACGTCGGGGAGGTTGAAGGACTGGGCGAAGACCTTCTTCGGCGACACCCCCGCAGCCTTGTACTCGTCGATCATCTTCTGGGCGTAAGCCTCCTGGGTTAATCCCTTGTAAGGCATGACAACGCTGGGGGACTTGAGTTCCGGCGTGAACTTCACGCCCAGGCTTTTGAAAAGCTCGATGCTCTCGGCGTGGGTCATGAGGGTGCCCCGGGTGGCGTACAGGTCGGTGCGGTAGTTCGCCGTGGCGTCCATGTACTCCTCCACGGTGGTTCCCCAGGGATTGGACGCGTCCATCTTGCCCTTGAGCATCTTGAACTCCTCCAGGGTGATGTCGGAGGTGCAGCACGTGGCCTTGGCCCGAACCGGCGGGTCCGCGTCCGGGTCTGCCGGTACGAAGGGCTGGGTGCACTTGGCCGCCAGTTCCGGGATGGCCAGGATGTTGGTGGTGGTGTGCAGATCGCACTGGGAGTGGCGGCAGACCAGCGCAAGGTCATCGGTGAAGGTTACGTCGCACTCCACGATGCCTGCCCCCATGCGGGCGGCGGCCACGTAGGACTCCATGGTG
>CP070682.1:960988-966636 GCA_020352595.1 bacterium | reverse complement strand
CGGCGTCGACCTCTGCCACCGTCAGTGCCTTTGCCGGCAACGGGACCATAACCTGGGCCGGCTTGAGCCTGGGCGACGTTTATCGTGCGGACGGCTGGTTGACCGGTGTGCTGGGGGCTGGAAACGGAGCCATAGAGCTCCAGACAGGTAACGGCGACGTGTCTTTGGGGACGGTCCTCAAATACTCAAATTTTCCGTAAATTTGAGTATCCGGGAAACGTCCCCGAGGCTCAAATTCTCTCCCCGTTCCGGGATCACCTGTCAGTGACCTGCGTGACGTCCTCCATCAGGTCGTCCATGTTCTCGATCCCCACCGACAGGCGCAGCAGGCTGTTCAGCACGGCATCGGTGTCAGAGCACGGCATCGGTGTCAGCACGGTATCGGTGTCAGAGCACCCGACTTCACGGGATTGTGAGTATCCGTGAGCCGGAGTCTTCTTTTTGATGGCAGCGTCCGAGCGCCTGTTGTGAGTCCTGCCGCACCCCATGTAAAAGACCAGGCCGCCCTCGGGCGACCTGGTCGTCTTGCATAAATCCATGACCTTGCCAGTCCTACTCGTCCTTGATGGCAGTCCTGAGCTCGTTCATCAGTTCAGGCGGGAACTCCGTCATACCGTGAGCCTCGCGGCCATGGGCCATGGCCAGCTGGACCAGTTCCTCCTCAGTTTCCGCCCTTCCCTGCCAGGTACACGAAATACTACCCAGATCCTTGCAACTGACCGTCTTGCCCATAACCAACCTCCTGTGACACATGCGGCTGCCCCTTCCACACCTCCACGCCTGTAATTAGTATACCATATCTGTCAGGAATCGATTCCTTGGGGACGGTCCTCAAATAATCAAATTTTCCTGGAATTTGATAATTGGGAAACGTCCCCGAAGGTCAAATTCCCCGTCCTGTTCCGGGATCACCTGTAAATGGCCTGCCTGACATCCTCCACCAGGTCGTCGATGTTCTCGATCCCCACCGACAGGCGCAACAGGCTGTTGGATATGCCCTGCCTTGCCCGCGCTTCCGGAGTGACCTTGGAGTGGGACGTACGGGCCGGATCACAGATGGTGGACTCGACCCCCCCAAGGCTGACGGCCGGTCTGATGAGCCTGAGCCTTTTCATGAAGTCGTCCACCGGAAAGTCGGGATCGCCCAGTTCAAAGGAAAGCATGGCCCCGAAACCGCTCATCTGGCCGCGAGCCGTGTCGTGCCCCGGGTGGTCCGGCAGCCCAGGGTAGCGGACCTTCCCGAAGGCGGGATCACCATCCAGATAGCGGGCCATCTCCAGAGCGTTCTCCGACTGCCGCTTGACGCGGATCGCCAGGGTTTTCAGACTCCTCTCGAGAAGGTAGCAGGACAGGGCATTGAGGTTTCCCCCGAAGTTGACCGCAGTGTGTCTGATCTTCGCCGCCAGGTCCGCACGCGTCACCGCCGCCCCGGCGGAAAGGTCGCTGTGCCCACCGAGATACTTCGTCCCGCTGTGGATGACGACATCGATGCCCAGGCTGATGGGACTCTGGAGGATGGGGGTGGCGAAGGTGTTGTCGATGACCGTGAGGCATCCGCTGCGCTTTGCCGCTTCGGCCACGGCCCGTATGTCGACGATGCCCAGAAGGGGGTTGGTGGGCGTTTCAATGAAGATGAGGCGCGTTTCGGGCCGGATGGCCGCAGCGATGTCCCCGGCGCCGGTGCCGGCGTAGGTGTAGTCGATCCCGAACCGGCGGAAAAAGGCATCCACGAAGGCATGGCTGCCGCCGTAGATCTCGTCCTGCAGAACTGCGTGGTCCCCCGGTTCCAGGAAGGAGAGGAGCACCGAGCTTATGGCCGCCATCCCGGAGGAAAAGACGACACCGTCCTCGGCACCCTCCAGGTCGCATATCTTACGGACCAGGACCTTCTGGTTCAGGGTGTTGAAGTACCTCGGGTAGGCCGTGTCCTCTCTGTCCAGGTACTCGTGGGCCGAGGACGGGAAGATGGGCGTGTTCAACCCTCCCGTGTAGGCGTCATGGTCTGCGCCCGAGTGGACGCACTTTGTGTCGGCGTGCATATCTGCTCCTTGTCAAAGGGCCCTGTGCCGTGCCCCGGAAAAGTTGCCGGGGGCGGCTTCAGGACGGTGAACTCATTAACGAAGCATCGGTGTCAGAGCACTTCCCCGGGAAATTATGGCTGGCTGCCTCTCATGGTTCCTCCCCGGGACCGACGACCCTGATGGCGCCTGCCTCCAGCAGTGGCCCCAGGAGGTTGGCGGCACCTCCGTGCCTGACGATGCGCCCGCCGCGGACCCTGTTGATGTTGACTCCGGTGAAGGTCAGCAACCTGCCGGTGGGCTTGATGCCGAGCCAGAGGCCCTCATGGGTGCCACGCGCCGTGATGCAGGTGGCCACCCACTCCCCCTCCGCGATCTGTTGTTCCACGGTCAGCCGGAGATCGGGGTAGGTCCGCCGCACGCCGAGGATGTGCTCCTTGGCCCCCTCGATGCCGACCGGGTACTCCCTGCCCTCGTGGACCTCGGCGTAATCCGACGAAATGAACTCCTCGATGGCACCAACGTCGCCGGTGTTGATGACCTCCGTTATGAAGCGGCGGACCAACTGCTTGTTTTCCTCAACACTCATCTCGACCTCCTGGGGGACGGTCCTCAAATTCTCAAATTTCCGCAAATTTGAGTATCCGGGAAACGTCCCCGAGGCTCAAATTCCGGGTGTCAGAGCGCATTGTCATCGAGCGCATTGTCATCGACCCTGGGCAGTGAGCACAGAGATGCTCCCCTCACTATTACTCTTACCAATGTTATAACCCGCAATCCACCACCCATTGACCGGTTCACGACAAGATATTAATGTGTGTCGATGCTGACGCGTATCGGAAGGTTCTCAAGTACCGCCCTGGCCGTGCTATTGCTCGCCTCATGCTCCTGGTCGCCGCGCCCGGAAACCCCGACGCCCCCTCCCGTGGCAGACATGACATTGCCCGAGACGGTGGAGGGGTTGACGCCGGTGCCGGGCAAGCCCGGTGTCCCGCCTCCCCCCGCCCCGGTGCCGGTGGCCTGGAGCGAGGTGGAGGGCTGGCACAAGGACGACCCCAGGCAGGTCCTTGACGCCCTTGAGAGGAGCTGCCGGGTCCTGAGACGGCGTTCCGAGTGGCAGCAGGTCTGCTCCGATGTCATCGACTTTGACGGCCGCCCGGAACCGCTGGTGCGGGCCTTCTTCGAGCGGCGCTTCACTCCCTACCAGCTGCTCAGGTCCGTTGGCAATCCGGTGGGTCTCGTCACCGGCTACTACATCCCCGACCTGCACGGCAGCCGGCAGCCCTCCCCGGACTATCCCTACCCCCTTTACCGCCTTCCCGACGACCTCCTGGTCATCGACCTGGGCGACGTCTACCCGGAACTGCGCGGTTACCGCCGGCGCGGCCGTCTTGAAGAGCAGCGCGTGCTCCCCTACTGGGACCGGGCGGCCATCGAAGGGGACCACCGCCCGCTGGCCGGCAAGGAGCTGCTCTGGGTCCGGGATCCCGTGGAGCTTTTCTTCCTGCACATCCAGGGATCGGGCCGCATCCTCTTCGAGGACGGCAGCTGGACCATGGTCGGCTACTCCGGCCAGAACGGCTATCCCTACCGTTCCATCAGCAGCTGGCTGGTCGAGCGCGGCATCATGCCCCTGGAGAAGATGTCCATGCAGAACATCAAGGCCTGGGCCCGGGACAACCCTTCCCAGGTGGGCGACCTGCTCAACACCAACCCCAGTTACATCTTCTTCCGGGAACTGCCGCGAGGGACCGTTGGCCCGCCGGGGGCCCTGGGCGTGCCGCTGACCCCGGAGCGCAGCGTCGCGGTGGACCCGGCCCACGTCCCGCTTGGAACCCCGGTCTTCCTGTCCACCACGTGGCCCAACAGCGACCGCCCGCTCTACCGGCTCATGGCGGCCCAGGACACCGGGGGGGCCATCAAGGGCCCGGTGCGGGCGGACTTCTTCTGGGGGATGGGTGATGACGCCGGCATCGAGGCCGGTCGGATGAAGCAGCCGCTGAAGATGTGGATGCTGCTGCCGAAGGAGGAACCTGAGCCGGTTCCCCAGGCAGAGAGCACCATGCTGGGCACAATGGGTTCCGGCACCGGGACGGCGCAGGAGGTGGACTGATCAAGGGGCGGGAAAAGTCCCGGAAATGGGATCAGTGAGCAAAAGTTTTACCAGAAGGAAGGATCCGTCGCCCTCCCGCTTGTGTGACCACTACCATTGCTGTTCCTGTTTCTATTCCCATTCCTCTACCCCTGCTCCCTCCAGCCTCCCAATGTTGCGTCAGGAAAGGATTATGCACTTCCCGGGATCCAGCAGGAGGTAGATCTCCTGCCCTTCCTCCTGGGGCAGGTGGTGGGGAACCTGCGCCTGGATCATCGTCCCGTTCACCTTGACGAAGAAATACAGGAAATTGCCCAGGAACGCCTTGTGGGCGATGACGCCCCTGAACACGTTCTCCCTTTCAGGCGGCGGGCTGTCGAAGACCTCCACGTCCTCGGGTCTGATGGACACGAACACACTCTTCCCGGGTTCGGTCTCCGCCGCGGCGGGCGTTGCGCACAGCACCTTCTCGCTGAACTGGGTGCGGACGCACACCGCGCCGGTGTCCTGGATGGTCTGGACGACCTCGCCGGCCATGAAGTTCATGATGCCGATGAAGTCGGCGACGAACCTGGTGGCGGGCTTGTTGTAGATCTCCGAGGCGGTGCCGACCTGCACGATGTCCCCTTTGTCCATGATGGCGATGCGGTCGGAGATGACCATGGCCTCGGCCTGGTCGTGGGTGACGTAAACGGCTGTGATCCCCATGCGCTTGACCAGGCTCTTGATCTCGAACCTCATCTTTTCCCTGAGCTTGGCGTCCAGGTTGCTCAGGGGCTCGTCGAGGAGCAGCACCTTGGGGTTTCCCACCAGCGCCCGCGCGAGGGCCACCCGCTGCTGCTGCCCGCCGCTGAGCTGCGACGGGTACCGGTCCCCCAGGCCTTCCAGACCCACCAGTTCCAGCACTTCCAGAACTCTTTCCTGGATCTGCGCTTTCGGCACCTTCTTGAGTTTCAGGCCGTAGGCGATGTTGTTGAAGACCCTCATGTGGGGCCAAACGGCATAGTTCTGGAACACCATGCCGATGCCCCGCTGTGAAGGGTGGACGAAGCCCTCCGAAATCATGGGCTTGCCGTCGATGAGGATGTCCCCTTCTTCCGGCTTTTCCAGACCGGCGATGCAGCGCAGTGTCGTCGTTTTGCCGCACCCGCTGGGCCCGAGCAGGGTGACCATCTCCCCCTGTTCGATCTCGAGGTCGACGTTGTTGACGGCCACCACCTTCTTGTAGCGCTTCAGCAGGTTCCTGATCTCGATAAAGGCCATGAACTCTGTCTCCTTCGACGTTTACCAGGTTGAGAGGCGCCTTGACGGTGCATCCTGCCCATGTGTCATTTAGTCCTCGTCCGTGCTCCACGCAGCCTTGAGCATATTGCCGCCTATCTTCGATGCGATGAGCAGCAGGATGAAGGTGATGACGATCATCAGGAACGCCATGGCGGCGGCGATGCCGAACTCCATGCCCCGGTGCCAGTTCAGATAGATCCCTATGGGCAGTGTCTCCCACCCTCCCTTGTAAAGGAAGACGGCGGTGGAGATCT
>CP070682.1:956422-960888 GCA_020352595.1 bacterium | reverse complement strand
TGTCCCTGGGCATCGACCTGGCCGTGGTCGGGTGCACCACCCCCGGCGAGGTTTCCACCCTGGCCGGGGCAGGCAGGGATTTCACGGCCATGTCCGCAGAGGAGATGAGGGAGTTGGAGGACGCCTACCGCCCCCACGCGGGCAAACTGGCGTACTACCGGGGGAGAGTCCCATGAGGCTGCTCAAGGTGATGGTCATCGCTTCGGTCCTGGGGGCTCTGACCACCCAGGTGTCCGCCGCCGGGAAAAGCCTGAAGCTCTCATCAAGCACCAGCATCGAGGATACGGGCCTGCTGGACCATCTGATCCCCGCCTTCGAGGAGCGCACCGGCATCGAGGTGCAACTCGTGGCCGTGGGAGCCGCACAGGCCATGAAGCTGGCCGAGGACGGGGCGGTGGACGTGACCGTGCTGCACGCTCCCACCGCCGAGAAGGCCTTCCTGGATGCCGGCCATGGCGTCAATCGCAGGACCTTCATGGTCAACTATTACGTGGTCATCGGCCCACCCGACGACCCCGCCGGCGTACTGGCCGTCCAGAGCTCCCAGGATGCCTTCAAGGCCATCGCGGCCTCGTCCTATCCCTTCGTGTCGCGGGGGGACGGATCAGGGACTCACGAGAGGGAGCAGGAGATCTGGAAGGCGGCAACGGGAGCTGCTCCCCGAACCAAACCCTGGTACATGGAAACGGAAAAGGGCATGCTTCAGACCCTCGACATCGCCGACAGGAAGGGCGCCTACACCCTTTCCGATTCGGCCACCTTCCAGATGGCAGAAGGCAGGCTGCAGGCGAAGATACTCTTCCGGAAAAGATCCCAGGCCCTCTACAACCCCTACAGCGTCATCGCGGTGAACCCGGCCACCCACGCTGACGTCCACTACATGGAGGCCATGCAGTTCATCGCTTTTGTGACGTCGCCCGAGGGCCAGAGGATGATCGGCGATTTCAGGGACGGGTCCGGCAACAGGCTCTTCGTGCCCCTGACAAGGGTGGATTGAGGGAAGGGAAGCGGTGTTGACGGGAACCTGGATCGAGGTTCAAAACGGCTCATTCAGGGCCAGAGGGATCTCTCTTTCCCGGCACGCCGACACCTGTCTCCCGGCTAGTAGGCCTTGACGGTTTTCAGCAGCAGACGGAAAGCGCCCTCCTGCCTGTCGCTGATGAGGAACCCGAAGGTGTCGATGGAGGAGGGGTCGAGATCCGGCACCCCCGGGACGGCCTCGCCGCGGAAGGTGGGGGTGAAGTCGGTGAAGGGGATCCTGACTGATGTCCACCGGCCGCCCGGCGGCTGGAAACGGGCCCTGTAGACCACGGAGTCGTACCTGGGATCGGTGGTGATGGAGAACTTGTAGGTCTTGCCGTCGCCGAGAACCAGCAGTTCCACCCCCTCCATGCCGGAGAGGTCCCAACTGCCGGGGGCCGACCTGACCGAGGCGAATCCGCCGAAGTTCTCGAAGGACACCTCCCCGGAGAACACCGCGTGGTCCCCTTCCGTCCCGAGCCCGCTGGCGGAAACGCCCCCCATCACCCTGTCGTCGATGGGGTGAAAGAGGCGGGCCTGCTCAGCGTCTGTGAAGTCGAAAAGGAGCATCAGATAGGTCTCAGGGCGCAGGTCTCAGGGCGCAGGTTTCAGGGCGCAGTTTATTCCACGCCCGGCGCACTGCGCCCAACGCACCAGTTTATATTTTCCTCCCCACGGCGTCGGCGATCTTCTCCAGGGCCTGCATGAGCTCGCGGAACTTCCCGGGTTTCAGTGACTGGGGCCCGTCGCACATGGCGATCTCCGGCTCCGGGTGGACCTCCACCATGATGCCGTCGGCCCCCGCCGCCACCGCGGCCAGGGACAAGGGGTGCACGTACTGCCAGTGCCCGGAGGCGTGGGAGGGGTCCACGATGAAGGGAAGGTGGGTCCGCTCCTTGAGGACCGGCACCGCGCTGATGTCCAGGGTGTTGCGGGTGGCGGTCTCGAAGGTCCTGATGCCGCGCTCGCAGAGGATGACCCGGTCGTTGCCCGCCGAAAGGATGTACTCCGCCGACATGAGGAACTCGTCGATGGTGGTCATCATGCCCCGCTTGAGGAGGATGGGCTTGTCCAGCGAGCCGAGGCGCTTTAAGAGGGCGAAGTTCTGCACGTTCCTGGCCCCCACCTGCAGCACGTCCACGAACTCGTAGACGAGGTCCACGTCCTCCGGGTTTACCACCTCGGTGACCACGGGCAGGCCGGTCTGCTCCCTGGCTTCGGCCAGGTACCTGAGCCCCTCGGCCTCAAGCCCCTGGAAGGCGTAGGGGGAGGTCCTGGGTTTGTAGGCCCCGCCCCGGAGCATCAAGGCCCCGGCGTCCCTGACCTCGGCGGCGATGTGCAGGAGGCTCTCGCGGCTCTCCACGCTGCAGGGACCCGCGATGACGGTGATCCTGGGACCTCCCACGTCCACCCCCTCCGCCACGTGGATGATGGACCGCTCCCCGGCCCTCTCGTCCTTGACCTCGATGCTGGCGAGCTTGTACGGCCGAAGGATAGGGACCACGCGCTCGACGCCGGGGAGGGCCTCGAGGTACTGGAGGCGGGCCTTGCCCCGCTCGTCCCCGATGGCGCCGATGACGTTGCGGGTCTCGCCGTGGATGACGTGGGGCGTATACCCCAGTTCCTCGATGCGGTCGATGACCTCCTTGAGCTGCTTCTTGGAAGCCCCGGGGTGCATGACGATGATCATGGCCTTACCTCGTAGTAGAGAATTTCAGATTTAAAATTTCCAATGGCGGATCCAGGTTCCGGGTTGCCGGCTTTCCACTTCAGTGCCCACATTCCAGATTTCAATCCCTTAGCGCGCTTTCCGGGTTCCCCGTGGGAGATCGCGCTTTACGCCGCTCTCCCGAAGACCTGAAACCTCCCCCCTGCCGTCAGATCTTCCCCATCGCCCTTAGAGCCTCCATGACCGGGCCCGTCCTGCGGAGGCTGTCGAAGATGAGGGCCGAGGACATGGTGGCCGTGCTCACGGCGTCCACCTCGGGGTCAAAGGTCTTCGCCTCGAACACCGAGAGGCCGAGGAGCCGGCGCCTCATCTGATCCACCTCCTCCGGCGTCCACTCCTTGTTCCAGTACTTGGTGACGAAGATGGCGTCGAAGTCCACCACCTGTCCCTTGGCGTTGACCGTCAGGAGAAAGTGGACCGGATGGCAGACGTCGCAGACCGGGAGGCGGCTGATGACCCGCGTGAAAACCTTACCCCTGGCGCTCTCGCCCACGTACACCTTGTCACCGTCCGGAAGGTTGACGCTGTACAGCCCCACCGACCCGTAACCGGCGCGCTCCATGCTCTTGATGACCCTGTTCTCGATATCGGCCTGTGGCATCGGGACGACGAGCTCCTTCTCCACCCAGGGGGGCAGCTCGGCCGGTCTCGCGGCGGCGATGATCTGCTCCACATCCCCCTCGAGGGTCATGCGGATCTCCTCAACGAACTCCTCGGCCGAATCCAGGACACCGAAGTGGGAAGTCATGAGCATGAGTCCGCCGGAGGTCCGGCGCAGGATCATAGTGTAGGGCGTGCCCCCGGGGTTTCCCAGCGCGTCCAGGATGCCGAACAGCGGGTCCGGGACCAGGGGAAAGGGAACGTTGAACTCGCGCCTGAAATCGTCCACGCTCTTGCGGTTGTTGCCCACGCCGACACCCAGGAACCGGACCTTGGTGGAAAGGGCCGGGTCGGAGGCCACCAGTTCGTACACCCTGTTGACCACGGGGGCGGCCTGCTGGCACCCGAAGCAGAAGCGGTTGAAAAGTTCCAGGACGAGGACCTCGCCCCAGAGGTCGTCCACCATGAAGTAGCCCTGGCTCCTGGCCTTGTCGGCGATGCCCAGGTAAGCGGAATCCGCGGTGGGCAGTTCCGTGTCGAAGCGGTAGGAGGGAAAGAAATCTCCCGGGGACACGATCTTTCCCGCCGCGCCGGCGACGCCGGCGAGGGCGACGACCAGGACAAGGGCGAGGACGGCTGACCTTTTCATGATCGGGCTCCTTGGAAGGACAAAATGAATCTCAAATCTCAGTTCTCGGATCTCAAAAAAATCTGGATCCGGGTACCGGGCGTCTTGTGTCTCAAAGCCGACCCCTCGGGAAACGTGACACCTGAAACCGGGAACCTCTGCTCTTCTCCCCTTCCTCCCTGTTCCCTATTTCCTCGACACGGGAACGGAGGCCTGCCGGCTGACCATGTCCACCACCGGGACCTTCACCTTCCCCTCGCCGAGCAGGAGGTCGGCCAGTTCCTGGGAGAAGGAGCGGTACCTCAGGACGGCCGTTATGGTGAGATCCCCCTTCCTCAGACCGGACGGCACGAGGAACGCGAAATCGCTGACGTCGGAACCCCTCGGGGGAATGACCCTGACCCTGGAAAAGTGGGAGATCTCCCAGGGCTTGTGGGTGACGTTGCCGTCCTTGTCCACTGCCACGGCGTTGAAGATGTTGGCGTCGGG
>CP070682.1:952811-956322 GCA_020352595.1 bacterium | reverse complement strand
TGCGGGCCGCGGGGCCTGATCTCGTACACCTGAAAGAGCTCGCAGAAGCCATGACGGGCCTTCCCCGATGGGAGGCGTGGATCCAGAAGGGGATCTCCGAAAAGGGTGAGGTCCTCGACGCCGCCAGCGCCGAGGTGGCCTCCGCCCGGAGGGATCTGCGGGCAGCACGGGAAGCGGTGATCTCGAGACTCGAGCGGTTCATGGGGACCAGGGCCGTCTCCAAGGTGATGCAGGAGCCGTACGTCACCCTCAGGAACGACCGCTACGTCGTTCCGGCCAGGCCGGAGTATCACCGGGTTTTCGAGGGGGTGGTCCAGGACAGCAGCCAGAGCGGGCAGACGGTTTTTGTCGAGCCCCTCTTCGCGGTCCAGCTCAACAACCGCCACGCGGCCGCCCACGCGGCGGAACAGGAGGCGGTCTTCAGGACCCTCGCCGCCATGACCGAGGAGGCCAGGCAGAACAGGGGCCACATGGCAGCCAACCAGGAGCTCCTCGCACGGCTTGACCTTGCCCTGGCAAGGGCCCGCCTCGGTCGTCGGCTGCAGGGCACCCTTCCTGCCTTCGACGCCGTCCGGACAGACCTGAGGGAGGCCAGGCATCCCCTCCTGGCCCTGGACCCGGAAGGGCCCTGCGTGCCCATCGACATAGGCATCGGTGGCGGGACGACGACCCTGGTCATCACGGGGCCCAACACGGGGGGCAAGACCGTCGCCCTGAAGACACTGGGCCTTCTGACAGCCATGGCGCAGTCGGGGATACCGGTTCCGGTCTCGGACCAGAGCCGGTTCCGCATTTTCAAGAGGGTGTTCGCGGACATCGGCGACGAGCAGAGCATCAGCCAGAACCTGAGCACCTTCTCCGGCCACATGGTGATCATCGCGGGCCTCCTTCAGGCCGCCGATGACCAGACGCTGGTGCTGCTCGACGAACTGGGGGCCGGAACGGACACCCAGGAGGGATCGGCCCTGGGGATGGCCCTCCTTGAGGCCCTCAACGAGCGTGGAGCCTGTTCCGTCGTCACCACCCACCACAACCTCCTCAAGGATTTCGCCTACAGGGCTCCCTTTGCCAGCAACGCCTCCACGGTGTTCGACGAAGGCACTCTGGAGCCGACATACAGGCTCCGCATGGGGGCGCCGGGCCGAAGCCATGCACTGCAGGTAGCGGGCAGGCTCGGGCTGGAGCAGGCGGTGATCCGGAGGGCACAGGTTCTCATGGGCAGCGGGACGGTCCGTGTGGACGAACTGCTGGCCAGACTGACCGGTGAGCTGGACCGGGAGTCCGAGGCCAGGCAGCGGGCCGAGTTTGCCGCCGAAGCCCTGGAAAAGGAGAGGGAGCGCCAGCGCTCGGAGGAGGAGGAGTCCAGGAAGAGGATCCGGGAGGCGGTGGAAAAGACCCGTCAGGAGGCCCGAGGGCTGCTGCGCGACATAGAAAGGCGCGGCAGGGAGATCCTCCGGGACCTCAAGGGCCGGGACACGGAAGGGGCCCGGGTGGCTCTCAGGCAGAGCCTCGACGATATCAGGAAAGAGGTTTCCCGGCGCATGCCTCCTCCCCCGGCCGGGAAGGGAGGCGGCCCCGTCCAGGCGGGTGACACCGTCAGGATCCTTCCCCTGGGAGTCGTCGGGACTGTGGAGACTGTGGCCTCAGGCGGCAGTGAGGCTGAGGTGGTGTCGGGGGGCATCCGGATGAAGGTCCCCGTCAGCGACCTCGGCGCCGTGGGCCCGGGAGAGAGCCCGGCCGCACCAGGCCCGCCCGGTGCCGGCGTCGCCTACGAGAAGGGATCGGACGTGCAGCGGGAGATAAACCTTCTGGGCAGCACCGTGGAGGAGGCCCTGGCCTCGGTGGATCGCCTGCTGGACCGGTCTTTGCTCGAATCCGGACTCTCGCTGCGCATCGTTCACGGCAAGGGGACCGGTGCGCTGAAAAAGGCCATCAGCGAGGCGCTCCGGAGGGACCCCCGTGTGGCGGCCTTCGGTCCCGCGCCGCTGGAACAGGGCGGGGCGGGAGTGACCATCGTGCAGCTGAAGGAGTAGCCCGGCGTCCGGTGCCAGGGGGGGCACCCCCTGCCCTGGCCCACGGATCCGGGAGTGCGGACAGAACCCATGCGCTATGAAGAGGACAGCATTGCCCGTGTCAAGGAGGCCAGCGACATCGTTCAGGTCATTGGCCGACACGTGGAGCTGAAGAGGGCCGGGTCCAGCTTCAAGGCGCTGTGTCCCTTCCACCAGGAGAAGACCCCCTCCTTCATGGTCAATCCGGCCCGGCAGATCTTCCACTGCTTCGGCTGCAACACGGGTGGCGACGTCATCAGGTTCCTCATGCTCTACGAGGGGCTGCCCTTTGCGGACGCCCTCAGAAAACTGGCCGTCCAGGCCGGCATCGACCTCCCGGAGGCCGCGGGAGCGGCGGCGGCCGGCAGGGACAGGAAGGATCCGCTTTACGCGGCCAACCGTGTGGCGGCCTCCCACTACGCGCAACTCCTCATGAAGTCGGAAAAGGGGAAGGGCGCCCGGGATTATCTCGGGAGCCGGGGCATCCATTCCGACGTGAGCCGGACCTTCGAGATCGGTTACGCGCCCCCCGGATGGTCCGACATGCTCAAGAAGCTCCGCGAGGAAGGGGTCCCGGACCGGGTGGGGCTTGCGGCGGGACTGCTGGTCCAGGGGACCGAGGGCAGAGATCCCTACGACAGGTTCCGTGACCGCGTCGTTTTCCCCATCAGGGACCTGAGCGGCCGCGTCCTGGGGTTCGGCGGAAGGGTTCTCGGCGAGGACCTCCCCAAATACATCAACACCCCCGAGACGCCGGTCTACAGGAAGGGTGACTCCCTCTTCGGCCTGGATGTCGCCGCACCAGGCGTCCGCGAGGCGGAAGAGGTGATCCTGGTGGAGGGTTATCTCGACGTCATCGCCCTTCACCAGGGCGGCCTCAGCAACGTGGTGGGTGTCCTGGGGACAGCCCTGACGGAGGAGCAGGCAAGGAGGATCAGGCGGCTCACCGAGAGATGCGTTCTCCTTTTCGATTCCGACGAGGCCGGCGTCGAGGCGGCCCTGAGGAGCGCCTTGATCCTGCTGGGCGAGGGGTTTGAGTGCAGGGTGGCTCCCCTGGACCCGGGGGAGGATCCCGACAGTTTCCTCAGGAAAAAAGGGGCCGAGGAGCTCCTCTCCAGGATATCCGGGGCCCCCGACGCGGTGGTCTTCGCCCTGGAGCGGGCTCGCCGGAGGCATCCGGGCGACAACATGGGGGCGCGCTTCCAAGTTATTGATGCAATCCTCCCATATTTGGCTAAAATTAAGGATAGAGCCAGGCTGGGCACGTACCTGAAGTGGATCGGAGACGAGCTCAGGATCGAACAGCACGATCTCAGGGCCAGACTGGCGGGCGCCAGGGGACGCAAGAGGACTGTTGAAGGGAGCCAGGACAGCCCCCCTGCTTCGCGGCGGGATCTCCTCCTTCTGCACATCCTTGTCAGAGAGCCCGAATCCGTTGCCCGGGTCAGGCAGGTGATGGG
>CP070682.1:949737-952711 GCA_020352595.1 bacterium | reverse complement strand
TATAAACAAAGCCTCCCGACCGGGAGGCTTTGTCTGGCAGAGCCTAGATACGGGACGGTTTGCAGAGGTTGGCCTCGCTGTGGGCAGCCCGCCCGCAGTGTTTGCAGTAATACTGTGCGTCCCTGACGATCTCGCGTATCCGGTCAAACTCCTTCCGGATAACGATCTTGCACAGGTGGTTCTCCTCATGGCAGTCCTTACCGCCCTTGCACTTGTGGTTGTCTTTGCTCATTTTTCCTCCCTGGTGGTTCTTTAATTATGGATGCAAAGCCATACATCCCTGACGGGACCGTGATGATAGCACAATCTCCTGCTTGTTAGATAGCAAAGGGGGAAATTCAGATCGGTGTCAGGGTAAAGGGTTACAAAAGGGATAAGGGATAAGGGATGAGGGATAAGCGGTATGGTTTTCCTTATACCTTATCCCCTATACCTTATACCTTTTTTCCCGCTGCCTGTTACTGCCCTACAGCGTAGCGTACAGGAAAGTGACCGCCACCACTGTTTTGACATAGGGGCAAAGGCGCATGGGAAGGATGGATGTGCGCCCGCCCGTCAGGCGCGACAGTATCGCCAGGACGACGAGCATGGAGGCGCACGCGCGTGCCGTGAAGACCACCGTCCGGCTGCCCGGCCCGGCCGTCACCAGCGCCGAGAGCACAAGCAGACCGATGAAGCACAGGGTCAGCCCTTCGGCGACCCACTCCATGGTGATGATGCGGCGGTTGTCCTCGGACAGCGGGCCGAACCCTCTGACGATACCTGGTGTCGGGATGTGGTGGCCGACGCCCCAGGCCACGATGATCACGGCTCCCACGTAGAGCAGCGCGGTTCCCATCAGGCTTCCTGATCAGGGCCCGGCCCCGCCGGCTCCCCCTCCCCTCACCGGGAGAGCCCTGTATCCGCGGAACTGGGACTTGCGCACCGAAAACCGGTAACCCTTGGTGTAGCTGAAAGCCTCGGCCTCGATGGGGTATCGTTCCGAGACGGAATGGACCTGGGAGGACCACACGAATCCACAGCTGAGCTCGATCTGGGGCGCGGATCTGACCTTCTTCCCGCAGACGGTTTCGCGACGCTGGAAGCCATCGTCAAAGAGCGTCTCCAGTTCCTCGATGGTGGGCATGCGCCAGTCCGTGTACGGGCCCAGGATGAAGTTTTCGCAGTAGAGTTTGGCATCGTGCCAGTTGATGTCGCCCATGTTGTCCGTGTGGGCCCACATCAGGCGCGTTGAGGCGTCGGTCACCGTGCCGTCACCGTTGTCCACGAACCTGTCCTCCGCCACGCCGGTGCCGGCGTGGAGAATGGCCAGGCACAAGGCAAGGGCCAGGAACCATTTTTGCCCGAATCCCCTGGTCGAAGCAGTCACCATCTTTCATCCCCCGTGAACAGGTGCACGGACAGCCCGGGACCTTCCCGCACACCGATGTCAGATTATAAATATTAACATACTTTTCCGGGGCTCAGGTCCCCAAAAGTTCCGGGTCCTGTCCTTCCGGTTCGACCGGCCAGCATCGGCTCTTCCAAAGCCAGAGTCCCCTTCCCTATAGTCGGCCACGAAGTGTGCTGTGTCGAGTTAAAAAAAAGTCCATTTTTACCCTTGACTAATTATACGATGTATATTATTAGACTTTGTCTAAAATTAAACGATGGGCAAAAAGGGGGTGGATCGTGAGATCAGCAAAACCCGGACGACGTGAGCGCAGGAAGGAGGAGCTCCGCAGCAGGATCATCGACCGGGCCACGAAACTGTTCGAGGAGCACGGCTTCGAAAACGTCACCATGGAGCGCATCGCCGAGGCCGCCGACGTGGCCAAGGGGACCCTCTACAACCACTTCCCCGTCAAGGAGGCTATCCTCAGCGGCTATGTCCAGAAGCACGCCCGGGACATGGCTCCCGAGATAGACAGGATCGTCAGGTCCGTGCCCGACACCCGGTCGCGCCTCGTCGCCCTCCTGCAGGTGCACGCCCGCTGGATCGAGGACCGCAAGGAGCTGATGGAAAAGTACATCGCCCACAGGATCTCGGTTCCCCTGCGGTCCCTCAGAGAACCCTCTGCCCGCAGCGGTTTCGCGGAACACATCACCCGCGTCCTCGCCCTGGGTCAGGAGGCCGGAGATGTCCGCAGGGACCTCGACGCCAACACCCTGTCGGGCTGCCTGACTTCGTTTTACACGTGGGTCTACTTCGGCTGGCTTTCCGTCTCCGAGGCTTTCGACATCGACCTCGCCATCCGGCGGACGGTGGATCTCTTCCTCGACGGCGCGGCATCCGGAACCAGTGGAGACTCCTGAGATGAAAAACAGTGGCGGTTCGATGTTCATGAGTTGGGAGGAGACCTTTGAGGCGGGTGTCACCCTTTCCGGAGGCAAGGGCTGGAACCTGGCCCGGCTCGACCGGTACGGCTTTCCGGTCCCGGCGGGGGGCGTCCTCGCAGCCCGGGCATACGACCAGTTCGTCCGGCACAACCGGATGGAGGGCAGTCTCGAGGCTGCAGCCCGGGAGGCGGACGGCCTCGATCCGGCCGACACCCGGCAGTGGGAACTCTCGGAGGAGATCAGGCGGCTGCACCTGTCCGGGGAGATCCCTCGCCACCTGACGGAGGAGATACGGAGCCGCCTCTCGGACTGGGGACTTTCGGGGGCGTCCCTGGCGGTGCGCTCATCGGCCGCCGCCGAGGATTCCGCCTCGGCTTCCTTTGCCGGCATCCACGACTCCTTCCTCAACGTCCGGGGTGAGGAGCAGCTCCTCGCCGCTGTCCGGGCCTGCTGGGCCTCGGCCTGGAACCAGCGGGCGGTGGCCTATCGGCGCGGGATGGGGCTTTCGGGCGAGCCGCCGGCACAGGCGGTGGTCATCATGGCCATGGTGGAACCGGGGGCCTCCGGGGTGGCCTTCTCATGCCACCCGGGGCGCGGGCGGGAAGACCAGGTGTTCATCAGCGCCAATTTCGGCCTCGGTGAGGCTGTGGTGGGC
>CP070682.1:946922-949637 GCA_020352595.1 bacterium | reverse complement strand
GGGCAGGGATCTTTCCTTCCTCCTCCAGGTCATCGCGAGAGCCTACGATCCCTGCATCAGCTGTTCAGTCCACTGAATGGGAAGACCTTCGGTCCTGGTACCGATTCCAGGGCCCGTGCCGCCGGAATCCCCAGCGGCCGGGTTCCAGGTCCTCTTTTCCTGCCGGTAGAGTGCTGACAGCCGGTGTCTGAAACCTGTATACTCACCCCATGACCCGCGATGAAGCCGTCTGCTACATCCGAGACACCCTCCGCTGCGGCTGTCCGGATGAGATCCTGGGCGCCCTATCCATCGAAACCAGAGACAAGCCGGACCTGTGTCTGGATCTCATCGCCCGTTCCTTTCCCACCCTGCTCGACTTGGTGGACCGGGTCCTCGTGGTTGGAGGCCGGCTGCTGGTCCTTGAGTGCGGGAACCTCACAAGGAGCCATCTCGAAGAGGTGCTGACCGCCTCGCCAGGGATCAGGGCGAAGCTCAATTTGAGGAGGGTGAGGGTGGTGGTGTCCGCGAGCGGTACTTCAGCGCAGAGCGGCCCCGGCCCCTGGCATCTGCCCGACGACCGTGTCCATCTGCACTTTATAGAGCGTTCAGGCGGCACTCCCGACTGATATGGACACGGGCGCGCAGCACACCATGAACCTATTGGCCATCATACCGGCGAGGGAGGGCTCACGGGGCATCCCCAACAAGAACAGCGCCCTTGCGGCGGGAAAGCCGCTGATCGTTTGGACCATTGAGTGTGCCCTCGCCTCGGCGGTCGTGGACATGGCCCTGGTCAGCACTGACAGCAGGGCATTGGCGGACCTGGCCAGGGCCTCCGGGGCCCATGTCCCGTTCCTCAGGCCCGCGGAGCTGGCCAGGGACGACACGCCGGGCATCGCGCCTGTCCTGCACGCCATCGAGTGGATGCGGGACAACAGGGGGGTCACTCCACGATACGTCGTGGTCCTCCAGCCCACATCACCCCTCAGGATCCCGGCCGACGTGGAGGCCGCCATGACCCTGGCCCTGAAGGTGAACGCCGATTCAGTGGTCAGCGTGACACCTGCCCCGAGCCATCCCTGCTGGATGAAGATCCTGGATGCCGATGGCCGCATGACCGACTTCCTGCCCCGGATGGAGATACCCTTCCGCAGGCAGGACCTGCCTGAGGTCTACGCTCTCAACGGTGCCATTTACCTTGGACGCACTGAGATGGTCCTGCGAACGGGGGGTTGGTATAGTGAGAGGACCTATGGTTATGTCATGCCGCCGGAAAGATCCCTGGACGTGGATACGGCCTGGGACCTGCACCTGGCCGACCTGGTCCTGAGAGAGCGCCATGAAGAACGGAAGGATACAGATCGCTGACAGGGTCGTCGGGGCCGGAAGCCCCTGCCTGGTTATCGCCGAGGCCGGTGTGAACCACAACGGCGATAAGGACACGGCCATGGCACTGGTGGACGCCGCGGCCGGTGCAGGGGCCGACGCGGTCAAGTTTCAGACCTTCCGCACCGATTCGCTGGTCACAAGGTGGGCTCCCAAGGCCGCCTACCAGAGGAAGACCACCAGGGAAAGTGAGAGCCAGTACGAGATGCTCAGGAGACTGGAGCTGCCCGGCGGTGTCTACCGGGAGCTGGCCAGCCACTGCCGGGATCTCGGCATCCTCTTCCTTTCCACACCCTTCGACGCTCAGAGCGCCGACCTTCTCCAGGAAATCGGCGTCCCTGCCTTCAAGGTCCCCTCCGGGGAGGTGACCAACCTGCCGCTGCTCAGGCACATTGGCTCCAAGGGAAAGCCCGTGATCCTGAGCACGGGCATGGCAGACATCGGGGAGGTCTCCCGGGCTGTGGAGACTCTGGAGGAAGCCGGAAGCAGGGACATGGTCATCCTCCACTGCGTGTCCAGCTATCCCGCGCAACCTGATGAGATGAACCTGAGGGCCATGGACACCCTCCGTCAGGCCTTTGGTTATCCCGTGGGCCTCTCCGACCACACCCTGGGTTTCGAGATCTCCCTGGCCGCAGTAGCTCTGGGGGCTGCCGTTCTCGAGAAGCACTTCACCCTGGACAGGAATCTTCCGGGCCCAGACCATGGGGCCTCCCTGGAGCCTGAGGAGCTCGCCTCCATGGTCAAGGCTGTCAGAAAGGTGGAGGCGGCCCTCGGCAGTGGTCTCAAGGAGCCCTCCGCCGCGGAGCGAGACACCGCCAGATCCGTCAGGAAAAGCCTGGTGGCAGCTCAATTCATCGCTGCGGGGACGATCCTCGAGGGGGATATGATCGCCGTACGGCGGCCCGGTACGGGGCTGCCTCCTGCCAGATTGCCGGACCTGATCGGTCGAAAGGCTCTGGTGGACATCCAGGAGGGGCAACTCCTCGCCGAGGAGATGGTGCAGTGAGGGTGGTGGGCGTGGTCACCGTGGCCAGGTCCGATTACGGGATCCTTCGCCCGCTGATAAGCAGGATCGTCCAGGATGGCGACCTGGATCTCCACCTTCTGGTCTCCGGGATGCACCTGTCGCCGGAACACGGGATGACTGTCCGGGACATAGAGGAGGACGGTTTCCTGATCGCCGACAGGTTTCCGATGCCCCTCGTCCAGGATACGCCGGAGGGGATCGGTCAGGCCATCGCGTCCGGCATCGCGGGTTTCGCGGGATCGTTCAACCGTGCGAGACCTGATATCATGGTCGTCCTGGGTGATCGTTACGAGATGCTCGCGGCCGTTATCGCCGCC
>CP070682.1:944068-946822 GCA_020352595.1 bacterium | reverse complement strand
GTGGACAATCTCATAGGGGATTTGTTGGCCCTGTTTCTGGGCTGGATGGCTTGCTACATCGCCATCATCCTGGTGGGAACGATCCTTGTTAAGATCATCAAAGGGTCGTCAGGATCCATCAAGTTCCTGGACAGAATCATGGGCGGAGCCTTGGGCGCTGCCAAAGGATTCCTGATCATCTATCTCATTCTCTGCGCCCTTGTGCTGTTTCGCGAACCCATACACAGAGTCATTCCGGACAAATATCTTGATCTGAAAGGGTCTCGTCTCGCCGCATTTGCAGAACAACACAACCTACTTTCCATGATCCGCATGCCCGATCTGGACAAGCTCAAGGAGCTGACCCAGGCCTTTGGAGACGAGGACAAACGCCGCGTGCTCATGAATGATCCTGCATTGCGGGAAATTAGACAAAACAAGGCATTCCAGCGCTTGATGAACGACGTGGAATTCCACAAAGCTGTGGATAGTAAGGAGCTGAGTGCTATCCTGAACAACAAGAGCTTTCGGGAGGCCATCAACGATCCGCAGATCAGAAAGCTCCTGACGACCTTCGATCTGAACAGGGCTTCAGCACACGTTGAAAGGAAAGGAGACGGACCGTGAAAGTGCTCGGAATCAATGCAAGCCCGAGGAAGGGAGCGAACACCGCCACACTCGTCGAAACGGCGCTGAAGGGGGCAGCGGGTAAAGGGGCGGAGACGAAGATGGTGAACCTCAACGAGCTCGACATGAAGCCCTGCATCGGCTGCGACGCCTGCAAGGAGAACCTGGGCCACTGCGTTCAGAAGGACGATCTCACGCCGCTGATGGAGGAAATGGCGACCTTCGATGCGATCGTTCTGGGGACGCCGGTCTACTGGTTCCACGTAAGTGCCCAGTTCAAGACACTGGTCGACCGGCTCTACTGCTACTATGGGTTTGAAATGGATCCCGAAACGAACGACTATAAGGAAATCCTCGCCTTTCCGGCAGGCAAGAAAGTCGTTTTTGTCACGTCCAGGGGAGATCCTGAGGAGAAGAAAGACTATGATGTGTACTACGGCTACATGAACGAGTGGCTCAAGGTCGTGGGCATGGCCCTGCTTGCGAGTTCGGTGGAGTTCATCCACCATTACGGCTCGTGGAACGAAAAGGACGCGGCCAGGAAGGACGCCGAACTCCTCGCCAGAGCGGAATCCGTGGGCGCCTCAATGATTTGACGCGCGCGCTCCAAGCACTTCCGGAAGCGATCACCCCGCAACCACCCGCTTGAGCTGCGCATAGATGTAGAACAGTTCCTCCCTGCTCAATCCATTCCCGAACCGGACGGTCGTCTTGTCGGACCGGGCCATGATGCAGGCCCCGGACCCCGCTTTCAGAATCGTGGAAATGAGGAAAGTCAGTACGGGGCCTGCCGGAGTCATATGGCCGGGATTCGCTGAGACGAAACGACCGTCCCGAGACCCCTGACGAAAGGCATTCTTGTCGATCATGAGTCGCCCATCCGGGGCCTTGGCGATTCCGGCCGGCAGAGCCGTCTCGGCAACGGTGAGCTCCTCGAGTTCATCAACAAAGATTTCGGTCACCTTCCTTCCCTTCGCTACCCTGAGAAGACTACGGGATGCCTGTGCGGTGCATCGCCTCCGGGCTTGCCGAAGGACGCTCGAAAGGACCGCAACAAACGGAACCAGTACGAACCCGACACCAAAGAACCCGACAAAGACCAGGCTCATCGGATCCCTTGCGTCGACGCCCACAGTAGGCAGAGCAAAGAGCACCGCGACAGTGATGAAAACCAAAACGAAGAAGACCTGCAGACGGTGAGTGGCTGTCAGGCCGGTCTGGGGAATGTGGATGTTGAGCGTGCCCGACTCCTCCTCAAGGGTGGATCGCATCTGCGGCGGTGGATCGGCATGCGGGATTTCCTCTCCGGTCCGCCGGACCCGTTCGCGGACGGACTCGTTCAGCCGGTCCGGCTCCCGCACGACCTCCTTCCCGGACGAACGATCCACCAGCGGCAGACGAAGGAATTCCGCCAGTGACTCGGCCGTGGCCCGAGCCTGATGATAGTCCTGGGGTTCTTCGATTTGAACCGGCTTGTTCTGCCCGTTGCATTCGAGCCGGACAGGATACACGATCCGAGTGGACTTATCGCTCTTCCGGACCTCTCTGCTCAGGGTCAACCGGTCGTGGAAGTCGAGCAGACATTCCTTTCGCTTCATGGGAACCAGAAGTCCGTACCACGTGACGATTCGGTGCCTTCTCCGATCGATGATGACACCCCTCCTGCCGGTCATCAGGCCCAGGCCGACCATGGTGAAGATCGACCCAAAGGGCACCACGAAGTACCAGGGGCCAGAATCGCCTTCCACAGGAATCAAGCCCAGAGGCATGCTCAGTCCGAAGAGTCCTGCCAGGAGGAAGGGCAGACCAAAAAGGAACAGACCCAGGTGTCCGCTGCTCCTGGCCTCCCAGATCTCCGGGTCTCCAGTGCTCACGATCTTCACGGCGACATCCTCCGTTTTCTTTTTTCATTCGGGCGCCGGGCCGGGGGCTTCCTTCCGTGGGGAAACCCTCCTCACTAGGAATCGGATTGGGCGGGTCTATACTTGATATATCCCGGTTTGCCCCCCATATCTTGTGCCCTTTTCCCTTTGACACACCAGAACCTGTGGCCTATACTGCTTTCATCGGAAATCAGACCTCGGTTGAAAAAGGGATCTTCATTTCTCTATCGGTCTGAAGACCCATGCAGGATTTTCGAGGAATCCC
>CP070682.1:932551-943968 GCA_020352595.1 bacterium | reverse complement strand
CCTGCGGTCCGGGCACGGGCGGCCGAAGGTCCGGTTGCGCCTTCCGTCCTCTCCCTGGCCGAGGGTCCCGACCCATACGGCGTCACCGTCAGGGCCGTGGAGCTGCTGGGGGGCATGAAGACCTTCGTCAGGGAGGGTGCCAGGGTCCTGCTCAAGCCCAACATCGGCTGGGACAGGCGCGTCGAGCAGGGGGCCAACACCCATCGCGAAGTGGTCCGCGCACTGGCCCACATGTGCCTGGAGTCGGGGGCGGAAAAGGTCCTCATCCTCGACAGGACCTGCAACGACGCCCGGCGGTGCTACCGCACCAGCGGCATGCACGACATGGTCCAGGGGCTGGGGGATGGGAGGGTGAGCCTGGATTTCGTCCTCGAGAACCGCTTCAGGCGCACCGACATACCCCGCGGCATCGTCGTTCGGCAGTGGCCCCTCTACGAGGAAGCGCTGAGGGCCGACGTCATCGTCAACGTCCCCGTGGCCAAGCACCACAGCATCAGCGGGCTGACCCTGGGCATGAAGAACCTCATGGGCCTCATGGGCGGCAACCGGGGCACATTCCACACGGGCATCGGCCAGAAGCTGGCCGACCTGACGTCGGTCATCATGCCCCAGCTGACGGTCCTGGATGCCACAAGGATCCTGGTGCGCAACGGGCCCACGGGCGGCCGGCTGGAGGACGTCCGCATCGTCAACCGGGTCGCCGCAAGCACCGACCCTGTGGCCCTGGACGCCTACGGGGCGACCCTCTTCGGAGTGGCGCCGGCCGACCTGTCCTTCGTGGTGGCCGGGCACGGGATGGGGCTCGGTGAGATGGACCTGTCGCGGGTCCGCATCGTCGAGGGCTAGGATGAGGCGCTCCCGCGTCATCTCCCAGTGGGTCTTCGGTCTCCTCTTCGTGGTGCTCTTCCTCAACACCAGGTACCTCGGTGAGGACGTCATCCCCTATCCGGTCAACGCCTTCTTCCAGATCGATCCCCTGGCGGGTCTCGCGGCCATGGGGGCGGGCCGACGCGTCCTGGGTTTTTTCTGGCCCCTCCTGCTGATGCTGCCCCTGACGATCCTGTTCGGGAGGTTCTTCTGCGGCTGGATCTGCCCCCTTGGTGGACTTCTGGACCTTTTCGGCAGGAGGAGCGCCGTCAGGGCGCCGAGGCCCGCGGGCAGGCTCTACCCGGCCAAGGACATCATGCTGCTGGTGATCCTCCTGGCCTCGGTCCTGGCCATGAACCTCTCCGGCCTCCTGGATCCCCTTTCCCTTCTCATCAGGGGACTGGCCATGGGGGTCGTTCATCCCCTGGAAAGGACCGTCCACGCCCTCTTTGACGGGGCATGGAGGGTGGGCAGCCCCCTGAGCGACCTGACCGAGCCCGTATACGGATTTCTCCGGGACCACTTCCTCTCCTTCCAACTTCCCGTTTTCCGTTACACGGCCCTTTTCCTGCTCATGCTCCTCCTCCTGCTCCTCCTGGAACTGAGGGAGCGCAGGTTCTGGTGCCGCAACCTCTGCCCCCTGGGGGCGCTGCACGGTCTCCTGGCCTCCCGTGCCCCTCTGGGTCTTTCCGTGGACAGGACGGGCTGCACGGCCTGCGGCAGGTGCCCGTCCGTCTGCCGCATGGGGGCCATCGAGGGGGAGAGGGAGCGGACCATCCGCAAGCGCGACTGCGTGCTGTGCTACGACTGTGTCGGCGTCTGCGAGGACCGGGTCATCGGGCACAGGGCGGCTCTCCTTGACTCCCTTGAGTCGGGTCCGGTCCTGCCCCTTTCACGGAGGGCCTTCCTGGGGTCCCTGGGGGCGGGGGTGCTGCTGCCCCTGGCGGCGGGCCGACCCGCCCGTCCCGACGCGCTGCCCGCAACGGTGATCAGGCCTCCCGGCGCCGGACCGGAGGACCTTTTCACGGGGCTATGCCTCCGGTGCGGCGAGTGCATGAGGGTCTGCCTGACCAACGGCCTCCAGCCCACCCTCTTCGAGGCGGGTTTTGACGCCATGTGGACACCCCGCCTCGTCTCCAGGGTGGGGTACTGCGAGTATTCCTGCACCCTTTGCGGACAGGTCTGCCCCACGGGAGCCATCACGCACCTGGACAAGGTCACCAAGAGGAAGGTGCGCATCGGCACGGCGGTCATCGACCGCAACACCTGCATCCCCTTCGTCCGCCCCGAACAGTGCCTGGTCTGCGAGGAACACTGTCCCACCCCCGAGAAGGCCATCGTCTTCGACGATGTGACCGTCCAGGGGCCGGAAGGCCCCCTGGTCATGAAGAGGCCCAGGGTGGTGGACCACCTGTGCATCGGCTGCGGCATCTGCGAGAACAAGTGTCCCCTGGAAAGTGCTTCGGCCATCATCATCGTCAGGGACGGGGAAGACCGGGCCAGGGAAGGAACTGCAACCCAGTTGCCGCTGTCCGGATATTGAATTTGCTCTCCTTCAAGGGACGCCCTTTTTCGGAGCGCCGAAACCTCAAGCTCACCCCCCTGCCTGACCTGGAAAAATGCCGTGCGCCGGGCCGTTGACCTGCGGGCGTAACAATGACAGTTTTTTCACAGTAATAAGGTTCGGCCTTTATTTTTTATCACAATTGTGACAGATTATTGTCATTGGCGTCTGTTGACGGAAAACTAACTTCCAGTGGGGAAACCATTCTTGAAGAAGCTCCTCAACAGGCTCGGTTCCTTCGGCCAGACCCTTCCCCTGCTCCTCGTCCTCGCCGCCGTCGGGGCGGCCGGGACGTTCCTCCCCCAGGGAAAGGATCCCTCGGACTATGAGAAACTGGTCGGTGCCCCGGCGGCCAGGGCAGTTCAGCTCCTGGGCCTGGACGACTTCTACCACTCCCCGTGGTTCGTGGCCCTGCTCCTCTGCCTCGTGGTCAACCTCATCGCCTGCATGGCCAACCGGATCCCGGGCATGATCTCATCCCTGCGCGGCGAGGCCGCCCTGCGGAGAGCTCCCGTCCTGGTCCTTCCCGACAGCGATGAGAACCGCCAGCGACTGATGGCCGCCCTGGCGGACCTGGGGCTCAGGGCGAGGGGCGGGGGGGAGGTGAAGCGATACTCGAGGGGAGGCCTCGGCTACCTCATGACCCTCCTGGCCCACGGCAGCCTCCTCGTGATCATGGCATCCTCCCTGGCCGGCTCCACCATGGGCTTCATCGCCACCCAGAGGATCTATGTCGGTGACTCCACGCTGACGGCCTACAACTGGAAGACCCGCCGGGACATGCGTCTCCCCTTCCAGGTCCTGGTGCGGGGGATGGAGGTGATCCCCAACCCCATCGGGCTGAGGCTGGGCGTCCTCGAGGTGGCCACCGGGAAGAAGGGAAGGCTCATCACCACCCACGAGGGCGACACCTTCCGGGTGCCCGGGATCCCTGGAACGGTGACCATCGTCCGCTTCGATGCGGCCACCGGGCAACTGACAGCGGAGTGGAAAAGGCCCGACGGCTCCCGTGAGGATGTGGCGGGCGGCGGCCAGATCGGGGACAGCGGGCTCGCCCTCGTTCCCGTGGCCTTCGCCGCCTGGCCGGAAAAGCAGGTGGAGGTGCGCGCCGACCTGGTACCGGCGGACGGCCGCCCCCGTTCGGGGACCCTCTCGGTGAACCATCCCGTGGGCCTGGACGGGATCACCGTGTTCCTCACGGACTACGGGCAGGACCAATTCGGCATCCCCTATGTGGGGTTCCAGTTCGTCAGGGACCCCGGGCAGTGGGGCGTCTGGACCGGATCGGTGCTCTTCCTCGTCTGCGTCACGGGAGCCCTCTTCACGCGGCACAGCTGCGTGGTGGTCAGGCCAGAGGGAGGGTCCGTCAGCGTCTACCTCTCCTCGCGGGGGAACCGGGAACAGGCGGTCTCCTCCCTCCTGCGGAAGATGGGCACCCAGGAGGTGCCGCCGGAGAGGGGTGACCCGTGAAGCTGAGCTGGCACAGGAAGATCCTCCTGTACTCCGCCATCCTCACCGCCACGGCGGTCTCCCTGACCGCCTTCGCCACCGTCCACACGGCCTCCCTGCTCTGGGAGCAGGAGTTCGAGAGGAGGAACGCCGCTTTCTCCAGCTTCACGAGCCTCGAGGTCCTGCGCGCTTTCGGCGGCAGGTTCTCCGGGACCGCCGACCCTGAGGTCTCCGAGGCCATCTGGAACCTGACGCGCGGCAACGAGGACCTGACGGGCATCATGATTCTCACCGACAGCGGCCGATCCCTCTTCTCAACCTACCAGGGACAGGATGACGAACCGGGTGAAGGGGCCTGGTACGAGGGCCTTGAGAACGCCGTGCGGACGGTGGTGGACACCTCCCAGCCCATGGCCCGTACCTTCCGGACAGGCTCAGGCCGGTTCCTCGACGTCCTGGCGCCCGCGGCGGGCCTCGGCGGTGTGCGGCCCATCGCCGTGCGCTACGTCTACGGCTACCGGTCCCTCGAGGAGAAGAAGGCCAACCTCATACAGCGGGTGATCATCGTCGCCGCCATCCTCATGGTCCTTGTGGCGGGCCTTTCCACATACCTCTCCCGGGGCCTGACGAAGCCCGTGGCCGTCCTCTCGTCGTCGGCAGGACGCGTGGCGGCCGGGGACAGGGACCACCGCATCGACCTGAGGACGGGTGACGAACTGGAGGATTTCTCGGCCCAGTTCAACCTCATGCTCGATTCGCTGGCCGACCACCGCCGGAACCTGGAGGCTGCCAACAGGGAGCTCACAGAGGCCAACCGGCAGATGACGGAGCTCCAGGCCCAGCTGGTCCGGTCCGAAAGGCTCGCGGCGCTGGGCCAGCTGTCCGCGGGGGTCAGCCACGAGCTGGACAACCCGGTGGGCGTGATCCTCGGTTACGCCGAACTGCTCATGGAGGAGACCGAAGCCGGGGACCCCCTCAAGGAGTACGCCGAGGTGATCAGTGCCGAGGCCAAGCGATGCAAAAGGATCATCGCGGGGCTCCTGGACTTTTCACGCCCCAGCAGGGGGGAGCCCCGGGTCGTGGATCTCGGGACCCTCATCACGGGACTGGTGGATCACCTCCGGGAGCAGCGGCCCTTCAGGCGCATCCGCTGGGACCTGGAACTGGGGGAGGGAGAGACGGCCGTCCGGGCGGACCCCGACAGCCTCAGGCAGGTGCTGGTCAACCTCGCCCTCAACGCCTCCCAGGCCATGGGCGAGGAGGGGCGCATCACCATCAGCCTCGTGAACGGCAGCGGCACCGGTGGGGACGGCTGTGTGGTCCTGTTCTCCGACAGCGGTCCCGGCGTGCCCATGGGTGATGAGGAGCGCATCTTCGACCCCTTCTACACCACCAAGCGCAGAGGCGAGGGCACCGGTCTTGGCCTCTCCATATGCCGCAAGCTCGTCGAGGAGGCCGGGGGCTGGATAAGGGCGATACCCGGGCCTGGAGGGACCTTCGAGGTTTGGCTTCCACCTGTCCAGGCAAGGACGGGAGACACAGCAAGCGAGGTGAAGCAAGATGAGTAACAGGATCCTCATCGTTGACGACGAACCGGGAATGAGGAGCCTCCTCACCCGGGTCATGGAGAAGGAGGGCTATGCGGCCCATAGCGCCCCTGACGGCGTTCAGGCCCTGGAGTCCATGGGGAGGACCGAGTGGGACCTCGTCATCGCCGACATCGACATGCCGGGGATGGACGGCCTCGCCCTGCTCAGGAAGATCCACGAGGAGAAGCCCTCCCTTCCGGTCATCATGATCACCGCCTACGCCACCGTTGAGTCGGCCGTAGAGGCCATGAAGCTGGGGGCCTACGACTACATCACCAAACCGTTCCAGATGGATGAGCTCAAGATCGTCGTGGCCAAGGCCTTCGAAAAAAGAAGGCTCCTCGCGGAAAAGGAGATGCTCCTTGCCGAGATCCGCAGCCGCTACGATCTCAAGGGCATCATCGGGGTCTCCGACTGCATGAGGGATGTCGTGGACATGGCCATGAGCGTGGCCCCTTCCAGGGCCACGGTCCTCATCGAGGGGGAGAGCGGGACGGGCAAGGAACTGGTGGCCCGAGCCATCCACGACCACAGCGACCGTCACGACAGGCCCTTCGTCGTGGTCAACTGCGGGGCGCTGGCGGAGGGCGTCCTCGAGAGCGAGCTTTTCGGACACGAGAAGGGCGCCTTCTCGGGAGCCATCGTTTCACGCAAGGGCCGTTTCGAGCTGGCCGACGGCGGCACTCTCTTCATCGACGAGGTGGGAGAGCTGCCCCCCCAGGCACAGGTCAAGCTCCTCCGCTTCCTCCAGAACCAGGAGTTCGAGCGTGTGGGAGGGTCCGTCATGCTCAGGAGCGACGCCCGGATCGTTGCGGCCACCAACAGGGACCTGAGGGCCATGGTCCGGCAGGGTTCCTTCCGGGAGGATCTCTTCTACAGGCTCAACGTGGTCCACATCCGGGTGCCGCCCCTGAGGGAACGCCGCGAGGACATCGAACACCTCGCGGCGCATTTCCTGGCCAAATACTGCGCCCAGATGAACAAGAAGCTTGCCGATCTCCCTCCCGATGTCCTCCTGGCTCTGAGGTCCTACGACTGGGAGGGGAACGTGAGGGAGCTGGAGAACGTCATGGAGCGTGCGGTGGTCCTCTGCAAGGGGGACAGCATCGCTCTGCGGGACCTGCCCGAGGAGGTCAGGGGACAGGAGGAAGCCATGGAGGTCGCGGACCCCGGAGGCCGGACCCTCACGCAGATCCTGGAGGCGCTGGAAAGACAGATCCTTGTCAGGACCCTGCAGAGCAACAGGAACAGCCAGACCAAAACCGCCGCAGAACTGGGGCTGAAAAGGACGACCCTGCGGTACAAGATGGGCAAGTACGGCCTGCTGTGAGGCCGTATCCCCGAGCCCGGACCCTGAACGCCGGACTCGCTACGCCGGGCTCTCCTGTTGGTACGGACATTGCTGGGAGCAGGTCCATGAGGCGCATCGTGACGGCCATGACGGCCCTCGCCGTCCTGGTGTTCGGGGCGGGGTGCCGGAGCCCCTTCGAGGGAAGCATCCTGGTGGCGCTGAAGGTGGAGGGGGAGCCGGCCAGGGCGGACTGGGATCGGACCGTCCCGGTGGACCTCGCCGTCTGGAGGGGGAACGTCAACGTCAGGGAGGAGATGGTCGCCCTGGACCGCGAGACATCCCACATCTCGACGCCGGAGTGCCACCACGGACCCTCGACATCGGATCCGGTGCCCGTCAGGATCCGGGCCCTCTACAACGGTGAGGAACTGTTCCTTTCCGCCCGGTGGAAGGACGCCACCCGGGACACCGAACTGGGCAGCTGGGAAAGGACGCCGGAAGGGTGGACCGCAAGGCCGGACGCGGATGACGGCATCGCGTTCCTCTGGGAACAGGGTCAAGGCACGCCTTTCCGCTGCCAGCTGGCCTGCCATCTGGTGGAGGTGGACGTGTTCGACGGCGGTACGCAGATGCGCATGGCCATGAAGAACGCCGGTGAGTCCGTGTGGGACCTCTGGCGCTGGCGTTCCGGAGTCACGGGTCCCTTCGGGCAGGCCGACGACATGGTCGTGGACCACGATGGAAAGCGTGGTGACGAGGGGCTGGTCCTTCCGACGGTGAATCGATCTGAGCGTGGAGGAGGGCCGGCCGTAGCCAAGGGGGATGTCACCCCGTTCTACATTGCCAGGGCGGCGGAAGGTCGCCAGGCCGATGTGACCGCCCGTGGCCGATGGGAGGACGGGTGGTGGGAAGTCCTGTTCAGGAGATCCCTGGACACCGGCGATCCGGACGATGTGATCCTCCGACCGGGAGGATGGGCCGTCTTCGGCGTCAGCGTCTTCGACAACACCTGGACGGAGCACCACGTCCTCGATTCAGGCGTACAGCTGCTCCTCTGGGACGGGACGTCCCGCGCGGCGGATGAATGGAGAGATCTCGATGAAGCCATGGACTTTTAACAGGCGCCTCCTCCGGCAGGCTACCCCCTGGATGACCCTCGCCGCTGTTGTCCTCCTCCTCACGGGGGGCTGCGGCAGTGCCGACAGACAGACCCCCGCCCCAGTCACCGGCACGGTGAGCGTGCCGCTGGCCGAGGCGCGGGTCTACATCTATCAGGAGGATGACGACATCTACGGCCCCGCCAGGGTCATCTCCGAACCCACCTCCCAGGGGGGTGGATTCACCCTTTCCCTGCGCCCCGGCCGCTACGTCGCGGTGGTCAGGAAGCGCGCCAGCGGGGAGGCAGCGGGTCCGGTTATGATCGGGGACTACAGGAGCGAACCGCTGGCTTTCGAGGTCCGGGAAGGGCAGGAGTCCGTCAGCCTCTCCCTCACGGCCACGCTGAAGCTCTCCGGCGAGAAGGATTTTCCCCCGAGGGCGGCCGAGCAGACAACGGCCATAACGGGAACCATCCTCGACGCCGAGGGCAGGCCGGTGGAGGGGGTCAGGGTGCACGTCTACGACCACATCCAGATGTCGGAGAGGCCGAAGTACGTGAGCGAGCGCACCGGGGCGGACGGGCGCTTCTTTGTCCCCGTCAGGCGGGGCGGCACCTATTACCTGGCCGCCAGGGACCGTTTCGGAGGGCCGCCGCAGCTGGGTGATCTCTTCGGCCGCTACGATGAGGGAACGGTGGACCCATCGGGCATCGTCGTTCGCAAGGGCGAGGTCACCGAGGGGATCACCATCACGGTGCACAAGGTCTGGTGAGGGAACAGTGTCTGGAGTCCGGTCTCCCGTTTCAGGAAAAGGAACCATCCGTCACCGGTTCGTGGATGCCGGCGCCGGGATCGCACGCTCAGGACTGCTTCTGGCGGCATTCCTCACGGTTCTTTCAGGGTGCTCCTCCCAGAAGACCGTTTCCGCTCTCCTGGAGGAGGCCGGGCGGGGCGACGCTGGCGCCATGAGGGATCTGGTCCGGGCCATGGGTTCACCGGAAAGGGAGCGGGCCCTGGAGGCTTACAACGGGGTCATCGGTCTGGGTCCCGTCATGGTCCCTGGCCTCATGCGGGGGCTTGAATCCTCCGATCCGGCAGTCATGGAGGCCAGCGCCGCAGCCCTCGGGAGCATGGGTTCGACATCAAGCATCGGGCCCCTGATGGCAATGCTCGAAGGCCGGCGTCCCCGCCGGTACGCCGCGGCCTGGGCCCTGGGCGAGATCGGCGACCCCTCAGCCGTAGCCGGCCTTACGAGGGCCCTTTCCGACAGCGACCCCACGGTCAGGAAGGAGGCTGTGAGGGCTCTCGTGAAGATCGGCGGGGATGTGCCCCGCGAGGTCCTGGTCCTCGTGCAGGGGACCACCGAACCCCTCGCCGCGCGATCGGCCATCCGGGTCCTCGGCGAGTTGAGGGCCGCTGTGGCTGTGGAGCCCCTTGCCTCCGTGGAGGGTCGGAACAGGGACGCCGCGGTCTGGGCATTGGGCCGGATCGGCCATCCCGCGGCCCTCGGCACCCTTCTCGAAGCCCTCGACGACGACAGGTGGCAGGTGCGCAGGGAGGCCGCCGAGGCGCTGGGGTACCTGGAAATGACCGAAGCCGTGGGTCCCCTGGAAAAGGCCCTGAGCGATCCCGAGCCCGTCGTCCGGGAGTGGGCCGCCAGGTCCCTCGAGACCCTGACAGGGCGCCAGGTCCTCTACGAGGGTGAGGACGGGGAACTGGTGCCGCCGTACAACCTCTACAGGTGATCATGAAGGCTGACGCGGACCGGAACACGGTAAAGGGGAGCGGGTTCGGCCACGCCCTGCTCCGGAAGTCCTGGCCCTGGGCTGCAGCGAGGCTCGCCGCCATCGCTGCCCTGGCCGGTGTCCTGGCCTCGGCATGGGGGCGGCGGTCCATCCCCGGCGTGGAGGCGGCCGACCCCCTCATGTACACCAACCTGGGCAACCTCGCGTTCTGGGTGTTCTGGCTCATGGGCCTCGTGCTGCTGGCGCCGGTCCTGGGCCGGGCCTGGTGCGGCGTCTGCCCGGTGGGGACGGCCAACGAGGTGATCTCGAGGTTCGGCGCCGGGAAAGCCTTCCCCAGGATCCTGAGGAACCAGCATCTCAAGGCGGCGGTCCTCCTCGCCACGGTCCTTCTCATAGGCCTGGCCCGGATCCACCACTACCCCTCGGCCACGGCCTGGTATCTCGCCGCCTGGGTGGCGGGCGCCGTGGCTCTGGGTGCCGTCTTTGCTGGAAGGTCCCTTTGTGCGTACGTGTGCCCTGTCGGCGGCATGCTGGGGCTCTACGGGCGCACCGCGCCGTTCCGGTTCGGCGTGAGGGAGGATGAGGTCTGTCGACGATGCGAGGGGAAGGAGTGTGTGCGGGGCGCCTCGCACTGGCTGCGGCTGGCGGCCGGCAGGCTCAGAGCCACGCTGCGCCTCAGGAGGCACCCCTGCCCCGTGTCCCTCAAGGTGTGGGACATGGGCGGCAGCGACAGGTGCCTGACCTGTTTCAACTGCCTCCGGGCATGTCCCCTGGACAACGTCGCGGTTCTGGCCAGGCGGCCTTTCTCGGGTCTCTGGCAGGAGGACTATCCCCGTTTCTCCGACAGCGTTCTGACGGGGGTCCTGGCGGGTTTCATCCTGCTGAGCTTCTCAAGGTTCTGGCCGGCCTCGGAGGCTGTCCTTTCCTCCCCGGTGGCGTGGCTCGCGCCGCTGACGGGACCCCTTTCGAGGCCCCTTTACCTGGTCTGGATGGGCTTCGGCCTGCCCATGCTCCTGTTCCTCCTGCCGGCCGTCATGGTCCACTGGAGCCGTGTCGGGTCCGAAGGGGGCGGGGACGGGGACCCGGCCGGGGACGGTCCACCCCTGAGGCTCTGGATGGAAGACAGGATCGAGCCAGGGGGCGACGGACAGGAGGAGAGGGTCCGGGGAACCGATACCGTTCTGGGCATCTCGGCCGCCTTCGCCCCCGCCCTCGTTCCCATGCTCCTGGCCTCCCACATGGTCCTGGCCCTTGTCAAGATCAACGCCAAGTCCGGGTACCTCCCGCTTGCTGTGGCCGATCCCGCAGGCGTGACGTCCTACATGGCCGTTGCCGAACTGGGGACGGTGGCCAGACCCGGCCTCCTGCTGCCTCTGGGACTGCTCCGGGGCATCGCCGTGCTCCTCGTCACGGCCGGTGCGGCCCTGTCGCTGGCGGCACACAGGAAGATCGGCGCGGGCCGGGGGATGACGGCCGGTGCCCTCTACCTTCCCCACGCGGTGCTTTCCGTCGTGGTGTTCGGAGGCCTTCTGCGTTGGCTCTTCTGAGGGGTTTGGTCATCGTCGCCGCCCTCGCCCTCGCGGCCGGTACCTCCATGGCCCACCGCATGGGCGTCGCCGTGCCGGTGGTCTTCTGCGGGGGGCTGGAGACACGGCTGGCCGCCAACGTGGTGGCAGCCTATTTCGGTGAGCAGATGGGACGCGAGTTCACCATCCTGGAAAAGGGGACTCAGGCCGAGTGCCTGGACGCCGTCATCAGCCTTCAGGCCCCCATGGCTCTTTCTCAATTCCAGTTCCCCGGTTCCCCGCCGGAGGG
>CP070682.1:928993-932451 GCA_020352595.1 bacterium | reverse complement strand
GGGCCAGCACGACGCCCCCTCCGACGTAAAGCACCGGCCTGTCCGCCCGCGCCAGGAGCTCGATGATCCGCACTGCCGTCTCCTCGTCCATGGAAGGCTTTTTCAGTGACGCGGCGTTGCTCTTCACCCGGTCGAAGAGGCCCGTGTCCACATCCCTGGAAAAGATGTCCATGGGCACGTCCACCAGCACCGGCCCCGGCTGCCCGCTCTCAGCCAGCGTGAAGGCCCTCTCCATGATCTCCGGAAGCAGTTCGGGGCGCTCCACCCTCCAGACCCTCTTGCAGAAGGGGCGGTAGATCTCGCACTGGCTTCCGTCGGCGTGCAGGTTGACCTCCTGGTGGGGGTGCTTTCCGTAGTAATGGCTGGGGACATCCCCGGCGATGACCACCATGGGGATGCAGTCGAGAGCCGCGTTGGCCACGCCGGTGACCGCGTTGGTGAGCCCCGGTCCCAGGTGCGTCAGGACGACTGCTGTCTGGCCGCTGGCCCTCGCGTACCCGTCGGCCGCGTGGGCGGCGATCTGCTCGTGGCGCACGTTGACGAAGCGGATGGAGCTTTTCTCCAGCGCCGCCAGGAGGGCGATGTTGGTGTGCCCGCAAAGGCCGAAGATGTACTCGACGCCGCGGTGCTCCAGATATCTGGCCAGCTGGCTGGAAACCGGACCTTTCACGACAACCTCCCCTTGCTCAGAATCCGAACAACCTGGGTATCCAGACCACGGTCACCGGGAAAAAGGTGATGATGATGAGGGCCAGGACCTCCACCAGGAAGAACGGGATGATCTGACGGATGAGCGGCCCCAGCCCCACCTGGGCCACGGAGTCGGCCACGAAGAGGCAAAGCCCCATGGGTGGCGTGATGAGGCCGATCATGAGGTTGAACACCACAAGGATGCCGAAGTGGGTGGGATCGACCCCCATGGAAACGGCGATGGGGTGCAGTATGGGCACCAGCACCAGCATGGCCGCGATCCCTTCGAGAAAAAGGCCGACGATGAGGAACAGGGTCATGGAGGAGAGCAGGAACATCCACCGGGCGCTCATGTACTGAAGCGCGAAATCGGTGACGATATTGGGAACCCGGTTGTAGGTCATGAGCCAGTTGGCCGCAGAGACCGCTCCGATGACCATGAGGATGGTGGACGTGTCGCGCATGGATCGGCCGAAGATGGCCGGCAGCTCTTTCACTTTCAGCTCACGGAAGATGAAGAGGCCCACCACAAGGGCGTAGGCGACGGCGAATCAGGCTGCCTCCGTCGGTGTCACCACCCCCATGAGGATGCTGCCGACGACGAAGACCGGCATGAAGAGGGGGATGATCCCCTGCATCAGGGTGTTCAGTTTCGAGGTTCTGGAGACCTCCGTGGGCGGTTTCTCGAAGTGGCCGGCAAAGACCATGACGTAGATGGACAGGAGGATCGCCAGCAGCAGGCCGGGTCCGATCCCCCCCAGGAACAGTCCTGGCACCGAGACGCCGGTCACCGTCAGGGCGTAGATGATCACCGGGATGCTCGGCGGGATGATGGGGCCGATGACCGAGGAGGCGGCGGTGACCGCGGCCGAGAAATCCCGAGGGTAGCCGCGTTTTTCCATCTCGGGGATGAAGATCCGGCCGATGGCCGAGGTGTCGGCCACGGCGGACCCGGACAGGCCGGCGAAGACCACCGAGGCCCAGATGTTGACCACCGCCAGCCCGGCGCGGAACCGTCCGAACAGCAGGGTGGTGAAGGCGATGATGCGGGAGGTGATCCCCGAGGCGTTCATCATTTCCCCTGCGAGGATGAACAGCGGGATGGCCAGCAGGGGAAAGGAAGCCATGCCCCCGTACATCTGGGTGGCGACGATCCTCAGGGTGTAGGGGAACTCGCCCACCGCCATGAAGTAGAACAGGGCGGCCAGAATGGAAAAGGCGACGGGCAGACCGATGACCAGGCCGGCCAGCAGGATGACGTACACCATGGCCTATCCCTCAACCGGCCGGGTATTCGAACTGTCAGCCCCGGCCGGCCCCTCCCCTTCCATCCTGCGTTCGAGCAGTCTGATGAGCGCGGCGACGGACAGCATCGCCCCGCCCATGACCATGGCAGCCTGGTAGGGGGCATTCAGCCCCAGCCAGATGATCCACTCCCAGCCGGTGGCATCCCTGATGTCTTTGGCCAGGCTGATGAGAGCGGAGGTTTCCATGGCGCCTCGCTTGAGGACGAACTGCCAGCCGGACCAGGCCAGGAGGCCGCCGACCCCTACCATGATGATGTCCAGGATCATGTAGAGCTTGCCGACGAGGGCGCGGGGCAGGAACGCGACGAGGACGGTGAAGCGGACGTGGCGGTCCTGCATGTAGGCGTAGGCCGCCCCGAACATGAACCCGTGGACGGCGATGAAGACGGGCAGTTCCTCGCCCCACGCCAGGGATTTTCCGAAGGTGTAGCGGCGCAGCGAGTTGAAGAGGATGATGATGAAGAGGCCCATCATGGAAAGGGAGGCACCGCCGGCGAACAGGACCGTGAAAAACCGCGACACTCTTCGAACAAACGACCGGTACATGCTCCGTCTTTCGCAGCCTTTCCACCATCCCGGGTCAAAGAACCGGGACTTTTTCATTACGCTTCCCCGGGCGGAGGCCCCGCCCGGGGAAGCGTTCACGGGTAAACCAGCTTACTGGTTCTTGGCCGCTTCGGCCACGGCCTTGTCCAGCTTGTCGATCCAGTTGGCCTCGTTGCCCAGCTCGCCGCGCAGCCACTTGACCACTGCCGGCTGGGAGGCATCCTTGAACTGCTTGAGTTCGGCCCCGGTGGGCGAGTAAACCTGCATCCCTTCAGCGACCACCTTGGTCACGCCCTCGGCGGTGTTGAACTGCTGGATGGCGCGCCCCATGAGACCGGCCGTGCGCGCGGCCTTCTTGATCAGGTCCTGGTCCTTGGCCGGGAGCGACTTGAAGAACTCCTCGTTGATGAGGATGAAGTCGACGGCGTAGACGTGCCCGTCCAGGGTCATGAACTTCTGCAGCTTGTGCAGCTGGTTGTTGTAGATGACGCCGACCGGGTTCTCCTGCCCGTCAACGACGCCGGTGGCCAGGGCATTGGGAAGCTCGGACCAGGCGATGGGCGCGGGCTCACCGCCCAGGCCCTTGACCATCTCCACGTAGAGAGGGATGGGCTGGACGCGGAACTTCAGGCCCTTCATGTCGGCCGGTGTCTTGATCTCCCGCTTGCTGTTGGTGAAGTTGCGGTACCCTGTCTCGCCGTAGGCCAGGGTGCGCAGGCCCGATTTCTTGAGGCAGTAGTCGGCCAGTTCCCTGCCGAAGGAACCGTCGAGGACATCCCAGGCGACGGGTGCCGAGGCGAAGGTGTAGGGGATGTTGAGGACATCCGCCGCCTTGCAGACCTTGGACATGGCGCCCGAGACCAGGGACATCTGAAGGGTGCCTTCCTGCATCTGCTTCACCAGGTCGTTTTCATC
>CP070682.1:918299-928893 GCA_020352595.1 bacterium | reverse complement strand
CTCGGCAAGATTGCGGGCTCCTTCCGGGTCCTGGGGTATGACGACCCATCTCATTCCGTCGGAGGCCATGGGATTCCTACCATACCAGTGATGCGGCGATGACCGCAAGCATGGCCACGCAGACGGCCATCTTGTAAACGGTTCCCTTGAGCCGGCCCGTCAGGGCTCCCAGGGCAGCCCTGGAGGCCGCCCCCGGACCTGTGCCGAGGGCGAGGGCAAGGATGAACACCGCCACCCATGCTCCCAGCGCCATACCCGGTATCGCGCCCAGGCCGAAGAGGATGGGAGCCCCGAGAAGACCTCCCGCCAGGGCTCCGAGGATGGAGGCAACAGCCGCCCCTCTGATCTGGGGCCCCGATCGTGCGCCTTTCACGGCTGCGGATAGCTCCATCAGTTCCCCGACCAGAGCCATCGCCCCCAGAGCCACGAGGGTGGATGTCTCAAGCCACTGGGGTCCGGCGAACAACCTGAGGAAAAGCGCGTCCGCCACAAGGACCCACGTCCCGGGCAGACCCAGCACCTGCAGCGGGACTGCCAGGAGAAGGAGGATGCTGAAAAGGACCCAACCCAGGAAGGAGAGCAAACCCTAACCCTGCTTTGACGACCTCCTCGCCGCCGCGCTGCCCCTTCCGCCAACGAGGAGGATCGGACTGGCAATGTAGATGGACGAATAGGTCCCCACCACGATCCCCACGAGGAGAGCGAAGGAGAAATCGTGGATCACCTCACCGCCCAGAAAGAAGAGGCAGACCACCACGAGGAGCGTGGTTCCGGAAGTCAGGATGGTCCTGCTCAGCGTCTGGTTTATGCTCTGGTTGACCACGAGGGACAGCTTCTCCTTGGGGGACCTGCGGATGTTCTCCCTGATGCGATCGTAAACCACGATGGTGTCGTTGAGAGAATACCCGATGATGGTCAGCAGTGCCGCGATGATGGGCAGGGTGAACTCCTTGTTGAAGATCGAGAAGACACCCACCGTGATAATGACATCGTGGATGAGGGCCGCGATGGCTCCCAGGGCGAACCTGAGCTGGAACCGGAGGGTGATGTACACCAGGATCCCCACCATGGCGTAGACGATGGACAGGATCCCCTTCCTCCTCATGTCGGCGCCCACCTGGGGGCCCACCATCTCCACCAGTTCCAGGGAAACCTCCCCTTCCCCGAAGCTGGCGGCCAGGATCCGGAAGACCTCATCGGAGATATTGTCCGACTGGCCCTCCTCGCTCTTGACCCGGACGGCGACCTTTTCCTCTCCCAGGGACTGGATGACGGCCGCGCCCATGCCCTTTTCCGCCAGGGCGGCCCGGATCTGCCCCACGTCGGGCGCCTGATTGAATTTGACCTGGATGAGGGTACCACCGGCGAAATCGATGCCGTAAAGCGGCCCGCCCTTGAGGACCAGTGAGGACACGGCCATGAGGATCGCCACGAGGGACGCGATGAGAGCGATCCGTTTTCTTCCCACAAAATTGATATTTATGTCGGGTCGGACGAAATCCATCTTGCTTGACCGCCTTCCGGTGTCAGATGCTCAGTTCCTCGAGGGTCCTGTTCTCGAGATAGGCCTCGAAAATGGCCCTCGTGACGAAGATAGCCGTGAACATGCTCGTGAGGACGCCGATGCTCAGGGTGACTGCGAAGCCCTTGACCTGCCCGGTGCCGAACTGGAACAGCACCAGGGCCGCGATGAGGGTCGTGACGTTGGCGTCCACGATGGTAAGCAGAGCCTTGCTGTACCCGCTGTCTATGGATGCCCTCACCGTCTTGCCTGTCCTGATCTCCTCCTTGATCCTCTCGAAGATCAGCACGTTGGCATCCACCGCCATGCCGATGGTCAGGACGATGCCGGCTATGCCGGGCAGGGTGAGGGTCGCCTGGAAGAGAGCCAGGACGCCCATGATGATGACGAGGTTGAGGAGAAGGGCGATGTTGGCCACGAAACCGGAGAACCGGAAGTAGAACACCATGAAGACGATGACCACGCTCAGCCCGAAGAGGATGGACATCAGGCCTTTCCTGATGGAGTCGGACCCGAGGGTGGGGCTGACCGTCCATTTCTGGAGGATCTTCACGGGAGCGGGCAGGGAGCCCGCCCTCAGCACGATGGCCAGGTCCGTGGCCTCCTCCGGGGTGAAACTGCCCGATATCTGAGCCTGGCCTCCGGGGATCCTCTCCTGGATGACAGGGGCCGAGTAGACATTGTCGTCCAGGACAATGGCCAGCCTCTCCTTGACGTGGTCGCCCGTCACCTGCTCGAAGATGCGCGCACCTATCCTGTCGAAGGTCAGCGAGACATAAGGCTGACCGTACTGGGAGTCGTACCTCACGCGAGCGTCCTTGATGGTGTCGCCCGTAAGTAAAACCCTGTCCTCCAGAACGTAAGGTGTGCGCTGGATCCCCCTGGTGGCCTCGTCGTATTCCTTGCCGTAAAGAACCACATCCCCCGGAGGCACGTTGTCGGCGGAGGCCCCCTCGTCCACGATCATGAACTTGAGGACGGCCGTCCTCTTCACCAGGGCAATGGCCCGCTGGGGGTCGTCGACTCCGGGCAGCTGGATGAGGATGCGCCGCTCCCCCTGCCGGAGGATGGTGGGTTCGGTCACGCCGAACTCGTCAACCCGGCTCCTGATGGTCTCCAGAGCCTGGACCACGGCGTTCTCCTGCAGCCTTGAAACCTCGCTCTCGGGGTAGCTCACCACCAGACGCGTCTGCGTCTCCTCGGTCACGAGGGCGTCGGGGAAATTCTGCCTGATGATGGAGGCGGCCTCGTCCCGATAGCGGTCCCTGCGCACCTCAACCAACAGCCGGTTGAAGGCTGTGGTCTCGGTGCGGCTGAGTCGGATCCTGGTGTCCCTCGTGGCCGTTTTCAGGTCACTGGCCAGCCTCCCGAGGGCATTGTTCACAGCCTCTTCGGTCTGGACCTCGAGCAGCAGTTCCATCCCCCCCTTGAGGTCCAGTCCCAGCTGGACCGATTTGGAGGGCAGGAACTTCGTCCACCAGCCGGGCAGGGAATCCGTCAGGGAAGGGGTCACGGCGACGAGAGCGCCGACAAGGACGGCCATAACGATGACGAGTTTCGTCTTGACTCGGATGCGCATTTTACCTCCCGGTCCCGCGGTCAGACGCGGTTCTCTTCTGCTTTCACTCGTCGCTTCCCATCATCGTGGAGGGGTCGACCTTGGCCGAGATGGACTTCTTGATCACCTTAATCCTCACCTTGTCCGAGCACTGGAGGGTGACCACGTGGCCGTCGATCTTGATCACCGTCCCGTATATCCCCGCGTTGGTGATGACGGTGTCCCCGGCATTGAGGGCCTCCAGCGTCGCCTGATGCTCCTTGGCCCTTTTCTGCTGGGGGCGGATAAGGAGAAAGTAGAAGATGGCGAAGAGAACGATAAGGGGCAGAAAGGCTCCGATGCCTCCTGCTCCTGGACCGGTTTGAGCTGCGTGGGCGATTCCTGTGAACATTATTTCCTCCTTGGCTGCGTCACTGTATGGGACGCATTATCCTTGTTATCAGGCGTCCGGGTGCCCTTCAGGCCCCTCGACCCCCCTTGACCAGCGCTGGCGGAATTCTTCACGGAAGCTGTCGAAAACGCCTTCCAGGACCGCTTTCCGGGCCCTGGATACAAGTTGGTGATAATAACTTAAATTGTGGATGGTGTTCAACCGAAAACCTAACATTTCCCCCGTCACGAAGAGGTGCCTCAGGTAGGCGCGGCTGAAATTGCTGCATGTATAACACCCGCAGGCGGGGTCAGGAGGGCCTTCGTCCTGCCTCATGGCGGCCGTTTTGATGGAGAGCCTTCCCTCGCTGGTGAAGAGGGTGCCGTTCCTCGCGTTGCGCGTGGGGATCACGCAGTCGAACATGTCCATCCCCCTGGCGATGCCCTCCAGGAGATCCTCGGGGGTGCCCATGCCCATGAGATACCTCGGTTTCCGGGGCGGCAGCACGGCGGCGGATGCCTGGACCGCTTCCCACGTCTGGCCAGACGTCTCACCCAGGGCCAGTCCCCCCACGGCATACCCGTCGAACTCCATCTCCACGAGGTTCCGGGCACAGTGGACCCTGAGATCGGCGTAGATCCCTCCCTGGACAATACCGAAGAGCGCCATGCTCGCGTTCTTCCGGGACCGGAAACAGCGCAGGGCCCATCGCAGGGACCTGTCAACGGCCTTTCGGGCGGCGTCTTTCCCGGAGAGGGGGGAGACGAGCTCATCCAGGCACATGGCGATGTCCGAACCGAGCTGCTCCTGGATTCGGACGGCCAACTCCGGTGTCATGCGGTGCTCGCTGCCGTCAAGATGGGAGCGAAAGGTGACTCCGTCGTCATCCACCTTGGACAGGTCGGAAAGGCTCATGACCTGGAAGCCTCCACTGTCCGTAAGTATGGGTCCATCCCAGGCCATGAACCTGTGCAGTCCTCCCAGCCGCTGGATGGTTTCGGGACCGGGCCTCAGAAACAGGTGATAGGTGTTGGAAAGGACGATCTGGGTCCCCGCGGCGGCCAGTTCGGCAGGTGAGACCGTTTTGACCGCGCCGTAAGTGCCCACCGGCATGAAGACCGGTGTACTGACCTCGCCGTGATCCGTTTCGATGACGCCGGCTCTGGCTCCCGACGGATCCGTTTTCAGCAGATGGAATTTCACGCCGTTTTCGGCTCCATGTAGTGCGGGTGTCCAGATGCGATCTGGTTCCACCTTTTCTGCCGGCCTTAATACCCTATTTCATCCATTAAGGGAACAGGATCGCCCGGCCTTCCTGAAACCGCCACCCGGGATCAGCACCCTCGAACCTGAGACCACCTCATTGGATGAACATGGCGTCCCCGTAACTGTAGAAGCGGTATCTCTCTCTGACGGCGGTGCGGTAGGCTTCCAGCACGTTCCGGGTCCCCCCGAAGGCGCAGACCAGCATGAGCAGGGTGGACCTGGGGAGGTGAAAGTTCGTCAGGAGGGCATCGACGGCCATGAAACGGTAGCCGGGGTAGATGAAAAGGTCTGTCGTCCCCTCACCCGTCCGGAGGCCGCCGGCAGCCCAGGCCGATTCGAGGGTCCTGACCACGGTGGTGCCCACAGCCACCACCCGGCCCCCGGCTCCCTTGGTGAGCGCCACCTGAAGGGCCGTCTCTTCAGGAACGTTGTACCACTCCTCCTCCATGCGGTGCCTGGTGATATCGGCGGACCTGACGGGAAGAAAGGTCCCCGGGCCGACGTGCAGCGTCACCGACCTGACGAGCACACCCTTCTCCTCGAGTCCGCGGAGCATCTCCTCGTCGAAGTGAAGACCCGCCGTGGGCGCTGCCACAGCTCCGTCGTACCTGGCGTAGACCGTCTGATAGCGTTCCCGGTCCTCTTCCATGCGTTCCCTGCTGTCCCTGCGGATGTAGGGCGGCAGTGGCATCCGGCCGCAGCGTTCCACCACCAGTGCCAGAGGGTGTGTCTCGCATGTGACGGTAAAACGGTCTCCCTCCCTCCTGACGAGAAGGAGTGAGCCATCCTGGGCAGTGAGCCGCTCCGGATCCCTGAACCGCCGCGCCGGCCTGACCAGACACGGCACCTTTCCGGCCCCGGTGGGGAACTTCAGCAGAAGGACCTCAGCGAGGCCGCCCGACTGCCTGCGGGCGTAGAGCCTTGCAGGAAACACCCTGGTGTCGTTGAGTACGAGAAGATCCCCTTCCCTCAGGGTCCTGGCGAGTCCGGCGAACGGCAGGTGCTCCACGGATCCGGATCGTCTGTCCAGCCGCAGGAGGCGCGATCCTGTCCTTTTCTCCGCCGGACTCTGGGCGACGAGATCCTCCGGGAGATCGTAGTCGAAGGCTTCGAGGGACAGCGGATCGGGGACCTTCATGGCGGCACCATTCCACATGCCGGATCCTTCATCGGGTCGGACCCCATCAGGATCTGCGGGTGCGGACTCCTGACGCAACTTGAGGCGGACCACGGCCACGGAGGGATGGAACGGGGGGAGCGCAGGCCCCGGGGGTCGGGTGAAGCTCCCCGTGGCTCAGAAGGCACGCCTCACCTCCGAGCCCGGGTAGTACCTGCCGAGTATCTGCCTGTAATCCATACCCTTGAGGGCGCTGCCTCTGGCACCCCATTGGCAAAGTCCCACACCGTGTCCATAACCGGATCCGGTGAGAACCACGTCACCCTGGTCGAGGCCCATGGTGAACCTCGTGCCGGGCAGCCTCCTGTAACCGAGCACCTTTCTCAGGTCGCCGGCATCGACGAGGATCCGGCCGGTGTCGGTCTGGATGAAGAGGGTCAGGATCCGCCCCTCTGATGTCCTTCGATGGATCCCCAGCGACCGCACCCTCCCCGCCGCAGGGTAGAGCGTCCTGACCGCTTCGCGCAGTTCCTGGACCGTGAGGCGGCTCTGCCACCGGTAGTAGGGCGAGTCGCGGCAATCTTCGCACGTGACACTGACGAGAGCCGGATGCCCGATCCCCCAGACCTCGGACGCGGTGGCCGTCGCACCACCGCAGGTGGAGTGGAAGAACGCCGGAACGAGCTCCCCCTGCCAGTAGACCGCCTCCCCCCTCGTGCTCCGGACCGCCTCCCAGGCCCTCTCGTCTTCGGCGCCCACGCCGGCGTAGACCTGGTGCAAAAAGTCTGTTCTAAGGTCGTACAGAGGCGCCTGCCTGGCGATCTGGTGAAGGGCATAGGTCCTGGCGGCCACAACCTGGGCCTTCACCGCTTCCTCGGGCCAGGCGGAATCCACCTCTCCGTTCACCACCCCGACGAGATACGATTCCAGGGGCATTGTTGCGACGAGCATGAGGGACCCGCCGCTGGCGGATATGGTCAAAAAACCCCTCTGGTACTTGCCGTTGGCCTGCAGCAGGCCGGACAGCGGCCTCACCCTGAACAGCGACGAGGCCAGATCGCTCCCCTCGAGCCGGACACCATGGGACCGTGCGGTGAAAGCGGCAGCGCGCACCTCGCCGAGGACATCCTGCCATCTTCCTGATTCCCAGCGCTGGATGACCATGGAGGTGGCCCTGACCACGGTCCTCGGCATATTCTCCCCCACGAGCAGCCTGACTTCCGGCTGTTCGGCCCCGGCGGCAACACCGGTCGCTGAAAGGAACAGCAGGGCCACCGCGGATGAGAGCAAACCCTTGGTCCGGGCCTTTGGGGTCGTCGCTCGCATCCGGTGGGATCTTACGCCAACAGGCGCGACAGGGCCACGAGAAGGAGACCGGCCGTCATGCTCGCCAGACCCAGGATCCTCAGGACCCGGGGTGATACGCCGAGGACGCGGATCATCATTCTCTTGACGGCCTCTGGTGCCAGAAAATACGGCAGTCCCTCAATGACGAGGGCAAGGCCGAGGGCGGCGATGAATAAACCGGTCTGAAATTTCATGGCGGTCCGCAGGACTCAGGAAATGGAAAACCGGGTTTGGAAGCAGGTGGTCCCCATCGCATCACGTACCCCGTGCGATGGACCCCGCACAGGGCCTCCGCGGGGTCCGCCACCGCATCCGCAGCACCACTGGTCCCGGCGACCCTTATCACATCGGGCCGATGGACGCAACGGGACATTTGGTATCCATGCGGGCAGTTGCGGCGAAACCCCGATTCTGATATTAGTGATCTCATAAACAGTACAAAATTGAAATCTTCGTTCTTTGCCACGCCGCTACCATGAGGAAGCATCGCGCGCATCCTCGGGCAGGCGGTTCGGTACAGGTATATGGAATCCTACCAGATCATCATCCTGCTCTTCGCTCTCATCGCCCTTTTCGCGGCGACCCTCTCCTTTATCCTGCACTTCCTCCACCGGCTCAACACGACAGCCTCCCGCATGGAGGAGGGGGACCAGGACCTCGTTTTTCCCAGGACCTCCCTGCCCGTCCTTTCAAAGGCCTCCGCCCACTACTCTCTCCTGTCCAAGGCTCTCGGTGATCTCCAGAGGATGGAAAAGTTCCAGCAGAAGATGATGTCCTTCGAGAAAAAGGAGATGGCCTATCTCCTCGAGCGGGAGAACCTCTCCAGGCAGCTGGAAAAGCAGCTGCGGGAGACCCGGACGGCCAACGAGATGGTGTCCAACCTGAACAGGGATCTGGAGGGGACGAACGAGAGCCTGAACGAGGCCATCAACCGGCTTTCCGCACTCAACCAGATCAGCCGCATGATGGGGATGGAGCACGACAAAAAACAGATCTACCGGATGGCCGTCTCCCTCCCGGCGGAGCTCCTCCAGGCAGAGATCGGCCACCTGCTCCTCCTGGACAAGCAGCGCGGCGAACTGGTCCTCGAGTACTCCCAGGGTATCCCTGAATCCATGTCGGGGGGGAGACACTCGGTACCGCTGGGAAAAGGTCTGGCGGGCTGGGTCGCCCAGAACAGGAAACCTCTGCTCGTAAAGGATTTCGGTCAGCAGGACGCTTTCTCACCCGTCAGCAGGATGGGGTACCAGCGCCGTACGGCCATCTGCGTGCCCATCATGATCAAGGAAGAGCTCATGGGCGTGATCTGCCTTATCAACAGGAGATCGGGCGATCCGTTCAGCGAGGAGGAGCGCACCCTGCTCGCCACCATCGCTTCCGAGACGGCCATGGCGATCCACAACGCCCTTCTTCTGGAGAAGATCCAGAGGAGCTACTTCGCCATGGTCCAGTCCCTCATCGTGGCGGTGGAATCCAAGGACGTCTATACGCGGGGTCACTCCGAGCGGGTAACCCAGTATTCCCTCCTCATCGGCGAACAGATGGGCATGTCCATGGAACAGCTGGAGATCATCCAGCAGGCGGCCGTTCTGCACGACATCGGCAAGATCACGGTGGAGCTGAGCATCCTCAACAAGCCGACCTCCCTCGAGGTCGAGGAATATGAGAAGATCAAGGATCACCCCATGATCGGTTTCCGTATCCTGGAGCCCATCGATTTCGACGAAAGGATCAAGATCGCGGTCCTCCAGCACCACGAGCGTCCCGACGGCAAGGGCTATCCCCACGGGACCATGGGCAGCGAGATCCTCTTCGAGTCCAGGATCCTTTCCGTGGCCGACGCCTTCGATGCCATGACCACAAGGCGGCCTTACAGGGAGCCCATGAGCATCGCCGAGGCCCTGAGGGAGATGGACCAGAACCTCGGAACGCAGTTCGACCCTGACGTTGTGGAGATCTTCCGGAAGGTCATCGGCATCATGACCGGTTCGGGGATGACGGCCATGCTGCAGTGATCCCCTCGGGATCGCTGCAACTGAAGGGTCCAGAGACCGGAATCCAGAGCAAAACCGGGTGACCCCGGTCATTTTTTCCTGCAGGGAATGGCACCCATTTCCATGGAGGCAGGCCCCTCTGCCGGCTTCCGGTCTCCGGGTCAATGTTCCCGCGTTCCGTGCCCTGCGTCCACGACACTGTTTTCAGGCCAGAGGCAGCGTGAAGTGGAAGGTCGTGCCCTGGCCGAGCTTGCTCTCGGCCCAGATCTCGCCGCCGTGGGCATGGACGATCCTGCGGCAGATGGCAAGGCCGAGACCGGTCCCCTCGACCTTCCCCGGCTCACCAACCTGGGCGAATTCATCGAAGATATGGGGCAGGTCCTGATGGCTGATGCCGATACCCGTGTCGGATACTGTCACCTGGACGCTGGATGGGCCCTGGCGGGTCCCGCCGCGCGCGGAAACCGTTATCTTTCCTCCGGAGGGCGTGAATTTGATGGCATTGGATATCAGGTTCACCAGGACCTGGATGATGCGATCCTCGTCGCAAAGGGCCTCAACCTCCATCCCCCCTTCCTGGATGTCCAGCGTGAGCTTCTTCTTCTGGAGAAGGGGGATCATCTGCCCCCCGACTTTCTGGACACAGCCGATGACGGGAAACCGCCTGATCTCCATGGGCATCTTTCCAGCTTCGATCTTGGTGAGGTCCAGCATGTCGCTTATGAGGGCCTCCATCCTGTGGCAGCTGGAAAGGGCCTCTCCCACGATGCCATCCTGGACCTCGTTCAGATCGCCGGCGAACCCGTCCCGGAGGCTGTCGAGATAACCTCCCACGACGGACAGGGGCGTCTTCAGCTCATGGGTGGCGATACCCAGAAAGTTGGATTTGAGCTTGTCGAGCTCGAGGAGCTTGGCGTTGGCCTCCTTGAGGCTTGCATTGATCCTCAGCAGCTCACTGTTGGCAAGGTTCAGGGCCTCCGTGCGGTCCCTGACCATCTCTTCAAGGTGCTTCTGGTATCTCTCAACCTCCTCCCGGTACCGGCCGAGGTCCTCGATCATCTTGTTGAAGTTGGATGAGAGGGCGCCGACCTCGTCATATCCCCTGACGGGAACTGGGCTGGGCACCCTGCCAAGCCCGAGATCCTTGATCCCTTCAGCAAGGTTCTCCAGAGGCTCGGTGAGCCTGTTGACGGCCGCTATGAGCGCGAGCAGACCGAGGATGTAGACAATGAAGGCGTTGACGGCGATGAGCCGCGTGATCTTGGAAACGATGCCGGAAACCTCAGAAACATCGAAACCCAGCATGAGGAAGAGCCGGCCCCCAGAGACGTCGACCTCTACGGGCCGATAGACCTCCAGGATCCCGGCCGACTCGTGGAACCGCACTGAGTCCCCTGCAAGACCATACAGCTCGCTCAGG
>CP070682.1:900444-918199 GCA_020352595.1 bacterium | reverse complement strand
CTGGACGGGGCCCGTTATCTCATCGAGAGGGGGCTGCGGCTCGTGGGCATCGACTACCTCTCCGTGGCGGAGTACGGCAAGGGTGACGAGGTCCACAGGGAGCTGCTCGGCTCAGGCGTGGTCATCCTGGAAGGACTGGATCTCAGGGAAGTCCCTCCGGGCCCCTACCGGATGACGGCCCTGCCGCTGAAGATCGCCGGCTGCGACGGGGCCCCCGCCAGGGTGGTGCTTCAAAAGGGGGGAGATTGAGGGCGTTGGAGCCCCATGCCCGTCATCGGGCACAGTGCCCGGTGCGCGCCGCGGCGACAGAGCGTCCTGCCCCGCCGGGCATCTCCCGCTCCTCCCTCTTGTTGACAGTGGTGAACACCTAACATAGAAAGGGACGGGAACATGGATCACCATCGCCCGGACAAGGAGACGGCCGGAACCGGAAGCCGGACGCAGGGTGCCTCAACGATGCCAGACACCCGTTCTCCGTGCTCCCGGTTCTGACCGGTTAGGAGGCGCACTTGACTTTCGATCCCTGGATCCTTGCACTGATGGCCACCGGCCAGGTAGGCCGCGAGGTGGAACTCGGTGTCTTTTCCATGATCATGCGATCAGGACTGCTGGTGCAACTGGTCCTGCTCACGCTGCTGCTCATGTCGGTGATGACGTGGGCCATCATCTTCTACAAGTGGCGCATGTTCCGGCAGGCCGAGGCCGAGAACAGGCGCTTCCACCACCTTTTCCTGAACCAGCAGCGGCTCAGCCTCATCCACGAGGGGGCCGAGGAGATGACCTTCTCGCCTGTCGCCTCCATCTTCCGCGCCGGGTACATCGAACTGGTGAGGATCTCGCGTGCGAGGCAGCAGGATTCAGGAATGCACCCCGAAGAACCGGCCGGCCTCATCAAAGACGTCGACGGCACGGAAAACATCAACAGGGCCCTGTCCAAGGCGGCGGAAACGGAGTTGACCCGGCTGGAAAGGGCCCTGCCCTTCCTGGCCACCACAGGCAGCACGGCGCCTTTCATCGGGCTGTTCGGCACCGTATGGGGGATCATGAACGCCTTCCGGAACATCGGGCTGGCGGGCAGCGCCAGCCTCATCTCCGTGGCCCCGGGGATCTCCGAAGCGCTGGTGGCCACGGCCGCGGGCCTGGCCGCCGCCATCCCGGCGGTGGTGGGCTACAACTATTTCATCCAGAAGATCAGGGTCGTGGACAACGACATGAAGACCTTCACGGCCGAGTTCCTGAACATCATCGAAAGACATTTCAGACGGAGGCGATGATGGCCATAGGTTCTGGTAACGACCGCCGTATGATGTCCGAGATCAACGTCACACCCATGGTGGACGTCATGCTGGTGCTCCTCATCGTCTTCATGGTCACCGCACCCATGCTCCAGTCCGGCATCGACGTCCAGCTGCCCACCGCCGGGACTGCCCCCCTCGGCCAGGGAGACCGGGCCGTCACCATCACCGTGGACAGAAGCGGCCGCATCCACCTGGAGCGCCACAGCCTCACCATGGAGGAGTTCCGGATGAGGGCGCCGGCGCTCTTCTCGGAGATCAGAGGGCGGCCGGTGTATATCATGGGGGACGCGAGGATCTCCTACGGGACCATCATCGCCGCCATGGCGGTCCTCAAGGGAGCGGGCGTCGAGAGGATCGGGCTCGTCACCGAGCCCGAAGCGGACTGGCGGGAGCGCAGGTGAGACAGTGTCGGCCCTGACCCTCTCATCCGGGAGCGATCCGCACCACAGGGAAGCGGCCTTCAGGCGCTCCTTCATCGTGTCCCTCGTCATCCACGCAGCGGTCATCGCCGTGGCCGGGAGCATGACCCTGTTCCGGATGTCGGGGCTCACCTATGCTCCGACCTACACGGTGGACCTCGTGAGCCTCCCCCCCGCGCCCAGGACCACGCCGGAGCCCGCCGCGGCCGCGCCCAGGGCGCCCGCAAGGCCGGCTCCTGCCGAGGAGAAGACCGCCAGAAAGCAGCCCCGGGAGGTCCCCCCACCGCCATCGGTGGCGAAGGAACCCGTGAGGGCTGTCCAGCCCACCGGCGGGGACGAGGCGGCGCGCCTCGAACGCAGGCGCCGCATCCAGGAGCTCGAACAGGAGGCGCGCAGGCTGTACGAGTCCTACACCACCCAGGAGGCGGGCCTCGGGGAAGGGACCGAGGACGTACCCGCGACCCGGCCGCAGCCGGGAGTGACGACGGCCGTGGGACCCTCGCCGGCCGGCGGAGGCGGCGGCAGCCCCGCCGACCTGAGGTTCAGGGCCTACTATGACCGCGTCTGGGCCCAGATAAAGTCATCGTGGGTCCTGCCGGAGGGGGTGGCCGCCGATGGAAGCCTCCTCACTGTGGTGGGGATCCGCATCGCCACGGACGGCACCATCGAGCAGTACTGGATCGAGAAGAAATCGGGCAACGCCTATTACGACCAGTCCGCCATCAGGGCCATTAGGAAAGCCAGCCCGCTGCCTCCTCTGCCCAAGGAGCTCGGCGACAAGCCGCTTGAGGTGGGGATCAACTTCAGGGCACAGAGGTAGCGGCCCAACGGGATGCCCGTCGAGGTGGACAACACGCTGATCCCCGCCGGAAACAGAGGATGAATGACCGCTGACACCGCAGGCAAAACCGGTGCCGTTATGGTTCTCTTGAGAGCAATAGCTCCCGCAGCCCGGCCCAGAGGCCTTTTCTCCATGGCTGTCGTCCTTCTCGTGATCCTGACGACGCCCGTCATGGCGCCGGCCAAGGTCTATCTGGACATCAACGCTCCCTCGACCCGCAGGATGCCCATCGCGGTCCAGGTCCCCGTACCCATGGAGGGATCGGAGCCGGTTCCCCTCATCGCGAGGGAGACCAGGGAAGTCCTGGCCGGAGACCTGGAGTTCTCGGGTGTTTTCCGGGTCCTCGATCCGCTGCTCTACATGGAGGATGTCGCCACCGCGGGCATCAAGACCGGCTCCTTCGGATTCGAGGACTGGGAGCTCATCAACGCCGAGGCCCTCGTCAAGACCGGCTACATCCTCAAAAGCGACGGGGATGTGGAGGTGGAGTTCCACCTTTACGATGTTTTCCAGAAGAAGGAGATCAGCGCCAAGAGGTGGAAGGGCTCGCCGGGTCAGCTGCGACGCATGGCCCACATGTTCGCCAACGAGGTGATGAAACAGGTGACCGGTGACGAGGGGATCTTCCTTACCAGGGTCCTTTTCGTCCAGTCGCAGGGCGAGGTCAAGGAGATCTTCGCCATGGACTACGACGGGGCCCAGCCCAGAAGGGTCACCAGGAACGGTTCCATCAACCTTTCGCCCGTGTGGTGGCCGGATGGGGAGGGCCTTATCTACACGAGCTACAAGCACGGCGAACCCAACCTCTACTCCCTCGGCCTCAAGGGTGGGGAGGAAAAGATCACGGGCGGCATGGGAGTCGATGTGGGTGCCGAGTTCTCGCCTGACGGGAGAAAACTGGCCTTCATGAGGGATGAGGAGGGGAATCCGGACATCTACATCACGGACAGCCGCGGCAAGGGACTGACCAGGATCACCTGGCTCAGGAGCGTTGAGGCCTCCCCGACATGGTCCCCTGACGGCAGCAGGATCGCCTTCGTCTCGGATCGATACGGCCAACCGCAGATCTTCGTCATGAACGCGGACGGTTCGGACACCCGCCGGGTGACCTTCGACGGGGCATACAACACCTCCCCGTCCTGGTCCCCGGACGGGGAGCTCATCGCCTACACGTCCAGGGTGAACGGGAAGTTCAGCATCGCCCTCGTCAACCCCGACACCCTGGAATCGAGGCTCCTCGTCGGAGAGGAGGGCAACAACGAGGATCCCTCCTGGAGCCCTGACGGCCGTCACATAGTCTTCGCGTCCGATCGCACCGGAACCTATCAGATCTACACCGTGGACCGTAACGGCAGGAGGGAGATCCGTCTGACCTCCGGTTCCGAGAAGAGGATGCAGCCGACCTGGTCGCCGAGATGAGGGTCCGGGTCGGTCCTGGAAAAGGGGATTCAGGCTGGAGGAGGGTTACGGCCAGAGGGTCTGCGCCCCCATCCTCTGGTCCCTGCCATACCCGGTTCCGGGTTTACAAGGGCCCGGATAATACTGTATAACATCTTAATGTGTCAGGGGCAGTATAGGTGTAAAATATGGCAGATCTTTTCCCCGCCGCCGAGGGTGGCGGGTACCGGAGTTCCAAAACTGAGGGTTTAACGATCAGGAGGTGGACAGTGATCCGTGGAAGGAAAGCTACCCTTGTCATATTGGCGATCGTTCTGATTTTCACCCTGGGAGTGGTGGGCGGCTGTGCCAAGAAACCGGCGGAACCGGGCCCGGCCGAGCCCATGGCAGAACCGGCTCCGGCACCAGCCCCGGAGCCCGCTGTCAAGGAGTTCACCCCCGCACCCGCCCCGGCGCCCGCACCGGCTCCGGCACCTGCGCCGCCTCCCAAGCCGGCCTTCAACATCGCGGACATGGTGGACGTCTTCTTCGCCTTCGACAAATCAGACCTCACCGCCGAGTCCAGGGAGAAACTCGCCCGGAACGCGCAGCTCCTGAAGGGGGCGCCCGGCGTGACCATCCTCATCGAGGGGCACTGTGACGAGCGTGGGACCAACGAGTACAACCTCGGCCTGGGCGAGCGAAGGGCCAACGCCGCCAAGGACTACCTCGTGAGCCTCGGGATCCCCGCCTCCCGCATCAGGACCATCAGCTACGGCGAGGAAAGGCCTTTCGCCATGGGCCACAACGAGGATGCCTGGAGACAGAACAGGCGCGCACACTTCGCCCTTCCGTAAAGCTGCGGGTTCATGAGAGCTGCCCTGCCGCGCATCGCCGCGCTGTTGTCGGTTGTCCTGGTCACGGCCTGCGCCACCGCCGTGGACATGGACTCAGTCAACAGGGATCTCAGGGACCAGGAAAGGCGCATCGCGGCTCTGGAGAAGAAGCAGACGGAGCCGGGGCCTGCGACAACGGCCCAGAAGCTGCAGGCCCTTCAGCAGGAAGTCGAGGCCCTGAGGAAGGATTTCGCCGACTCCAACTGGTCCATACGCGATCTGTCCGAGAAGGTCGAATCCCTGAAGGCATTCATGCAAGAGGTGGAGCAGTTCATGGTCCAGTACCGGAAGAAGGGTGCTGAGATCGACAAGACCCTCGAGCAGATGACCGACCGTCTCGAGGCCGACGTCCGGAGCCTCGCCGACAAACTGCGGCAGCTTCTCGAGCAAAAGAATCCCTGAGCGTGACACAACCGATGGGGGCTCTCATGAGCCCCCGTTTTTTTTTCCATTGTTCGTTGAAAATATTTCAATAATCAGTTATATTGCAGAATATTCTGCAGAAACACGGGTCCGTACGGGCCTCGGTCTCACCGCCGACAGGGAACGCAGCACCGGTGGTGCCCGTTCCCTGAACCGGGGAGGTCATGGGGGAAGGATTGTGGACTGCCTCACCGTTCTCTCCTTTGACCGGAACCGTTTGAAGGAGGTTTCATGCTCAGGATGGAGCAGATCGCCCGGGTCATGCCGTCGGGCCTGACGCCCATTCAGAGGAAGGTCCTGGACCATATCCTCAAGCACTCGGAGCAGGTCGTGTTCCTGACGGCCACCGACCTGGCCCGGCAGCTCAATGTCAGCGACACGTCCATCGTCCGCCTGGCCCAGGCCCTCGGTTACGAGGGTTATCCGGGGCTGAAACGGAGGATGCGGGAGCTCGTCCAGCCCCGGCTCTCGACGGTGGAACGGTTGGGGGAGACCGTCCGAAAGGTCGAATCCGTGGACGACGTCCTCTCCAACGTCCTCCTGTGCGACATGAACAACCTCAGAAAGACGGCGGAGGATATCGATCCGGAGGTTTTCAGTCTCGTGGTCGACGTTCTCGAGGAGGCGAAAAGGGTGTTTGTCATCGCGTTGAGGTCGACCCACTGCCTGGCCGTTTTCATGGCCAGCGCCCTCAGGTTCCTGGGTCGGGAGGTCATCCTCCTGACTCCGGGAACGGGGGAGATGTGGGAGCAGTTGCGTGACATCGGGTCCGGGGACGTGATCGTGGGCTTCTCCTTTCCCAGATACACCAAGATCACGGTCCAGGTCATGGCCTTCGCCAGGGAAAGGAACGCCAGGGTCGTGGCCATCACCGACGGGGATCTTTCACCCCTTGCGTCCTCCGCCCACTACATGATGACAGTGCCTTACGAGATCGATTCCTTCGTGGAATCCTTCACGGCCGCCCTCAGCCTGGTCAACGCCCTCGTCACGGGCCTGGCGTTCAGGCGACAGGCCGACACCATAAAGATCCTGCAGGGCATGGAGGACGCCTGGGCCAGGGAGGGGATCTACTGGGAGTGAAGAGCGCTCGGGCGGACGGGACATGATGGACTCTTTCAGGGAAGGGGGTGTTGCCGGCGCAGGCAAGGGATGATATTTCACGCAGAAACAAGGATGGTTTCCAAACAAAGAGACAGGAGGCAAAGATGAGAAGAGGAACACTGCTTGTCGTAACACTGGCTGCCGTCGCTCTGGCAGCCGCGGGGATGGGCCCCGCTCCGGCCCTGGCCGCCACCAAATACCTCACCATCGGCACCGGCGGCGTCACGGGGGTCTACTATCCCACAGGCGGAGCCATCGCCAGGATCGTCAACCAGAAGAGGGAAGAGTACGGCATGAGGCTCACGGTGGAGTCCACGGGCGGCTCGGTGTACAACATCAACGCCATCATGTCCGGCGACCTCGACTTCGGCGTCGTCCAGTCCGACCGCCAGTACCAGGCCTTCAACGGCAGCGAGGACTCCGAGTGGGCCGGCAAGCCCCAGAAGGACCTCAGGGCCATGTTCGCCATCCACCCGGAAAGCGTGACGCTGTGCGCGGCGGTGGACGCGGGGATCAACAGCATGCAGGACCTCAAGGGCAAGAGGGTCAACATCGGCAATCCCGGATCCGGCCAGCGGCAGAACTCCATCGACGCCCTGGCGGCCGCCGGCATCGATTACGAGAAGGACCTGATGGCCGAGGGTCTCAAGGCCGCCGAGGCGCCGGGCATGCTGCAGGACGGCCGCATCGACGCCTTCTTCTACACGGTGGGGCACCCCTCGGGAGCCTTCAAGGAGGCTACCAGCGGGACGAGGAAGGTCAAGTTCGTACCCATCGAGCTGCCCAAATCCTTCTACGAGAAATACAGCTACTACGCGCCCAGCATCGTTCCGGTCAGCGAGTACCCCGGGGCCGCCAACGACGCCGACGTTCCCAGTTTCGGCGTCAAGGCCACCTTCGTGACATCCTCCAAGGTGGCCAACAAGCATGTCTACGGAGTGGTCAAGGAGATCTTCGAGAACTTCGACGAGTTCAAGAAGCTGCACCCGGCCTACGCCGTCCTTACCAAGGAGAACATGCTCGAGGGTCTTTCCGCCCCCATACATGACGGAGCCATGAAGTACTACAAGGAAGCGGGTATGATGAAGTAAGCCGGGGAGCGGGCGGGGCATGACCGCCCCGCCCCCCCCTCATCTCCCCAGGGGCGCGGTCCACAACAGCCCCGGAACCGTTTGCCAGGAGCCAGAGTGTATGACCGACCAGGAGAAAGAGCGGATCCTTGACGAGGAGGGGCACCTCATTGTCGGTGCCGGTGACGACGAGGGTATAGAGGAAGCCAAGCGCATCGCCGAGGAGGAGGAAGCCGGCTTCCGCCATCCCGAGGGCTGGCAGCGGCACATCGTGCCGACCATAGCCGTGACCTGGTGCCTGTTCCAGCTCTCCATAGCCAGCTGGTTCCTCATGAACTCCATCTACATCAGGGCGATCCACCTGGGATTCGCCATGCTCATCGCCTTTTTCAGCTACCCGGCCATGAAAAAGCCCGCGAAGGGGTTCTGGTCCTTCCTCTCCGCAAGGGGGAGGATCCCGGTCTTCGATCTGCTGCTGGGCCTCGGAGCATGCGCCTGTGCCCTCTACCTGTGGCTGGACTACGAGGGGATCATGGCGAGGTACGGCACCTCGGTGACCAGGGACCTCATCATCGGAGGCATCCTGGTCCTCTTCCTCCTTGAGGCGGCACGGCGCGTGGTGGGACCGGCCCTCACCGTCATCGCCACGGCCTTCACCCTCTACGTCTTCTTCGCGGAACACATGCCCGAGGCCTTCGCCTTCAAGAGCGCCAGCCTTGCCAAGTACGTGGACAAGATCTCCCTGTCCACCGAAGGGATCTACGGGATCCCCCTTGATGTCTCGGCCATGATCGTCTTCCTCTTCGTCCTTTTCGGGGCCATGCTGGAGAGGGCCGGGGCGGGGCGCTTCTTCATCGAACTGGCCCTGAGCCTTCTCGGAAGGTTCAAGGGCGGGCCGGCCAAGGCGGCCGTGGTGGGGTCGGGCCTCACGGGTCTGGTGTCGGGCTCATCCATCGCCAACATCGTCACCACCGGCACCTTCACCATCCCCCTCATGAAGAAGGTGGGCTATCCAGCCGTCAAGGCCGCGGCCATCGAGGTGGCAGCGAGCACCGACGGACAGATCGCCCCGCCCATCATGGGCGCGGCGGCCTTCATCATCGCCGAGTACCTGAGCGTGCCCTACCTAGCCGTCATCAAGGCCGCGGCCATTCCGGCCTTCGTCTCCTACGCCACCCTGTTCTACCTCGTTCACATCGAGGCTTCCAAGCTGGGTCTGCGCGGGCTCACCAGGGAGGAGGCGCCGCGGTTCCTGAGCGTGCTCAGGTCGGGGATCCACTTCCTGCTCCCCATCGCGGTGCTGGTCTACGAACTGGTGGTACCGCGGCACTCCCCCGAGATGGCCGCCTTCCGGGCCATAGTGGTCCTCTTCTTCGTCATGATCCTGCAGCACCCCATAAGGCTCCTCCTTAAAAAGGAGCCTGTCGCTGCCGGTTTCGGAAAGGGCTTCAGGGAGGTCGTGGACGCCCTGGTGGCGGGCGGCAGGAACATGGTCACGGTGGCCATCGCCACGGCTGCCGCAGGGATCATCGTCGGAGTGGTCACCATGGGCATAGGGGGCATCATCACGGAGATCGTGGAGTTCCTCTCCGGGGGGAACATCTTCGCCCTGGTGTTCATCACGGCCGTGGCCAGCCTCATCCTCGGGATGGGTCTGCCCACCACGGCCACATACATCGTCATGGCAGCCCTGACGGCTCCCATCATCGTCGAGGTCGGGGCCGCCAACGGGTTCCTCGTGCCGCTCATGGCGGCTCACCTGTTCTGCTTCTACTTCGGCATCCTGGCCGACGATACGCCTCCGGTAGGGCTGGCGGCCTATGCCGCGGCCGCCATAGCCAAGTCGCCCCCCATCCCCACCGGGATCCAGGGCTTTCTTTACGACATCAGGACGGCCATGATCGCCTTCATGTTCATCTTCAACCACGACCTTATCCTGGACGGGGTCAACAGCTGGTCCGTGGCCATCCTCATCTTTGTCATGGCCTGTGTTGGGAACTTCGCCTTTGCCTCGGCCACCCAGGGGTTCTTCACCTGGAACAACCGCTGGTACGAGATCCCGCTGTTCCTGTGCGTCACCTTCCTCATGATGCAGCCGCGGGTGGTGGCCGGCTGGGTGGGTGCTCCCCATTATTACCTGGTCTGGCCCGCCGGTCTGGCCCTCTACGGCCTGATCTATCTCCTCCAGAGGCGCCGCCGTCTTGCGGCCGCCCAGGTGACGGCCTGAGGAAGGAAGCCGTAGGATTTCAGCAAGGAGAGAAGAAGATGTCCATCCAGGTAAAGAAGATCCTGTGCTGCGTGGCCATGCGCCCCTCCTCCGAGGTGGTTTTGCTCCGCGCCCTTCACGAGGCCCAGGCCCACGATGCGCAGGTCCAGGTCATGCACGTCATCCCCAGTTTCGACGCCGCCATGGCCACGCCCATCATGTCCTTCATGGGGGAGGAGAAGTTCCGGAAACTGGCCGAGGAGCACAAGCAGGAGACCACCGCCCTCATCAGGAAGGAGATCGAGGAGCTCAACGGCAGGATCCTCAGGGAACACCTGGAGGGCTCCGTGGACAGGATCACGGATATCCATGTCTACGAGGGGGACCCTGAACTGGAGATCCTGAACATGGCCGATCACCTGAAGGCCGACATGATCGTCATGGGAACGCACACCAAGGGGCCGACGCAGTACACGTTCATGGGCAGTGTCGCGAGGAAGGTCATCAAGAGGGCCAGGGTGCCCGTTCTCCTCGTGCCGCCCGTCGGCCATTGAGGGGGTACCGTCAGGTCATGGAAGACCCGCTCAAGGAACGGCTGCGGATGGACGGTGAAGGTTCCCGCTTCCTCTACATCGGGGAGATCAAGGCGGCGGGGCTCAACCGGTTCCTCGTGGACCCCATCTCGAGACGGTACGGGCAGCCGGCCTCCTGCATCCACATCGTTCCGGATATCCTCGCACACTATCCCGAGGGCGAATTCCTTGTCATCAACAGGGAGGCCGCCCGCTCCACCGCGGCTGACGGGGGCAGGATCAACGTGAGAGTACCGGCCTCCAGCTTCGCAGCCGACGTGAGCCGGGACGAACGGGTGCTCGACCTGGTGCGCCGGATCCTGGATCGCCAGGGAGAGGTTCTCATCAACGTCTTCGAATCCAAGAGGGAGCTCTCCCTGCCCGACGGCAAGGGCGTCCGGCTCATAGGACCCGATCCTGCCCTGGCGGATTTCACCAACAACAAGCTCAACCAGTACGATATGGTCTCCTCCCTCGGGATCCCTCTCCCCGCGGGAGGCGCCTTTCCGGATGCCGGGGAAGCCTTCCGCCGGGTCGAGAGGATCCTGAAGGCCGGGAAAAAGGCCTTCGTGTCGGGAGCGTACAGCGCTGCCGGTTCCAACTCCATCATCGCCGGCACCATGGACGAAGTCCGGGCGAAGTTCGGTCATGTTTCCGGGGGGCTGGTGGTGACGGAGTTCATCGAGCACGACCACGATCCCACTGTCCTGGGCATCGTGGCCAGCGAGGGGGAGGTCTACATCGCCTCCGTGGCGGATCAGAACATCCAGGGGACAAAGTTCACTGGGTCGACCTTCCCCACGGTCCTGGACAGTCAAAAGGTCGCGAGCCTGGTGGAGATGACGCGGAAGATCGGGAGCCACCTGGGTCGGCAGGGGTACAGGGGAGCCTTCGGCTGCGATTTTATCGTGGACCGGAAGGGGAGGATCTATTTCATCGAGATCAACGCACGCAAGCAGGGCACCACCATGGAAACGGCGCTGACCATGGAACTGCGGCTGCCGGGGCATCCCACCTTCCCCGAACTGGAACTGGCTGCGGTCCTCGAGGGCCGCTTCCCGGAAGATCTCGAGGAGATGGACTCCACTCGGAGCCCCGTCTTCTGGGGCACCTGCAACCTCAAGGTCGAAACCGACCTTTTCGTCCAGGGTTACGTTCCCCCCTCCATGGATGAACGGGACCTTTTTAAAGGTGCCGTGGGGGGACAGCCCGGTTACGTGGTGGTGGATCACGTGGGTCCCGAAACCAGCATCAGGGCCGGGGGCTTTCTCGCCAGGGTCATCGCGGCCGGCACCAGCAGGGAGGATGTCCTGGCAGGTCTGGGTGAAGGGGAGAAAGCGGTACGCAGGAGCATCGGCACCGGGCGATCCGGTGGCCCTTTCCACGATCATATAGGAGGTGTGGGAATTGAAGGCCCAAAAAAGCAGGGAACCTGAAGAGTGTCCAGACCAGCAGGAGGATTTTCACCAGATGGAGGTGAGCGAAGAGGACCGCTCCACCGCACTGGCGCGCTCGGCGGAGGTCAGGGCCCTCGACGAGGAGTATTTCGCCGTAAAGGACAGCATCCCCACCGGCCTCCAGATGACCGAGCAGTTCCGGAAGAACAGGGAGCGCGTGCTCAGGGCCCTGGGCGGCAGCGAGGAGAACTGGGCGGATTACAAGTGGCACCTTAAGAACCGCATCTCGGACATTGAGACGCTGGGCAGGATCCTCCGGCTCACGGAAAAGGAGCGCGACCGGATCATCAGTGCCGGCGAGCAGTACCGTTGGGGGATCTCGCCATATTACGCCAGCCTCATGGACCCTGCCGACCGGAGGTGCCCCGTGAGGAAGCAGGCGGTGCCGAGCATCCGGGAACGGCTCGACGACTCTGAGGTCAGGGACCCCATGATCATCAAGTACAACAGCCCGGCGCCTCTCATCTCCAGGCTGTACCCTGACAGGCTCATCATCAACGTCACCAACGCCTGTGCCATGTTCTGCCGGCACTGCCTCCGCCGCAAGGACATCGAGTTCTCCGACGTCACCTACCCGCGGAGGATGCTCGACAAGGCCATCGAGTATGTCCGCTCGAACACGGAGATCAGGGATGTCCTGCTGACGGGCGGCGACGCCCTGACCCTCTCGGACAGCCAGATAGACTATGTGCTGACCCAGCTCGACGGCATCCCCCATGTGGAGATCAAGCGCCTGGGCAGCCGGATGCCCTGCGTCCTTCCGCAGAGGATAACGCCCGGACTGTGCAGCGTGCTCTCCAGGCACGATCCCGTCTACCTCAACACCCAGTTCAACCACCCGAAGGAGGTCACCGAGGAGGCCAGGAAAGCGGTGGACATGCTCACGCGGGCCGGGGTCATCGTGCGCGACCAGACGGTCCTCCTCAAGGGCGTCAACAATGACAAGCATGTCATGAAGAAGCTCATGCAGGAACTGCTGCGCATCAAGGTGGCCCCGTACTACATCTTCAACTGCAAGAAGGTGGAAGGGATCCGGCACTTCCGGGTGCCCATCGCGGAGGGCATCGAGATCATCGAGCACATGCGCGGCTACACCTCAGGCATGGCCATCCCCACCTTCATCATCACCGCCCCCCAGGGACGCGGCAAGACGCCCATGTACCCGCAGTATCTCCTGCAGCCGGGGGTCCACGGGAAGGCCCTTATACGGACCTGGGGTGGGCACGTCCTCGAGTACGACGACGAGATGGAGGAGGAGAACGACAACCCGTGATCGCGGACCGTATCCGCCAGGGCGTCAAAGCCTCCAGGCGGGAAACATTTGATCTCCTGCGCTCCCTCGTGGAGGTCAACAGCTATTCCGGCAACGCCCAGGGGGTCAACCGGGTCGGGGAACTGGTCCTGGAGAAGCTGCCTGGTTCCCTGGACTGCTCCTTCCGCACCGGCGACAACGGTGTCCGCCACCACATCCTCACCGGACCATGTCCGGGGGACAGGCGCATCCTGCTGCTCGGGCACCTGGATACGGTGTTCCCTCCCGACGCCCCTCCCTTCCCCTTCCGCGTCGCCGGGAGCAGGGTGCACGGTCCCGGTACGGCGGACATGAAGGGTGGGGTCGTGGTCATGGTGCAGGCCCTTCGCCTCCTGGACGGGCTGGAACTTCTGCACCGCATCCCCGTGACCGCGTTCCTCAACGGCGACGAAGAGGTGGGGTCTCCGTTCTCCGGGGGCGTCATCAGCGAGATGGCGGGAGGCGTCTCCGCCTGCCTCGTCTTCGAGTGCGGCGGTCTCGGGGGAGAGGTGGTGACGACCCGGCGGGGGGTGGCGCGTTTCACGTTGACCGTGACCGGCAGGGCCCGGCATGCCGGGGTCAAGGAGGGGCCCAAGGCCAGCGCCATCGAGGAGATGGCACGCCTCATCCTGGCCCTCGAGGGGCTCAACGACCACGAAAAGGGGATCAGCCTTAACGTGGGGACCGTGGCCGGGGGAAGGGCCAACAACATCGTCCCGGACCTGGCCAATGCCGGTTTCGAGGTGCGATTCTGGGAGGCGGAAGCGGAAAAACAGGTCATGGAAAGGATCGAGGGCATCGTGGCGGGGGTGGCGACCCCTGGGTGCGCGGCTTCACTGCAGGCCATGCACCGGCGTCCCGGCATGGTTCCCGTACCCGGATCGGACGGCCTCCTGACGCTTCTGCGCCAGGCCGCGCGGGAGCTTGGGCTTGAGGTGGGAACTCAGAGCAGGGGAGGGGCCTCGGACGGCAACTTCCTCTCGGAGGCGGGTGTGCCCGTGGTGGACGGCCTCGGACCTGTGGGGGACCTGGACCACTCCCACGACGAGTACATCGAGGAGGAGTCCCTGCACCAGCGCATCGAGCTGACGGCCCTTCTTCTCGCCCGTCTCGCCGGGGTGGGAGAGTGAGCACGCAGCACCCAGGACGCAGAGAAAACCTTTACAACAATGGTAATCCAATGCGGCATCCGATGAGTGTCCTGTGTCCCATACCTTATGGTTTTCGACGCTTTCCAGGAAAAAGGGCCTCCCACCGGAAACCAGACACTATCCGCCTTCGCTAACGCCTCTCGACCAGCTACGGCGGACAGGGACACCAGACCCTGAAACTTTCCGCAGGAAAGTTTCTTGCCCCCTCCCCCTGCCTGTTGTAAGAATTAGAGCGGCTTTCGCACTCGGAATTACCACTGGAAAGCCTTAAGGAACATGGAAGCACCGGGGAGGAGCCGGTTTTCCGTGCACAGGTGCACGGGTGCACCAGTGCACAGGCAATTTGAGATCTGAGATGGTTTTTCCGGAGGATCCTTTGAGCAGCGAAAAAAACCTCGACTTCATCCGTCAGATCATCGCCGACGACCTGGCCACCGGCAGGCACAGCTCTGTGGTCACCCGTTTCCCGCCCGAACCCAACGGCTACCTGCACATCGGGCACGCCAAGAGCGTCACCCTCAACTTCGGTGTCGCCGCCGAGGTCCCCGGAGGCCGCTGCCACCTGCGCTTCGACGACAGCAACCCGGAGACGGAGGACATGGAGTACGTTGAAGCCATACAGAGGGACGTGCGCTGGCTGGGTTACGACTGGGGCGAGCACCTCTACTTCGCTTCGGATTACTTCGAGGATCTGTACGGATTCGCCGTCAGGCTCATCGAACAGGGGAAAGCCTACGTCTGCAGCCTCTCCGAGGAGGAGATCAGACGGTTCAGGGGCACGGTGACCCGGGCGGGGACGCACAGCCCCTACAGGGAGCGTCCCGTTCATGAGAACCTCGACCTCTTCTCCCGTATGAGGGACGGTGAGTTCGCCGACGGGCAGCATGTCCTGCGCGCGAAGATCGACATGGCGGCGCCCAACATGAAGATGCGCGATCCCCTCCTTTACCGCATCCGCCACGCCCCCCATTACCGCACCGGCAACGACTGGTGCATCTACCCCATGTACGACTTCGTCCATCCCCTCTCCGATGCCATCGAGGGCATCACGCACTCCATCTGCACCCTGGAGTTCGAGAACAACCGCGAGCTCTACGACTGGATCATCGACAACGTCCCGGCTCCCGCCAGGCCCAGACAGTACGAGTTCGCCCGCCTGAACCTCAACTACACGGTGATGAGCAAGCGAAAGCTGGTCGACCTGGTGGAGGGAGGGCACGCGCAGGGATGGGACGATCCCAGGCTGCCCACCCTGGCGGGCCTGAGGAGGCGCGGATACACACCGGAAGCCATCCGGAACTTCTGCGAGCGCATCGGGGTGGCCAAGGCCAACAGTGTGGTGGACGTTGCCCTCCTCGAGCACACCGTCCGGGACGACCTGAACGCCAAAACCCCCCGTGTCATGGGGGTCCTTGATCCCCTGAAAGTGGTCATCGTCAACTACCCCCATGGAAAGGAAGAGGAACTGGACGCCCCGTATTTTCCGGACGACCCCCCGAGGATGGGATACCGTAAAGTGCCCTTCGCCAGGGATCTGTACATCGAGAGGACGGACTTCATGGAGGATCCACCGGCCAAATTCTTCCGGCTGGCCCCGGGCCGCGAGGTGCGCCTGCGGTGGGCCTACCTGGTGAGGTGCGTGGATGTGATCAGGAATGAGCGTGACGAGGTCGTGGAGGTCCACTGCGAGTACGATCCGGCCACGAGGGGGGGCGACGCCCCCGACGGGAGACGCGTGAAGGGGACCATCCACTGGGTTTCGGCGCCCCACTGCATCGAGGCCCAGGTGCGGCTCTACGACCGGCTCTTCACGGAGGCCGACCCCGAGGCGGACAGCGAGGGCGGGCTCACCGGGAGTCTCAACCCCCACTCCCTGGACGTCGTCAGGGCCCGTGTCGAGCCAGGCCTTGCCGGTGCCCTGCCGGGCGATCGGTTCCAGTTCGAGCGCACGGGATACTTCATCGCCGACGAGAAGGACCACTCGCCCGGAAAGCCGGTATTCAACCGCATCGTGGCGCTGCGCGACTCCTGGAAGAAGATTTCAGCCAAAGGCTGAAATCAGTGTCGGGCGTCTGGTGTCTAGTGTCTGGAAACGGAACTGTTTCCCCTAAAGCGTCAAGATCCGCCTCACGCAGAGGACGCGGAGAACGCAGGGAAGGCATTAAAATCTTAGGATCCAAATATTATTAGAGGGTTTTCTTCCAAAGGCAGGTTTCCTAGGCGTCTCCCCATTTATCCTGAGCTTAATCCCACCGTTGAAGCTGTAACCATGAATTCCCCTTGAATTTCCATTTTATCCGCGTCTTGGCGTCTCCGCGCGAGGATCCGCCGCTTTGACAGGAACAAAAAAGCCGGGGCATCGCCCCGGCCGCTCTTCAGCGAGATAACAGACACCAGACACTAGAAACTTGGTCCTAGGCCCTTTCTTTGATCCACTCCCTCGCCCTTTCGATCCTCCCGAGCGTGCGCTCCCTGCCCAGGACCTCCATGACCTCGAAGAGCCCCGGGCTGTCCTTGCGAAAGGTGAGGGCGACGCGCAGCGGCTGCGCCAGCGTCTTGAGCTTCAGGCCCTTTCCCTCGAGCCAGTGCCTGAGCCGCAGGTTTATGTTTTCGTGTTCGAAGGGCTCGACGCCGACGAGGAACCGGGCCGCCTCGCCCATGAGGGGTTCCACCTCGGGTGTCAGGAACGTCCGGGCCGGTTCGGCCTCGTATTCCAGTTCCCTGAAATAGAACTCGGCCCTGGCGGCCATCTCCACCAGGGTAGTGCTCCGCTCCCTGAGGGTGAGGACCAGCCCGGTGAGCCATTCTGTATCAGGCTCACGGTCCGTGAGCCCCGCCTTTACCAGGAAGGGTGCGAGGCGTCCGGCGATCTCCACGGGGGGCACCAGCTTCATCCACTGGCCGTTGATCCAGTTGAGCTTGTCGTGGTCGAAGATGGCGGGGGATTTCCCCTGCTCCTCGAGGGACCAGTGTTCGAGGATCTCATCGGTGCTGAAGATCTCCTGGTCCCCGTGCGACCATCCCAGGCGGACCAGGTAGTTGATGAGGGCCTCCTTGAGGTAGCCCAGATCACGGAATTCGGCCACGGACGCCGCCCCGTGCCGCTTGCTCAGTTTCTCCCTGTCGGGTCCGAGGATGAGGGACATGTGCCCGAACTGGGGCACCTCGAAGCCGAAAGCCTGGTACAGCTGGATCTGCCTGGGTGTGTTGGAGAGATGATCCTCGCCCCGGATGACGTGGGTGATCCCCATGAGGGCGTCGTCCACGACCACTGTCAGGTTGTAGGTCGGGCTCCCATCGGAGCGCCGGATGATCAGATCGTCCATCTGGGTCTCGTCGAAGAGGACAGTGCCGCGGATGAGGTCGTCCACGATGATCTGCCCTTCCTGGGGCGCCTTGAAGCGGATGGTGTGATCCCCCGAGCGCTCGCCTTCCTTCAGGTTCCGGCAGCGGCCGTCGTACTTGGGGGCGCGGCCCTTGACAAGGGCCTCCTTGCGCATGACCTCCAGCTCCTCCGCTGTGCAGTAGCAGCGGTAGGCGTTGCCCTCCCTGATGAGCCTTTCGATGTGTTCGCTGTAGAGGTCGAACCGTTCCGTCTGCCGGAACGGCCCTTCGTCCCAATCGAGACCCAGCCAGGACAGGCCGTCCAG
>CP070682.1:897699-900344 GCA_020352595.1 bacterium | reverse complement strand
GGCCGCTTCGAGAAGGTGGACGCGGACACCGTGCAGTACACCATCGAGCTCAAGCCGCGCGAGAGCAGGGAATACACCTACGCGGTGACCTACCACCAGGGGTCCAGGGCGAACCTGTAGGCGTCAGGGAGGCTCGCGGGAGCGGACCCGCCGCCCGGGGCCTGCCGATGACATGGGTGAGACCGCCGGCAGGCTGTCGGCGGCAGCAGTCTCCCCTTTTTTTCACGACGGTTCTTCTGTTATACTTTTCACGACATTCCTTCTGGGCACATCCAGCGTCAGCCAGACTCTCGCGGCCGGTCCCACCTGGGGGTGCGGGCCGGTCCCACTCAGGAGGGGAGAGCCATGACGGACGGCCAGATCGGCATCAACCTCACACGGCACATTCACGAGAAGCAGAAGCAGTACCCCGAAGCCACGGGGGAGCTGACGGGGATCCTCAACCAGCTCGCCTTCGCGGCCAAGATCGTCTCCCGGGAGGTCAACAAGGCCGGACTTGTGGAGATACTGGGGCTCACGGGCGAGAAGAACATCCAGGGCGAGCAGGTCATGAAGCTGGATGTCTTCGCCAACGACGTTTTCCTGAACATCCTGGGCAAGTCGGGGCACTTCTGCGTCATGGCCTCGGAGGAGGAGGAGGACGTCATCCACGTCCCGGAAGGGTACAAGAGGGGCCGGTACGCCATCGCCCTCGATCCCCTCGACGGCTCCTCCAACATCGACGTCAACGTGAACATCGGCACCATCTTCTCCATACACCGCAGGGTCAGCGACGGTGACGAGGGCTGCGAGAGGGACATCATGCAGGCCGGCAGGAAGCTGGTGGCCGCCGGGTACATCGTCTACGGCAGCAGCACCATGCTGGTGATGAGCACCGGCAACGGCGTGCACGGCTTCACACTGGACCCGTCGGTGGGGGAGTTCCTCGAATCGCACACCAACATCCGGATCCCGGCCAGGGGGAAGACCTACTCCATCAACGAGGGCAACTACCCCTACTGGTCCATCGGCATCCGCAAGTACATCGACCACCTGAAGGAGAAGGACAAGGAGAGCGGCCGCCCCTACAGCGGGAGGTACATCGGCTCCATGGTGGCCGACATGCACAGGACGCTGCTCAAGGGCGGCATCTTCATGTACCCTGCCGACAAGAAGGACCCCAAGAAACCCCACGGCAAGCTCCGCCTGCTCTACGAGTGCAGCCCCATGGCGTTCCTCTGCGAGCAGGCCGGGGGCGCGGCCAGCACCGGCAACGGTGCCGTCCTGGACGTGGAACCGACCCAGCTCCACCAGCGGGTGCCCTTCTTCGCCGGCTCCATGGAGGATGTCCGGCTGGTGGAGGACTATATCCGGCGCTACGACGACGGGGATTAGAAAGGTTAAGGGTAAGGAAAGAAGAAGGATGAAGGACGGAGGATGGAGGAGGGAAGGAAAGATCTGGCCGAAGTCCGGGGAGCCACAGGGAAGGGTCTGAAGGCAGGACCTTCCCCTGGACGTTGAACTGTGAACGCGAAGCCTTAAGCCTTGAACGCCGGGCTGTTTCTCCTTCTGCTCCTCCTCGGCCTCATCTGGGGCGCCTCCTTTCTCTTCATCAAGGTGGCGGTGGCCACCATCCCGCCCTTCACCATCGTCCTTGCGCGCACCGGCATCGCCGCACTGTGTCTCTGGCTGGTCATCCGGGTCAGGGACGGGCGTTTTCCCTCTCCGGGGCCCTTGTGGCGGTCTTTTTTCGTCATGGGCCTGTTCAACGGGGCCATCCCCTACACCCTCATCAACTGGGGCGAACAGCACATCGAGGCCGGTCTGGCGGCCATATTCAACGGCCTCATGCCCCTGTTCACCATCCTGTTCGCCCACTTCACCACCCGCGACGAGAGGTTCTCGGCCCGCAAGGGCCTCGGGGTGGCCCTCGGTCTTGCGGGGGTGGCCGTCCTCATGGGACCCTCCGTCCTGCAGGGACTCGGCGCCCATTTCCTGGGTCAGCTGGCGGTGACGGCGGCCTCGGCCAGTTACGCCGTGGCGGCCATCTACGGCAAGCGGCTGGCCGGGGACCGGCCGCTGGTGCTCGCGGCTGGGCAGATGACGGGGGGAGCGCTGCTCATCGGGCCGCTCAGCCTGTCCTTCGACCGGCCGTGGACCCTCTCGCCGACGATGCCAGCCCTGCTGTCGGTCCTCTGCCTCGGTCTTCTGGGGACGGCCTTCGCCTACGTCCTTTACTACCGGCTCCTCGCCCGCATCGGGGCCACGAGGATCAGCCTCGTGACCTACATCATCCCCCTGTCCGGTGTCTTCTGGGGCTGGGCGGTCCTGGGTGAGCGCCTTGCGCCCAGCGCCTTCGCCGGGCTGGTGATGATCCTGGCCAGCGTCGCCGCGGTGGGGGAGATGGGTCTTCCGTCCGGTTCCCGGGCGAACTTCGATCCCTTCGGCTGGGCCGGCAGGCTGATCCCCGAGAGGACGCTGCACACGGCCATCCGCGCTTTCATGGTCCTGGTGTGCTCCGCCTTTCTCATAGTCCGGGCAGGGGAATGGGACGACTACCTGGTCAAGCCGCTGTGGCTCATGGAGACCATGGTCTACATCGTCCTCATCGCGGCCTTCATCATGCGGACCTCGCCGCGGGAGAGGTCCAGGGGGCTGGCGGAGAT
>CP070682.1:894432-897599 GCA_020352595.1 bacterium | reverse complement strand
GACATAGACGGTGCCCGCAACTTCATCGAGGCATGTCAGAAGGCCTCGGTGGGAACCTTGCTGTACCTGAGCAGCCACACTTCGTATGGACCCCATCCCGACAATCCTGTCCCCCTCACAGAGGACGCCCCTCTGCGTCCGATCCGGAGCTTCCAGTACTCGTGGGACAAGGGGGAGGCGGATCGGATGTTCCAGGACCTCATGGAGCGCTGCCCCGACCTCTGTGTGAACGTTGTCCGGGCCTGTTCGATCCTCGGACCGGAAGGCATCGGGTCCGTCAGCACGGGCATGTTCCAGTCCGTGATGATCCGGCTGATCGGATACGACCCTCTGGTGCAATTCCTCCATGAAGACGATCTGGCGGAATTGTTCGTCGCGCTGATCCGGAGCAAGAAACGAGGCGTCTTCAATGCAGGAGGGGAGGGGGCTCTTCGCTACAGGGAGGTCATTGCTGCGACAGGAAGACCCTGCGTTCCGGTGCCGGCCCAGATGCTGTCCCTGCTGCTGACCTTTTCCTGGCGGCTGAGGCTTCAGTCAGAGTCGCCGCCGGGCGGCCTGGAGTTCATCAAGTATCCGATCGTCGTCAGTACGGAGAAGGTCAGAGAAGAGATCGGGTTCGAGTTCCGCTATTCCACCCGAGATACGCTTCAGTCATATCTCGGTGCTGCGCAGCGAAGGCAAAAAGGCTAAAGGACAAAGGCTCCAGGGGTCAGGCCTCGCCGCCCTCCCTCCTCTGCGAGAGAAGCAGGGCGAAGGGGCCATTCTTGAAGGGGATGTATCGGATAATGCCGCTGGGCGTCCTTCAACTGCCTTCCAGGGCGCTCAACTCCTCGGCGACCTGCGCAAGTCCCAGGGCCTCGAGCCTCTCCGGCAGGGGCCTTCCCAACTCGTCCCACCCCATGGCCGTTGCAAAGCTTTGCTCCAGCTCTTCTTCGATCCGGCCTGTATCCAGGTCCACCCGGAGAACTCTGCCCAAAAGGCTCATGTCTCTTTCCCCCCTATTCTTGACTCCACATTCAGGTCCTATAGCATATGTACGTCAGGTTACTGAAGTATGATTTCAAAGGGGTTCATTACGTCTCTTTTCCTGTTGACACAACGGCAGAGACTTTGCTACAAGGGAATTATTCACGATTTGGTGAAAAAGGTTGATGAAAAAGTACCGTCTCCATCTCCCGGTGGTACGCGCTAACGTTTGCCTTTGTGGAACCGTCCAGGAAACCTGACGCCCTGGAACCGTAAAGGAGGGTGTCGATAAACGGCTGTCCCCGTTTTGCCGAGATGTCTTTCGACGCCCTCGGAAGGAGGAGAGGGGAAAAATGTCCGTCATCTACGAGAAGAAGGGGAACATTGCCATCGTGACCATCGATCGTCCCGAGGCGAGGAACTCGATGGATTTCGATACCATGGGGCAGCTGGCCAATGCCTGGCTGGACTTCCGCGACGACCCCAGCCTGTGGGTAGCCATTCTCACCGGATCGGGAGACAAGGATTTCTGTGTCGGTGCAGACCTGAAGACGTTCATTCCCGCAGTGACCGAGAACATCGACGACCTTGCAAGCGGAAAGAAATCCCTCCTCGGAGACGACTATCCCCCGAATGCACCCCTGGTTGCCGTGCTTCGCGAAGGGGACATTTGGAAGCCGATTATCGGTGCTGTGAACGGCATCTGTTCCTCCGGCGGACTGGAGATGCTGCAGGGGACGGATATCCGTATCGCCGCGGAACACGCCACCTTTTCCATCGCGGAGCCGAAGCGCGGGCTCTTCCCCGGTGGAGGCACCACGGTCAGGCTCCCCCGGCAGGTGCCGTTTGTGTGGGCCATGGAGATCCTGCTCACCTGCGAGTTCATAAGCGCCCAGCAGGCCCTCGAGATCGGACTGGTCAACCGGGTCGTACCCAAGGAAGACCTCATGCCCACCGCGATGAAGATGGCGGAGAAGATCTGTGAGAACGCTCCCCTTGCCATCCAGGCGGTCAAGAGGTCGGTTCGCAAGTGTATGGATCTCAAGATGGAAGATGCGTTGAACCTGGAACTGGAGATCGCTGCCGAGGTCTTCATGACCGAGGATGCCCGGGAAGGACCGAAGGCCTTCAAGGAAAAGAGAAAGCCGGTCTGGAAGTCGAAATGAAGGCGGAACGAGGACTCGAGGAGCGACGGGGATGAGCCTGCAGGACAAGTATGCGATTGCGGGTGTGGGGCTGACCAAGATCGGTAAGATCCCGGGTGTCAGCAACATGTCCTTTACTCTGGAAGCGATGAAGGTCGCCATCGAGGATGCGGGGCTCACCCGCGATGACGTGGATGGCGTACTGGTGCTCAGCCCGGTGAGAATGGGCGAGCAGCACGGATGGGGGGCGAGGGTCGCGGCCCTGATGGAGATATCGACCACCTTCACGAACACCATGGACATCGGGGGAGCCACGCCCATCGCGATGATCCAGACGGCGTCCATGGCCTTCGATGCGGGCATGTGCAACGTGGTGGTCTGCGCCTTTGGCAACCAGAACAACCCCCAGGGCGTGCACATGACGTTGCCGAACCTGGAGTTCACCATGCCCTACGGCGACATCGGGGCCATCCCCTTTCAGGCGCACATCGCCCGCAACCACATGCACAAGTACGGACTGACGAGCCGCCAGCTGGGCGAGATCGCAGTGACCTTCCGAAAGCACGCCTGCCTGACCCCGCACGCCCAGATGCGCAGTAAGGGACCGATCACGATCGAGGATCATCAGAACTCGCGCATGGTCATCGAGCCCCTCCATCTCTTTGACGTTTGCGTGAACACGGATGGCGGAGGCGCTGTGTTGGTGACCTCTGCGGAGCGGGCAAAGGATCTCAGACATCCACCCGTCTACATCATGGGAATGGGACAATCCCACTCCTCGGAGATGATGCCCCCGTGGCCCGGGAAGACCGAGCACCGGGGTGGTACCAAAGCGGCGGAGATGGCCTTTCAAATGGCCGGGGTGACACACAAGGATATCGACATAGCGCAACTCTATGACGGCTTTACCATCCTGGTGATCAACGAACTCGAGAATTTCGGTTTCTGCAAACTGGGAGAAGGGGGTGGCTTCGTGGAAGGAGGCAGGCTGGGCCTCGACGGCGAACTTCCATCCAACACCGCGGGCGGACTCCTTTCAGAGGGACATCTCATGGG
>CP070682.1:889864-894332 GCA_020352595.1 bacterium | reverse complement strand
GGACACCAAGCTCAAGGTCCAGGCCGCCGTCATGGACGACCAGGTGCGCGTCACAGGCAAGAAGATCGACGACCTGCAGTCGGTGATCTCCATGCTGAAGGGTGCCGAGATCCCCATCCCCCTCCAGTACGTCAACATGAAAAGTTGAACAAAACCCAGTGCACTGGTGCAGAAGTGCAGGAGTGCACTAATGCACGGGTGCACTTGTGCACTTTCAGCCGGATGTTTTTTGTGCTAGGAAAAGCGTTATGAACCTCAAGAAGATCCTGGTCGGACTCCTGGTGATCTACGGCGTCATCTCCGGCTGGATGATCGGGGCGCCCTACATCAGGAACGCCATGTTCGGCAACGATGTCGACACCATCGCGCGGACGCTGAGCGTTGACGGGACGATCCTGCAGGCCCGCAACCAGCTCCTGGAGGCCGTCCGGATCAACGGCATCCCCGCACGGGAGGAGAACTTCACCATCGTAAAGGACGAACAGACACGGCAGGTCCTCGTGGAGGTGCGTTATTCGGTTTCGGTTACGACTCCCCTGGGCCTGTACACCCACGTCTGGAACTTCAAGCCCAGCGCGCAGTACGGGCTTCAGAGGCTCCCCACGCCGGGGAGGTGAGGGCCATCTCAGAACTCAGATTCAAACAGGGCCCCGGATCAGTCCCGTCCTGCACGCCGTTATCACTGATCTGAATTCTGGATCCGGGACCTGGTACCCGGGATATCATGAGATGCAAGATCTGGGAGTAAAGTGCAGCGAACCTTCGCCACGCACCAGCCCTCGACCGCAGTTCACCAGCTTAACTTACAGTGCTGGCTGCCTTTTTCCTCCCCCCTTGACAATCGGTCCGGTTCGGGGGATAAGGAGCGTTAGCCAAACCCTTTAATCTAATTCCGTGAGATTAGAAAGGGAGCGACATGACCAGTACATCTGAAACCATCGGACAAGGCCTCTCCGGCTGTAAGCGGGGAGGTTTTTTTTATCCATGGAACTAGAGAGTCCTGACCCAGGACGACGGAGGACGCTATGAAGGGCCGGCGATGGAGACGGATCCTTGACCATCTGGAGATCGACCGCGCGGTGAAGAGGATCGCATTCGAGATCCTCGAGAGGAACAAAGGCCCGAGGGACCTGGTCCTGGTAGGGATCCCCACACCGGGGCCGATCCTGGCGGAGAGGATCCGGAGGCATATGGAAAACGTGGAAGGGGTCCGGGTGCCGACGGGCAGCCTGGACATCACGTTCTACAGGGACGACATCGACGCGAGACCGAGACCGATGCCCAAGTCCACGGCCATCCCGGTGGATGTCACAGGCAAGACCGTGATCCTCGTCGACGACGTGCTTTACACGGGGAGGACCGTGCGGGCTGCCCTGGACGCCCTCATGGATCACGGGCGTCCGTCAAAGGTCCAGCTGGCTGTGCTGGTGGACCGGGGCCACAGGGAGCTCCCCATCCGCGCCGATTTCGTGGGAAGGAACATCCCCACCGGGAGGCACGAGGAGGTGCACGTCCTCCTCACCGAACGGGGGGACAAGGTGGACGAGGTGATCATCGGTGAGGGGGAGATATCATGATCGGAAAAAGCAGGCACCTGCTGGGACTGGACGGCCTCGCGGCGGCGGACCTCACACGGGTCCTGGATGCGGCGGTGGGGATGAAGGAGGTGTCCAGGAGGAAGATCAAGAAGGTCCCCACTCTCAGGGGCAAGACGGTGGTGAACCTCTTCTTCGAGCCGAGCACGCGGACGAGGACCTCCTTCGAGATCGCGGCCAAACGCCTGTCAGCGGACGCGGTGAACTTCACCGCCTCCGCCTCCAGCACCGTCAAGGGGGAGACGCTCATCGACACCGTGAAGAACATCGAATCCATGGCCCCGGACGTGGTCGTCATCAGGCACAAGTACAGCGGCGCGACCCACATGCTCTCGGACAGGCTGCGCTGCTCTGTGGTCAACGCCGGCGACGGTTCCAACCAGCACCCGAGCCAGGGCCTCCTGGACCTTTACACGGTGAGGGAGAAGAAGGGGAACCTGAAGGGGCTGAAGGTCGTCATCGCGGGGGACATAACCCACAGCCGTGTGGCCCGGTCGGACATCTACGGTTTCACGCGCATGGGGGCCGAGGTTTTCGTCACCGGTCCTCCCACCATGATCCCCCCGGGCATCGAGCACATGGGCGCGAAGGTGGCCCCCTCCTTCGAGGCCGGCATCGAGGGAGCCGATGTCATCATCATGCTCCGGATCCAGCTTGAGCGCAGGAGCGGGGCGCTCATACCCGGCCTGAGGGAGTACGCGAGGTTCTTCGGGCTCAACGCCCAGCGCCTGAAACTGGCCAAGGAGGATGTCCTGGTCATGCACCCGGGCCCCATCAACCGTGGTGTGGAGATCTCCTCCGAGATCGCTGACGGTATTCAGAGCGTGATCCTCGAACAGGTGGAGAACGGAGTGGCCGTGAGGATGGCCATCCTGTATCTCCTTTGTGGAGGGACCGATGAAGTGGCTGATTAAGGGCGGACGGATCCTGGATCCCGCCTCGGGAAGGGATGAGGTCGCCGACATCCTCCTCGAGGACGGGGTGATAGCCGGCGTGGGGAAGCAGATCGTGGAGTCCAGGGGGGCCGGGAAGGTCCAGGCCAAGGGTCTCCTGGTGCTGCCGGGGATGCTGGACATGCACTGCCATCTGCGCGAACCGGGCTTCGAGTACAAGGAAACGGTGGCCAGCGGTGCCGCCGCGGCAGTGAAGGGGGGCATTACCTCCGTCATGTGCATGGCCAACACCAACCCCGTCAACGACGGGGCTTCCGTGACGGCCTACATCCTGGACAAGGCCGCCGATGCGGGTCTTGCGAGAGTCTATCCGGTGGGCTCTGTCACCAAGGGCATGAAGGGTGAGTCCCTGTCCGAGATGGGGGAACTGGCCGCCGCGGGCTGCGTGGCCGTCTCCGACGACGGGCACCCGGTGCCCAACGGAGAGATCATGAGGAGGGCCATCCAGTACTCGGCTGCCTTCGGCCTTTTCGTCATAGACCACGCCGAGGACCTGAGCATCGCCGGCGAGGGTGTCATGCACGAGGGCTACGTGTCCACCATGCTCGGGCTCGAGGGGATCCCCACCTCCGCGGCGGTCTCGGAAATGGCCCGCAATATAGCCCTGCTGAGGGAGTTCGGCGGCAGGATCCACATCGCCCACGTGAGCACCCGCAGCGCCGTGGACCTCATCAGGAACGCCCGGGCCGAGGGCCTTGATGTGACCGCCGAGACGTGTCCCCACTACTTTACCCTGGACCAGGAAGCGGTTATCGGTTACGACACCAGCGCCAAGGTCAAGCCGCCCCTGAGGACGGCCGACGACGTGCAGGGCGTCATCGAGGGGCTGGCCGACGGGACCATCGAGGTCATCGCCACGGACCACGCCCCCCATCACGCGGACGAGAAGGATGTGGAGTTCGACCTGGCGGCCTTCGGGATCTCGGGGCTGGAGACGGCCCTCGCCCTGACCCTGGGGCTGGTGGAGAAGGGACGGCTCTCCCTCATGGACGCCTTTACCAAATGGACCGTCAATCCTGCGAGGATAGCCGGCCTGCCCGGCGGTCGCCTGGAAGCCGGTCAACCCGCGGACGTCATCGTGGTGGATGCCGACAGGGAGTGGACGGTGGATCCGGCCGCCTTCCTTTCCAAAGGCAGGAACACGCCCTTCAGGGGAATGAAAGTCAGGGGCCAGGTCGTCAACACATTCGTGGGCGGAAACATGGTCTTCGACCGGGCAAAGGGGATAACAAGATAGTGCTCAGGGCGACGTGTGACGCGAGAAGAGCAGGGTGTGAGGGCCGGGGTTCAGGCGCGGGACGTCTCTGTCCGTCCATCCTCCTCCTTCCTCGTTCCTCGTAAGGGACCCCATGTCCTCCCTTTCCCAGATCCTCAGCAACAACAAGCAGAGGGCCGTCCTGGCCCTCGCCGACGGCACCGTCTTTCGCGGGTGGGGTTTCGGAGCCTCCGGCACCTGTGTGGGCGAGGTCGTCTTCAACACCTGCATGACGGGCTACCAGGAGGTCCTGACGGACCCCTCATACCACCGCCAGATCGTGGTCATGACGCCCGTGCAGGTGGGCAATACGGGTGTCAACGCGCGGGACGAGGAGTCTCTCAAACCCTGGGTCGCGGGGTTCGTGGTCAGGGAGAGCTCTCCCGTCACAAGCAACTGGAGGGCTGAAGAGGGGATGGAGGCATACCTGTCCCGCTGGGGGATCCCCGGCATCGAGGGGATCGACACGAGGGCACTGACAAGACACATCAGGGACAGGGGGGCGCAGGCGGGAGCCATCGGCACCGCGGAGGCCGTGGACGAGGACCAGCTCGTGCAGAAGGCCCGTGCGTGGGGTTCCATGGAGGGCAAGGATCTCGCCGGCGAGGTCACGGGAGAGGGTGAGTTCTCCTGGGAGGAGGGACCCTATCATCCCCTGAGGGGTG
>CP070682.1:887209-889764 GCA_020352595.1 bacterium | reverse complement strand
GCTCGAAGAAGTGGACCAACGACCGGCCCGGCGACAGGAAAGGCGACCCGGAGAAAAAAGAGGCGCTTTTCGACGACCTGACGGTGAGAAGGGGCGTCGAGGGCGGCAGCGTCGTCCTCGTCATCCACGACACGGGCCCCGTGCTCGACCTCAGCCGGCTGGAGGAGGACCTGAGCCCCATCCACGTCCTGGAGGGGGACAGGGCCCACCTGAACCTCGCCATCGCGCGGCGCATCATCGACGAGCACAACGGCCATTTCGGCTGCGCGGCGGTGCCATCGGGGGGGCTGAGGCTCCAGATCAGCCTGCCGTCTGACCGGAGGGCCCTGGCGCGTCACAGGGTGCAGTAGGACGTACCGGGTACCCTGTAACTAAGGAACAAGTGCTGAGGGCTCAGGGCCGGGCGCCGGGAAGCAGCCACGCGGATCCGATGTCCGGAGGAGGGAAAGCAGCGCGGGGACAATGGCCGATGGTTAAGGTCTCGATCCCGCTCCCGGCTCTACCATCTTTTCGCCCGCTTCCAAAGCCCTCCTCCCCCTTTCCAACCTTCATTCGCCTTGATTTTCACCCTCAACTCACATAAGGTTGGGAAATGCTTGAGGAAACCGCATCCGTCGTAGCCGTCGTGGGGAACAACGCGAGAGTCGTCATGGTGCGGTCAGAGGCGTGCGGATCCTGTTCGGCCAAGAGCATGTGCCACCCGACGTCGGGGCAGAGCATGGAGATGGAGGTCCGCAACCCGATAGGTGCCGTCCCCGGGGACAAGGTTGTGATCTCACTGCCGCCCGGAGATCTCCTCAAGGCCTCGGCTTCGGCCTACCTCATGCCCGCGGCTGCCGCCGTCGCAGGCGGCGCCATCGGCTGGTCGCGTACGGGGACCGACGGGGGCGCCATCATCGGTTCCGCCGTCGGGCTTGGCCTGGCCTTCCTGTTCCTGTTCTGGCAGGGCCGCAGGAAACGGGAATCGGCACCCTTCATTTCGAGGATTGTCTGAGTAAGGGGAGGTCGTCTGGATGAGCCTTATTAGCAATGAGAAGGACGCTGCGCGGCTGGCGCGCACCATCATGTCGGACATCGCCCTTTACAACCAGGACAAGATCCGCAAGAGCATCAAGAACGACTCGCTGTTCGAGGACATGGCCGACCAGCTCGAGGAAGGCCGCAAGCTCTACGACTCCCGCGTGGATCCCTCCCTGCCGGGAAGGTGGACCCTTTACAACAGGGCCATCGTGGACGTCCTGGTCAAACGCTTCGCGGACACCGACTCCGATATCTGGTAGGGCCCCCCATGGGGACGTCCACCGTCACAGTCCCGCCTGAAGACTCCGGAACCCGACTGGACCTTTTTCTCTCCCGACATCTTCCCGGTGTTACAAGATCGCGGATCAAGAAGCTCATCGAGGAGAGGAGGGTCCTCGTGGACGGCGCCGCCGTCAAGGCCGGCGCCTCCCTCAGGCCCGGGAGCGTGGTCACGGTCGTAATGCCGGATCCCGAACCGCCGGACGCCCGTCCCGAGGACATCCCTCTGAAGGTCCTCTACGAGGACAGCCACCTCATCGTCATCGACAAACCCCCTCACATGGTCGTCCACCCCTCACACGGGCACGCTTCGGGCACCCTCGTCAACGCGCTTCTCCACCACTGCCGGGACCTTTCCGGAATCGGGGGCGTGGCCAGGCCGGGCATCGTCCACAGGCTGGACAAGGGCACTTCCGGCGTCATGGTGGCCGCCAAGAACGACGCGGCCCACAGGAACCTGGCGGCGCAGTTCAAGGGGCACACCATCGGGCGCGTCTACCTGGCCGCCGTCAGGGGGGAGGTGCGCTCCGATTCCGGCCGCATCGAAAAGCCCCTGGGCCGCCACCCCCGGGACAGGAAGAGGATCACCGTCAGGCAGTCGGGGCGCGGAGCCGTCACCGACTTCGAGGTTCTTGCGCGCAGGGGAGGCATGAGCCTGGTCCGGATCAGGCCGGGGACGGGCAGGACGCACCAGATCCGGGTCCACATGGCTTCCCTCGGCCACCCCGTCCTCGGCGATGCGACCTACGGCGGAGGAGTGCGGGGCATGCTGCCGGGGGATGCCGCGGCCGCCGCACTGCTGCGGTCCCTCAACCGCCCGGCCCTGCACGCCGTCCGGCTAAGGTTCGACCACCCCGCCACCGGCCGCAGCCTGGATCTCGAGGCTCCCGAACCGGCCGATCTGTCGGGGCTCTTCACCTGGATCAGGGGCGGTGCGCCGTGACGGTCCTCAGGTCACCCGTGCTGACCCGGGCCGGATTCGGCCACGGGTTCGGGACCCGAAGGGCGCTGCCGGAGGAGCTGCCCGGAGGCATCCACATCCTGCTGCAGGTCCACGGGGAACGCATCGTTTTCCTTTCCGAAAATACGATGCGAGTGCAAAGTGCCTGGAACAAAGCGCAAAGCGAGAACCTTCAGCTTTCCACTCAATCGCCTCCAGCCTCGCCATTCCGATTCGCGGAGGGGGACGCCCTGGTGACGGACATCCCGGGTGTTTCCATAGGTATCCGGACCGCCGACTGCCTGCCCCTGCTCAT
>CP070682.1:881357-887109 GCA_020352595.1 bacterium | reverse complement strand
TTTCAGGGTCAGGTGGGAGGATTTTGTCCTCTATTACCAGGGCCGCGCCGACCTGAAGCTCAAGGAGGGCTATTCGGGCCTTGAACTGCCCTTTATAGAGTACCTGGAGGCTATCGAGACCCTTGTGGAAGGCATGGTCATGAAAGACCTCGATAAGCCCCTTCTGCGTCGGATGGGTTGCGCGGTGGCGGGTTTTCTCTCGGGCTACTACTCCTTTGCGGCCATCGCCTCCGAAGATGAGGACGTGGACGCAAATTTACAATCCCTGAGGGGGGTCCTGGTGAGCAGCCTCGCGCGGTTCATCAACGGCGCTCTGAGTCAGGAAGAAAAGAATCAGTGATCAGCCCCAACGCCCTCAAGCGGCAAGGCTGCAGTGAGTAACCTTAATTGCAGGAGGAATGTGAAATGTTGGGAACTCAGGCCGTACCAATGAGCATTGCCGAAAGAGCAGCCGCGGAGCAGGTATGGGGCATCGCCACAGCCATTGACATCTACGACTGCGATCCGGACACCATCAGGGACGCGGACGCCATCCGTCGCTTCGTGGTCGAGCTTTGCGATCTCATCGAGATGAAACGCTTCGGTCCGACCCAGGTCGTGCATTTTGGCGAGGACGAAAAGGTCGCAGGGTACTCCATGGTCCAGCTAATCGAAACATCTCTCATCTCGGCCCACTTCGCAAACCTGACGAACACGACCTATCTGGACGTCTTCAGCTGCAAGCCTTATGACCCTGACACCGTGGCGTCCTTCGCCAGAGACTATTTTGGCGGATCCAGAGTGGAAACCAGCGTGACCTTAAGGAGATAAGCATGGAAAGGTTGCGTGTGGTCCAGGATCAGGAGGAGGCCCGTTTTCTCTGGGAGAGCCTCATGCCCGAGGACGTCGTAACGGACCTCTGGGAGGTTCGCGCCTGCTTCCACCGCCATTTCCAACGTCCGATCCACTTCATCACCGGGGAGGCAGACGGCCGACCCACCGGCTTACTGCCCCTGTCCTGGGTCGAGGAACAGGGAGCCTATGCCTTTTTCCCGGGCGAAACATGGCACGGCAGAACCTGGCTTGAACAGAATTTCATCGCCGGTTCCGACGTGACCCGTCTCCTCGATGCCGTGCCGGGCCCTTATCACATCCGCTACCTCTCACCGCGCTGCCTCACGGATGCAGGGGAACAACCCTCCGTGGACGAGATCGGCTACCTTTTCACACCGGCCCGGCACGGCTACGACATGGAAAACTACTGGAGTCAGTTTTCGGGAAAATCCCAGAAGCGCCTGCGCAGGGAGATCCAGTCTATCGCGGACAGGGGCCTTGAGTGGCGATACGACCATCCCGGCGATTTCGACCTCATGATAGCCATGAATGTGCAGCGCTTCGGCGCTGAATCCTATTTCAGCGATCCCAGGTTCAGTTGGGGTTTTGCCGAGATGGTTCAGCTCTTCAAGGACCGCGGATGGCTCCGCGTCACCACCGCTCTGGTGGAAGGACAGGTGGCGGCTGTGGATATCGGTGTCCTGTACAAGGGGGTTTACACCCTCCTTGCCGGCGGAACGAACCCATCGTTCCCGGGTGTTGCCAAGGTCATCAACATGCACCACATGCACCGGGCCTGCCAGGAGAGGACCCGCGAAGTGGACTTCCTGTGCGGTGATTTCAACTGGAAAAAGATGTTCCACCTGCAGGAGCGTCCTCTTTATCTGGCCGCCGGGACTGCCGCGCGGGCGGCCTGAAGACGGTCCGGATGAACAAGCGTGTCCTCGTGGTGGGAACCACGCCCGATTACGTTGACCTCGTAAGGCGCCGCTATCCCGGGAGGGCTCTTTTCCTCACTGAAAGGAGCCTTCGTCTCAAGGCCCGGGAAGACACTCCCGATCCGTCCGAAGAGGTCCTCGCTGATTTCGACGACACAAAAGGAGTTGCGAGCGCCCTCGACACCCATGTGGCCCGCAACAACGTGACCCTGTCGGGCGTCGCGTGCTACGACGACGAGTCCCTTTCCCTGGCTTCCATTCTGGCCAAGCGCGGCGGGCTGCCTTTCGCGGAAGAAAAAGCCATACGGATCAGCCGCAGCAAATTCCACTCCAAGCGAGCCTGGATCGGGGCTGACGTCCCCTGCCCCCGCGTACAGATCGCGCGGGACGAAGAAGCCCTTGAAGCCGTCGTGGATCGCCTCGGTCTACCTATCGTCCTCAAGCCCCTGACCGGTTCGGGGAGCGAGCTCGTGTTCTGGTGCCGCAAGCGGGAGGACGCGCGGAAAGCTTTCAGGACCATCAGGCGGAAGCTCGCTCATCACCCCGACAAGAGAATGTATCCCGCGGATTTCATGCCGGGGGGCAATTTCGACCCGAGACAGGACGTCGTTGCCGAGGAGAGCTTTGCCGGACCCGAATACAGCTGCGACTTTCTACTTTTTGGCCAAAGGGCGCAGTTGGTCAGGCTGGCCGGGAAGATCATCTCCCCCCATCTGGGCACCGGAACCGCCTTCATTTACTAGATTCCCGACAGGGTGGAGACGGGCATCGCCCGAAGAGACCTTGAGAGCCAGCTGGCCCTGGCGGCTACATCCCTGGGCTTTGAGACCGGCATCTTCATGGCGGATTTCATTTCCCACAGAGGCAAAGCCTGTTTTCTGGAAGTTTCCCCGCGTCCCGCGGGTGACTGCCTTCCCTGGCTGGTCCAGGCCAGCGGGGGGGTTGACACCCTCGGCCTCGCCCTCGACATGGCGGAAGGGAAAGGAGCTGACCTCCCGGACCTGGACACCTTCCAGCCCCTGGCTGCCGTGCGGTTGTTCGCACGGGAACCGGGAGTGCTGAAAAATGTCGACACCAGCGAGCTGCCTTCGGACCCACGGGTGGTGGAGGTAACCCTTTACCGCCGTCCCGGGCACAGGATCGTCCTTCCGCCCGGTGACTATGGGTCCCGTATCCTCGGCCACATTATTTTCCGGCCCGAGAGCAGGTTCACGCTCCACGAGGAAGGTGTCGAGCTGGAAAGCCTGGTCGAAATCCATATGGAGTCGTGATGGCCATGAAATCCAGGGGATGCCAGCCCGCCAGCGGCCGCTCCCATCCTTTCAGCAGCAATTGGCAGAAGGACATCCATGACCTTGTCCTTTCTTTTCTGGACCGCGCCGGGATCTTCAGGCAAGCCGCCGCTGATTTTGGCACTCCCCTTTATATTTACGAGCCTGACGTGATGGAGGAACGGGCGCGCGCATTCATGGGAGCCTTCCGGTCCCACATAAGGGATTTCGAAGCCTTTTTTGCCATGAAGTGCAACAACCACCCCGACGTGGCCGCCACAGCCGTCCAGGCAGGGCTGGGGCTGGACGTGTCGAGCGGCTTGGAGCTTCAAAGGGCCCTCGGTGCCGGGTGCGAGCACATCCTTTTCAGTGGTCCGGGTAAAACGGAAGGGGAACTGGAACTGGCAGCGGCCAACGCCGGCAAGGTCACCGTCCTCCTGGACAGTTTCGGGGAGCTGGAACGCCTGGAAAAGGCCGCTTCCGGGGCAGGAACCACAGTGGGTGCCGGGATCAGGTTGACGACCGTCGAGCAGGGCCTGTGGCGCAAATTCGGCATCCCCCTGTCATCCCTGGCGGATTTCCTTGCCGCCTCGGCCGGAAAAAAGGCCGTGCGTGTCCAGGGCATCCAGTTCCACACCAGCTGGAACATGACGCCTCAGGCCCAGGTGGATTTTCTGGCCCGGCTGGGCGGGGAGATAGGCTCCATCGACTCCTCGCTCCTCGCCACCCTCAGGTTCCTGGACATCGGCGGAGGTTACTGGCCGGAGGGAGGAGAGTGGCTCCTGGAGGAAGGTTACGAATACGGGTCCGCCCTCACCCGCCTGCGGGCAAGGCAGCGCGTTCCTGCGGCTGCTATCGAGGATTTCGCGAGGGAGATCGCGCGGGCCCTCGTCGAGCACATCTTTCCCCACGCGCCCCTGAGGATCTACGCCGAACCCGGACGCTGGATCGCCGACAGGACCATGCACATCCTCCTCACGGTGGTGGACCGCAAAGCCGATGACCTCGTCGTCACCGACGCGGGGACGAACATCCTCGGATGGGAGCGTTACGAGAAGGATTACGTTCCGGTCATTAACATGAGCCGCCCCTCCCTCGACGAAAGGCCCTGCATGATCGCCGGGTCCCTGTGCACTCCCCACGACATATGGGGGTGGTCCTATTTCGGCGAGGATATTCAACCGGGGGACATCCTCCTGCTCCCCAACCAGGGTGCCTACACCTGGAGCCTGCGCCAGGAGTTCATCAAGCCCCTGGCGAAGGTGGTGAAGATAGGGGGAGATGTTTGAGGTTTGAGGTTTGATGTTTGATGTTTGGGGTTTGATGTTTGAGGTTTGAGGTTTGAGGCTTGGTGGAGCTTAGGGATGTCTGATCCAGGATCCAAGGTCCGAGATTCAAGGCCGATCCCGGAGGTTTGAAGGCTTTTCTATTACCTGACCACCTTTTATTTGAGAGTTTTACGGGAGCACAATAGCGATCAAAGGAAAACCCGAAGCAGCTTCTTGGCAGTTTCCTTCTTGGATTTTAGATCCCGGATCTTGGATTGATCGAATCCAAAATTGAGGTTAACCACCATGTCCAGAAAACGTCCCAAAATAACCGTTCGCCGCTGGAAACAGGAAGATATACCGGGTGTGCTCGCCTGCAACAAGGAGGCCTACGCCGACTATCCGCCTGAATTCGAGTATGACCAGCGCCTTTACGAGATGCAGCTGGCCGCCTTCCGGGAGGGCCAGTTCGTTGCCATCGCCGACGGAAAGGTGGTGGGGTTCGCCACCTCCCTCATCGTCAGCCTGGACGACGAGAGCTACTGGTACACCGTGGATGAGATAACAGGCGCCGGGACCTTCAGCACGCACAACTACCTTGGGGACACCCTTTACGGGGCCGATCTGGCCGTCCATCCGGATTATCAGAGGCTCGGCATCTCCGGGATGCTCTACGAACGCCGCAAGCGGCTCATGAAGCGCTACAATCTGAGGCGCATGATCGCCTACGGCCGCATTCCGGGCTACAGGGATCACGCCGGAAGGATGACCGCCGATCAGTACGTCAAGAAGGTCGTGCAGGGAGAGCTCAAGGACCAGGCGCTCAACTCCCATCTCAAGGCCGGATATCAGGTCAAGAAGGTCCAGCTGGACATCACGGTGGACTTTTCCAGTCTCAACTATTCCACATATCTGGAGATGACCAACCCCGAGTTCAACATCGCAAAATCACGGATCGCCATATCCGGAGTCCCCAAACGCCCCGCCCGCCAGATCAGGATATGCGCGGCCCAGTACCTCATGAGACCCATAAGGTGCTGGGAGGAGATGGAGGAGTCGGTGGAGTTCTTCGTCGACACGGCCTCCGCCTCCCACTGCCACTTTCTCCTCTTTCCGGAGTACTTCTCTTACCAGCTCATCAGCTGCCACGCCGTCCAGAGCGGCATGAGGGAAACGGTCCTCAAGCTGGCTGAAATGACAGAGCGCTACGTTCAGATGCTGCGCGGTCTGGCCATGAAATACAGTATCTACATCGTGGGGGGATCCCACCCCAATCTGAGGGAGGGGAAGCTTTACAACACCGCTTTTCTCTTTACACCCAGCGGCTATGTCTACACCCAGGACAAGCTCCACATCACGCCTGCGGAGAGGAACGAGAGCAATATCGAACCGGGTGTGGGCATCAAGGTTTTCAACACCCCCCTCGCCAGGATCGCCATTCAGATCTGCTACGACATCCAGT
>CP070682.1:877470-881257 GCA_020352595.1 bacterium | reverse complement strand
GGGACCAGCTCCATGGGGATGAGGGCCGCCCGCTCGGACAGTGGAAACCGCTTTCTTCTCATGGAGGGCGTCGCCCGCCGGTCCTGCGCGAGGAAAGCGGGGATGTCCGCGGCCATGACGGGGCCGTAGACCACCCGGAATCCGCTGACCCGCCTCAACTCGTGGGCGGCGACACCAGCGGCCCCCAGCTGCGGGAGGATGAGCCTGCGGTGATTAACGACGTCACTCAGACGGGAGGACGCGACGCGGGCAGCCAGTTCCTCCGTGCCGAAGGTTCCCTTTCCCGCAGCGCACCAGACGTTGATGCCGGCCGTGTCCAGGACCAGGATCCAGACGTCCAGGCCCTGGAGGGAACGGCGCAGCAGGTCGAAGGTCATGCGGTAGTTGGCGGTGACGAGGACTTCGGAACCGGCTTCGGGCTCCCCGAGGGCGTACAGTCCCGGGGGCACCTTGTAGCGCATCCTGCCGATACCCCACCGGACCTTCCAGATCCCCAGGCGGTCCCCCAGCGTGAACCGCGCCGTGACCCTGGGAACGGGGCCGGCCGGGGTCTCAACCGTACCGACGACGGAAGGGGGGAAGCCGGCGTTCATGGGGGACGGGGCGTTTTCGGATTCCGGGACCGGGCCCGGGCAGCACTGGTCGCTCACGGTGGGGCGGACATCCTTTCATGAGGCTCGTGGCCCCAGTTTATCCGTGGCGCGCGGAAAAACAAGGGGAAAAAGCGCTCTGGAAACAGGTGGTGTGGCTGGGCACCGGCACCTTCCGGATCATGGGGAGATCTTCCCCCTGGCTGCCTGTGCACCCCCCCTTCAGTGCCTGGCCTCTGGGCACATTTTTCGGGACACCTGTGTGGGCGACCCGGCGAGATGCTATAGTTTCCGAAGGACGCCGGCCGGACGACCAGGTGCCGGCAGGTGAAGGAGGAGTGCATGGACGAGAGGCTGTTCAGACACGGGGCTTTCAGCTGGTTCGAACTGATGACGGGGGACGTCGAGGGGGCCGGGGATTTCTACGGGCGGCTGTTCGGCTGGACCGTGGAGAAGATGGAGATGCAAAACGGCATGACCTACAACGTGGTCAAGGTCAACGGCGAGGCCGCGGGCGGCATCATGGCCATGCCCCCGCAGGCCGGCGCGATGCCCTCCATGTGGGGCATCTACGTGACCGTGGACGACGTGGACGCCACCGCCAGTGCCGTCAAGGACATGGGCGGACAGGTGCTCATGGGACCTCAGGACATCCCCGAAGTGGGACGCTTCTGCGTCATCCAGGACCCCCAGGGAGCGGTCCTGTCCGTCATCACCTACAAGGCCATGTGAACCCGTTATCCCCGGCGGGCGCCGCCGCGGCCAGGTGACCGGGCACGGCGGCCTTATCCCCTACCTGGCTCTGATCTCCAGGCCGACGAGGCGGTCCCCCTGCCGCGTGTAGGTCAGGGTGACCTTTTCTCCCACCTTGAGGTCGCCGAGTCCGATGGCTGCCCCTTTCCGGCTTATGGAAGCCCCCTTGTCCATGGTGACACCCACGGTGAGCATGCCCGCCTCCACCGGGGCCTCCACCACCACAGCCCCCGCGGCCGGTTCCACGGCGCTTATGGTCCCCACTGCCTGACGGGTCTCGCCGGGCGCGATGGTCCCGGCAGCGGCAACGGCCGCCAGCAGGAGCGCGACGGCTGTCAGAATGGTGATCTTCCTGAACATGTCGATCCCCCCTTTTTCAGGTGCTCACAATTAAAGTTTAACACCCGGCCGGGGGGTTGGGGGGGGGAGGGAGGGTGAGAGGGTGAGTGGGTGAGAGGGTGCATGGGTGCGTGGGTGCATGGGCGAAGGGGCGAGTGAATGGGTGAATGGGGGAAGAAGGAATAGTTTGTTGTGCCTGGTTCCTAGGTCCTAGGAACCAGGTGCTGGGTACTGCACGCGGGGCCTGTCCTCGCCTACTTCTTCTTCCCGCCCTTGCCTCCGGTTTTTTTCATGCGCTTTTTCAGCTCCTCCTCCACCCGGTTCTCCGCCTCGAACTCCACTTCCTTGAGGAGTTCGGATCTGGCCACGGTGATGCACATCTGTGTGTGGGCGGCGTGGGCGGACAGTTCCCCGGGGGTGACGTTCCCCATGGCCTTCAGGTGCTCGATGGTCTCCCTGCCCTGTTTTTCCAGAGATTCCCTGGCGAGGTTGAAGCGCCGGTTGTACTCCTCCTTGACCCAGGCCCTGGCCTCTTCCTCCAGCTGGCTTCGCAGCCTCTTTTCCTGCTCCGACATTCCGTTTTCCTTTCACTCGTGGACGATGCTCTGACGGGTTGCCTCCCGGGTGGTCCCGTCACCCGGCCGCTGCAAGCTGCTTCTCCTCCCACTCGGCCAGTTCCAGGCGAGCCCTGGAGAGTTTTTTCTGTTTGGCGGCCACTTTTTCGACGTTTCCGGCCAGGAGAGCCTTGAAGATATCCCCTTCGATCTCGGCCACCTCCAGTCGCAGGTAATAATCGAGCATCTCCCTGAAGTGGGCCACCACGATCATGCCTGTCAGAAGCGGATGATTGTTGGTGACGTTGGCCTCCCTGAACATGGTCCCGTGCTCCAGCTCCACCTCGAGCCCCTTCCGGAACTCCTCCAGGTCCATGTCGAGATCGGCGGGCTTGACCTTCCGGAAGATGACCTCCGCCTCCTTGAGGGGCACACCGGTATCCCTGCGGGCGGACCAGTCGCTTATCCCCAGCTCCCCGCAGACCTTCCTGACCTCTTCCCTGCTCACGTACTCCGGGATCTTCATATCCTGCCCCCTTTACTGGACCCTGACCGCTGTTGTCCCCCAGCGGTGTCCCGCGCTGCCGGCCGGCCCCTTACATCGCATTTTTCCCACCGGAAAACTTTCGCCGCATGGGCACACACGTCCATTGTAAGGCCTTTTCGGGGCTCGGCAAGGGGTTCCAGCCCCACCCGTCCCGGCGGATTGAGGCCCCCTTTCAGCCGCCCAGTTGGGAGGTGCAGTGGGGACAGCGGGTGGCGTTGATGGGGATGGTGGACATGCAGTAGGGGCACGCCTTCGTGTCGGGCGCCGCAGGCGCCGCCTCCTCCTGGCGTTTCAACCTGTTGAGGGCACGGATGACCAGGAACACGGCGAAGGCCACGATGACGAAGCTGATGACGGTGTTGGCGAACATCCCGTAATTGAGGGTGACGGCACCCGCCTTCTGGGCATCGGCGATGGTCAGATAGGGCCCGGCCGTGCTCCCTTGCTTCAGGACCAGAAAGAGATTGGAAAAATCCACCTTGCCGAGCAGCAGCCCTATGGGGGGCATGATGATGTCGCTCACCAGGGATTTGACGATGGTGCCGAATGCGGCTCCCACCACGATCCCCACGGCCATGTCCACGACGTTCCCCCTCATGGCGAACTCCTTGAACTCCTTCAGCATGGCGCGCTCCTTTCTTCAAAGGCATCAGTTTTACGATGGTGTATTGGCCGGTCCGCCTGCCCTGGTCCGGCCCTGTTACACCCGCAGGCGTATGCCCGGGATGAGTGCAGGGGCCAGGGGACGGATACGGGAACCAGGCTGTACTCTTCCGGGATCCGGGTTCCGGTCTGGAGCCTGCGTTATGAGCGGCCCCGGCCCATTCCAAAACGCCGACATGTACTCTGGACACCCTGCTGAGGACCGATCTTCCCCTCGCCCGGCCGTTCCCCCCTGGGGCCCGTTGATCTCATGCCACCGAAACGTGCTTTCCGAATCCACCCACCCTGGGACTGACCAGCCGCTCGTAGTCGCTGTAGGCGATCCTGGCCGCCTCGTAATG
>CP070682.1:874472-877370 GCA_020352595.1 bacterium | reverse complement strand
TGGACGCCATCGACGATTCGCCCGAAGGGAGCGTCATCGTCATCGACATAGGAGGCGAGGCCAACGTGGCCGTCTGGGGAGGGCTCATGGCGGCGGGAGGCGCGGCCAACAAACTGGCGGGAGCGGTGCTCGACGGGGGTGTCCGCGACGTCATGGAGATCCGGCGGGACTACGGTTTCCAGATCTTCGCCAGGAGCATCTCCCCCGGCACCACCCTGGGGCGGTTCAAGACCGTGTCGGCCAATGAGCCCGTGGTGTGCGGAGGCATCACGGTCAACCCGGGCGACCTCATCGTCGCTGACATCGACGGTGTGCTGGTGGTGCCCCGAAAGCACGCCGAGGCTGTCCTGGAGATGGCCAGGGAGATCGACAGGAGGGAAGCCGAGCAGGCCCGGCTCATCATGGAGTCGGGTTCCCTGCGCGAGGGCCTGGCCAAGTACGGCCGGATCTAGGGGGCTGCCGTGGCACCGGAGATACTGGCCATCGGGGAGCCCATGCTCGAGTTCAACGCCACCGGGGAAGGGTCCCTCTCCGAGGCGGAGCATTTCACCGTCGGGTGGGGCGGCGACACCTCCAACTTCTGCATCGCCGCCAGCCGCGCCGGCGGCAGTGTCGGGTACATCACGAGGCTGGGGCTGGACGAGTTCGGCGACAGCTTCATGAGGCTCTGGCAGGGCGAGGGGATCGACACCAGCCGCGTCGAGAGGGACCCGGAGGCGTCCACCGGCATCTACTTCATCTCGAGGAAGGGCACGGAGCACTTCTTCACCTATTACAGGAAGGACTCCGCCGCCAGCCTCATGACACCCCGTTTCCTCGAGGAGGACTACATCCGCGGCTCGAGGCTGCTGCACGTGTCCGGCATCAGCCAGGCCATCAGCACCTCGGCATGCGACACGGTCTTCGCCGCCGTGGCCACGGCCCGCGAGGCGGGGGTCACCGTCACCTATGACCCCAACCTGAGGCTCAAGCTCTGGCCCATCCACCGCGCCAGGTCCGTCATCGAGCGCACCATCTCCATGTCCGACGTCGTCTTCCCGAGCATGGACGACACCAGGACCCTCACGGGGCTCTCCGAACCCGAGGCTGCCGCCCGCTACTTCCTCGAAATGGGGCCGAAGGTGGTGGTGATCAAGCTGGGAGGCGAGGGCGCCCTGCTGGCCACCCTCGGTGATGGCGGATCCAGACCTGTCCTGAAGCGGTTCCCTCCCTTTTCCGTCGACTCCGTGGACATGGCGGGGGCCGGGGACACCTTCGACGGGGCCTTCGTGGTTCAATATCTCAGGGGACGTCCCCTGGACGAGTGCGTGCGGTTCGCCAACGCCGCCGCCGCCCTCACCACCACCGGGTACGGATGCGTCTCCCCGGTGCCCACCCGGCAACAGGTGGAGGACCTCATGGCCGGATCCTAGCGCGGTGTCCTCTCGCAGAGACGCAGGGAACGCGGAGGAAATGGGAACAGGTTATGATCGATTCCAGTCTCTTTTTTCTCTGCGCCCTCCGCGCCTCCGCGAGAGACAGGGTTTCACGCTCCGAGGCAGGTCACCTGCACGAGGATCCCTGTGGGCTCACCGGTTCCGAGCCCCGGGACAAAGGATAGGGAGAGACGCCCACGATGCCTGCATTTGAAGTCACCGTTTTGAGTCTCGGGTACGAGTCCTACGACACGGAGCGCGAGATCCTCGCGCCGATCGGTGCGCAGGTGGTCCTCGCCCCCACCGACTGCCTGACGGAGGACCAGGTCATCGCTGCGGCGCGGGACGCGGACGCCATCCTGGTGCGGGAGGCCCCCGTCACGGAGCGCGTCCTGGAAAACCTGGCGAGGTGCCGTGCCGTGGTCCGATACGGCGTTGGCGTGGACAACATCGACCTCGAGGCGGCGCGCCGCAGGCGCATCTACGTGGCCAACGTCCCGGGCTACGGCAACGAGGAGGTCTCCGACCACGCCGCCGCTCTTCTGCTGGCGTGCGTCAGAAACCTGCTCGTGAGGGACCGCACCCTGAGGCAGGGGCGCTTCGAGACGGACATACGCGACGAGGTCTTCAGGACCACGGGCAAGACGCTGGGCATCGTGGGCTACGGGGCCATCGGGAGGGCCTTCCTGCGCAAGTGGAGGGGGTTCGAACCCGGACGTGTCCTGGTGGCCGATCCTGCCGTCTCGCCCGAGACCGCCGCCGGGGACGGCTTCCTGCTCACCGGTCTTCAGACGCTTCTCGAGGAGTCGGACTACGTCTCCCTGCACCTGCCCCTGACCCCCGGGACCAGGCATCTTATTGACGAGGGGGCGCTGAGGAAGATGAAACCGACAGCCATCCTCGTCAACACCTCCAGGGGGGAGATCATCCATGAGGAGGCCCTCGTCCGCGCCCTGAAGGAAGGGTGGATCCTGGCGGCGGGGCTGGACGTCTTCGAGAAGGAGCCGCTGGCCCCCGACAGTCCTCTGCTGTCCCTGGACAACGTCGTCCTTTCCGGCCACGTGGGATGGTACTCCATCGATTCCGTCAGGGAGCTGCAGACCAGGGCCGCCAGGGAGATCCTGAGGGTGCTCACAGGCGACGTCCCGCAGTGCTGGGTCAACCCCTGGTGACCTCTTGCGGATGGGGGGAACCCATGGACACTAAGCCCGTATTCGAAAGCCTGGTCCGGACGGGGGTGGTCCCCGTCATCCGCACCGGCAGCCGGGAAGACGCTCTCGAGGTGGCGCGAGCCCTGGAGGAGGGCGGCCTGCCCGTGGTGGAGATCACCATGACCACTCCCGGAGCCATCGCCGTCATCGAGGAACTCGTGCTTCGTTGGGGTGACAGGGTCCTCGTGGGGGCGGGCACGGTCACGGACGTGGACACTTGCAGCAGGGCCCTGGGGGCGGGCTGCCGGTTCGTCGTCACCCCGGCGGGCAAC
>CP070682.1:868143-874372 GCA_020352595.1 bacterium | reverse complement strand
GTCCGGTCGTGCCACCCCCGCACCGCGGACTCTTTGGGCAGGCGGTAGAAGGTGGCGTTGAGCTCCACCGTTGCGAAGAGCTCGCAGTACCTCTCAAGCCAGCGGCTCTGGGGCAGCCCCTCGGGGTAGAGGACGCCCCTCCAGTGAGGGTAGCTGAACCCCGAGGTCCCGATGAGGATGCGTCCGGCCATGACATCTCAAGTATAGAGGATGGTCCATGCGCCGCCAGCACATGGACGTCCGACTGTCACAACGAACTGGTAAGACTGCGAACCAGAAGGAAGATCCAGGAGCCCAGTTCGTAGAGGGTCCACTTGAACTGTCGTCCTTCCCTCCACCAGGACCAGGCGGAAAAAGGTTCGCTTCGTACCGGGACCACCCTGATCCCGAACACCCCTCCATAAAGGCGCTCCCACACGTAGCCGGCTCGTCTTGAGTGGTACTTGTTCGTGGTGATGATGAGGTCCTTCATCCCCAGCCGCCTTAGCCGCTCCCCGAGATAGGTTGCCTCTCCCCAGGAATCGAAGGAGTCCTCCACCTGGATGAAGATGACGTCCTCAAGTGGCACCCCGAGAAAGCGCAGGTAGTCCCGGTACTCTTCCTCCCATCGCCAGTCCCTCGAAAATCCCCCGGCCTCCATCTCCTTGAGCACGGGGTGCACCCGGCCCCCGTTGATGACGACCTTGGGTACATAGCCTTCCCTGTACAATCTGGCCGCCTCGGTCATCCGGAGGTAGATCTCCGTGTCGTGGAACAGGACAACGACGGCGTCCGCCCTGGCAGGCTCGTCAGCTCTCACGAGGGCACCCACCGCCATGGTGACCCCCAGGAAGGTCAGCACAACAGCTCCTGACAGAGCAGCGGCAAGTACCACGGCGATGTTCCTTTTCGACATTTTTACTTGATTCGGCAACGGCTCTCCTCCGTCGCGAACAGCACCATACCGCTCACGGGATAGCGGGATCAGGAAGATCCCATGCATCGGTGATCCGGCCCCAGGGAATACATGGCGCCAGGAGAGATCCCCTTATCCCGGCTCCCATCCCCTTCCCTTGCCACGGTGCCTGAGAAACCTCTTGGGCATGTTCATGTCCGGGGAGGGTTCATACCTGATCACTCATACCGTGAGGGGACCATGCACATGAACACCAGCGGTCCCGTGCCCGTGTTTCGGTACTGGTGGGTCTCGCGGGGGGGGACGAGGATGAAGTCGCCCTGCCTGACCGGCCTGGGCGTCCGCCCCTCCATCACCTCCCCCTCTCCGCTGAGGATGTAGTTCAGGTGTTCACTCTCGTGGCTGTGGTGGGGGGTGTGCCCCCCCGGTTCCAGGGTGAAGACCCGGATGGAGAAGTTGGGCGCGCCGTCGGCCCTCCCGATGGGGACCTGGCGGGTCACGCTGCGGGCCCCCTCCATGGCCACGGCCATCCTCTCGCAATCCTCCAGACGGGTGATCTTCATGGCGTCCTCCTCACCTCACGCATGGCGGCCCCGGAAGCCGGCGCCTTTCAAAGGTCCGGGAAGGCCCCTTCTATCCGTCATACCTGACGACGACCACGGTGCCATCGAAGGTCAGGCCTTCCAGTTCGTCAAGGATCATGGCGTGGACCCTGTCCCTGTCTCCCCCGCCGGTCCCTGCCCCGACGAGGGGCATGGCCATGCTCCGGTAGCCCGTCTCCCGGGCCAGCCGGACGGCGTTTCGCACCGACGCGCGGATGGACCTTTCAGAGGACCGCCAGAGGATGTTGATGCCGGCGACGTGTATGATGGTCTGGAAAGGCAGCCTGCCGGCCGTGGTCGCCACGGCCCCGCCCAGGGGGATGAGCCCCATGCGGGCCAGTTGGCGAAAAGGGGCCGTGCCGGCCCGTTTCCGGATGCGCCCGGACACCCCCTGGGGTATGAGCAGCCACCAGGGCAAAATGTTCCTGTTCCAGGCGTTGACGATGACCTGAACGTCCTGGTCGAGGAGATCCCCCACGACGTTTTCGATCCTCACGGCGCGGCTCCCGGCGAGTGGTTTCCGGGGATGGATTCTACCACGAACCCGTCCCCGGGTGACAGCCGCCGCCTTCATGACACGCTCAGGTGCTATCTCCTCGCCATGACCTTTTCAAAATGCTCGTAGGCCTCCTCGTGGCACTCGGCGAACCAGTCCTCGCACTCCTTGTAGGTTCCGGCGCTCGTGTCGTGCCGCACGCGCACGGCGATGCGGCCGGCCCCCTCCCGGTACATGCGCCAGGTCTCCATCCTTTCGTAGTTGTACCAGGGGCCCAGGGCCACAAGCCCCGGATCGTTCGTTTCCACCCAGAACGTCCCCAGGTTCACGGCCGAGTGAAGCGGCACGTCGAAACGGTGGACGAGGTAGGGACGGCCCTCCCAGTCCCGGCCCCGGAGGTCGTACTGGCCCATGCCAACGTTGGCACAGAAGTATCCCTCCTGGGAAAGGTACAGTTGTTGCGATTCCCCTGTGGTCACGTTGAGGATCTCGAAGCCCCTGATCCTCGCCATGGCCGGAAGCTGCTCTTCCACCGGAAGAGCCCTGCCCACCGGGTAGAGCATCACGTCCGTGCCCAGGAGACGGCCCACGATGACGCACTCCTTCTCAAACTCGAGCACTGGCGGCTCGTAGATCGGCGCTTCCGCCAGGACTGCCGCCGCAGGCACAATGAGGAAGACCAGAGCCAACAACAGTGTGAATCCTCTCATGGGAAACACCCCCCGCTCGTTCAGCGGCTCACACCGGACCCCTCAGGATTTCAGCAAAAAAGATCTTTCAACGGGAACGTTGGGAAAAAACGGCTAGCTAAGCAGACTACCACCCCCCAGCGGTGTTCTCTGTTTAAAGTATAGCTCTGCAGCGCTGAAAGTTCAGGCCCGCCGAACCCCGTCTTCCCCCATTTCGGTGCCAGGGGGCATGGGCAGCGCATGGCGTCCTGCATAAAAGTTCAACGCTGGGGGCCATCCGCCTTCGCTGCAGCTGCGGCGTGGCAGACAGGACAGGCAGGCACGCAGGGGAATGAAAAACCTCAACGAAGGGGGAACAGAAAAGAAAGCCGCCCCTCGGGGCGGCTGCTTTTTGTATGGCGCGCGATGGGCGACTCGAACGCCCGACCTTTGGCTCCGGAGGCCAACGCTCTATCCAACTGAGCTAATCGCGCGAGGGGACCTTCAACGGAACCGTGCCGGGTTCCGGTGAAAATCCCCTCTTAGCACTCCACATCCCGCAAGTCAAGGAAGGGCCGGGTTTTCCTGCTTTACTCCTTCCCCTTCAGCCTCTTCTCCACCGACTTCACCTTGTCCTCGGCCGTGGCGTTCTTGTCGCGCCGCTCGTCCAGGACGACGCGGGTGGAGACCCGCTCGACCCCCTTGTTGAGGGGGATGCGGTGCAGCATGCGCACCGCCTCGAGGATCTCCTCCAGGGAGCCCTCCAGGATGGTCCCCATGGGGGTCAGCGTGTACTTGATGCCGGCATCCTCCAGGGCCCTGACGCATTCGGCCACGTAGCGGCTGATGCTGGGGCTCCCGGTGCCGATGGGGACGATGGTGATCTCAGCGATGACCATGGGAGGGATTCTACAGCAATATACAGAACATGGACAAGGGGGAAAGCTTTCGGTGTCTTTCTGATCTCACTGCATTAATGACCTGGTCCAGGTCCTGGTTCTGGTCCTGATCCTAGTCGTAGTCCTGGAGGGAATCCCGGGAAGCTCTTCCTAGGCACCAGGTCCAGGTCTAGGTCCTGGTCTCTGGTCCCAGGTCTATTTGTTCCCCTTCTCCATGAGCAGGCGCATGCGCTCCATGGGGGAGAGCGCCTTTTCGGCCGTCCCGGCCTGCTCGGCGTCCTGTCCGGCCTCCTCCGGCCCCGGCTCCGGCTGCTCCTGTGCTTCCCCCGGTGCGCTGATCTTCTCCACCAGGGCGCCCAGGCCGCTCTCCTCCAGCAGGGCCTCGAGTCCGGTCTCCGCCTCTGGGCTCCGGCCGCCGGCGAAGAAGATCTCCTCCAGTCCCCTGAGGGGGTCGGCGTAATCCGGGTCCTTCTGAAGGGCGATGACGTAGCGCTCACGGGCCTTGTCGCCGAGCCCCTTCTGGTGCAGCTGCCGGCCCAGGTTGTAATAGAGCAGGGCGTTGTTCTTCGGCTGGTACGCCAGCTGCCCCCGCGTCTCCTTCTCCTCCTCGGTGGGCTCGGGCGCGATGCCCAGCCTGACCTCCAGCTTTTCCTTCAGGTCCAGGTCGGCGCTGGTGGGCAGGCCCGGATACTTGAAGTCCAGGGTCCCGTCGGGCGTGAAGAAGAGGGTGGTGGGCAGCACGATGACGCCGATCTCGTTGAAGAGACCCAGATCCGTGTCCATGATGACCGGAAGGGTGACGTTGTTCTGCGCGATGTAGTCCTGCACCTTGGCGATGTCCTCGTCGCTCATCTGCTGGTGGTCGGCGTTGACGGACAGGACCTGAACACCGTGCTCTGCATACTCATCGCCCAGCTTTTTCCACAGTTCAAGGGCGGGGGCCGAACGGGGGCTCCAGGTGGCCCAGAAGATCACGGCGGTGATGCCCTCGGGGGCCGGCACCATGACCTTCTCCCTCTCCATGGTCCTGAGTTCCCGCGGGGGGATGGACTGCCCGACCTCTATGCCCCTCTCCGGCTGTCCCACGGCGGGCGTAGCCAGGATCAGGGCGAGCAGCGCCAGATGGACGAAGACGGCTCGTATCGTGAACTTCATTGGCTGACCTCGCTGGCGGATTTGTTGCGATAAAACGGTGTTATCTTAACAGCAGGGTGAGGAAAGTTGAACCTTTAAAGTACGATTGTGTAACCTTTCACGTGCCGGGTGGGGGCGGTTGCGGGCAGATTGGGCAGAGCCGGCCGGGGGCCCGCTGTCGGATCCCCGAACCGTGACCGGAACAGGTCGTTACTGCGCGGGGGTGGCGGCAGGAGCGGGTTGCGGCGCGCCCTGCTGGAGCAGCTTCTCCATCCTCTCCCGGGCGTGGATCTTCTCCGGCCCCTGGACCACGATGGGCTCACCCTGCCCGATCCGGGGGATGAGCGCCTCCAGGCTGTTCTCGGTGAGAAAGTCCTTGAGCCGCTGCTGGGCCTCGGGGGTCGCGCCGTCGCGCATGTAGATCCCTTCCAGGGTCCGGAGGGGATCCGGATAGTCGGGGTCCTTCTGCAGGGCCATGACGTAGCGCTGGACCGCCTTGTCCTGTTGCCCCCTCTTCTGGAGCTGGACACCCAGGTTGTAGTAGAGCAGGGCGTTGTTCCTGGGCTGGTAGTCCAGTTTTCCCCTGTGGGCCTTCTCCTCTTCGGTCTGGCGCTCCCGCAGCCCCAGCCGGACGTCGAGCTCCTCCTTCAGGTCGAGGGACGCGCTGGTTGGGAGGCTCGGGTACCGGAACAGGAGCTTTCCCTCGCCGTCCAGAAAGAAAGCCGTGGGCACTGCTACGACCCCGTAGGCGTTGAAGAGCTCCAGCCCCCTGTCAATGACCACCGGCAGCTCGACCTTCTTGTCCGTGATGTAGGCCTTGATGGCCGCTTCGTCGTCGGCCGTGATCTCGTCATGCTCGGCGTTGACGGTGAGGATGGAAAGGGGCTGGCCGGAGTAGTCGTCGCGGAACTTCTGCCAGAGTTCCAGGGCAGGTTCGGAACGCGGGCTCCAGGTGGCCCAGAAGAGGACCACCGTCAGCCCGTCGCCGGTGGGGATGGTCACCGTGGAGCCGTCCACGGCGGCCAGGGAGGCGGCCGGGATGACGTCTCCCTCCACGATCTCCCTGTCGCTGGCCCCGTGCAGGGCGCCGGCGCTGACGGAGCTCAGGAGGATGACGGCGGCGGCCGTCAGCAGGTGCTTCAGGGCTGAAAGACTGTGCGGTATTTCCAGGTGACGGGTCTCGCTCAAGCAGGCTCCCTCATTTCCAGATAAAGAAGAGCCCGGTGGAAGCGCTGCATTCCACCGAGCTCCGCTGTTAAATGTCCGGACCGGTTCTTGAGTTTACTGGTCTGTGTATTCCGCGTCAACCACTTCCTCGTCGCCGCCGGCCTCCGGGCGGGGCTCCTCGGAAGGCTCTCCGGCGCTGCTCTGGGCGGCGTACAGGACTTCGGCGAGCTTATGGGATGCCTGGCTGATCTCCTCGATGGCCTTCTCCATGTCCGCCTTGTCCGAGCCCTTCATGGCCTCCCTGCCCTTTTCCAGGGCCTTTTCGATGTTGGCCGCGTCCTCTTCCGGGATCTTGTCGCGGTTCTCCT
>CP070682.1:865428-868043 GCA_020352595.1 bacterium | reverse complement strand
TGCGCGCTCGACGTCGACTGCGATGGGGTGATCGAGAACGGCAAGGGCGGCACGGAGGACGAGGGCGAGGGGTACGTCCGCACGGTCCAGCAGCGCCTGCAGTTCGATCCGCCGGAGTGCACTTGGGCCTGCGAGTGCGTGACGCTCGAGGACCTCGGCGCCTACTCGCTCGATGAGAGCTGCGCCGTCGTCGACAGCACGACCACGCTGGACGAGGAGATCTGCGCCACGGGTATCGAGGGCACGACGCACGAGTTCTATATCGAAGGCACCGTGAGCTGCGTGTGCGTCGAGCCGGACCTTGAGGGTCTTGCCGAGGAGCTTGTCTCCGGCACTGTCAAGGTCACGTATCCCTACGGCGGAGGGCCCGCCTACTTCCCGCACACGTATCTCGATGCCGGCAGTTTCTCCGGAGATTATCTCGGGTGTACGGATCACACAATTGCCCAGAACACGACCTACAACGCGAACCTGTATTCACCCTACGAGACGCTCCCGGCTGGCCTCGTCGAGTATCCGGAGAAAAAAAGCCTGCCCAATCTGCCTTGGATTTCGAAATTAGCTTTTTGACGACTCCCCGACGGCGTTGCTCGCGAACTCCTTCCAGTACTCCTCGGGCATGTCCAGGGCGACTTTCAAGGCGCCGTTGGATCCCGCGTACTGGGGCCCCTCGATGGAGGCGACCTTGGACCCTCCGTACTCCTTCAGGGCCTCCTCGATGGCGAGGCCGAGGCTCTTGATCTGGCTCCCGCCGCCGCCTATGAGGATGTGGTTTCGCATCTTTTCCTGGAACTCCGGATCGTAGGTGGCGATCAGGTCCTGCAGGGCCTTGATCGTCGGGTTCACGATAGAGTAGCAGGCCTCGTAGATCTCCTCCGTGATGTCGAATTCCTTTGGCTTTCCGGCCACCGTCAAGGTCACCAGGGCCTTGTCCATGTTCCGGCTCACCGATGAGAACTTCTCCTTGAACGCCCGGATCATGTTGATCGAGAACTGGGTTTCGGGATACTTCTCCTTGATCTTTTTCGCCAAGATCTGATCGATGGCATCCCCGGCGATCTCGTGCGTTCTCTGGTCCTCGGGGGTGGGCATGGTACCGTGGACACGGCAAAGGTCGGTGGTACCCGCGCCGATGTCGATCACCAGCGTATCATCCAGGAAGTCGAGGCCGTAGGCCACCGCGAAGGGCTCGGAACAGATGATAACACTGTCGATGCAGTTGGCGGCCGATTCCAGCAGGGTGGCCTTTCCTTCCACGCTGGCCTCGGCCGGCGCGCCGATCACGGCGTAGATGGTCTTCCCCGGCGGCACCTTCGCCAGGCTGATGGCGTGCTCGATCAAATCCTTGAGGGCCCGCTTCATCTCCTCCGTGTCTCTTCCCTCGCGGCTCTTGATGGAGCCCCCGGCCAGGGGCCGGATCAGGTTCAGCGCCAACCGGTTGTCCACGGCCTCCTTGCCGTAGATCACCTCCCGGCCACCGAACTTCTTCTTGGCGACGTGGTCCTTGGGATACCCCACGTAGGACCACACCGTCTCTCGGACGCCGGTGGAGGATGTAATGGAGCACCGGCTGGTGCCTAAGTCCATTCCGATATAAACGATATCCGACATGGGACTGTCTCCTCCCTTCTCAGGTGAATTTCATCCCCTTTCGGGGTGAATCTGTTTATCTTCCTAACCGTTTGATCTTGGCTGATTTTGGCTTCTCTTCTTGATTCATTTCATCCGGCTCCCAGGGCATGTCGTCGGGATCGGCGTCATCTCCCGTGGCGAGAACCGGAACTTCTTCTGCACTTTCCTCCAAATCGGTTTCCCACTGGCGCTGGGGTGAGGGTTTTTCGGTTTTTTCCTTTGATGGCTGGGATTCCTGCGACTGATCCTGCCCCGACGGGTCTTGCTCCGCCTGATTTTGCATCTGGGCCCTTCCCTTGGGAAGCCGGCCCTGAGAGGCGAGCTCCTCCCGCATCTCCTTGTTGAACTGGAAGATTTCCTTCAGGAGGTTCAGCTTGCGCTCCTTGTCTGGATCCTCCTCCGCCAGGCCCACGTCGTAGAGGTTCTGGGACGGAACCATCATGCCGCCCTTGGCTTCCAGGGCCTTGGCCAGGCGCTGGGCTCGGTCCCGTTCGCTCTCCACGTTCAGAAGTGAGTTGGCCAGGCGGGAGACCTTCTTCTCCAGGAGCGAGATCTTGTCGGTCTGGGCTTTTTGGGCCTGCTCCCGGATCTTCTGGCGCTCGTCATCGAGAAGGCGGGCCACGATGACGCGGATCTCCTCCTCGAACCCCTCGTCGATCTCGCCCTTCTTGAGGGACCTGTCCAGCATGCGGCCCAGCCGTTTCTCCACCTCCACCATTCCTGAATCGGAGACTGGGAACTGGTTGTCGTGGAAGACCTTCTTTCGTTCTTCCATAAGGAGAGCCTGGGCTCTTTCCAGCTGGTGCTGGAGGTATTTCGTTTTTTCTTCCAGCCCCGCCTTCTCGGACTGGAATACCGCCAGCCTCTCCTTGAAGCTCTCCTCGGCCTCCTCCAGGAGACGCTTGCGCTCCCCTTCGTTCAGCTTCTGCTCCAGAAGGCTCACCGATTCATCGACGGCCTCCTTGATGAGGTTTTTGATGGTC
>CP070682.1:859469-865328 GCA_020352595.1 bacterium | reverse complement strand
TCCTTCCCAGCTCCTCGAGCCTGTCCTTTTCCAGTGTGACCTTTTCCAGGTCCCTCCTGAGCTTGACGGCCTCGCTCTCTGCCTTGGCGCGCAGCCTTCCCTCCTCCTCCAGCCTTTCCTCGAGGCCGCTTTCCGAGGCCTTCCCGACCGGGGCTTCATCCAGTTCCCTGTGCGCCTCCTCAAGCCTCGAGGCCAGCACCTTCTTCTCCTCCCGGAGGGATTTGAGCTTCCCCTCCAACTCCATCCTGGCTTCCGTCTCGGAGGCTGCCAGCTTCCGGCTCCTGTTCAACTCGGTCTGGAGTTCCTCCACAAGGCTCGACCGCTCCTCCAGCAGGGATGAGATCTGGTCCTTCCCCTCCTGAAGGGACTCGGCCATGGCCTGGGCGGCCGCCAGTTTGTCGCGCATGGTGGTCACTTCCGCCTCGGTGGAATCGTCCACATCCTGGAGCCGTTGTCGCAGCTCCCTGTTTTCCTCCTGGGCCTTCTCAAGCTGAGACTGCACATCGGCGAGCCATTTTGTCCGGGATTCGGCTTCGGCGGCTCGGTTGGTGAGCTCCTTCACCTGATCCCTGACCTGGGCCAGCTCCCCTTTGAGCTCTTCAGCGTCCGGTTCCCCTTCCCTCCTCTTGAGGATGGTCTTTACCTGGTCCTCGATCTCGTTCTTGGCTGCAACGGCGGCTTTAAGGTCCCGGGTCAGCCCCGCCTTTCCCTCTTCCAGAAACCTGATCTTTTCCTGCAGTGCCGCGGCGGAGTCCTCTGCGTCCCCCTCCCCGGCTTTGGAAGCCTTCAGTTCATCAATTTCGGCCTTCAGGGATGCGTTCTCGGACCTGAGCGTCTCGGCGGATTCCAGGGCTTCCTTCGTCCTGGCCTGCAGCTCCTCATCCGGCGCCTGTTCTTCCTTCTCCATAGAGAGGGACTGGAGCTCGGACCGCACGCCCTCCAACTCCCCCCTGAGAGCTTCATTTTCCGCTGCCGCCTCACTCAACTGCTCCCTGAGACCGCTGATGACATCATCCGCCCCGGCGGCTGCCTCTCCCTGCGCGGCCTCTCCTTCTTCCTCCTGGGCGCGCTGCAGGGAAGCCCTCATCTCATCGAGCCTCTGGGTTGCGAGGGTCAGCTTGTCAGAGAGCTGCTTCTCGGTGTTCTCGGCCTGCGAGGTGATCCTGTAGACTTCCTCCTCCATCCGGTCCCGCTCGTTCTTCATGGCTTCCAGCTGGCCCGTCAGGCTGGATTCCCTGGACCTGAGGGTCTCCAGGGCGGCTTTGGCTTTCTTCAGTTCCTCGGCCACTTTCGCATCCACTCTCGCGGGGCCAGCCTTTTTGTCCGTCCCTTCCGCCCGGCGCAGCTCCTCTTCTGACGGGACCAGAAAACCCGTCTTGCTCTCGACGTCGCTCGGTTTGGGTCCCCTGATGGAGGTGAACTGCCTCGCCAGGTCCTGCAGTTCCGATTTCATGAAGGGTTTCTGCAGGTATGCGTCCGCGCGGTATCGAAGCTTGGAGTGGCGCTGGAAGGACTCATCGTCAACGACAGCCGACATGAGGATGATGGGTACGTTGCCGGTCGAGTCTTCCTTGCGGAGCTTCTCGCACACCACGAAACCGTTCATTTTAGGCATCTGGACGTCCAGGAGCACCAGATCCGGAACGACATCGAGGGCGACTTCCAGACCCTCTTCGCCGTCCTTTGCGATGATTACGTTAAAACCCATCTCCTGGAGAAAATCCCTCGCGATATCACAGATGTACTGGGAGTCGTCCACGATAAGGGCATTGAGAGTCCGATCCTTCGCAGGCTGGCCGGGGATCTTTTCATCGGTCCCTTCAAATACCTGGACCTGCTCCTCGGTCCCGGGTCCGTTTTCCACAGGGAACGCCTGAGACGGCTCTTCCTTATACGCGAATCCGCTTTCCGGACCGAGTACCTCGTTTATTTTGTTCAGAAGATCCTGGCCGCTGAAGGGTTTGAGGAGGTATCCGTCGGCTCGCACCCTGAGCTTGGCGTGTCTGTCGAGCATGTCTTTTTCGACCTTGCCTGACATCATGATGACGGGTATGTCCTTGGTTCCGGGACGATCCCTGAGGTTCTTGAGCAGGACGAAACCCTGGATCCTGGGGATCTCTATGTCCGTGATGATAAGGTCCGGCTTCTCTGAAAGGGCAAGCTGCAGACCGGTTTCGCCGTCGGCTGCGTTGACGATATCGATTCCGGACTCGGCCAGAAGGTCGTTGACGTAGTTCTGATAGAAAAGGTCGTCCTCGATAACGAGGAATTTGAGGTTCGTCATCGTGATCCCGGTTCCGCGGTCAACTCCGTCCCACTTCAATCCCCAGTCCGAAAAGCTTCCCGAGGTTAACGACACCTTTGCTCTACTGTTTTGTGACCTTGAGAATGAGGGAATCACCTTCCTGGTAGACGTCGTATCCGATCCGCACGGGCAGTATCTCCACCGAGACCCTCACGCCCTTTCCGGTTCGAGGCTTCTCGACGTAAACCTCTCCGACGATCTTTTCACCTCCCTCGATACGCTCCGGCAGGTCCGGCTGGACGTTGGGGAACTCGATGTCGATCCACTTTCTGGACAACTTGGCGTTGGTGGTCACGGTGTAATCGGTGATGCCGTTGGTGGAGAAGGTAACGACGGCGCTGTTTACCGATTCCCTGACGCCGACCCTGTCGATGACCCCCGGACGAAGGGGCTTTCTGGCAGCTTCCCGGACTGGTTCTTTCTCGGCCTCCTTGGGAGGTGACGGGGCCTTGCGGGGTGCCGGCGCAGCCTGGACGGGAGACGGCCTGGCCGGCTCAGGAGCCGGAACCGGTGCGGGAGGTTTTCGCGGTGCGGGCGTCGCGGGTCTTTCCGAAACCTTCGTGTCCCTGAGCCTGGCTTCGCGCCTGGCCCTCATGGCTTCTTCCCGTGCCCTCTCGGCAGCCTTTCTTGCCGCTTCAGTCTTCTCGTCGTCCTTGGGGACCGGAGCCGGCCCGGCTGCCTGTTCTCTGCCGGCGAGTCTTGCCTGGATGTCGAAGGCCTCTGCCTTCTGGTACGTGACCATGATCCTGGCAGCACCGTTGGTGAAGGATGAAGCCGCCACCCTGTCCGGATCCAGACGCCCGCTTCCCGTGCTCTCGAGAAGGACCACTGCCCCCTGTGGAAGGGACGAGACCCTGTTTCCGTAATCATCCATGGCGACGATGGCGATGGGGAAAGGCTCCCCGGCCACTGCCGAATCGGGTGCCGTCACCTGTATCCTCGCCACAGGGCCGGCCGCAATGCTGAGTTCAAAGCGCGATGACAGGTTGCTCTGGATCTCGGACACCTGGACAACGTGTTTCCCGGCCGTGGTAGCGGTGACCCTCATCTGCGCGACACCTTCACTGAAGGAGGATGGGGGTGCAAGGTCCGGGACGATGTCCGCGGTCCCCGAGAAGAGTCGCACCCCTTTGTAGCGGCTCGCGTAGTCCGTCACGGTATTGCCGAACCTGTCCACAGCCCGTATGTTCAAAAGAACCGGCTCCCCTGCCGGGGCTCCGGGCGTTGCGGCAACATCGAAGGAGGCCAGGGGCGCGGGAGATACCTTCACCGTCCCGGAGACGCCATTGAGACCACCCCGCCTGTCCCTGACCGTGACGGTGAACTGACCGCTTGACCTGAAGGAGATGGGCAGTTCGAAGGTTCCCCGGTCCACCGTCCTGATGTCGCCTTTCTCCTCCAGCGGCGCTCCTTCGAGGGTGAAGGCTCCCCTTTCGGGTTCGTATCCGCTGACGGGATTGCCATGCCGGTCAACCGCCCGGATCCTCACGAAGGTCGTCTGCCCCACTTCGGCCTCCCCGTCCATTGTGACGCTAAGGCCTTCCGGACGACCCGAGTTGATGGCCAGCTGCCACTTCTCTACCGTTTTTCCCTTTTCATCGCTCAGCGTGAGGTCGAGTCGGCCCACCTTCTCTGTCGAGACGCGAAAGCGGAATCCGGGCATGTAGTTTTTGGGAGTCAGCAGGGGAGGAAGGATGCTCGCAGGCTGGGACGCGGACAGCCCGAAGGAGTTCGGCGGCCTCCACCCCTCGGGCATGGGGTTGCCGAAGCGGTCCACGAAGGTCACCACCACCTCGAATTCCACACCGGCCATGACCTCCTGGGGGATGCTGGCCTCAACATGGTCAAAGGAAGCGGGCTTGACGGTGATGGCCGGCGCGTTCCGGGCAAGGGGGAGAACAAGGGACCCAATGACGATTAATGCAAGACATAGCGAACGTCTTGAGGACATCCGGCACACTCCTTTTCTCATCTTCACGGGGATCCCTGCCGAGGTCATCCTCCCTCGACCAGGACGCTCAAGGCACAACGCGCTTGTATTGCGGTACCCTCCCTGTAATGCCGGCCCAGTGCGGCTTGTAAATTCCTACATAATTAACATGAGGGTATGGCACTGTCAAGGTTAATAAGCGCTTCCATGATCCGTAACTTATTAGAATATTTAGCCTTTTCAGCAACTCAGGGAAGCAGGGGCAAATCCGTGAGTCCCGCCGTTTCAGGGTGCCCGGTCATGAGGTTCATGTTCTGCACGGCCTGCCCTGCGGCGCCTTTTACGAGGTTGTCCAGACAGGAAATGACCACCAGCGTGCCGGTTCTCCCGTCCAGTCTCGGTGCCACGATGCAGAGGTTGGTGCCCCTGACGTCCTTGAGGGACGGCAGCGGGGCTCCGGGGGCCGAGATCCTGACGAAAGGTTCCCCGGCGTAACGCCCTGTATAGAGGCCGCCCAGTGTGCTCTCATCCAGTTTGCCCTCGTGCAGGCAGTAGATGGTCGAGAAGATCCCCCTGCTGAGCGGGAGCAGGTGGGGCGAGAAGGTGATGTGGATCTCCTCCCCTGTGAGCCTGCTCAACTCCTGCTCCATTTCCCCGGTGTGTCTGTGCTTTCCGGCGATGTTGTATGCCGAGAAGTTCCCGTCAACCTCAGGAAAATGCAGGTTCTGTCTCGGCTCCCTTCCGGCGCCGCTCACACCCGATTTGCTGTCCGCTATGATGCCTTTTCTTTTGATCACGCCCTTTTCCAGGAGGGGCGCCAGTCCAAGGATGACGCTCGTAGGGTAACAGCCCGGGTTGGCAACGAGCCTGGAGTTCCTGATCCGCTCCCGGTTCAGTTCCGGCAGACCATAGACAGCCTTACGCAGGAGCCCCTTTCTCCTGTGTTCGCCGTACCACGACTCATAAGCCGAAGGGTCCGACAGGCGGAAATCGGCAGAGAGGTCCACCACCTTGGCGCCCCTCTCGAAAAGGGACCCCACGGCATCCATGGACTGTCCGTGGGGAAGGCATACAAAGAAGAACTCGGCTTTTTCGGTGGCTTCCCCGGCATCGAACTTGTCCAGCAAAAGGTCCTGGTCCGCGCCGAGATGGGGAAGGGCCTCTCCAAGTCTCTTTCCGGCCCAGGTGCGGGAGGTCATGTAGTTGATCCTGACTGCGGGATGTCTGAGGAGGATCCTCGCCAGTTCCATCCCCGTATATCCCGTCGCACCAATGATCCCGACCCTGACCATGACGAAACCTCTCCGTTGCGTAATGATGTGTCCGGAAAGCCGTGACACTGAGATACGGCCCTGCCAAAGTTACCATTTAAACCCTGCCCGTGACTAGGGTTTCTTTGATCCTCCGCTGCCCGGTGGACCCGTTCCACGCCCTTGCAGCCGGTGTGTTCACCCTGCGTCGGATGACGCCGTGCCGGCGAGAGCCGACCCGCCATCCTTTCTGGTGTCCGGCATCCAAAAAAAAAGGAAGGGCCGATGCCCTTCCCTTTTCTGCTTCAAAATAATTCCCGATCAGCGCTTGCTGAACTGGAAGCGGGCCCGGGCTCCCCTCTGGCCGTACTTCT
>CP070682.1:856731-859369 GCA_020352595.1 bacterium | reverse complement strand
CGGAATTCCCCAGGGATACGGGCCGGGGACAGAAACCCACCTGTAAAATCGTGCAGGATCATCCCCCTTGGGCAGTTTTTACTGAATCCGGTCAGTCCACGCTCCTGTAATTTGTAGAAACTATTTCCAAATCAAAGACGAAGATTGACCTGAAAGGGAACAGGAATTCCTTGCCCGTTACGCCCGGGAAAAGAACTGTTCAGGACTACTGAAGGACGTCCCTGAACACCTTGACGATGCGCTTGTCAAACTGGCTGCCGCTCTTCTGGTCCAGGACGGTCAAGGCGTCTTCCGGGGACATGGCCGGCCGGAAGGGGCGGTCGTGGATCATGGCGTCGTAGGCGTCGGTGACGGCCAGGATGCGGCCGCCCACGGGGATCTCCTCCCCCATGAGACCGTCGGGGTACCCCTTGCCGTCGTAGCGCTCGTGGTGGGTGCGCACGGCCGGGATGTCCACCTCCAGGTTGGGGAAGCTCTGCAGGATGCGGGCGCTCCACAGGGGGTGCTGGCGGACCAGGCTGGCCTCGCCGGAGTCCAGGGGCCCGGGCTTGCCCAAGATGGACTCGTCCACGGCGATGCGGCCGAGGTCGTGGAAGCGGGCGGCGTTGGCGATGCGCATGGCCTTGTCCTCGTGGAGCTTCATGGACCTGGCCATGCGGTAGCTGATCTCGGAGACGCGGTCGCTGTGGCCCCTGAGGTAGGGGCTCTTGTTCTCGGCGATGTTGAGCAGCACGTCGGCGGTGTAATGCAGGAAGTCCTTCTGGATGGCGTTGAAGCGGCGCCCCCCGGCCAGGAGCTTGGCCATGGCGGTGACGTGGGGCAGGATGTTGGCCAGGTCCTGCTGGGTGAACTTGCCCCGGTCCCGGCGGTTGCTGAAGTTGATGACGCCGATGGCCCGCTCCTCGAAGATGAGGGGGATGGACATGAAGGAGGGGGAACTGTAGCGCAGCCCGTGGCGGGCCCTGTCGGGCATGAAGATGTCCACGTTGTCCACCAGCAGGGGCTGCTTCGTCTTGAGGGCCTGGCCGCAGATGCTGTCCTCCACGGCGAGCACGGACCGCTGGATCTCCTCCTCGAACCCCTGGAAACCGATGCCGTGCTTGAACACCAGGCGGTCCCCGGAATTGTCCATGAGGAGGATGGAGACGCGGTCGGCGCTGCTGATGCGGGAGAAGAACTCCACGAGGTGGGTCAGGAGGTTCTCCATGTCGAAGACGCTGCCCAGGGTGTCCAGCAGTTCCTGCAGGTCCAGGGAGACCGGCTTCTCGTCCAGCCCGTAGGCCGAGTAGCGGCTCACCGCCTGGTTGCCGCCAGCCTCGTGGGCCAGAAGGAGGTTCTTCTGGGCTTCCGCCAGGAGGTCGTTGACAGTCAGGGCCTGGGGGAATCCGGCGACGCCTATGCTGATGGTGAGTTTCAGGTAGGGCAGGGTACCCATGGAGGAAAGGGGAGTGTTGGCGATGCGGCTGCGGATCCTGTTGGCCAGAAGCGTGGCGTGACGCAGGTCGGTCTCGGGCAGCAGGAGGGCAAGGCTGGTGTCCGAGTACCGCGCGAAGGTGTCGATCTTGCGGATCATGGGCAGGACCTGGTCCACGACCCCTCGCAGGATGATGCCGCCGCCGATGGAGATGAGCTTTTCCTTGATCTCCTGGAAGTCGTCGATCTCCATGAGGAAGAGGCTGAAGGACCGGTTGTTGCGGCGGCTCCTGAGGAACTCGCGGTCCAGCTCCGAGTCGAAGCGGCTGCGCATGGGGAGCCCCGTGAAGGGGTCGAAGTCGTCCACCTGAAGGTGGGCGGGCTTGGACATCTTGTGGAAGAGCCCCTCCAATTGGAGGATGAGGATCCAGAGAAATCGGACGATGTCGTCGGGGAAGTTGTTGGGGACGGCGCTGAAAAGCTGCAGGACTCCCCGGACGCTGTTGCCCACCAGGATGGGCATGGACAGCAGGGAGCGGCAGCCCAGCTCCTCCATGAGCGTCTCGATCTCCCTGGACCGGACCTCCTCCACCCGGACGGGGAGGGCGTTCTCCACCGTCCACTCCAGGAACGCGTTGCCCCGGTGCAGGTGCGCGGGGATCTTCTCCGGGAACCCGTCGATGACAGCGGGGTAGAAGGACTTGTCGTCCTCGTCGAAGAGGTAGAAGATGGATTTTTCGAAGTGGGCCAGTTCGTGGGCCAGGTCCACGATGACCCGCAGGGCCGAGTTGGTGTCCAGCCTCAGGCTGTAGATCATGGAGGCCCTGAGGAGAACGTTGAGCTTGTGAATGAGCGCGTCTACCGTTGCCGAATCGAGTTCCGGAGCGACGTTGACGACAAACCGCTCACCTCTCTTCATGGAAGGCTCCTGGTGGGAGGAAAGTAGCTCCATCCAGAAATTATTCGCAAGAAACGTTCCAAGATTGCACCAGCAATGTCAAAATCCTGCTCACACTGCAGTCGGAAAGGCCGGCAGCGGGCAACTCTCCCCCCCACCCGATAAATCATATACCAAAAGGGGTCTGAGGGAAACCAGACGTTTCGTGTGTCGGTTGTGGCATAAAAGGACCCGGGGATCTGCCGGGAAATACGCACCATGCAATCTGTAAAACGTCAGAAGCTGAAACGCAGAGTAACACAGGCCTGCCACCTGCGGTACGGTCGT
>CP070682.1:853373-856631 GCA_020352595.1 bacterium | reverse complement strand
CGGCGAAAAGCCTGTCTATCAGCCGTTTTTTGGCTCCCTCGCCACCCTCTCCGTCGGAGAGGGTTTCAGCGACTTTTCGTATCTATCCCTTTCCATCCTGATGATGGACCCGCAGGTGCCGCACTTCAGGGTGACGACAACCCCCTCGCGGAGGAGGCTGAACTCGTACCCACCGCAGGGATGGGGCTTCTTCAGGCGGACGGTGCCTGCGCCTGAAGTCGGGTCCGGGGTCGGGGGGCCTGGGTTCCGGGTCATATGGGGATAATAGCAACAGTCATAGGAATAGTAACAGCAATAGTAATGGCAGAAGAGGAACATGAAACGCTCTGAAGGCAGTACCTGGTGTGCCTGGTCCCGGCGCCTGGGAATGGAGCAGTTCCTTTGGAGGCGTTAAGGGCGGACTCTCGCCCAGACGCAGGGGACGCAGAGGAAAAAGTAAAGGTACTTGCGAGGGGGGATCAGTGCCTGGCGCCTGGTGCCTTGGGCCTGGGAAGGGGGAACCAGGAACCAGGTACCAGGTACTGCCCTCCGGATCTCACCGGCGGAAGGGCGAAGGGGGAGTGCGTGCGTGGAGCGTGCGTGCGTGAGTGCGTGGGTGACGGTACGACCAGGGGAAAAGTTCTTTTCGATCCCCTTTGAAACTTGAAATTGCACTCTGAGATCTGAGATTCGCATCTCACCGGCGGCGGGGCGAGGGGGATCCTGGATGCCTCTCGCCCGTTGAACCGAAGCCGACGCCGTTCTTTGCTATCATGGCTCTATGGCTCCTCGTCCTCCTACCCGGTGGCTCAGGTGTCTCTTCCTGATCCTGAGCATCGCGGCCGTCACAGCCGGTCCCCCGGCGTGCACGGTCCGGAAAGCTGCCGTCCCGTGGCCGGAAGAGAACTGGGCCACGGCCACCCCCGAGAGCCAGGGCATGGACTCTGCCCTCCTCGCCGAGGCTGTGAGGGCCATGAGACGGGACAAGGTCAACATCCACAGCATCCTCGTCCTCAGGAACGGTCACGCGGTCCTGGACGCGTCTTTCTATCCCTACGACGGCAGGGGGCTGCACGACGTGGCGTCCGTGACCAAGTCCGTCACCGCCACCCTTGTCGGGCAGGCGGCAGGCGAGGGGATCTTTCCGCCTCTGGACACGCCCGTCGTCCAGTTCATGAGCGGCGGGGACCTGGAGGGCTGGGGCGGGGGCTGGCAGAAGGTGACCTTCGAGACCCTGATCACCATGTCCTCGGGCCTGGAGTGCGGCGACCCGCCGGCTGAAGAGACCATTTTCGAGGTGAGACGGTCCGGGGACTGGGCCAGGGCCATCCGAAGCATCCCTGTCGTGGACCCGCCGGGGGAGGCCTTCGACTACTGCAGCCCCAACTATCACCTTCTGTCCGCTGCCGTCACCCGTGCCTCAGGGATGCCCCTTGGGGATTTCGCCCGTGAGAGGCTGTTCGCCCCTCTGGGGATCCGGTCCTATGCCTGGCCGCAGGACCCCCAGGGTATCAGCTTCGGCTGGGGGGACCTCCGGTTGCGGCCCGCGGACATGGCCAGGATAGGCTACCTTTATCTCAACGACGGCATGTGGAAGGACCGCAGGGTCCTGCCGGACGGCTGGGTGAAGGCCGCCCTCAAGCAACGGCTTGCCACCCCCGACGGCCGGGCCGGTTACGGTTACGGATGGTGGCTTGCCACGGGTGATTTCAAAGGGGTCTACGAGGCCCGGGGGCGCGGCGGACAGAACATCACGGTGTGGCCGCAGAGGGGGATCATACTCGTCACCACCGGCGGAGGGTATGACAGGGACACGGTTGTCAACGCCCTGCTCCCCGCCGTGAGGTCCGACGGCCCGCTTCCCGAAAACCCCGGGGCTTTCGAGGACCTGGGCAGGGCCGTGGCTGCCGCTGTCCTGCCGCCGGATCCCGAACCTGTGGGCCGGCTGCCTGTCCTGGCCCGGACGGTTTCGGGGCGTTGGTTCACCATGGACGACAACATCCTGGCATTGAGGCGTTTCCGCCTCTCCTTCAGGGAGGGCGCTGAGGAGGCGGCCCTCACGGTGGACCTGGGCGGGGAGGAGTACGATTTTACCGTTGGGCTGGACGCTGTGTACCGGTTCTCCGGGACGTCCCCCTCAGGGGACCCGGCGGCGGTGAGGGGGAACTGGACTGCCGGGAACCGTTTCATCCTGGATTACAACGAGGTCCCTCGGATCAACCGGTTCCGGATGGAAATGACCTTTGCAGGTGACGAGGTGAGGCTCGCCTTCAGCGAGCCGACGGGTCAGCTCGCGGGCGAGGTGAAGGGGAGAATAGTACCCTAAGTCCTGGTGCCTGGCGCCTGTGGCCTAGAAACTAGGTACCAGGTACCAGGTACCAGGTACTGCCCTCCCGTCCTTCAGTGTCAGAGCAAACTCTGAACTCTGGGCTTTGTTCCGCCTAGGGCCCAGGAACCAGGTACCAGGTGCCAGGTACTGCCCTCCTGCCCTTCAGTGCGCAACCCGAAGCCAAGAAAAAGGGGCCGGCTTTGGCCGGCCCCTCGTCTTTCCAGTAATGTCCCCGTTTCCTACTTGATCAGCGGGGTGATGCTGGCGAACAGCGGGGCCAGCACCAGGGACACGACCGACATGAGCTTGATGAGGATGTTCATGGCCGGTCCGGAGGTGTCCTTGAAGGGGTCGCCCACGGTGTCGCCCACGACGGCGGCCTTGTGGGGGTCGGAACCCTTGCCCCCGAAGTGCCCGGACTCGATGTACTTCTTGGCGTTGTCCCAGGCACCGCCCGCGTTGGCCATGAAGAGAGCCAGGAAGACGCCCGTCAGTGTGGCGCCGGCAAGGGTACCGCCCAGGGCCTCCTTGCCGAGGGCGAAGCCCACCGCAACCGGTGTCAGCACGGCGGTCAGACCGGGGGCGATCATCTCCTTGAGGGCGGCCCTGGTTGAGATGTCCACGCACCTTGCCGAGTCCGGCTTGGCAGTGCCCTCCATGATGCCGGGGATCTCCCTGAACTGCCGGCGGATCTCCTCCACCATCTTGAAGGCGGCCTTGCCCACCGAGGTCATGGTGAGGGCCGCGACAAGGAAGGGCACGATGCCCCCGATGAAGAGCCCCACGACGACCTTGGGCGTGGTCAGGTCGATGACAGTCAGGCCCACGGCCTTGGTGTAGGCCGCGAAGAGTGCCAGTGCGGTGAGGGCGGCCGAACCGATGGCGAAGCCCTTGCCGATGGCGGCAGTTGTGTTGCCCAGGGCGTCCAGGCCGTCGGTGATCTTCCGGGT
>CP070682.1:848963-853273 GCA_020352595.1 bacterium | reverse complement strand
GGGGATCTTGTTGGCTGCGACGCTCACCCCTACTCCGCTGCCGCAGATGAGGATCCCCCTGTCAGCCTTTCCCTCCCTGAGGGCCCTGCCCACTTCCAGGGCCTGATCGGGATAGTCCGCGGGGGCGGTGTCGTGGGTACCCAGGTCCAGCACCTCGTGGCCTTCCTCAACGAGAAAACGGGCCGCCTTCTCCTTGAGATGGAATCCGGCATGGTCGGAAGCCAGAGCCACACGCAACCCGCAGTCTCCCCGTAAGTGGTGGTCGTCCCGGCCGTGGTGTCAGGAGCCCTTTCACCATGGGCCTTCCCGGGTATTTTAGAGACCAGTATAGCATCCGCCGGGGACATGAAAACCCGTCGTGTTGAAATGATCTCTGATATTGCCTATAGTTGACGGATCGGCATACCTGTCTGGCAGCTCACTGCCCGGGCTTTGTCGATGGTCGATCTCCCCCATCGATATTCCCGTTGAAACCCCTGTTGGAGGATTGGATGAACCGTTTCGAAAGGAGGATCTCAGGGGACGGGCCGAGGGGGCTGTACGCCCTGGGAGTCCGGACCCTGCAGGTGAACGTGGGCCTGCGCTGCAACCAGGCCTGCGAGCACTGTCACCTGAACGCCTCTCCGGAGAACAACCAGGTGATGGAGTGGCCCATAATGGAGAAGGTCCTGGACATCACGGGCCGGGTCAGGCCACGGATGGTGGACATCACCGGCGGAGCTCCGGAGATGAACCCTCACCTGAAGGATCTCATCAGTGCTCTGACCTCCCTCCAGGTCCGGGTCCAGGTCAGGACAAACCTCACCGCTCTGGTGGAGCCGCAGAGCAATGGTCTTGCCGGTTTTTTCAGGGATGCCGGGGTTGTCCTTGCCGGTTCCCTGCCATGCTACCTCGAGGAGAACGTCAGCGCCCAGCGCGGCGCGGAGGTTTTCGGCCGGAGCATCGAAGCTCTCCGGATGCTCAACGGACTGGGCTACGGCAGGGGTGGAGGGCTGATCCTGAACCTGGTCTACAACCCCGGCGGCGCCTTCCTGCCCTCCCCGCAGTCCCGGCTTGAGGAGGATTACAGGAAGCACCTCGGGCAGCGTTTCGGCATCGTCTTCGACCGCCTCCTGACCCTGAGCAACGTGCCCGTAGGCCGCTTCGGGGCTTCCCTGAAGGAGACGGGACGGCTGGGAAAATATCTGGACCTTCTGGAGGAGTCCTTCAACGCCCGGACTGTGCCCGGACTTATGTGCCGCACGCAGGTGAGCATCGGCTGGGACGGGGCCCTCTACGACTGTGACTTCAACCTGGCCCTGGGGAAGGTCGTGGACCACGGGGCACCGGACCATATCGACCGTTGGGATCTGCCATCGGTGGCGGCCAGGAGGATCGTGACAGGGTCTCATTGCTTTGCCTGCACGGCCGGCGCCGGTTCCTCCTGCGGTGGAGCGCTGGTGGACCATCAGGCCTGAAGGCCCAGACGTCCGGGGCAGGGGCCCCGTGGCAGAAGCGGAGAACAGGTTTCCCGGGACGGTGAAGGAGAAGGGTGGCAGACAGGTGGGTGACGGAAGGAGCGCCGGCGCTCAGGAGCGCGGGGAAAGGCCCTTTCCCTACAGGCTGACAGGGGTCGTCGTCATCCTGGCAGCCCTTCTCCTGGCATTCAGGTACTATAACGTCCAGGATCTTCTCATACGCTCCCTGGAATGGATCCAGGGCCAGGGCGCTTCGGGGGCGGTGGTCTTCGTCGTCATCTACATCCTCGCGACGGTTTTTTTCCTGCCCGGTTCCCTTCTCACCCTGGGGGCCGGCTTTGTCTACGGCCTGGTGAAGGGGTTCATCATCGTCTCCGTCGCCTCGACCCTCGGGGCCACCTGCGCCTTTCTGGTAGGCCGCTACCTCGCCAGGAACTGGGTCGCCAGAAAGGTGGAGGGATCCCCCCGGTTCAAGGCCATCGACGAAGCGGTGGCCGAGGCCGGGTGGAAGATCGTGGGCCTGACGCGGCTCTCGCCCGTATTTCCCTTCAACATGCTAAATTACGCCTATGGCCTGACAAAGGTCTCCCTGCGGCACTATTTTTTCGCCTCCTGGATCGGAATGATGCCCGGAACGGTGATGTACGTCTATTTCGGCACCGTGGCGGGCAGCCTCGCGACCCTTGGGACCGGTTCCAGGCCGCAGACGAAGGGTGAGTTGACGGTGAAGGTGGTGGGGCTGCTTGCCACCATAATTGTCACCGTCTATATCACGCGCATCGCCAGGAGAGCCCTTGCGGGCAGGGTGGAGGGCCTCCAGGATCCCGGAGTCGGGGGGAAAGGTCGGGTGCAGGGTGAGCAGTGAACCTAGGGTAATTCCCGTGGATGGTTTCAACCGCGTTCTCGAGGAGAACGTCCATCCCGCCCATTGGATCAACCCGGAGCCGGCCCGGAGGTACAACCTTGTGGTCATCGGTGCCGGAACGGCCGGCCTGGTGACCGCCGCCGGCGCCGCGGGCCTCGGCGCCAGGGTGGCACTGGTGGAAAAACATCTCATGGGAGGAGACTGCCTCAACGTCGGGTGCGTCCCATCCAAATGTCTCATCAGGTCCGCCAGGTCCGCGGCCGACGTTCGCGACGCAGGCCAGTTCGGCGTGAAGGTCCCGGGAGGCTATGAAGTGGACTTCGGCGCCGTCATGGAACGGATGCGGCGGCTGCGATCGCAGATCAGCGTCAACGATTCCGTCAGACGGTTCTCCGGGGAACTGGGGGTTGATGTCTTTCTGGGCCAGGGACGGTTCACCGGCCCGGACACGGTGCAGGTTGGCGAGAGCATACTGAGGTTCAAGAGGGCCGTTCTGGCCACGGGGGCCAGGGCCTTCGAGCCCCCCATCGAGGGACTTGCCGCAGCGGGTTTCCTCACCAACGAGACGGTCTTCAACCTCACCGAGAGGCCCTCACGGATGGCCGTCATCGGCGCCGGCCCGCTGGGGTGCGAACTGGCCCAGACCTTCCAGCGTCTCGGCTGCCGGGTGACCATCCTGGAGATGGGCCCCCAGATCCTTTCCAGGGAAGACAGGGACGCGGCCGGCATCGTGGAGGACGCCCTTCGGCGGGATGGTGTGGAACTGGTCCTTTCATGTGAGATCAAAAGAGTGACCAGGGGACCAGACGGGAAGGTGATCCACCTGGAGTGCGGTGATGGCCGCAGGGAGATGGCGGTGGACGAGATCCTCGTGGGGGTCGGACGGGTGCCCAACGTGGAGGGTCTGGACCTGGAGTCGGCCAGAGTGAACTACGATGCCCGCCTGGGAGTCGAGGTCGACGAATACCTGCGCACGACCAACCCCGAGATCTTCGCGGCCGGCGACATCTGTTTCCCCTACAAGTTCACCCACACGGCCGACGCCCTCGCACGCATCGTCATCCAGAACGCTCTCTTCTGGGGGCGCAGGAAGACCAGCCTGCTCAACATCCCGTGGTGCACCTACACCGATCCGGAGATCGCCCACGTGGGCATGTACGAGACGGACGCTCAGCGAAAGGGCATCGCCGTGGACACCTTCACCATACCCATGTCCGACGTTGACAGGGCCGTCGCTGACGGGGAGACGGACGGGATGGTGAGGGTCCACGTCCGCAAGGGAACCGGCAGGATCCTCGGGGCCACCATCGTGGCCCGCCACGCCGGGGAGATGATCAGCGAGGTTTCCGTGGCCATGAAGGCCAGGATGGGACTGGGAGCCCTGTCAGAGGTCATCCACCCCTATCCCACCCAGGCCGAGGGCATCCGGAAAGCGGCCGACGCGTATAACAGGACGAGGCTGACGCCGCGGGTGAAGAGGCTTTTTGAAACGATCCTGAGATGGCAGCGCGGGAGGTAATCAGGTTAGTACCAAGTACCAACTACCAACTACCAAGTACCCAGTACCCAGTACCAAGTACCCAGTACCCGGTACCGAGAACTCAGTTCAATATCTCAGGCGAAATGTCTTCTTGTTCCTCTTATGTAGGATTCCAGAATCCGGCTCACCTCCTCGAGCCTGAGTAATTCATCACTGGTGTCGGCATATCCGAGATCCGAGACCAGGATGAGATAATACCTGCACTCCTCCAGCGAACTTTGAGATATGCTCAGGTAGCGGATCTTATCAGCAGGTGTTCTTTTCTTGAATCCTTCTACGATATTGGCAGGGACTGAAACTGCGGCCCTTCGTACTTGAGAAATCAAGCCATAGAGTTCAAAATCGGGAAGATGACGGCTCAAGGCATAAATGGAAAGGACAAGACCGTGAGCCTTCTGCCACAGGATGAGATCTCGGAAATCCTTAGCGGGAGTGCGTTTCATTATTG
>CP070682.1:844741-848863 GCA_020352595.1 bacterium | reverse complement strand
AATCAACCAGCTTGAAGATCTGTCAGGCTGCTCAAAGCCCCAAAAGACGCAGCCTGACAGGGCGACGCGGGGGTCCCGCCATGGCGGGACCCACATCCGGGCTGTAAAAACACGAAGGATTTGCGAGGGTTGCGCCGGGCCGCCCCAGGCAACCCGACGCTGAAAAAGTCCGCAAGGGATTATTTCAGCACCCTGCTAGGGAGTTCCGGTACGCAGGGAACCGGTGATCTCGCCCGCGGAGACCCCCTCCTTATCGAGGAACTCGCAAAGTCCGTCCAGGACCTTCAACGGAGCCATCGGGTCACCGAAGGTGGCGGTGCCCACCTGTACTGCTGAAGCTCCCGCGATCATGAACTGGGCGGCGTGAAGCCCCTCCACGATCCCCCCTATTCCAACGACGGGGATCCTGACGGCCCGGTAGACCTCGTGGACCATCCTGAGGGCGACAGGCCGGACGGCCGGTCCGGAGAGTCCCCCCACGACACCGCCAAGAACGGGCCTCCTGGTCCTGACATCGATCTCCATGCCGGTGATGGTGTTGATGAGGGAGACCGAATCCGCCCCCGCCGACTCCACGGCCAGGGCCATCCCGGCGATATCCCCGCAGTTTGGCGAGAGCTTCACCATGAGGTGCAGGTCCGTGGCCTCCCGGAGCACTCCGACGAGCCCGGCGGCAAGATCCTGCCTCATGCCGAACTGGACGCCTCCCTCCTTGACGTTGGGACATGAGATGTTGATCTCGAGGGCAAGAATACCCTCGCATCCGCTCAGCCGCCTGCACACCTGAACGTACTCCTCCACCGTGCTGCCGAGCACGTTCACGACGACCCTGGCTCCTGCCTCGAGGAGGAAGGGCAGCTTCCGGGCGAGGAACGCCTCGACGCCCACGTTCTGCAGACCGATGGAGTTGAGCATGCCCGAGGGGGTCTCCACAACACGGGGAGGGGGGTTGCCCTCCCTGGGCTCCCTGGAGATGCCCTTCACCACCACGGCCCCCAGACGGGATATGTTGAAGTAATCGGAGGCTTCCTCCCCGTAACCGAAGGTCCCGGAGGCGGTCATCACCGGGTTGGGGAGGACGAGGCCGCGGCCAAGGTCCACCGTAAGATCCATCTTCTTCATCTGGGCTCCTCGGAACCTGGGCGAAGAGGGGCGGGAGGAGAGCTTTGACAGCGGCCGTGGCGGCCTCGCCCCGGGGTCAGGACGCCTCTCCTTTCCCCCTGCATCCTTATTCCTTCATCCTTCATTGTCCTGCCTTCAGATCCGGGCGAAGGATTCCATGGTCAGCTCCGCCTCGTCAAAGACGGGTCCTTCCCTGCAGGCGCGCACGTAGCCCCCTGACGTCACCTTCACGGCGCAACCGGAGCAGACGCCGAAACCGCAGGCCATCCGTGCCTCCAGGGAGTACTGGGCCGAGAGGCCCCTGCCTCCGGAAAGTCCGAGAACCGCCCCCATCATGGCGTTGGGTCCGCAGACGTAGAGATGCCGGTCCTCCCCGGAACCCGCGGCTTTGAGCAGATCGGTCACCATGCCCCGGGTGCCGCAGCTGCCGTCCTCGGTGCACGTCCTCACCTCGATGTCCGGAAAGATCCCTGACTGCAGGTCCGCGAGGCGTTCCCTGCGGCTTTCACCGTAAAGGAGGGTCAGCTCTCCGGCCCTGCCCATGGCCTCCATCCTGCCCGCCAGCGCCAGAAGCGGAGGCAGTCCTATCCCTCCGGCAACGAGCAGGCTGCGAGACCCCTCCGGCGGCAGGGCGAACCCTCTGCCCAGCGGACCGAGGAAGCGCAGACGTTGGCCGGCCTTCCAGGCGGCCATGAGGCGCGTTCCCCTTCCCACGACACGGTAGATGATCTCCAGCACCGCCCCCCGGCCTTCCCTCCTGAACGCGGAGATGCCGAAAGGTCTCGCGAGGAGGGGATCCGAGCCACCGCTGACGTGCAGCATCAGGAACTGGCCGGCATCGGGTTCCGTCCCGGACCAGCCGTCGGTGGCAAAAACCAGCCTGAACAGATCCTCGGCCAGGGGTTCGTGGCTGGTGATCCCCGCCTCCTGGAACCCCGGGCGCCTCAGCTTTTCGCCGCACATCCTCTGCACTCCTCCAAAACGCCCCCCATTCTCCCGGATCAGGGCACCCCGGTCATTGTCACCCTCCAGCCTCCCCTGCCCATGATGTACGGGAAGAGGCGGAACTGGTCCCTGTATCCTCCCACAGCGAGGGTCAGGTGGTCTACCCCTGCCGGGAAGTTTCCGAGGGTCGGGTCCATGGGAACCCACTCCCCGACGTGGACCTCGACCCAGGTGTGAAAGAGAAAAGCGTCCCTTTCCGGCATGTAGACGACGCCGTAGGCGAAACGTGCAGGCACGCCGGCCGCCCGGCTCAGCGACACGGCCAGAAGGCTGTGGGACTGGCATTCCCCCTCCCCCGCTTCCAGGACCTGAAGGGCGGAGAAACACTCCCTCATGCTCTTGCCGAGACGCTCGTGGACCCAGCGTCCCACCGCGGCGGCCTTCTCCCAGGGATCGGAGAGATCCCCGGTTATCTGACGAGCCAGTTCCCTGATGCGCGGTGAATCCAGGTCAAGGCCCAAGGCATCCGCGGGCATCATCTTACCGTCTGCAGCCCGCCGCCCCTCCGGGGGAGGAAGAGGTCGCGTGAGGCTCACGACAGCCCTGTCCCCTTCCATCCGGACCTCCTGCCACCTTCCCTGAGGAGGCTCGCGGAAGGACCCTTCCAGAACCAGGACGGCCTTGCCCCTTCGCCCCAGGTCCTCCGGAATGCCCGAGGCGGGGACGGCCGTCTGTGTCAGGACACTCTCCAGGGCCAGTGCCCCTTCCGCATCACCGGCTCCCGGCGGCCTTGCCTGGACACCGATGGCCATCTCCTCGCGCGCCACCATGCCCTCATCATCCAGCCAGATCTTTTCCTCCATGCCCCAGTAGGACACCCTGAAGAGCCGTCCGTCATCTTCCCGTCCGGCGAAGGCCACCGTCAGGGGCAGTTCCTGACCCAGTACCATGTTGAACACCTTCAGATCCCTGCGCTCACCCGTCGGCCCCGCCCAGCGATGGAGGTAAAGGGGGATGACTTCAGACGGCATCACCCCCACGGGAACGCTGATCCGATCCCTGGTGACGCTGCCCTTGGTGCCCTGCGTCCGCTGGTACTCCCCTTCCCCGACCAGAACGGCCTTCGTCTCCCAGACACCGGCTCCGAAATCCATGGTTCCGGAACTGGCCAGGAGCCTCGTCCCGTCCTGGACCCACGCCGTCTGGTTCGACCGGACCGTGAAGGTGTCCCCTCTGAAGGACAGCCTGAGAAGGACGCTCTCGGCCAGTTCCACCACCTGTTCCCGCCCTTCCCAACTCCCCTCCCGGACGGTGAAATGCATGTCGCCCACCCGCCGTTCGCCGGCGTAGACGCCCAGCTCCCTGGACACCTGAACGCCCGAGGGCGTGAATACCTTCTCCGGATCCGCGGGGCCGGTGGGCGTGACACAGGCCGTGAAAGCGAGCAGCCCTGCCGCTATCAGGAGGAATGGAAGTCCTGAAGGGGCTTTACATCCCATCTTTCCCTCTTGAGGGCCTCGATGCCGAGGACGGCCGCCCTGGCGCCCGGCACCGTGGTGAAGTAGGCGACGTTGCGCTCCACGGCGGAGCGCCGTATGGTGTAGGAGTCGGCGATGGCTTCCTTTCCCTGGACCGTGTTGATGACCAGAGACACGTCCCCGTTGATGATGGCGTCCACGACATGGGGGCGGCCCTCCCTGACCTTCTTCACGAAACCGGCGGGGACGCCCCGCGCGCTGATGAAGTCCCTGGTCCCGCCTGTGGCGAGGATCCCGAAGCCCATGGAGTGGAGCTTCTCAACCACCGGCATCATGGCCTCCTTGTCCGCGTCCTTGATGGAGATGAGAGCGGTGCCCGAGGTGGGGATCCTCATGCCCGCCGCCAATTGGGCCTTGGCATAGGAAAGGGGGAAACCTGAATCGATGCCCATGACCTCACCCGTGGATTTCATCTCGGGTCTTAATATCGTGTCAACCCCGGGCAGTTTCAGAAATGGGAACACGGGAGCCTTGACACACACATGGTCGATATCTATCTCCTTGGTGGCATTCAGTT
>CP070682.1:837076-844641 GCA_020352595.1 bacterium | reverse complement strand
GTTCTATCTGAGGAAGGGAAAACCTCAGGCCGCCATGGCCAGAGCCAGGAGGGTTCTGGGCGGTGATTTTCCCGAGGAGATCAAGGCCGAGGCCATGGAGCTGGCCAGGAAGACGGGTCTCGAGCTGCCGTCCGGTTCCGGGACCCAGCCCAACTGACGGTCACGGAGGGATCAATGACCGAGAAAATGGTGGGAAAGAAGATGACCGTCGGCGAGATCGACGAACTCCTGGTCAAGAACGAGATCGACCACGCTGAAGAGGCCCTCCTTGCCATCTACCGCCAGAACCCCGACTTCGCGGACATCTGCAACCGCCTCGGGCAGATCTATTTCCAGAAGGGCGATTACATGAGGGCCAAGGAGTTCCTCGAGCGGGCCGTGCGGCTGAACCCCGATTACACGGAAGCATCTCTCAATCTGGTCGTCACCCTCAATGAACTAAGGCAGTACGGCAGGGCCAAGGAGGTCATCGAACAGGCCCAGTCCAGAGCGACCCGGAAGAAGGTTCCCGTCGAGCCTTTCATCGCCGGGAAACTGGCCAACAAGCACAAGGAAGTGGGGGACATCTACCGGGAACTGGCCATGTTCATGGAAAGCATCGAGGAGTACCGCAAGGCCCTCAAGCTCTCGCCGGGTTTTCCGGACATCCAGGTCAGGCTGGCCGTGACGCTGCGCGAGATCGGCGTCACCGACGAGGCGCTGGAGATCCTGACCAGGACTACGGAGCTTCGGCCCGACTATCTCGATGCGAGGATCCAGCTGGGTATCACCTACTTCTCCAAGGGGTTCCTGGAACGGGCCAGGCAGCAGTGGATGGAGGTCCTGAAGGTCGACCCCTCCCACGCCAAGGCCCAGATGTATCTGAGCTTTCTCAAGGACAGCCGGGAGCGCCAGCCCCGGCAGCGAGCCTGAGACGATAAACCCTTTGCTTGACAGGTACTTATGCGAAGCCTATCATTCCTGTTGGATTCATGCCGACCGGAAGGGTGGGACCGCAGGGGAAAATGACGGTGACACGAGCGGACCACGGTCCGCGGCCGGCGTGGGACATGGAGCCGGCACGACCGTGTCTGCGCGCGGAAAAGGGACGAAATTGAGCCTTTTAGGTGATATGATCGCTTTGGATGCGAAGCACAGGAGCCTCATTGAAAAGGAGAGCGCCATGAAACGAACCGGCTATGGTCCGGCGGCGGCTGTGGCAGCGCTTGTCGCTGTGTTCCTCATTCTGACATCGCCCCTTTCCGCGCAGGCGGAGACCGTGCACATAGTACAGAAAGGGGACACGCTCTGGGACATCTCGACATCCTATCTCTACGACCCCTTCCTGTGGCCGCAGATATGGAACGTCAACCGGGTCATAGAAAACCCTCACCTCATCTATCCGGGACAGGAGATCCTGATACCCGCTCTCGTGGCAAGGGTTTCGCCCCCTGTCCAGGAGGCGAAACCACCGCTGCCGCCCCCGCCTCCCGAACCCGTTGCTGAGGTCAAGCCGGAGCCACCTCCCGCCGTACCAAAACCGGAACCGCCGCCGGAACCGGCAGCCGAGGAGATCAAGAAGAAGATGATCATGGCCCTGAGCACCTACGGGTTCATCATCGAGGACGAGGAGATCGGCATCGGCACCCTCACCTCGTCGGAGGAGCCGAGGATGCTCATCAGACCCGGCATGAAGGTCTACATCAAGACCGGCAAGCGCACGGCGCTGACGGCGAAAAGCCCCTATTCCATAGTGCGTGTCTTCGACAAAGTGACCCACCCTGTCACGGGGGCGAAGATGGGCTATCTCGCCAAGGTCCTGGGCGATCTCACGGTGGTGGACTCGAGGGAAGGACTTTCGACGGCCATTGTTGGAGATGTCTACCGGGAGGCGAAGATAGGCGATCACATCATCGAGCACATCGACTATCTGACCTGGCTGCCGGAATCCGGACCAGGGGACATCGCGGGTCTGGAAGGGTACATTCTCGTCAACCCGGAAGGCAAGAAGCTCCTGGGCAAGGGGGACATCGTCTTTCTGGACCTGGGCGCCGAGGACGGGCTGAGGACCGGCGATGTTCTGAGCCTGGTGGAAAAGAAGGAGAAGATCGAGGGCGTGCAGCCACCCCTTGAGGTTTTCGGGGAAGTTCAGGTCATCGTCGCACGGCCGAAGACCTCGGTGGCCAACATCATAAGGAGCGACAGGGATATCGGCCTCGGGACCAAGGCCGTGACCACAGTGGAATAAGCCCTCCTGCCCTTACCCGCTCTGTGCGGCAGCTCCCTCGGAGGGTGCGGTGGGCAGCGATTCCCCGCCCTGGGGGACGGCAGGCGCCTGGGATGGGGCCTGTACCGGAGACTGAGTCACCGGGGCGCCGACACCGGTGGCCCTGATGGACGAAACGTAAGCCAGGCTCAGCGAGGTGACCATGAAGCAGATGGCCGCCGCCGTGGTCAGCTTGGCCATGAAACCCGCCGGGCCTCCGCCCCCGAAGAGCGTCTGGCTCGATCCACCGAACGCCGCACCCATCTCCGCCCCCTTCCCCGTCTGCAGCAGCACCACGAGGATGAGAAAAACGGCAACGACGATGTGCAGGATCTTGAGAAGAACGATCAACATGGGTCGTATCAACCTCCAGTAATAAGTAGAGAGTTGCCGCGTCCTTGCCGCCCGCGGCCGTCAGCCCGAGGCTGGCGTTTTGAAAGTCGTGACTATACCCTTTCCGCGGCCTGTTGTCAGCCCCTGAACTTCACGATCCTGGCGAAGCTCTCGGGCTGAAGGCTGGCACCGCCGACGAGACCCCCGTCGATATCGGCCATCCCCATGAGGGATGCGGCGTTGTCGGGTTTGACCGACCCGCCGTACAGGATCCTGGTGTTCCCGGCGGACTCCGACCCGAAGATATTGGCCAGAAGCCCCCTTATAAAATGGTGGACTTCCTGGGCTTCCTCCGGGGTGGCCGTCTTCCCGGTCCCTATGGCCCAAACCGGTTCGTAGGCCACGACCAGCTCGGCGCCGGACTCGAGCACGATGCCGTCCAGGGCTCCGCGAAGCTGTCTCTCCACGACCTCGAATGTCTTCCCGTACTCCCTCTCCCCGAGGGTCTCTCCCACGCACAGGATGGGAACGAGGCCCTCCCGCAGGGCCGAAGCCACCTTGCGCGAGACCTCGCCTTCCCCTTCGCCAAAGTACTGCCTTCTCTCGGAATGACCGATGATGACGTAGCCGCAGCCGGCGTCGCGCAGCATGACCGGGCTTATCTCTCCTGTGAAAGCGCCTGATTCCTCCCAGTGCATGTTCTGGGCGGCCAGGGACACCCTGCCGGGCCCAAGCGCCCTGGCCACGGCCGTGAGGGACGTGAAGGGAGGAGCCAGGGCCACGTCCACATCCTCGACCATGGAGACAAGGGGCAGGAACTCCTCGACGAAGTCAACGCACTCGGAAATGGTCTTGTTCATCTTCCAGTTCGCGACGATGAACGGTCTTTTCTTCATGGCGACCCTCCGTGGAGCAGGCGGGCTATACCACCTGGCTCTTCACATGTCAAGGCACCCACCCTCCGGACTGTTTAACTTCCTGCCCTGAGGGATCCCCGGCAGGGTGCTGAAAAAGTCCCTTGTGGACTTTTTCAGCGTCGGGTTGCCCGGGGCGGCCCGGCGCAACCCTCGCAGATCCTTCCTGTTCTTGCAGCCCGGATCCGGGTCCCGCCATGGCGGGACCCCCGCGTCGCCCTTTCAGGCTGCTTTTTCAGGGGTTTTTCAGCAGCCTGCCAGGATATCCGGCCCCCGCCCGCGACCCACAATGGGTCCTGTGGCTCCCCTCGAAACCGCCGGCTTTCCGGCATCAGGCCGTCACGCGTCGTCCAGGGCGCTGATGCCGGGGAGGTCTCCCTTCTCGAGCAGCATCAGAAACGCCCCGCCGCCCGTTGAGATGTAATCGATCTTGTCCGAGTTGCCGGTGGCGTGGACGGCCACGTCCGTGTCCCCTCCCCCGAGGATGGTCAGGGCATTGGACCTTGCCAGGGCGTCAACAATGGAGAAGGTCCCCTGGCTGAAGGGTGACAGCTCGAAGACGCCCATGGGGCCGTTCCACACGATGGTACGGGCCGTTTCGATGACCTCCTTGAACAGGGTGATGCTGGCAGGGCCGATATCCAGACCCATCTGGTCGTCCGGGATCTCCTGTGTCGGGACCACCATCGTCTTGGTTTTTTCGTCCACGGCCGAGGCCGCGACGCAGTCCACGGGCAGATACAGGGGCAGGGCCCTGGACCTGGCCTGCTGGAGGATGCTGGTGGCCAGATCCACCATGTCGTCCTCGACGAGGGAACGCCCCACCCTGTACCCCATGGATTTGAGGAATGTGAAGGCCATGCCTCCCCCGATGATGATCTTGTCCACCCTGTCCATGAGGCTGGTGATGGTCTTGATCTTGTCCGACACCTTGGCGCCGCCGAGGATGGCCACAAGGGGACGCACGGGCTCTTCCATGGCCCGGTGGAAATACTCGATCTCGTTCTGAACCAGGAAACCGGCCACGGCGGGTTTGAGCACGGCCGGGACCCCGACCACCGAGGCGTGAGCCCTGTGGGCCGTTGCGAAGGCGTCATCCACGTAAAGGTCGGCCAGGCCGGCCAGGCTCCGGACGAAAGCCGCCTCGTTGTCCTTTTCCCCCGGGTGAAACCGGAGGTTCTCAAGCAGGATCACCTCGCCCGGCTTCAGTTCCTTCGCGACCTTGAGAACCTCCTCCCCGACGCAGTCGGGCATCCACCTCACAGGCAGCTTCAGGAGCCGGCTGAGCCTTCGGGCCACGGGCGCGAGGCTCAGGGCCTTGTCCGGCTTGCCCTTGGGCCTTCCCAGGTGGCTCATGAGGATGACGCCGCCGCCATTGTCGAGGATGTGGTTGATGGTGGGGAGAGTGGCCCGGATCCTCGTGTCGTCGGTGATGTTGCCGTTGGGGTCCAGGGGAACGTTGAAATCCACCCGCACCAGGGCCCTCTTGCCCCTGAGCTGGACATCCTCGAGAGTCTTCTTCCGGTTCATTGTCAGACTCCGTACAGGTATTTGGTGAGATCGCGCAGCCTCGAGGCGTACCCGTACTCGTTGTCGTACCACGCGAGGACCTTGGCCATGGTCCCGTCCACCACCTTGGTCAGGGGCGCGTCGAATATGGAGGAGGCTTCCCATCCGTTGAAATCCACGGAAACCAGGGGCTCCTCAATGTACGCCAGGTAACCGGCAAGGGGGCCTTCCTCGGACGCCCTCTTCATCCGGGCGTTGAGGGAAGCCTCATCGGTGGCCTTTTCCAGCTCCACCGTCAGGTCGACCAGCGACACGTTGGGGGTGGGAACCCTGACGGCGAGACCATCCAGTTTTCCCTTGAGCTGGGGCAGAACCTCGCCCACCGCCGATGCGGCGCCCGTAGTCGTGGGGATCATGGACAGCGCGGCGGCCCTGGCCCGCCTCAGGTCCGAATGGGGCTGGTCGAGGATCCGCTGGTCGTTGGTGTAGGCATGGACGGTGGTCATCACCCCGTGGACGATGCCGAAATGCTCATCGAGGACCATGGCGACGGGAGCCAGGCAGTTGGTTGTGCACGACGCGTTGGAAATGACGCGGTGCTTCTCCCGGTCCAGTTGGCCGTGGTTTACACCCATGACCACCGTGATGTCGGGCTTCTTGGCTGGAGCAGAAATGATCACGTGGGAGGCCCCCGCGTCCAGGTGCCGGGCCGCGTCTTCCCTCTTGCGGAAAAGACCGGTGCACTCCAGGACCACATCCACGCCCAGCTCCTTCCATGGCAGCCTGGACGGATCCCGCTCGGAAAGGACCTTCACCGGCCTGCCGCCGATGAGGAGGGAGTCTCCCGCGGCCTCGCTGTGGCTCCCCGGAGGAAGGCACCCGTGCACCGAATCGTGACAGAACAGGTAGTTGAGGGTCGCCGCGTCGGTCAGATCATTGATGGCAACAAACTCAATGGCCGGGTCGGACATCGCACTTCGCACTACCAGCCTGCCGATACGGCCAAATCCGTTGATCGCCACTTTGACGGCCATGGTTCTCCTCCTTTTCCGTGAGTGTTTAGGGCGGGGACAGCGCTTCAGGCCCCATAAAGCGCTTTAAAATTGCGATTATAAACCCGGAGGGACTCAAGTCAAACCATTTTTCCCTCAAGGGATGCCCTTGACCATTTCAGCCTTTTGGTGGATAGTAGGACAGAGCCGAAAGTGCAAAGTGTCAGTTCCCACTTTATGCCAGGACGAGGTTCCTTTGATGTGACCCCCGGCAAGCGGAGAGCGCCCCACATCCTCATTATCGAGGACGATCCCGTTTCACGGAATATCCTGACCAACATATTCCGGAACGAAGGTTTCATGGTCAGGGAAGAGAGCGACGGGATGAGAGGTCTTGACGCCGCCAGATCCGCCATGCCGGATCTGATCTGCCTGGACATCATCCTGCCGGGCCTCTCAGGATACGAGGTCTGCCGATCCATCCGCAAGACACCCCAGGGATCGGACATCCCCATCCTCATGATCACGGCCCTTACGAAGCGCGAGGACATCGTCAAGGGCCTCAAATCAGGGGCTACCGACTATATCACCAAGCCCTTTTCCCCTGTCGAGGTGCTGGCGAGGGTCAAGGTCAACCTCCAGCGGAAGATCGTGCTTCAGGACCTGCTGGAGCGCACCGACCAGTTCAGGCTGGCGTGCGAGGTCCTCGAGACGACCACCTCCTCCCTCGAACTGAAACAGGTGCTTTTCAACCTCGTGACCAGGACAGCCACGGCCCTGCGGGGGGACCGGTGCTCCATCATAGCCGTGGAAGGGAACTGGGACTCGGAGACGGACCTGCCCAGGGGGCGCCTGCTCGTATCCCACGACGATCCCAATGTGGGTGAACTTGACATCGACCTGATGAAGTATCCGGAGATCCTCAAGGCCTTCAAGACAGGAGAGCCGGTGATCGTGGAGGACGTCCAGACCGACCCGCTCATGGAGGGAGTGAAGAAGACCATCACCTCCCTGGGTTTCAACTCCATCATCGCCGTCCCGCTCTCCTACAGAGGGGAGATCCTCGGGGCCATGCTGCTGAGGGCGGCCCGCGCCAACGGAAGCTTCACGGAGGAGGAGATCACCATGGCCCGCATCATCGCCGCGGCGAGCACCAATGCCCTGAGGAACGCGTCGCTCTACAGCCGCCTGGAGAAGAAGAACGAACAGCTCGAGAGGACCATCGAGGAGCTGCGCAAGGTCAACATGGAACTGGAAACGCTCAACCGGACCAAGTCGGACTTCGTCTCCATGGTCTCCCACGAATTGAGAACTCCCCTGACCTCCATCATCGGATTCTCCGAACTGCTGGCGGAAGCCCAGGTGGGTGAGCTAACCCAGGAACAGGATGAGTACATCCGCCAGATCCTGCGCAAGGGCAAGGACCTTCTCCGACTCATCAACGATCTCCTGGACACGGGCCGCGTGGAGGCCGGGAAACTGGCTCTGCGCTTCAGGCCGGTCAACCTGCCCGACATCCTCCCCTCCGTCCTCTCCTCAACCCGTCACGTCACGGAGACGCCCCCCGTCATC
>CP070682.1:833770-836976 GCA_020352595.1 bacterium | reverse complement strand
GAGGGGATCCTGCCGGCACTGGAGACGGCCCACGCCCTGGCCTGGGTGAACCTGAACAGGTCCGCCCTGAAGGGGAAAAAGCTCCTCCTCTGCCTTTCCGGAAGGGGAGACAAGGACATGGAGACACTGCTTGTGAACCAGAATGAAGCACACATTACGCAGGGCGCAGGGCGCGGGGCGCAGGACGCAGGGCGCAGGGCAACGAAGGGCGCAGGGCGCGGGGCGCAGGGCGCAGGGCGCGGGGCAACGCAGGGCGCAGGGCGCGGGACGCAGGGCGCGGGGCGCGGGGCGCGGAGCGCAGAAAATAAACGGTAACGACAGCGTTTTCTGCTTTGGATCTTGGACTCTTTTTGAAGCACTGAATTCTCAATGGGAAGGAAAACTGATGCATCGTTTGGCACAAGTATTCTCCGCCGGGCGCAAGGCCCTCATCGTCTACCTCACGGCAGGATATCCGGAACCTGGGGTCGACGGAGACCTCGCTCTTGAGGCCATCGATGCGGGCGCGGACGTTCTGGAACTGGGGTTCCCCTTCTCTGACCCCGTCGCGGACGGACCGCTCATCCAGGAGGCGTCAGGGGTCGCCCTCCGAAAGGGGATGACCCTGTCGGGAACGCTGCAGCTGGCGGCCTGGGTGCGCGAAAGAAGGCAGGCCCCCATCGTCCTCATGGGGTATGCGAACCCCGTCTACCACATGGGGTATGAGGCTTTCGCCGACGGTCTCGCGCGGGCAGGGGGCGACGGGGCCATCATCCCCGACCTGCCCATGGAGGCGGCGGCGCCCCTGCGCACCGAGATGAGGGACCGCGGGCTGGCCCTCATCCCCATGGCCGCGCCCAACACGCCGGCGTCCAGACTCAGGACCATCATCGGTCAAGGGGACGGGTTCCTTTACGTGGTCTCCATGGCGGGGCTCACGGGTGACGCTCCCGGGAAGGGGGCCGGGTGGCAGAAGGTCGCCTCGCTGGCGAGGGAGGCGAGCCGTCTGCCCGTCTGCGTCGGCTTCGGCATCCGGACCGGCCGGGAGGCCGCCGAAGCCGCACGTCACGCGGACGGTGTCATCGTGGGGTCCGCCATCACGAGGATCATCAGGGAGGCGCCGGGCCGGGAGAGGGCCAGGGAGGGGGTGCGGAGGCTTGTGGGGGAGCTGGCGGAGGCGGTGAGAAGGGGGTAGACCGTCAAGTACCAGGTACCAGGTACCAGGTACCAAGTACCAAGTACCCAGTAGCCGGTACCTCTTCTCCCTGTCATTGCGGAAGCCGCAGCCCTATGATGGTCTCACAAGCTAAGAAGGGATGCGTGAAATTCAACCGCTGTTCTTTACACTTCGATCTTCGCGCTTCGCTCTGTTACAATCCGGTATCGAGGTGACCCCAATGAAAGTTTTCGACAAGGACGAACTGGCCAGATACGACGGTAAGGAGGGACGCCCGGCCTACATCGCCTATCTGGGCAAGGTCTACGATTTTTCCAACATCCACGAGGCCGAGCACGGCGACCATTACGGTCATCCCTTCGGCATAGACCTCACCGACGACATCGACGACGCGCCCCATGACGACAACCTGGTCTTCATGTTCCCGGTTGTGGGGATCTACAAAGGCTGAACCCCACCAGCGGCCCAGCCTTTACTGGGGAGTTAAAAATCAAGGAGAAAGGGTTCGCCTAAAGTTCCCGGCGACCAGACCCCAGAGTTTGCTTTCCCCCTTCGACCTTGAACCTTTAACCTCGAACCTGTTTTTCCCTCCCTATCCCCCCGCTATCTCTCCCAGGAGCCGCAATCCCTCCACCTGGTTGCCCGTCAGGTGGAACCGTATCACCCTCCTGCCGGCGTCCAGGAGCGCCTGCCTGTCGCCCAGGGCCTGGGCGGCCTTGAGGACACCGAAACCCAGGGTGGAGTCGTCCTTCCCCGGTTCGTCCGGGATGGGGATGTCGGTGCTGTCCCCCGACGTGACCTGGATGAAGAGCCCCCGGCCTGCGTCTCCCTTGTGCAGCTGCCCCGTGGAGTGGAGAAACCTCGGGCCGAAGCCCAGGGTGGTGGCGAGCTTGTACCGGTCCCGGATCCTGTGACGCATCTCTCCCAGCGCGAGGGCCGATTCGGGTGTGGGGTGGATGTAGGCCTGGATGCACACGTAGTCCCCGGCCCTGGCCAGGGACAGAAAGCCGGTCATGGCGTCCCTGAGATTTCCCGCAGCCAGGCCGGTGGTGGCCTCGATCCCCTCCTGCGAAAAGCTCGCATGGGATGGGGGCAGAGCGCCGGCCTGCCGGTACCGGGCCAGCAAATTGCGGGCCTGGACCTTGGCCGACTCCACATCGGGCTGGTCGAAGGGGTTGATCCCCAGGATGTGGCCCGCCACCGCCGTGGCCATCTCCCACCTTAAGAACTCCCCGCCGAGGTCGTACAGATCGGCCAGGACGATGCGCACCGCGGGGAATCCGGCCGCCTCCAGGGCGTCGAGGTGAAAGTCATGGGTGTGGTCATCGGCGGTGCGAAGGTAGACAAAGAGCCGGTCCCTGCCGTAGACCTCGGGCGGCCCCGCGATCTCCCCGTCCACGGGCAGGATCCCCTTGCCCTCCTTGCCCGTGCTCTCGGCCATAAGCTGCTCAAGCCAGGCCCCCAGGGCGTTGATCTGAGGGGAGGTGACGAGGGTCATCTTGTCCACCCCCTCGTTGTGCAGGGTCCCCAGGAAGGCCCCGAGGATGGCTCCCGTGTTGTCCCCCTCCACCGGGCAGTTGACCGGTTCGCAGTTGGCCGCCTTTGTGGCCGCCCTCTCGAGGAGACGCTCTATGTCCACCCCCAGGAGGGCCGCAGGCACGAGGCCGAAATAGGAGAGGGCGCTGTAGCGGCCGCCGATGTCGGGATCGTTGAGGAAGGTCTCCCTGAAACCGAGCTCTGCCGCCGCTCTTTCCAGCGGGCTGCCGGGGTCCGTTATGGCGATGAAACGGGATCCGGTCTCCTTCCTCCCCAAAGCCTTGACCGTGCGGTTGTAGAAGTGCTTGAAAAAGGAGAGGGTCTCCACCGTCGTCCCTGACTTTGTGGAGACGATGAAGAGGGTCCTGGCCAGATCAAGCCGGTCATCCTGGACGCTGACAGCCTCCGGATCCGTGCTGTCTAGAACCCTGAGATCAAGGTACCCTTCCCGGGTTCCGAAGGTCTTCCGGAAAAGATCCGGCGCCAGGCTCGAGCCCCCCATGCCCAGCAGAAG
>CP070682.1:829462-833670 GCA_020352595.1 bacterium | reverse complement strand
GGGAAACTCGGTGGTGAGGTCTCTCACTTCGAGAAGAGCGGTCATCAGGATCCCTCATAACAGGTCCCGGATCTCAAGAGTCGGTTCCAATGGACTCCAGGGTGCCATTCCGGGCCCCCTTTCCACGGCCCCGGGCGTACGAGTCTATCATTTTACCCTTCCGGGTTTCCACTCGGGACTTTACTGGTTACTTTTTCTGATCCTTTGGAAAGGCTGTTGTGATAATATTTCTGATTGCTCCGGAAAATGCAAAAGCCCCTCAATCGGATCCCTTTTGGGGGTCCCTTTGCAGGAGGCGATCACGTGATTTAACGGATACCGGGGAAACGACAACGCACGCATCTCATGGGAGATCAGAGATCCCTGTCCTGAGCCCGCCCTGAGCCTGCCTGCCATGAGCCTGTCGAATGGTCGAAGGGCCTGCCGAAGGATGAGATCCGAGATTGGAACTTATGGCCACAGACACTATCAGCATCAAGGGTGCCCGGGAGCACAACCTCAAGAACATCAGCGTCCTGATCCCCAGGGACACCCTCACCGTCATCACAGGAGTGTCCGGTTCAGGCAAGTCCTCCCTCGCCTTCGACACCCTCTACGCGGAGGGCCAGCGCAGGTACGTCGAGTCCCTCTCCGCCTACGCGAGACAGTTCCTGGAGCAGATGGACAAGCCCGACGTGGACTCCATCGAGGGCCTCTCCCCGGCCATCTCCATTGAGCAGAAGACCGTCAGCCGCAATCCCCGGTCAACCGTCGGAACCGTCACGGAGATCTACGACTACCTCCGCCTGCTCTTTGCCAGGGTCGGCGTACCCTACTGCTACCAGTGCGGCAGGCTCATCGAGGCCCAGTCCGCCCAGCAGGTCATCGACGCCCTCATGGAAATGGAGACAGGGACGAAGATGACGCTCCTCGCCCCCATCGTCAGGGGCCGCAAGGGGGAATACCGCAGGGAACTGGAGAAGTACGCGAGGCAGGGCTTCCTCAGGGCCCGCATCTACGGCAAGATCGTTTCCCTGGATGAAGAGAACACCCTGGACAGGAAGAGGAAACACGACATCGAGATGGTTGTGGACCGGATCACCCTCAAACCCGAGTCGCGCAACCGCCTGGCAGACTCGGTGGAACTGGCACTCAGGGTGGGGGACGGCCTGCTCATCGTCCTCACCGGCGAGGGCGAGGAGAGGATCTTCTCCGAATAACTGGCGTGCCCCACCTGCGGCATCAGCTACCCGGAGATCTCCCCCAGGTTCTTCTCCTTCAACAACCCCACCGGTGCCTGCGGTTCCTGCGGCGGGCTGGGGTTCACCAGCGAGATCGACCCGGACCTGGTGGTTCCCGACTCCAGGCTCTCCATACGTGAAGGGGCCCTCGCCCCCTGGCGCAAGCGCAACAGCATGTTCTACCACCAGCTCCTGCAGTCCCTCGCCGGGCACTTCAGCTTCGACCTCAACGAGCCTTTCGGGGAGCTGCCCGAACTGGCGAGGAAGATCATCCTCTACGGGTCCGGATCGGAATACGTGAACTTCCGCTATCAGGACTCCAGCCAGGTTTGGAAGACAAGGAAACCGTTCGAGGGCGTCATCCCCAACCTCAAACGCCGCTACCTGGAGACGACCTCCGAAGCCAGCCGGGAGGAGATCGAGGCGTTCATGAGCAACAGGCCATGCGAGGCGTGCCACGGAGCCCGCCTGAGGCCCGAGAGCCTTCATGTCAAGGTGGCCGGGCGCAACATCTACGAGGTGACCACACTCTCCATAGGAGAGGCCTGCCGGTTCTTCGGCCACCTGGACCTGACCGCCAAGGAGATGGAGATCGCTTCGAGGATACTCAAGGAGATCACGGACCGGCTGGGATTCCTGAGCAATGTCGGGCTGGACTACCTGACCCTCCACCGCACTTCCGGCACCCTTTCCGGGGGTGAAGGGCAGAGGATCCGCCTCGCCACTCAGATAGGCTCCAGCCTCATGGGTGTCCTCTACATCCTCGACGAACCCAGCATCGGCCTGCATCCCAGGGACAACACCAGGCTTCTGACGACGCTGCTGCAGCTCCGGGACATGGGCAACACGGTCATCGTGGTCGAGCATGACGCCGAGACCATCCGCACCGCCGACTACGTGGTGGACATGGGCCCCGGAGCCGGTGTGCGGGGCGGCCACCTTGTGGCGCAGGGCCCCCCCGAGGCCATCATGGAGTCGCCCGAATCCCTCACCGGCCAGTATCTGTCGGGACGCAAAGCCATTCCCGTGCCCCCCCGACGGAGGAAGGAAAGGCTGAGGGGGTCCCTGACCGTCAGCGGCGCCACCCAGAACAACCTCAAGAACATCGACGTGACCTTCCCCCTGGGCGTCTTCACCTGCGTTACGGGGGTGTCCGGTTCCGGGAAATCGACCCTTGTCATCGAGACCCTCTACAGAGCTCTCGCCAGGAGCCGCTCCCTGTCGGCGGACCGTCCCGGGGCGCACAGGGGGATCGAAGGAGCGGCCCTCGTGGACAGGGACATCGACATCGACCATTCACCCATCGGAAGGACGCCCAGATCCAACCCCGCCACCTACACTGGCGCCTTCACCCCCATCAGGGACCTGTTCTCCGAGGTCCCCGAGTCGCGCCTGCGCGGGTACCGCCCCGGTCGGTTCAGCTTCAATGTCAAGGGGGGGCGGTGCGAGGCGTGCCAGGGCGACGGCGTCAAGAAGATCGAGATGCACTTCCTGCCCGACATCCACGTCACGTGCGAGGTGTGCGGCGGAAGGAGGTTCAACAGGGAGACCCTGGAGATCACCTACAAGGGTGTGAACATCTCCCAGGTCCTGTCCAAGACCGTCAACCAGGCAGCGGAGCTCTTCTCGGAGGTGCCGGTGATCGCCCGCAAGCTCAGGACGCTCCAGGACGTGGGCATGGGTTACATCCAGCTGGGGCAGCCCGCCACGACGCTCTCAGGGGGCGAAGCGCAGCGCATCAAGCTTTCAAGGGAGCTGTCCAAACGAGACACGGGGAACACCCTCTACATCCTGGACGAGCCGACGACGGGCCTTCACTTCGATGACGTGGTGAAGCTCCTGGCTGTGCTGGACAACCTGGTGGAGAGAGGGAACACCGTCATCGTCATCGAGCACAACCTCGAGGTGATCAAGTCGGCCGATCACATCATCGACCTGGGACCGGAGGGGGGGGACGAGGGCGGCGAGGTCGTCGCGGAAGGAACGCCGGAGGAGGTGGCCAGGGTCGGGCGCAGCTTCACGGGAAGGTTTCTGAAAGAGATCCTGAAGTGATCCCGGATACCGGATCTCAGTTCTCAAGGGTGGCTATGTAGTTCTCGATCTCCAGGAGGACCTCACCCAGCTCCATACCCCTGGCAAAACAGTTGTCGATCATCCGGTAGACCAACTGGAGCAGCTCTTCAGGCGACATGACCCACCTCACCTGCCTATGGCATCCGGGATAAAGGCTCCAAACTGACGAGTATCAATTAACACTTAACGGTTTTTCTGTCAAGATTGTTTTTATTGGCAAATAAAACCGAAATGACGGGCGGCATTCTGCTCTGACACCGGAGGCGAGGAGGCGCTGAAGGTGCGACAGACCGACCAAGCGACGGGGCGAAAGGGCGCATGGGTGCATGGGCGCATGGGCGTATGGGCGTATGGGCGCATGAGCGAAAGGATCTTTCAGGCCCTTTTTGAAATTTCATTTCCCCGGTGTCAGAGCAAAACTCTGAACTCTGGACTTTAGGACCTTTCACCGGCGTGCGCCGGGGCGCGGCGCCTCCCCTTGACACAGGCTCGAGTTGCCGGTTACCCTCCTCTTGGAAGTGCGCAGGGCACTGGTGGCCCTCCTGGACTTCAAATCCAGTGGTACCGGTTAAAACCCGGTACGGTGGGTTCGATTCCCATGCACTTCCGCCAGAGTGAGTTCCCACCCCGCTCCATGCGGGGTTCTTTTTTCCTCCGCTCCATGGACGTCGGGGTGACCCGGCCTTGCCATGGGACGGTGATGCTTTAGATTTGTCCGACGGCAACCCGCCGGAAAAGCCGTGGGCCCGTTGGACAGGGACGGTACTATGTGTTTTAATCACCGCTTGGAATCGTTACAGGTATGGGTCCCGCGAACCGGGATCAGACCAGGGGGGCGACCATGAAAAGACCCTTTCTGACAGTCCTGTCAGTGTTCATCCTCCTTTCGGGGACAGTGCGCGCGTCCGACTTCAG
>CP070682.1:825935-829362 GCA_020352595.1 bacterium | reverse complement strand
TCGTTGCAGGTCCTGTCGAGGATGAGGACCTTTTCCGCCCCCGACTCCAGGCACATGTGGGCCAGGGCGCGGACCACTTCGGGATGGGTGTTGGCCCCCTGCTCGACGCGCCTGTCCCAGCCGATGTTGGGCTTGAGCAGGACCCTGGCGCCCTCCCTGACGAAGGTCTTCATGCCGCCCAGCAGCTCCACGGCCCTGACGGTGACGCCGTATGGGTCGGGGCCTTCGGCCAGGGAGAGGACGGAAGGCGCAACCGGACCTTCGGCCGCCCGTGCCCGGACCGCAGGAAGCACGAGGCCGGGAGCCGCGGCCAGGAGCAGGGATCCCTTGAGGAAACGGCGGCGCGACAGGCACGTTCCCCGGTCCCTCATATGAGCTTGACCTCCTTGAGAAAGTCCCTGGCCACCCGGGCCGGCTTTTCTGACTGGGCCCTTTTCACGAGGTCGTCCAGCCTGTCGTCGTCAAGGGGCACTCTGGTGCCTATCTTCTCCAGGAGCCTGGGCAGGGCCGGGAACTTCTTGAGGGTGTCCTTTTTCACCACCACCGCCGCCGGACCCAGGGAGGCCCCACCCGCGTCCCTGCCCGAGTACCCCATGGGTTTGAGCCAGATGAGGTTGAGCTCCTCGTCGAACAGCCTTTTGACGAGTTTGAACCGTTCTTCACCCCCCAACGACTCGCTGTCCCCGGACCTGCCCATGCGGATCAGGGCGTTGTCCACGTGATCCACGTAAAGGTCCACTTTCCCCTTGCCAACCGCGTCCAGGAGTCCGGCAGCGTCTTCGAAGAACTTGACCTCGACAGTGGTCCCCGTGCGCTCGTTGATGAGGATGGACAGGAGCCTGCTGGCCATGTCGGCGCGACCGGTCTGGACCGAACCGAGGATCAGCTTGCGGCCCACGCAGGCGTGGGAGGGGACGGCGGGAACAGTGACGGTGACAGCAACAGTGACAGCAACAGTGATCGTGTGCAGCAACAGTGTGCGGAGCGTGCTTCTTTTCATCATCATGTCAGCCTCGATTGTTTTCATGTTCCCATTCTCATGCCCGTGATCCCTGTCCGGGTCCCGTAAAAACACCATGCATGCCGCCACGAAACCGTGGGCGGTCCTTGCCGGCCAGTGGTCCGGCCCGGACTCCCTGGCGCTCTCCGGGCCAATTCCCGCCGCAAAAGCCCTGCTGTTGATGCGGTGGCCTCAACCTTGCCCGTGCTCACCGATCCCCCTGGACCAACCCTGCCCTTCACCGTGCCCCTTGTCACGGTGATTTGGCCAGAGTGGGTCTCTCTTTCAGATAAGGCTCATAAAGGACCCGTCCCAGGCCCGGTTCCATCCTTCCGTCGAAGAAGGAAGCCCTTATCTCCCCGTCCAGGGATGTCCCCCACCAGTTGCAGGAAAGGGGGAGGTCCGTCGTCTGGCGCTCCCCCATCTTGACGTTGTATTCCGAGTTGTTCTCGAAAAGGTTGTTCTCCATGACCGAAAGCCCCTCGCATTTTATCACGGCAAAGAGGCCGAACCTGTTATCGGTTACGATGTTCCCGCGAACGGACGCCCCGGCCCCCCTCTCCTCGAAGCGGATGCCGTTCTCGTTCCGCGTCAGAAGGCTGTCCTCGAGCACCACCGGCGCCGTGGAGAACCTGAAGCCGTCCACGTTGTGCCGTGAGACGAGTCCCCGGAAGGTGCCGCGGGTGTAATGGATCTGGACGCCGCTGAAGGCGTACTCCACCACAGCGTTGGACACCGCCGCATCCCTCCCGTGGTTGATCATGATGTACTTCCAGTCGGCCGGGGCCGGTCGGGCCGCGGCGGAGGTGAAAAGGACGGGCCTGTCCGGCGTGCCCTCCACTCTGAGGACCCCCTCCACCCTCAGCTCGCTGTCCCCGATGCCGTCCCCGTCGTCATCCCTTTGCAGGAAGCGGACGGTGGTTCCTGCCTCTATGGTCAACCGCCCCTCCCTCGTCACGATGGCGATGCCGTCCACGCTGACCTCGCCGCGCCACCTGACATCGCCCTTGATCACGCTCTGGACGGGCGTGTCGGACCCGGCCGCGGTCGTGCAGCTCCAGAAGACGGCGACCACCGCCACCACACCCGCACCCAAACCCTTCACGGGACCAGGACCCTTTCCACCGTGATGTCCACCGACCGCAGGCGCTGGCCCTCATGGAGCGTGATGCTGTGATCCGGGGTTCCCTCGTAGTGGCCGAACCTCTCCCCGGGCGACGGGCTGTCCCCGTAGCCGTCCCTGGCGCCGATGTAGTACTTGCCCGGCTCCGGCAGGGTGATGCGGTAACTGCCCCGGTCATCCGTCACCGAGGAAAGGGCCGCCGGCTTGAAGTGGCCCATGGTCGGTTCCCTGTAGGCGAAGACGTGCACACCGGCGGCAGGCTCACCCTCCCTGTTCCTGACAGTGCCCTCGAAGGCCGGTCTGCCCTCTGGCAGGTCGACGCCGCGCACGTCCTTTTCCTGCCTCTTGGCAACGAGGGGAAGGACCACATCCGTGGCGGTGCCGGCCGCCAGGGTCAGGGGGTTGTACCGGTAATAGGCGAAAAGGTCGCCCTTGACCACAGGTCCCACACCCAGGCCGGAAACCCGCCTGCGCGCCAGCAGGAAATACCGGCCTGACGGTACCATGTCGATGAGGAACCGGCCGTCGGGACCGGTGGGTGAACTGCGCAGGAAACCCAGCCCCCTGAAACCGTCCTCATCGTCCAGGTAAAGGGATATGGTGACGTCCTCCTGCGGCTCACCTTCCAGGAGAGCGACGCCTGACAGCCTGGCGTCCAATTCCATTTCCTCCACGGTCCTGACCACCGGCTCGGGCCATGGGGACATGTTGAAACCGATCCATGTCCTGGTGTCCGCATCGGTCACCACCACCGGATTCTGACCGCAGTAGGCCCATAGCGCTCCCGCCGTGGCCGCCAGGTAATAGCTGCCGGGCGGAAGGTCCAGGCTGTACCGGCCGTCGGCCGCCGAAGGGGACGACAGGGAAGCCGGCCCCTGGGAAAAATCCGCGGAGGCGAAGGCGGCCACGCGTCCGCCGGGGACGGGTTCGGTTCCCCTGACGAGCCGGCCCTCCACACCGCCGGCACCGCCGGCGGCGTCACCGGCACACAGGAGCAGCCAGGCGGCCGCAAGGACCGGGAGGACCATCCTTTCAGTCGGACAGAGAAAGCTCATCCTCGGTCCCTTTCCAGCCCTTCAGGCCGGCGCCTTCCGCAGGCCCCGTGCGGGGCGGCATGTAGATGATCCTGTCCAGGCGGTAGACCTCCTCGCCGAAGCCCTCGTATGTCACCTCGGGCAGGTCGTGCCCGTCGAAGAGGGTGGAGATGTCCGCGTCCGCACCCTTGGTCTCCATCTCCGCAAGGGTCCTGGCGTCCCACCAGTTACCGGATCCGTCCACGGCCTCGGGGAACTGCTCCGGACCCT
>CP070682.1:821773-825835 GCA_020352595.1 bacterium | reverse complement strand
GCCCCTGAGAGGTCCGATCCTGAAAGGTCGGCACCGGCAAGGTCCACCCCGGCCAGCTGGCACCCCTTCAGGTCAGCGGAGGCCAGGCTGGCGCTGTTCAGGTTCGCGTAGGAAAGATCCGCCCCGGACAGGCGAGCCGCAGTCAGGACGGCACCCGCCAGATCCGCGTACTGGAGGTTGGCCCCGGAAAGGTCAATGCCGCTAAGATCCTTGCCGCTGAGGGAGATCCTCACGAGGTTGGCCCCGGCCAGGCTTTCGCCCAGCTCCCTCTTTCTCAGGACCTCTTCAGGAGTATAATCGGCCAATATCTACCTCCAGGCAGAAATACGCAGCGCACCCGTCACCCCGGGTCCACCCACATCGTTGATCCAGGCTCCGGCAGGTTTCCGACCCATCTTAGGGTCGGCCATGACCCTTGTCAACAAGGTCACGGTGGGCTAACATCGTTTCAACTTGCGTAACGGCTGGAGGGAAGGTCAGCGAGGGTAAGGCATCTCTCCCGCGTGCAAGCGAGATCGGAGACCTTTCATGACGAAACCCGAAAAAGTTCTGCCTTTTCCCTTCTCTTCCATCTTGATGAATGACACCCCTCCGGAACCTTCCATATTCGACAGGATCCTCAGGGGCGAGGGGGATCTGGCAGCCCTGGAATACGGCTACTGCGTCACATCTGAAGAGCACGACGCGCAGCGTCATTACCTCCTCTTCTTCCAGAGGAAACCCTATGCCGCAGGCGTATTTTCGGGTCCGGATGACATCCTGTCCACCACCGTAAGGGATTTTTTCGTTTACATCGCCCAGCACCCCAAAACGCGGCTGCAGTTCATGGCCACGGATCCGATCCTGGTCAAGTCCATCCTCGTCCTCCAGGAATGCACGCCGGAAACACAGGGTTCGGCGGAGTTTCTCAGGATCGAGAACCAGGTCGTCGGACTCATGGAAGGCCGCAAGGACGCGTTGGTGGCCCTGGTTCAGGACGACCGTTTCAGCCTGGCTTTCGCCAAGAGCGGCAAGGTCGCGAGGGCCTATTTCTACGATCAGTTCGTCGAGTCCTCCAGCGGCATGGAGTGGCTGGATCTTTTCAAGAGGATCGAGACCTATCAGGTCAAGGGGCAGCGCATCCGGATCATGATCTACGAGGACATGAGCACCAGACCCGCCGAGGATTACCTGGAAGGATCCCAGAGCTACCACGGAGGTGTCTTCAAGCATTACACGAGGCCGTTGCCGGAACTGATCATCAGGGACAAGATACGGACCCTCAAAAGGATCAGCGTCCACAAGTTCCCCTTCGTCATCGGCCGCAGTGACGAGGCCGATCTCGTTCTGGGTGACGCGGGCGTCTCCAGGAAGCACGCTGCTCTCGAGGACAGGGAAGGCAAGGTCGTCGTCAGGGACCTTGGAAGCCTCAACGGCATTTTCGTCAACGACCACTTCACCAAGGAGTTCGCCCTTCAGGACGGAGACAAGATCACGGTCGGATCCCACATCCTGCAGGTCGTCCTGCCAAGGTCTCCCGCCGAGGATGTCCAGCTTGTCGACACAGGGAGCCAGGAAGCCACCATGGCCATGGACCGGGAGGCACGGATAAAGATCACGTGCCCCAAATGCGGCGCGGCCGGCTCTCTGGAGGCCAAGCGTCTGTATTCCAAGAAAAAGGTCCGCATCCGCTGCCCCAAATGCGGCGACCGCTTCGACCCCCTCAGATAGCAGGAGATCTTCCGTGCCGGCGGAGGCCATCCTATACGAGAAGCTGGAGGGCGGGGCCCTCAGGTGCCTGCTCTGTGCCCACTACTGCCGGATCATCTCCGGCCGCAAAGGCATCTGCGGGGTGAGGGAGAACCGGGGCGGCACCCTCTACTCACTGGTCTACGGCAAGGTCGTTGCCGAGAACGTGGACCCCATCGAAAAGAAGCCCCTGTATCACTTCCAGCCCGGCTCCCTGTCCTACTCCATAGCCACCGTGGGATGCAACCTCTCGTGCTCCCACTGCCAGAATTACCAGATCAGCAAGGAAGCCGTGAAAGGCATCACCATACCTGGAAATCCGAGGACTCCCGAAGCCATCGTCTCTTCCGCCCTGGATACCGGTTGCCGTTCCGTCTCGTACACGTACACGGAGCCGACCATTTTCATGGAGTTTGCCAGGGACTGCGCGCAGCTTGCCTCCCGGGCGGGTCTTGCCAACATATTCGTGACCAACGGTTTCCTGTCGCCGGAAGCGCGCGATGTCGCCTGCGGCTTCCTCGACGCCGCCAACATCGACCTGAAGGCGGCCACCCAGGAGCACTACCGGCAGGTGTGCGGAGCCAGCCTCCAGCCGGTGCTGGACACCATCGAGGAGCTGCACGGGCGCGGTGTGTGGATCGAGGTTACCACACTGCTTATCCCGGGCCTCAACGACGACATCGATTCCCTGCAGTTCATCGCCTCTTTCATCGCTTCCCTGGACACATCCATCCCCTGGCACATATCCCGCTTCTTCCCTGCCTACAAGATGCTCGACAGGCCTCCGACCCCCATCCCGTCCATGAGGAAGGCGGAACAGGTCGGCCGCCAGGCCGGCCTGAAGCACGTATACCTGGGGAACGTCCGTTCAGAGACGGAGATCACGTCGTGCGGGAACTGTGGTCACCCCCTCATCGAGAGATCGGGGTATTCTGTAAGGGAGATGAGGGTCACCGACGCAGGCAAGTGCCCCGCTTGCGGGACCGCCTTCGACGGGGTTCTTCCATAGTCCGGGTCCCGGCACTGAAAAACCCGCATCTCAGGGCTGCCTTGGGTGGGGGGAACAACCATTGGATAGCTCCGCTCTCCAGAGCATGATAAGGGCCCGTGGACTGGAACTGGGCCGCCTGGATCCATTCGACGACCTGCTGCTGCCACCATCGGGCAGGGAAGAGGACCTTGAGGCGTACCTGGCCCTCCTGGACCACTACGCTGTGCGCCTGCTGCTCAAGGAGGTCATCAAATCCCGGGGGCCCGAGGAGTGGCGCAAGGGCCGCAAATCGCTTGAACGCTTCTGCCAACCCGGTGCCCTGGACGATTTCCTTCTCCGGCTGGCGGATCTGGGTGTGCTGAGGAGATCTGCGGAGGGATTTCCAACCCCCTCATCATCGGTGAGGAGTTTCGGCGCGACCTACGAGTGGTACGTCGCCCATGTCATACGGAGGGACTTCTCCTGCCCTGCCGCCTGGGGTGTTCGCTTCGAGAACATGGCGTCAGGCGGGGATCACGACGTGGTGGCGCATCTCTCCGGCTACTTCCTCTACATCGAGGTCAAAACAGCCCCCCCAAAGCATATCGAACCGCCCGAGATAGCCGGTTTTGTCCGAAGGCTCAGGGATATCGCGCCCGACATCGCCATTTTTCACGACGACACACACCTGAGGATGAAGGACAAGATCGTTCCCCTCATGACGGAGGCCCTCGGCAGTCTCGTCCGGGAAGGAGGGGAGGGGAAGCCCGAGGAGCCCTCTTCCCGCGACCATCCTCGACGGTTTCCGGCACAAAAGGGGCCGCGGGGGGGATCTGAGGAGAGAGGCTGGGGCCTTTGGCAGGGAACGGTCGCCTTCCGGCGCCTGGAGAGGGAGATCTTCCACCTGAACTCGTGTCTTTACATCGTCAACAGCAAGCCCGACCTGAAACGCAACCTTTCGGTGGTCTTCAGACACTTTTTCCGATCCCGGAACCCCTTCCTGCAGGTCTTCGGGGATTGAGGGTCCAAGCGAGACAGTCCTTAGTTCATTCCTTACCCCTTCCTTTTTCCGCGCTAAACTTTCCATGTAGGAGGTGAGGGATGAAAGGCCTGACCGAACTCATAGCGGCCGCACGGGGTGACGCCCCGTGCGACATCGTCCTCAGGAACGCCAGGATCGTCAACACCTGCACGCGTGAGATCATCCAAGGCGACGTCGGCATCAAAGGAGACAGGATCGCCGGCATCGGTCGGTACGAGGGCCTCGAGGAGGTGGACCTGGACGGACGGTATGTCGCCCCGGGGTTCATCGAGGCCCATTTTCACATCGAAAGCACCCTTCTGAGGCCCTCGGAACTGGCCAG
>CP070682.1:819139-821673 GCA_020352595.1 bacterium | reverse complement strand
GGACCCTCTTGCGGATGGCCAACCGCTTTCCCCGTGCGAGCCGAGAGCCGATCTTAGCCGTCATGAGGATTTACGCTTTGCACGGTCGCCGGCCTCGCACGCGGGAGCTGGCGCACTGCCTGGCCCTGATCGCCTGCGCCGGGTGCCAGGGCGCGTCCCCGGCGCTGAGCGTCGGGGCCGTCTCCTTCCAGGAGTCCGAGCTGCTCGGCCTTTCCCCCGCTCGGCGGCTCAACCTGGGCCTGCTCACCTCCTTCGGCCTGGCGGTATCGGAAGGGGGTGAAGTGGACGTGGCCAAGCCCCTCCTGGATCTTCGCACGCGGGAGCGTATCATCCAGCGCCTGGAGACGGAGCTGAAGCTCCGGGCCGCCGGCGTCACCGAAGAGGTTCTGGAGGCCCGCTACCTCACCGCTCCCCGCTGCGAGCTGGTCGTACGGCACCTGGTTCTCCTCTCCGACCGAAGCGACCCGGAGGCCCGCAGAGCCGAGGCCCGGCAGGCGGCGGAGCGAGCCCTTCAGCAGGCCCTGGCAGGAGACTCCTTCCCGGAGCTGGCGGGCCGCGTGTCTCAGGAGCCGGGAGCTGCGGAGCGGGGCGGACTCCTTCAGCCCGGGAGGGAGGGGAGCTGGGTTCCGGAGTTCTGGCAGGCCGCCAACGCCCTGGACGAAGGGGAGATCAGCGACGTGGTGGAGACCGAGTACGGGTACCACGTGCTGAAGCTGGAGGAGCGAAGGATTGTCCCCTTCGCCGAGGTCCGGGATGAAGTTGCCGCCGAGGTGGCCCTGATGCTCGGGCACCTGGGCGACCAGGTACAGGCGTGGAAGGACAGCGCCACCGCCAGGGTGCGGCTCGATCCGGATGGCATCTCCGCATGGATGGACGGCGTCGACAGCGGCATCACGGTGCTCGCCACCTGGGAGGGGATCCACTACTCCTCCGCGGAGTTTCGGCGCCACCTCCTGGGCCGGGAGGCAACGGTGGGGGCGCGGGCACGAGAGGAGGAGCGCCAGGAGGTGGAACGGCTGGTGATGGAGATGATCCGAGGGGTGGTCCTGGAGGAGGTGGCGTGGCAAATGGGCGTCACCCTCTCTGCGGCCGAAGAGGAGGAGATTCGCCGGGATTGGCTCGACACCACGGCCCGCTGGGCCTCGGCGCTGGGATTCCACGGGGGCCAATCCTCGGAAGAAGTGAAGGCATCCGCCCTGGAGGGGCTGTCCTCCACCCGCCAGAGCGCCATGATCGCCCGGGACGAGCTGCTCCGCTGGGCCCCCATGCTCTCGGCGGCCACTCCCGTGCACCTGGGAAGCTGAGCGAATCCCGAAACCGTCCGCAGAACCCCGCCGTAATGAGGCAAGGGTTCCGAGATCACAGAAAACGGGAATGGGGATGAAGGAGACCACACACCGCCGCCTGATCTTCCTCGGAGGGTTCGCGCTCTATTTCGCGTCCCTCTGGCTCCTCTGGGATACGCCGGTGGTCTACCCGCTGAAGATCTTCGTCGTGCTCCTACACGAGTTGAGCCATGCGGCGGCGGCCGTCGTCACCGGGGGTCAGGTCGATCGCATCGTTCTGGACCCGAATCAGGGCGGGGCCGCCTACGTGGCGGGGGGCAACGCCTTCCTCACCCTTTCGGCCGGATACCTGGGGAGCCTGGCGTGGGGCGTTCTCTTCATCCTGGCCGCCCAGGCCCGGTGGATGCGGACCCGCATCCTCACCGGAATCGTGGGAGCGCTCGTCCTCCTCCTGACGATCGTCTACGTGCGCAGCCTCTTCGGCGTGATCTTCGGGATCGCCTTCGGGGCCGTCATGCTCGTCGTGGCCCGCAAGCTGCCCGAGGGAACGAATCGCATCGTCGTCCTCGTGCTGGGACTCACCAGCGCCCTCTACGCCATCCTCGATATCAAGAGTGATATCCTGGACCGGCCCCACCTCCGATCGGATGCGGCGATGCTCGCCGAGCTCACCGGAATCCCTACCACCGTGTTCGGAATCGTCTGGATCGCGATCGCGGTGGGGGTCTGCGCCTGGCTCTTCCAAAGGTCCTTCCGCAAAGCCTGAACGGGAGAGCCCTACTACATCCGGGCCTCCAAGATGCCCTGGGCCCCAAGATCTAGTAGCACGAATCAGAACTCTTGCAATCCCTGTCCCCCTGCGTGTAGCTTCGAGGGGGCCGAGTTGATCGGCCTGGGCCGATGGCAGGTTCCCCAGGGGTACCGACCATCGGACCGCGGGGGCTCACCCCGCCGGCGTTGTGCCCGAGCTTTCCCCATGCAAAGGAGGTGATCCTTGTCTAGTCCGAGTACCCTGTGCAACCTGGCACGGGCAAGCGATCGCCGCTTCGGCCACTAAGTCGAGAAATCGCGGCTAGTTCTGTTCGCGCCCCCGCGGCCATCGCGCCGGGTTGCGGCAGTGAGAAAGAGAGACGCCACCGGGACCACCCGGTGGCGTCTCACCTTTTACACCGCTTCCGGCACGGGAGACGGATTCCCCGCCGGTGTTTCCCTACCCCCTGACCCGGCCGCTAATAGTAGTCCGGCTCG
>CP070682.1:816012-819039 GCA_020352595.1 bacterium | reverse complement strand
CCAGCGTCACCGGCTACATCGTTGCCGGCCTGGTCCTGAGCCCCAGCCTGCTCAACGTCATCAGCCCTGCCAGCATCGAGAGGCTGGAGTTCATCAACTCCCTGGCCCTGTCCCTCATCGCCATCACGGTGGGCGGCAAGCTGGACCTCGCCGACCTGAAGGGACATTTCCGGGCCATCCTGACCGTGAGCCTCATGCAGACCCTCCTCGTCGGTCTCGGGACCTTCGCGGCCCTCATCCTTTTGGACGTCGGCCCCGCCGTGGCGCTCATCCTGGCCGCCACGGCCCTGGCCACGGCGCCGGCGGCGGTCATGGCGGTGGTGGAGGAGACCCGCGCCAGGGGGCCCTTCACCAACCTCCTGCTGGCCGTGGTGGCCATCTCCAACGTCCTCGCGGTCATGGTTTTCGGCTTCACCCTGGCCGCCGTGCCCCTCATGGAGGGCAGCACCGGCCTCTCCCTGGCCCTCACAAGGGCGCCCCTGGCCAGCCTGGGAGGAAGCCTCCTGCTCGGGGGCGTCATCGGCCTCATTCTCTCCCGGGTGGCTCCCAGGGCGAGGAACCGCCAGGAACTGCTCATCATCATCCTCGGCACGGCTTTTCTCACCAGCGAACTGGCGCGGGTGGGCCTCAGGTTCTCTCCCCTCCTCATCAACATCACCATCGGCTTCGCCCTGGTGAACCTGTGTCCCGTCAAGGACAGGCTCTTCGAAGCCATAGAGGGCGTGGAGCTGCCCCTCTACATCACCTTCTTCACGCTCCAGGGAGCCCATCTCGACGTCGGGGCCCTCGGAGAAGTGGGGCTGGTGGGCATCGCCTACATCCTCGCCAGGGGGGCCTCCAAGATCGCCGGGGCGTGGGCCGGGGCATTGACGGGCAGGGCCTCGGACAAAGCCCGCCGCTACCTCGGACCGGCCCTGCTCCCGCAGGCGGGGATCGCCATCGGCATGTGCGTGGCCGTCCAGCAGGAACCGTCGTGCAGCTTTTTCTCTTCCCTTGTCACCACGGTGGTGCTCGCCTCGGTGCTGGTGAACGAGCTCGTCGGTCCCGTGGCGGTCAAGGTCTGCCTCGTCAGGGCCGGGGAGGCCAGGGGCAGGGGAAGCCGTTCCTCGAAAGCGAAGGGAGGGGCCGAAGGATGAACCTTCTCACCATCGGGTGCCTGGTCCTCGGCTTCCTGCTGGGGGAGTGGGGGCTGGGCCTTTTCAACGTCTACACCATCGGGCACCTGAAGCCCTTCGTCGCCTTCGCCCTGGGGTGGGTGGGGTTCATCATCGGCGAGAACCTCGAGCGGACCAGCATCATCAGGATCTCGGGCAGGCTCGTGGCCCTGTCCCTGGGGCAGATGACGGCCACCTTCGGCCTGACGGCCTGGGCCCTCGCTGCCTTCCTGACCCGCCTGGCCGGGTGGTCCCCGGACACGGCCATGGTCTTCGCCCTGCTGGCGGCCGTGACGGCCACGGCCACGGACCCCATCACCGCCGTCGGCGCCATGGACCGGTCGCGTCCCGCAACGGGTCCCTCCCACCTCCTCATGCAGCTGGCCACCATCGCAGACGTCTTCACCAGCCTGCTGTTCTGGATCGTCCTCTCCTACGCCGTGGGGCACCTCGGAGGGGGTTCCGGCGCGGGCAACGGCTTCGTGCTGAACATCCTCCTGCACCCCGTTCTCGGCCTCGGTCTGGGCCTGGTCCTTTCGCTGCTCATCACACCGGCGAGGGAGCAGCGCGAGGTCACCCTCCTGCTCACGGCCGCCATCTTCCTGGTGGCGGGAGCCGGGATCACCCTGAAGGTGTCTCCCCTCATCGTCAGCATGTTCGCCTCCGCCTTCGTCATGAGCGTGAAGAGGACGCGGGGCGCCATCCACGATGCTCTGCACCAGCTGGAGAAGCCCGTCTACGTCACTTTCCTCATCCTGTGCGGAGCCCTCTTCCGGCCCCTGCTGCTGGGGACCATGGCCGTCCCCCTCCTCATCTACGTGGTCGCCAGGACAGCGGGCAAGGTGGCCGGCATCTCCCTCACCGCCCGGCTCGTCCGCTCCGGGGCGGGGACCGGAAAGCTCGGGCTCGGCCTGCTCAGCCAGGCGGGACTCGCCGTGGTGCTGGCCGTGAACATCTACCTCGAGGTGGACGCGAGGCTGGGCCTGAGCCTCGTGGCCCTCACCACCGCCGGCATCCTGGTCAACCAGTTCCTCGGCCTGCTGGGGATCGGGACCCTGAAGAGGCTCTGGCCCGAGCTGACGGCTGGGGAAGCGGAAGGGGGGACGGCGAAGAGGGAAGGGTCCTGACGCTCAACGCACCGGGCCGGGGAGATCCTCCCCGGCCCGGCTCACCGTTCAGATCCTGGAAAAAGGGCTTTTTTTTAGTACATGAACTTGAGGATGACAGTAAGTCCCGAGTCGCTCATCACGGCACCGGGGTCATAGTCGTGGCATGTGCCGCAGTTGAAGCTCGTGGAATCATAATAGGCTTCGGCGGTCATCTGGATGTTGCCGTCCCAGTGGTCCCCGATGGTGCCCGTGGCCATGTCGAAGAGGGCGTAGTTGGGAGCCGGTTTGAAGCCGCCCCCCGCCACGGATTCGCTCACGCCGTGGCAGAAGGTGCACTCGTAATGATCGGCGAGGGGAACGGCGGAGTGATCCACACCGTTGACGGTCCCGGCATGCAGGGTCCCGTCGGGCGGATAGCCGTGGCAGAAGGTGCAGTCGAGGGTGAAGGCGGTGGCCGAGTCGTGGCACCCCAGGCAGCTGACCCCGACGCCGCCGACCCCGTCCAGGTCCGCTCCGTGGCAGAGGGTGCAGGCCTCCAGGATGTTACCCGCAGAATAGTGGAAGGTGCTGTTCACCCCTGCCCAGTCCCGGGGATGGGCAAGGTTCGGCCCGTGGCAGCCCTCGCAACCCTCGCCGCCGGCCGCATCGATGCCGACGTTGAAAGGCGGGTTGCTCCCGGGGCCCCCGGCCTCGCCGTGGCAGGCCTGGCATGCCGTCAAATCCTGCCTGGCGTCGGGACCGTGCCGGCTGCCCTCGAGATAGCT
>CP070682.1:807512-815912 GCA_020352595.1 bacterium | reverse complement strand
TCAACTACCGGTACCTCAACAACATCCTCGACCGTGAGCTGGTCCGTGCCCAGAGGCTGAATTCGTCCATGTCGGTGCTGTTCCTGGACCTGGACTTCGCCTCAAAAGCACGCAATGAAGGCTACCGGCAGATCGCTGAGATCTTCGAGGAGACCGCGGACCAGGAGAAGGAGCACGCCAAGAGGCTCTTCAAGCTCCTGGAGGGTGGAGCGGCCCAGGTCACGGCGTCCTTCCCGGCGGGAGTCATCGGCAGCACTCTGGAGAACCTGGAGGAGGCCGCCGGAGGAGAACATTACGAGTGGACCGAGATGTACCCGGCGTTCGCCAGGACGGCCAGGGAGGAGGGCTTCGAGCCCATCGCGAGGATCTTCGAGGCCATCGCCGTGGCGGAAAAGCAGCACGAGAGGCGCTACCAGGCGCTCAGGAGTAACATCGAGGCGGGAAAAGTTTTCGAGAAGGATGAGTCCGTCACATGGCGCTGCATCAACTGCGGGTATCTGCACGAAGGCGAGAAGGCTCCCGATGAGTGCCCGGCCTGCGCCCATCCCAGGGCCCATTTCGAACTGCTGTGCGAGAACTGGTAGAGTGAAGTGTCTGGCGTCTGGCAGATTAGATCTAGAAACTAGAGACTGGGACGCCCCCGCGTCCCATGAAAGGAGAATGACATGGCTGAGAGACTGCAGGTGTACAAGTGCGATCTGTGCGGAAACATCGTGGAGGTGTTCCACGGCGGCCCTGGTGAACTGGTCTGCTGCGGTCAGCCCATGAAGCTGCTCAAGGAGAACACGGTGGACGCGGCCAGGGAGAAACACGTCCCGGTCATCGAGAGGACGGACCACGGCATCAAGGTCAAGGTGGGCAGCGTCCCCCACCCCATGGAGGAGAAGCACTACATCGAGTGGATCGAGGTGGTGGCTGACGGCAAGTCCTACACGGCCTTCCTCAAGCCCGGCGACGCTCCTGAAGCCGAGTTCTGCGTCGAGGGCGACCGGATAACGGCCAGGGAGTACTGCAACCTCCACGGGCACTGGAAGTCGTGAATTCCTTAAGTATGGGGGTGTGGGCGTAACGGGTGTCCGGGCAGGATCTCCCGAGGCATATCTACCCGCGGATTCCGTCTCCCCGGCCTCCCGTCACGCGAGGGCTTTTGACCACGGTCAAAAGCCCTTGTTTTTTGGGCAGTTTTGAGGGGGTCCAACCTTTCCTTTGCGTTCCTGGCTGTTATATTGAAACCACATTAAAGAACGAGCAGATCAAAGAGATCATAAACTACATCGTTCCGGGAGGTAGAAAATGGCAGTCAGGACAATAGTGCAGATCGATGAGGACAAATGTGACGGGTGCGGGCTTTGTGTGCCCGGGTGCGCCGAGGGAGCCCTCCAGATCGTGGACGGGAAGGCCAAGCTCGTCAGCGACGTCTACTGCGATGGTCTGGGCGCCTGCCTGGGGGAGTGTCCCCAGGAGGCCATCACCCTGGTCCAGCGAGAGGCGGATGAGTTCGACGAGGAGGCCGTGAACCACCGCCTGAAGAAGCTTGGCCGGGAGCCCATCTCCCACGGCCACGAGCAGCACGCGGTCGGGGACGACCGGGCCCACGAGCCGGCCGAGGCCGCAGAGGCCGAGATACCGGACCTGGCCTGCGGATGCCCCGGCACGCTCACGCAGTCCTTCGACCGCCCCAAGCCGGCCGTCCAGGTGAAGGCACCCGCACACAGGAGCGGGACCCCCGCCCCGCTGCAGGCTGCCAGCGGATGTCCCAGTTCCCGCTCACAGCAGCTTCGCCAGCCATCCCCGGCAGCGGGGGCACCCGCGTCGGCGGTCCAGGCGGGACCTGTGGATTCACGACTGGGCAACTGGCCGGTCCAGATCATGCTAATCCCCCCCAAGGCACCCTATCTGGAAGGTGCCGACCTTCTCATCGCGGCCGACTGCGCCCCCTTCGCTTACGGCGATTTCCACCGCCGCTTCATGGAGGGCAAGGTTCTTCTCATCGGCTGCCCCAAGCTCGACAACACGGATGTCTACCTCAAGAAGCTTTCCACCATCTTCAGCCAGAACGACATCAACTCCATCGGAGTGGTCTACATGGAGGTGCCCTGCTGTTCCGGGCTGGTCCAGATCGTGAAGATGGCTCTCCAGGACAGCGGGCGCGACATCCCCACCACCCTGTACCGTGTGGGCATCAAGGGCGATTTTGTGGAGGAAAGGGCCCTTCCCGGCGCGGCGGCCTGAGGAAACAGGGAAAAGAACGGGCAGGCAAGGGGGCGTGAAGGCCCCTCCTGCCCCTCCCTTCATTCCTCGCAGGTGCCGGAGCCAGGGGACTGGCGCCTGGCACCTGGCCCCCGGTCCTTGGAACCTGTTACCCGGCACCGCACGCCTGATGTCAGGCTTTGCATGGAAAAAATGGGATTCATCGGAGGTATCGTCATTTCCCTGCCCATTCATATTTGATAATATACCTTCTCGTGGTTAGGTTAACAGCAGGCATGACACAGACGACAGGGGGTTGAGATGGAAAGGAAAAAGGCATACGGGCCGTACGAAGCGTTCATGCTGGGGCTGGACCTGGAAGAGGCGGGGAGAGTCTTCTACAGCAGGGTGGCCGATTCGGTGACCGACTTCAGGGTCAAGGACCTGTTCAGACACCTGGCCCAGGCGGAAGTGGAGCACAAGAGGGTCATCAGGGAGGAGATCGAACCCAGTTTCGTCCACGAGTGGTACAGGGAAGAGGATCAGCAGTTGATGGCCGAGTATCTGCACGACGTGGAGAAGCAGCCTGTCTTTCCGGATCCGGAGGACGCTGAGCACTACGCCCGTCTGACCAAGGATCCGGCCCATGCCCTGGACATCGGCATAAGGGCGGAGAAGAAGTCCATCGACTATTACGTCTTTCTGCGCGACGCCACCCAGGATGCCGAGGGGAAGGAGGCGTTCGAACGGCTCCGGCGCGAGGAGGTCAAGCACCTTGAGCTCCTGCAGAACCTCAAGAAGGAACTTTGATCCCATATGCAGGGAAAGGGAGGATACGAGCATGTCTGACAAGCGAGAGGCCCACGTGGAGGCTCTACAGATCGCCCTGGACACGGAGAAGAAGGGGTACCGGTTCTACAAGATCGCTGCCATGAGCAGCAAGGACCCGAAGGGGCGGGAGGTTTTCGAGCATCTCGCCAAGGACGAGATCGAGCACATGGGTGTGTTCGCCACCCTCTACGAGTCCCTGACCAACGACGAGCCCTGGATGACCTACGAGGAGGCGGCCGCGAGGTTCGGGGAGACGCCCAGGGAGGAGATCATCTTCCCGGAGGTTCCGGAAGAGCCCCAGGAGGATTTCGACGACCTGAAGGCTCTCGAGGAGGCGCTGGAGTTCGAGAAGAAGGCCGTCAGGTTCTACACCGAGCGGGCAGCCCAGGCGGAGGACGGCAAGGCCGAGGCGTTCTACCGGAAACTGGTGGAGATCGAGGAGAGCCACGTGATGATCATCCAGGCCGAAATAGACTCCCTCTCCGGAACGGGTATCTGGCTCGGCTATCAGGAGATCTCCCTGGAGCACTAGTAAGGGAACACTCACACCTTCATAGTGACGAGAGGCCCGGCTGCCGCCGGGCTTTTTTTTGCCCCTTCGCGTCGGACGGGTCAGGGTTCCGCCCGCGGCCGACAGGGGTGAAGGAGCCGGCTTGTGCGGGAAGGGTTGTTCCCCGCAAGCATTCCAGGCCCTTTTTGCCATGGGAAAAGGTGGTGCGGGACCGGGGGGACCACCGGCGAAGGCGACCTCGAGATGTTATTCCCTCCAGAAGTGCGCGTATTTGCTATACTTAAAACCTCATGGTTTTAAGGGAAATACATCACGCCTTTTCCGTATAAATCCACGTAGAAGGTGTTTTTCAGGGCCGGACGCTGAACGGGCACCCTGCCGCGGGTGCTGGAGGACCGGGGGCATCGGACCCGTCCCGCCCGCGGAACCCGGGTCCTGCCTGCCGCGTACCCGGCGGAAAGGGGGGAAACAATGAGAGGAAAATTTTTCGCGGCACTGGCAGGGTTTCTGACGCTGCTCCTTTTCTGCAGCATCTCGGGCGCCTGGACGCCCCTGCCCGTGTCACAGGACCCGCTTGTTCGCATGCCGGGTACGCAGCCGCCGCCGATCAACCAGGCGGACATCGAGGCCCCTACCCGGTGCCTGAACTGCCACGGCGGCTTCGACGCTGCCGTGGAACCCGCCTTCAACTGGAAAGGCTCCATGATGGCCCAGGCGGCACGTGACTTCATCTTCTGGTCCTGCCTGACGGTGGCCGGACAGGATGCCATCTGGGCCGTGGGCAACCCCAACGCGGTGGACATCTGCGAGCGGTGCCACTTCCCCAAGGGGTGGTTGGAGGGGAGGTCTGATCCACCCAACGCATCGGCCATGACGGCAAACGACTATGACGGGGTGCAGTGCGATTTCTGCCACAGCATGTACGACCCTTATTTTAGTACGACGTACTCGGGTGTCAGGGAAGGAAGCGACTGGACCGGCTACTGGGACGAGACCGACGCCAGTGCCACTCCCTCGGGGCTGGCTGCCTGGGACACTTATGTTGATGACCAGCGCCTGAGCCAGTCCATCGCGCTCTTTAACGGAGGGCTTTTCTACACGGGCGACCTGCCTCCCAACGATTACACCGAAAACGCCTCCGGGCAGTATTTCATGGATGATGGAAGGGCCAAGAGAGCCTCCTTCGCCGACGCCAGCGCGCGCCACCCCATCTTCTACAGCCGATACCACAAGAGCCGGTATATGTGCGCCACCTGCCATGACGTCTCCAACCCCGTCCTGGGCAACCTGGGAGCGGACCCGGCCCAGATCCTTCCCACCGAGGCCACCTCCGCGTTCTCCTATTTCCATGTTGAAAGGACCTTTTCGGAGTTCATGCTGTCCGATTATGGACAGCCTGGCGGCGCACCGGGCCTGGGTCCCTTCGATCCCTCCGTCTACGAGACTTCCTACGCGGACAACTACGTCGCCAAGTGCCAGGACTGCCACATGCGGGACATGGTGGGGAAGGCGGCATCCCAGGCGAGCGCTTTGGTGCGCCCCAACGACAGCGTCGAGCACCCGAACAGCGGACAGCCGGTGCATGACCTGACGGGCGGCAATGCGTGGGTGTCGTGGGTGGTGGCCAGCGCCATCCCCGGTTCACCGAACTATGACCCTGTCAACGACCAGATCCTGAACCAGGGGGCGGCCGTGCTCACCCTTGATCTCAACCAGGGTCTGGGTGTCGACCCGGCCGCTCTGCTTGCCGGAGCCGAACGTGCCAAGCAGCAGCTCCTTCTCGCGGCCGCCATCCAGAACCTCGCCTACGATCCCTCCAGCGGCCACCTGAGCTTCAGGATCCAGAATCAGACCGGCCACAAGCTCATTTCGGGGTTCCCCGAGGGACGCCGGATGTTCATCAATATCAAGGCCTACGCAGGCGGCGGCCTCATCTACGAGATCAATCCCTATGACATCGCGGCGGGGACCCTCAAGGGGCTCACCTATCCTTATCAGCCCGACCCCAACGGTGTGCTCCCGCCTCCCGAGCCGCTGGCGGCCGACGAGGTTCACGACGACGCCCTCGTCTACGAGATGAAGCCCACCAGTTCTATCACCGGTGAGGAAAAATCCTTCCACTTCGCATTGGCCACGGGACGCTACAAGGACAACAGGATACCTCCCAAAGGGTTCCGCATAGACGAGGCCGCCCAGCGGATCTCGGTCCCCGTCTGGCATGGTGTCGAGGACCCTCATTACTTCAGCAACGCCGAATACGACGGCGGCTTCGACGACGTCACCATCGGCATCCCCCCGGCGGCCGACCTGGTGGAGGTCGGACTCTATTACCAGACCACCAGCCGCGAGTACGTGGAGTTCCTCCGCGACGAGATCAACGGGACGGGCAACCTGACGCTCACGGGTACGGGAGCCGGCGGTGATGAACCCTATCTGGTGCAGGCAGACCCCTTCTTCGCCGGCCTCAAGGCATGGGGCGGAGCCATCTGGAACCTTTGGACCCACAACATGACGGTCCCGGGCGCGTCACCCTTCCTCATGGCCGCCGCGTCCGTCGGAGTCACTCCGCCTGCCTGCACAGCGCCAGTGCCAACCCTGCTGGAGGCAGCCCCGGCCAGTAATCAGGTGACGTTGACCTGGTCCGATGAGCACACCGGCGATGGGAATGTCGTGGGGTACACGGTCTATTACGACCAGTCGGGCAAGTCCCAGTGGGTCGCGGACACAGGCACGGTCACCACCTACGCCGACACGGGTCTCACCAACGACAACCAGTACTGTTACAAGGTCACCTCACGCTACGCGGACTGCGAATCCGGCTTCTCCAACATCGTGTGCGCGACACCCACAGGCCCGGGCCAGACGAAGGAGGCCGGTGTGACCCTGGTGGAAACCGGTACTTGGGTCACCGTAGGCAAGGGCAAGAACACCACCACGGAGTTCCAACCCGCCACCGCCTTCAATGCGGGTGACGCCGTGGTCATCAGAGCCCACGTCGTTGACAGGACGACGGCACTGCCCCTCCCCAATGCGACGGTGACCATTGACGTCACGGGGCCGGAAACGCTGACCCTGACCACTGGTCCCTCCGATGCGGGCGGCATCGCCGAAACGACCTGGAACACACAGGCCCCCCGCAGGAAAGACCCGGGGACCACTCCAGGTCTTTACAAGGCCACCACCACCGGGCTTTCCGCCTTCGGCTACGTCTGGGACGGCGTGATGACAGAAGCAGATTTCAACATCCAGTAGCGTCCCCGCTCCCGGCAACCTGCGAGAGGGCGGTCCCCATCCGGGGCCGCCCTTTCCATTTCCGGGGTCAATGGTTAGGATAGGAGTACCGGTGCGCAAAGGCGCGTGCGAGTCGTTACCCGCGGATGAACCAGTCCGCGGATCCTGTCGCACGCGTGAACAGTAACCGTCCGTGACCTGGAAGGATGCCCCCTTGTTCCTCCGACTCTTCCTCCTCTTCACCATCGTGCCCGCGGTGGAGCTGTACCTCATCATCAAGGTGGGGGCAGCCATCGGCGCGGGCAACACCATCCTCCTCATCATCGGAACGGGGATACTCGGTGCCTACTACGCCCGGCAGCAGGGCCTGAGGGTCTTCACCAACATCCAGTGGAAGATGGAGCAGGGGCAGATCCCCGGCGACGACCTGGTCAACGGCGCCATGCTGCTGGTGGGAGGCGCGCTGCTCATCACTCCGGGGTTTATCACCGACTTTGCGGGCTTCTCCCTCATCTTCCCCCCCACGAGGGAGGCCTTCAAGGTGGCTGTGAAGAGGTGGCTGGAAAAAAGGGTCCGCTCCGGACAGATCCGGGTCCACCGTTACTGAGGGAAACCTGCGCCCGGGTGTCGGGATCCCGGTTCTGGTATCAGAAATCCAGGTTCGATAACGGAGATCACGGAGCCGGGTCCATTCCGGTTTCCTGTATGCCGGATCTGTTTCCCTCACCCCACGAAGATCCAGTCCCTCTCCTCTTCCCCCGTTTCTTCCAGCTCCACCCTGACTCTCTCACGCACCTCCGGCACGCCGAAAGCCACCAGCGTGAAAGGCGCCCCGGCAACCTCTTCGGGCAGGGGTTCACCAGGCGACCAGGCCAGGGGGATGCACTCGAACCCCTCGGCCAGAAGGCTGTCAGCCCACCGGGATCGGGTCCTGTCCGGTCCCAGGATAACCAGGCTCTCAAGTCCTCTTTCACGCAGCTCCCTGGACAGGTGATTCACCTTGCACCGGTGGAAGGCCTCGGGGCTGCACCGGTCCGATGCCCGGCTCTCCCGTTCATCGTGCTCCCGCCAGAGATAAAGGACCTCGGGGTGCTTGACGAAAACGACGCCCGCGCTGTGCAGGCGCAGCCACAGGTCCAGGTCCTCGGGAAAGGGCCCCTCCCGCCACCCTCCGTGTTCCACGAGCAGTTCCCTCCGGAAGAGGGCCGAGGCGTGGGTCATGGTGGACTCGACGTAGCGCTCCCGGCGCATGTCCTCGGGCGTGAGCAGGGAGTTCTGCCAGGCAATGTACCGCTCCATGTTGGGTGTGGTCGCCCCGGACGGGAATAGGGCCACGGCGCTTCCCACCACTCCGGCGGCGGGTTTTTCCTCCATGAGGGTCAGCAGCAGGTCCAGCCGCCCGGGATGGGAGATGTCGTCGGCGTCCATGCGGGCGATGAAGGGGGAACGGCTGTGGCCGAGAGCGGTGTTCAGCGCGCCGACGATGCCCTTGCTCTCGTTTTTCAGGGCGAGGACGCGTTCGTCCCTGCTGGCGGTCCGGCAGAGAATGGACCAGGTCCGGTCCGTGGAGGCGTCGTCCACGGCGACGAGGCGCCAGTGGGGGAAGGTCTGCGCCAGGATGCTCTCCAGGGCCTCGG
>CP070682.1:803731-807412 GCA_020352595.1 bacterium | reverse complement strand
GCGGGTCACGACCCGGCCGACAGCACATCCGCCGACCTCCCCGTGCCGGATTACCCGTCCCTTCTCGACGGCGACATCGAGGGTATGACCATAGGGCTTCCCGAGGAGTATTTCGGCGAGGGCCTGGAAGAGGAGGTGGAGGGGCTGGTGAGGGGCGCCGCATCGCTCCTGGAAAGGAGAGGGGCCAGGCTGGTGCCTGTCTCGCTGCCCAGCACGAGGTACGCGGTGGCCACCTACTACATCATCGCACCCGCGGAGGCGTCCTCGAACCTGGCCCGCTACGACGGCGTCCGGTACGGGGTGCGCGTCCCCGATGCCAGGGGGCTCATCCAGATGTACAGGGAGACCAGGAGCGGGGGATTCGGCCCCGAGGTCAAGCGGAGGATCATGCTGGGGACCTTCGCCCTTTCCGCGGGCTACTACGACGCCTATTACGGGAAGGCGCAGAGGGTCAGGACCATGATCCGCAGGGAGATGGACGAGGCCTTCCTCAAGGCCGATCTCCTCCTGAGTCCCACGGCACCGACAGCGGCCTTCCCCATAGGGGACAAGGTGGACGACCCCATCCAGATGTACCTTTCGGACATCTACACCATCCCCGTGAACATCGCCGGCATCGCCGCCGTGTCCGTGCCCTGCGGGCTGACGGGGGAAGGGTTGCCTGTGGGCGTCCAGTTCATCAGCCCGGCCTTCAGGGAGGAGGTCCTCCTCAAGGCGGCCCACGCCTACGAGCAGGAGAGGGGTCTCCTGCCGGAGTGCCCGCTGTGAGGGGAATTTCAGATCTCAGATTTCAAACTCCAATCGAATGCCCCTGTGACATGTGCGTTCCGGGTGAATGTCTCTGAAATGTGAAGTTTGAAGTTTCCCATTGGAGCAGTTCATGAAATACGAGCCAGTCATCGGCCTCGAGGTCCACGCGCAACTGAGCACTAGGAGCAAGATCTTCTGCGGTTGCAGCACCGCCTTCGGCGAGGACCCGAACCTCAACACGTGTCCGGTTTGCCTGGGGATGCCGGGCGTCCTGCCGGTGCTCAACCGCAAGGTGGTCGAGTACACGGTCATGATGGGACTGGCCACCCACTGCCGCATCGCCCCCGAGAGCGTCTTCGCCCGCAAGAACTACTTCTACCCCGACCTTCCCAAGGGGTACCAGATCAGCCAGTACGAGAAGCCCCTCTGCGAGGAGGGTTGGGTCCAGGTCCGGGTGGACGGTCAGGTCAAGCGCATCGGCATCACCCGCATCCACATGGAGGAGGACGCCGGAAAGCTGGTCCACGAGGGCGCCTTCGACTCCTCCCTGGCCAGTTACGTGGATCTGAACAGGGCCGGCGTCCCCCTCATGGAGATCGTCAGCGAGCCCGACATCCGGTCGCCGGCCGAGGCCAGGGCCTACATGCAGACCCTCAGGGACATGGTGGTGTATCTCGGCATCTGCGACGGGAACATGGAGGAGGGGAGCCTTCGCTGCGACGCCAACGTCTCCGTGATGCCCGCGGGGTCCGGCACCTTCGGCACAAGGACCGAGATCAAGAACATGAACTCCTTCCGGTTCCTGCAGCAGGCCCTGGAGTACGAGATCGAGAGGCAGATCGACCTCATCGATGCAGGGGGAAAGGTCGTCCAGGAGACGCGCCTCTTCGACTCGGCCAAGGGCGTCACCGTCTCCATGCGGGGCAAGGAGGAGGCCCACGACTACCGCTACTTCCCCGAGCCGGACCTCGTCCCCGTCAGGGTCGACGGGGAGTGGATCGAGGAGCTCGGGTCCAAAATGCCCGAGCTGCGCCAGGAAAAGGTGGAGCGGTACGTGTCCCGCCTGGGGCTTCCAGAGTACGACGCTGATGTCATCACCGCCGACCCTTTTGTGGCCGCGTTCTTCGAGGCCGCGGTGGACGCGGGTGCCGACGCGAAGAAGGCCAGCAACTGGGTCATGGGCGAGTACATGCGCCTGGTCAAGGAAAAGGGGGCCGGGGCTGTGAAGGTCACCGCCGGGCAGCTGGCGGCCATCATCGGCCTGGTGGATTCCGCCGCCATCTCCACTTCGGCCGCCAAGCAGGTCTTCGAGGAGGTGTCCGACACCGGCAGGGACCCGCGCAAGGTTGTGGATGAGAAGGGCCTCGCCCAGGTGTCGGACACAGGCGCCATCGAGGAGGAGGTGCGCAGGGTCCTGGACACGCATCCGGAGCAGGCCCGGCAGTTCCGCGAGGGGCAGGAGAAGGTGCTGGGGTTCCTCGTGGGCCAGGTCATGAAGGCCACCGGTGGCAAGGCCAACCCCAGGGTGGTCAACGAGATCCTCAGGAGGCTCCTTTCCGGGTAGGGGGAGGGGGGAACAAGTGGTGACGTGAAACCGGAGCTCTGGCTCCGGTTTTTCGCTGGGGGACTGGAAAGGCCGGCAAGCCGGCCTTCCTAGAGGCCTGGGGGGTACTGGGGGATGCCCGCCTGCCAATGCATGCGATCCGTCAGGCCTTTGCCTGGCCGGGAGCTCCCGGCCCTCCGGCCAGACCCGATCCGGGTCCCGCGATGTCCCGCCCCGCCTCGAATTCGGATCTCAGGAAGGTTCCCAGGTTGGCTTTCCTGTTGGTGATGCCCAGCTTTTTCCTGATGTTCTCCCGATGACGGGCGACGGTTGCCGGCGAGATCCTCTTCAGTTCGGCGATCTCCTTGGACTGCAGACCGCACCTGATGAGGGAACAGATCTGGACCTCTGCCGGTGTCAGGTCGTGATTCTTGCGGGTCAGCTGTCTGGTGAAGGGGGACGCGATTTCCATCACGGCCGAACGCAGAAGCTCGACGTGCTTCTGCTGGTGCCCCGGGAGGACATTCATGAGATCCTGGATGACGGGCATGATGGTGACCCGCGTCTGGCGGGCGATGTCGCCGGCCGCCCTGAACTGCTCCTCACCGATCTTTTTCAGGACCGTTCTCAGCGTCGTGTCGATCTCCTCGACCTCCCTCCGAAGATCGAAGAGCTGGATCACGAGGCCGATCTTGGCGGCGATGGCCTCGAGCATCTCCCGTTCCTCCTGGAGGAACGGGGAGTCGCTCGCCGGAGGGAGTTTCCTGTAGTAGCAGGCCCAGACCGTCCCGACCTTTTGGCCGTGGATCCTTATGGGTGCGCCCAGCTCCAGCCTGTCCTCGCGGCACCCGGGACTGGCGAAGGTCTCCCCTCTCAAGGTTATCCTGGCGCAGGATACCTCCGGGAACTGCATGGAGTCGGGGATGACCTCCACCGCCGCCATGAGCAGCGCCTCGAGGGACGGGAACTCCATCAAGGCCAGCTTGTCGATGGTGTAGAGGCAGCGGAGCTCCTTCTGCCTCTCCTGGAGCTCATGCCTGAGGATCTCGTGTCCGTCCTGGGGACCCGGATCGTCATGCTCATCCCCTGGGGTCGGGGCGGCTGCCGAGGGGCCCCTACCGGGGGGCCGCTCCCTGTACCGGTCAATGCGCATGATCCCGTGACCCGATGGCCGTCTGATGCCCCTGTGGGGGGGGCTGAATGCCCATTTTGTATGGCCGGTGTGTAGGCAATTTAATCACATTGTTAAGTATTTTGTGCACAGATAATCTTTATTATATCACCTAATTTTGTGCGTGTTTTCTCGGGCGTCCTTTGGAGGAAATGATCTTGGTGTCCTGTGCCCTGATCCGGAGGAAAGAACATTTTCCCGGCAAGCCCGGGGAAAG
>CP070682.1:799147-803631 GCA_020352595.1 bacterium | reverse complement strand
GGCCTCATGCTGCCCTACACCCCCCTCCACGTCCTCCTCATGGAACGGTTCAGGGTCCTCGTCATGACCAGCGCCAACATCAGCGAGGAGCCGCTCTGCTCGGGAAACGAGGAAGCGCTGGCGCGCCTGGGGGGTATAGCGGACGCCTTTCTGACCCACGACCGTGAGATCGTCCTGCGGTGCGATGATTCCATCGTGCGTCCAGACCCCCTCGATCCCGCCTCCGGTCCTGTCGTGCTCAGGAGGGCCCGTGGATATGTGCCGTCCCCGGTCCTTCTGCCCCTTTCGGGAAAGCCCGTGCTGGCCCTGGGACCGGAACTGAAGGGGACGGTGTGCCTGACGAGGGGCGACAGGGCCTTCATAGGCCAGCATCTAGGGGACCTCAAGAACCTCGAGACTCTGCATTTTCTGAGGGAGGTCACCACGCACCTCATGGACATCCTCGAGGTGACCCCCCAGGCTGTGGCGTGCGATCTGCACCCCGATTACCTCACGTCGCGAGTCCCGGACGAGGAGAACGGCCTGTGGGAAGGCGATCTCCCCGTGTTCAGGGTGCAGCACCACCACGCCCACGTCCTCAGCTGCCAGGCCGAGGCGGGCATGACGGGACCCGTCATCGGCATAGCCCTTGACGGGACAGGTTACGGTACGGATGGCACCATCTGGGGTGGAGAGATCCTGCACGTGGACGGTGCACGGATGAGAAGGCTCGGACATCTCAAGACCATATGGATGCCGGGAGGAGACAAGGCCGTCGAGCATCCCTGGCGCATGGCCCTCTCGTGCATGGTGGAAACCCTGGGCGCGGAGGAATCCAGGAGGGTCGGTTCCATGATCTTCCCCGGCATCGCCGCGGAAGACCTCGACGTCATCATCGGCCTGTGCGAACGCCGGACCCACGGGGTTCCCACCTCCAGCGCCGGCCGCCTCTTCGACGCCATCTCGGCCATCCTGGGGATCTGCCTGGAAACCAGGTACGAGGGACAGGCCGCCATAGAGCTTGAGGTGTTGACGGACACAGGTGTTACCGATATCCTACCGTACTCCGTCTCCCGGGGCCCGGGAGGGGAACAGGTGATGGACCTCATGCCGGCCTTCGGTGCGGCACTCGAGATGGTGCTCGACGGCAGGGGACCCGCCACGGTCGGGGGCATGTTCCACGCCACCATGGCCGCGGCTCTCGCCGACGCAGCCGCGGTGGTTTTCGAGAGCGAAGGGCTGCCGGACCGCACGGTCCCCCTCGGCGGGGGCGTCTTCCAGAACGAACTTCTGTGCGTACGCATCGCCCGTGAACTGGAGAAGAGATCCCTCCGCCCGCTGTTCCATCGCCAGGTTCCCACCAACGACGGAGGGATCTCCCTGGGACAGGCGGTCTGCGCCCTTTACGCCATGAGAGAAGGGGAGGTTTGAGGATGTGCATCGCCGTACCAGGCAGGGTCACCGGTATCGATGACCTCAACATGGCCACGGTGGACTTCGGCGGGACCGAGAAGGTGGCCTCCGCGGACCTTGTGCCGGACATCTGCGTCGGTGACTACGTCCTGGTCCACGCCGGCTTCATCATCAACGTCCTCGATGAGGAGGATGCCCTGGAAACCCTTGAGCTGTTCCGGCAATACATGGAGACGCTTCAGGATGATGAAGTACCTTGACGAATTCCGCGATCCCGGCGTGGCAACGGCGCTGGTGGGCCGCATCAGGGACGCGGCCTCCAGGCTGGACCGTCCCGTAAAACTCATGGAGATCTGCGGAAGCCACACGGTGGCCATCTTCAGGACGGGGATAAAATCCCTCCTTCCCGAGAACATCACCCTGGTTTCAGGACCGGGGTGTCCCGTGTGCGTCACCGCCATGGACGACATGGACCGGATGATCGCCCTCGCAGACCCGGCTGTCGGAGGGAAGAGCATCATCGCCACCTTCGGCGACATGCTCCGCGTCCCGGGCACCTGGACCAGCCTGGAGTCGCGGAGAGCTGAAGGCGCGGACGTCCGTGTCACGACGACGCCCCTGGATGCAGTCCAGTGGGCTCGCGAGGAGCCAGGCAGGCCTGTTGTGTTCCTGGGCGTGGGTTTCGAGACCACGTCTCCCACCATTGCTGCTTCCGTCCTGAGGGCACGCCAGTCAGGGCTGGACAATTTCACCGTTTATCCGGCCTTCAAACTGCTGCCGCCGGCCCTCACTGCTCTTCTCGAGGCCCCTGACGTGGCCCTGGACGGATTTCTCTGCCCGGGGCACGTGAGCGTCATGCTGGGGGCGGCGGCCTACAGGCCTTTCGCGTCCCGATACGGCAAACCCTGCGTCATCGCCGGTTTCGAGCCACTCGACATTTTACATGGGATTTCAATGTTGTGCGATATGCTGGCTGATAATCTGCATGAAGTCCGCAACAGTTACGGGCGGGCCGTGACGCAGCAGGGGAACACAAAGGCCATGGAGACGCTCATGGAGGTCTTCGAACCGTGCGACACCCCGTGGAGGGGCCTTGGCATTATTCCCGGCTCCGGCCTGTCTTTCCGTGGGGAATTCGCCGATTTTGACGCCGTGCGTAGGTTCGGACTGTCATCGGTCCCCGTCGGCACCGAACCCGCCGGATGTGCCTGCGGACAGGTCCTCAGGGGCAACATGGACCCGCCCCAGTGCCCCCTTTTCGCCTCCGCCTGCACGCCCGAGTCACCGGTGGGTTCCTGCATGGTCTCCTCCGAGGGCAGTTGCGCCGCCTGGTACAGGTACAGCACGTGAGCCAGGATCCAGGATCTGTTATCCAAAACATCCAGAAAGTCCGGAGATCCCGGCTCCTGGATCATCCATCCTGCAAGAGGAGACAACCCCTTGTCTGAGGAAAGAATTCTCCTTTCCCACGGCGCCGGGGGCAGAAAATCCTCCGAACTCACCAGGCGCATATTCCTGAAATATTTCAAGGATCCGGCTCTCCTGCGCCTCGACGACATGGCCCTCCTCGACATGCCCGCCGGTCGGCTCTCCATAAGCACCGACACCTACACCGTGGACCCCATCTTCTTCCCCGGCGGGGACATCGGCAGTCTGGCGGTTCACGGGACCGTCAACGACGTCGCCATGGCCGGAGCCGACCCCATCGCGATGTCAGTGGGCTTCATCGTCGAGGAAGGTCTGCCAATGTCCCAACTGGAGAGGATCGCCTCCTCCATGGCCCGCGCCGCTCGGGAGGCGGGAGTCAGGATCGTGACCGCCGACACGAAGGTGGTGACAAAGGGCGCCGCCGACAGGATCTTCATAAACACCACCGGTTTCGGCCTGGTGCCTGAAGGTATCCACATCTCCGGCCACCTTGCCAGGGAAGGGGATGCCGTCCTCCTGTCGGGCACAGTGGGCGATCACGGCATCGCCATCGCCTCGGCCAGGGAGGGGATCGCATTCCGCACGACGGTCACGAGCGACAGCGCTCCCCTGAACGGCCTTGTCAGGCAACTCGTCGACGCCCTGGGAGGGGATGTCCACGTGCTGCGTGACCCGACAAGAGGGGGGCTTGCCACCGTCCTCGTGGAGATCGCTTCCCAGTCCGGTGTCGGCATCCGGATCCGTGAATCCGACATCCCCGTCAGGGACGCCGTAAAGGGCGCCTGTGAGCTCCTGGGCTACGACCCCCTCTATCTTGCCAACGAGGGCAAACTCGTCGCCATGGTGGCTCAGGGGGCCTCAGAGAGGGCTCTGGAGATCATGCGCAGCCACAGATATGGTTCGGAAGCCGCCATCATCGGGGAGACGGTAAGGGATAACCCGGGAAAGGTGGTCCTGAAGACAGCCATGGGTGGCCGCCGCCTCGTGGACAAACTTTCGGGTGAGATGCTGCCCAGGATCTGCTGAGATCTGAAACCCGGGATCAACTTTCCTTTTCAAGCTTCGCTTTCACCGCTTCCACCTTGCCCTGCGCCGTGGCGTCCTTGTCCCTGCGCTCATCGATGACCAGCCTGGTGGAGACCCGCATGACGCCGTGATGGAAGGGGATCCGGTGGACAGTGCGCACCAGCTCCAGGATCTCGTCGAGGGTGCCTTCCAGGACGCTCCCCATGGGCGTGAGGGTGTGCCTGATACCCGATTCCTCGATGACCCGCACGCACTCGGCCACGTACCGGCTCAGGCCCGGGCCCTTTGTTCCCACCGGCGTCACTGTCAGGGAAGCGATGACCATGGAGACAATGTACTGCAAAGGGGCCGGAAGGCTCAACGGTTTAAATGTGGAAAGCGTGGAGTCCGGTGGTCAGAGGGAGGATGGTGAACCAGGACCCAGTATCCAGGATCAAGGACTCAATAAGCCCCGTGATCCAGGCAATGGAAACCTCCCCATGGAGACGGCAAGGAGGTCGAACCTGCACCACTGTGGGCCCGGGACTCCTGATTTCCCCCGCCTGGCTTTATACTCTCGTTTTGCCACTTGACATCGACGCCTGTTATCAGGAAACTGTCCGCCACAACTCAACACGAGCGGATCGGGGGCGGCCCTG
>CP070682.1:789640-799047 GCA_020352595.1 bacterium | reverse complement strand
GAAAGGGCGCTGGAGAGGGCTCGGGAGAGGTCAGCCGGCTACACACCTCGGAGCACCTACGAGGAGATCATCCTGAAATGAATGCCGGTGGCCGGTATCCCTCTCGGGCGCCGGGCACTCAGGGTCCGATTCCCTCGCGGGCCATGGACTGCCAGAGGCGATGCTCCACCGCACACATGAGCGACCTCGGTTCCAGGAGGAAGCGCCTGGCCTTATGGAAAGATCTCCAAACGGTCCGGTCCCAGAGGGTCCTGGGACGGCCCGTGGCTTCCTCGAAGATCCGATCCACCGTAGGGGAACGAGAGCGGCGGACCTCACCGCTGCCGGTCAGGGAATCAGAATAAATGCGAAAGGCGGCCTGGAAATCACGGATCCTCCTCCAGCGGATCCCTCTCCTGACCATCCTGTAGAAGAGGTCATAGTCCATCGCGTAGGCGCAATCGTTGAGACCACTCAGTTCCCGGAACAGGTCCACCCGCCACAGGGCCGATTGCTGATGGATGATGATGTGCACCTCGTAAAGGAAATCCTTCAGGTCGAAGTCGATGGTGTAAACCCTCTTGGTGACGCGATCCCACCGGTCCACCTCCACCTGGTTGCCGTAAAAGAGGTCCACATCCGGGTCCCGGCGGATGAGATCCCCCATCCGGAGAAGGGCGCCGGGCAGCAGCAGATCGTCGGAGTTGATCCAGGTCATGTACTGACCTGTTGCCCTCGCCGCTCCCTGGTTGATGGCGTCGCACTGACCCGCGTCTGGCCTGGACTGCCAGTGTGCCAGGCGGGCCTCGTATTTCATGATGATGTCAACGCTGCCGTCGGTGGATCCCCCGTCGACGATGATGTGCTCCAGGTTGGGATATCCCTGGTTGTGAATGGAGAGTATGGTTTTCTCGAGGTATGGGGCCTGGTTGAAGGAAGGGGTGACCACCGTGATCCTCGGCCAGGCCGGGTCTGCGGCGGGCGGCAGGGCGGGATCGAAAGCCGCGGTCTCCAGGAATTTACTGATCTGACCGGTGATGCGGCGGCTGCCTGGAAGGAAGCCCATCAGACCCCTCTCCGCCTTGCCGAGGCGTCAATTTTGGTATTGGAAAAGTCAGATTTGTCGGCTATAGTATGAAAAATCTTCATAGTTGCTGCCTTTCCAGAGCAGAAACTCTATCCTTTCTGACCGGTGGAGAAGATCCCCGGGACTGGAAGCACGAGTATAGAGGATTCCGGGGAGGCGGGTCAACGCGAGAGGATGCATGGGATCGGACAGGCGTATTGGGGTTATCCATCTCATAAGCGGCCTCAGTATGGGGGGTGCCGAGAGGATGCTCCTTTGGACAGCCCGCCATTTTGACCGGGAGGCCTTTGACATTGCAGTGGTGAGCCTCATGACGGGAGGGCCCTTCGCCTCCCTGATCCGGGGAGAGGGTGTGCGGGTCGTTGAAATGGACCAGAGAAGGGGACTGATCACCCCGGGGGCCATCCTGAGGCTCATAAGGTTAGTGAGGGGATTTTCCCCCCGGATCATCCAGGGACACCTCTTCCACTCCAACATGCTCTCGAGGCTCATTGCTCCTCTGGTCCCGGGGGCCTGCTCCCTGAGCACCAGGCATAACGAGAAGGATACCCCTCTCAGGAGTGTATTTTACCGCATGACGGCCCCCCTGAGCGCCGGTACTGTCGTCTTCTCCGAGCCGGTCAGGCGTCACGCCACAGGGGACAGCCCCCGGAGCGGTGAAGTCCGGATTGTACCCTATGGCATTGAGATCGCGAGGACATCCTCTGAGAGGGCTGAGGTTCGCACCCGACTGGGTATCAAACCGGAAACCTTCGTCTGGATCGCCGTGGGTCGTCTGACGGGGCAGAAGGGCTTTGACCTTCTTCTCGAGGCGTTCTCACACCTGTGCCGCGAGGATGAGCGTTCCATGGTCCTTCTTCTCGTGGGTGACGGTGAGGATAGAGCGGCCCTTCAGCACCAGGCTGCCGGCTCTGTCCCGTCCGGTTGGGTCCGCTTCCTGGGTGAGCGTGAGGACGTTGCTGAACTCATGGAGGCCTCCGACGCCTTCGTCCTCTCCTCCCTTTGGGAAGGAGGCCCCCTTGTTGTCCTCGAGGCGATGGCGGCTTGCCTGCCTGTGGTGGCCACACGGGTAGGAGACGCGTCCAACATGGTCGTTGAGGGGGAGACTGGGCTCCTGGTCGAGGCCGGCCTGCCGGCGGCCCTTACCCATGCCATGAATCACATCATGGACCTGGGACCGGCGGGTCGGAAGTGGGGGAAAAGAGGAAGGGAAAGGGTGGAGTCACATTTCGGTTTCGAGCGGACCCAGAAATCCCTGGAAGATATCTACAGGGATCTCCTGGAACCTTAAACGGCCGGGCGGGCACCATGGAGTGGAGCTACTTATCGTTTCCAATGACCTTTGTCGTGGCCCTGGGTGTGTCCCTGGCCCTCACGCCGTGGATGGCCCGGACCGCCCGGGGCATCGGTATGGTGGACCGGCCCGACGGGGGCCTGAAGAGGCACGGGGAGCCCGTGGCCTACATGGGGGGCCTGGCGGTCTTCGTGGCCTTCCTCATCGGTTTTTCCCCCTTTCATCAGCTGGACCGGCAGGTCCTCGCCATCCTCCTCGGGGGAACCCTGGTGGTGCTCCTCGGTTTCCTGGACGACCTGGGGAACCTGAGGCCGGCGACCAAGCTGCTCGGGCAGACCCTGGCGGTGCTCGTCGTCATGAAGGCGGGCATCGCCATCAAGATCGTGTTCCTGCCGCCCTGGCTGGCCTATCCCCTGTCGTTCCTCTGGCTCCTGGGGATGACCAACGCCTTCAACATCATCGACATCATGGACGGGCTGTCCTCCGGTGTGGGGAGCGTCGCCTGCCTCTTCCTCTTCATCGTGGCCCTTTCCGCCGGGCAGGTGTCGGTGGCCCACATGACCCTGGCCCTCATGGGCGCCCTCATGGGCTTCCTGCGCCACAACTTCCAGCCGGCCCGGATCTACCTGGGGGATGCGGGCAGCCTTTTCATCGGTTTCATGCTCGGGGCCCTGAGCATGGTGGGCGTCTACGCGCGGAACAATCCCGTGGCCGTTCTCGCCCCGGTCCTCATCCTCGGTGTCCCCATCTTCGACACGCTCTTCGTCATGGCGGTAAGGTGGATGCGGGGCCAGAGCCCCCTGAGGGGCAGCCCGGACCATTTCGCCCTCCGGCTGAGAAAGTGGAGACTGAGCGTGGCCGGGACCGTACTGCTGAGTTACGCCGTGTCCTTCCTGCTGGGGTCGGCGGGCCTTGCCATGGTCTTCGCCGGCCAGTCGCTGGCCCTGGCGGTGCTTTTTTCGGTCAGCGTACTCCTCCTGCTTTCGGCGCTCTGGCTCAGGAAGATCGACATGAACCTGTGACGGACCCGCAGGAGCCCCGGTAATGAAAGACGGTCTGATGCCAAAAAGGGGAAGAGGTATCCATGACAGGGGATAGGATCCCGGCCCCCGCAGCCGGCACGGCGGGAGGGCGGGCGGCCCTCGTCGTCGCCCTCGTCCTGGTGCCCGTGACCCTGTTCCTGGCGCGGGACGTCGTTTTCCCGGTCCGGTTCCTGGTCTGGCACGCCTCCTCCCTGGCCTGGATGATGGTGGTGCTCTTCTCGTCCTGGGGCCAGGGGGCCGTCGTCCTGGGTGTGCTCAAGCCCCCTGATGGGCCCGGCGATCCCCTGCCCGGGATCATCACCGAGCTGGGCGTCGGCCTGGGGATCTATTCCCTGGAGACCTTCCTTCTGGGAACCCTCGGGTTCATGGGCAGGATCCCCGTCACGGTGCTGGTGCTTGCCGTGACCGGCATCTCTCTCCTCACGCTGCGCCGCCGCCTTGACAGGCTGCGCGCCGACCTGGCCCTCGCGGGGGAAGCAGCGCAAGGCGCGGGCATGCCCCTCGCCCTCGCGGCGTTGGCCGCCCTTGTGAGCTTCCCCTTCGCCCTCGTCCCCACCAGGGCCTTCGACGCCATGGCCTACCACCTGGAGATCCCCCTGCGATACCTTCAGGCGGGAAGGGTCCTGGATATCCCGGAAAACGTCTACTCCTATGCCCCCCAGCTGGTCCACATGCTCTACGGGCTGGCCATGGGCCTCAGCGGATCGGACCTTGCCGGGCTCCTCAACCACCTGTTCTTCGTCCTCGCCCTCTGCGTCCTCTGGCTGGGTTTCCGCGAACGTTTCGGCTCTCTCGGCGGAGCGTGGGCGGCGGCCCTGGCGGCCCTTCCCCCCCTCCTCATCCTGGAGGTCCCCAACGGCGGTGTGGACTGGGCCGCGGCCTTCTACACGCTGGCCACTCTGGCCCTGGTGGCCGTGGGGCTCCATGACTGGCGCCGGGCGGTGACGGCGGGGATCCTGGCCGGCATGGCGGCCGGCTGCAGGCACCAGCCCCTCGGCTACGCCATCGTCCTGCCGGCAGCCGCCGGCATCCTGGACAGGCTCCTGTCCAGAAGGCCTCTGGATGCCCGCCGCTGGGCCCTGTTCCTGGGGACCGCCGTTCTGGTCGCCTCGCCCTGGTACGTCAGGAACTGGCTGCTGACAGGGGACCCCGTCTTCCCCCTGCTTTCCGGCCTCGCGGGGAAGACCGACCTCGGCGCGGGCTTCGTGACGGGCCTCGTGGGTCCGAGGCCGGTGCAGCTCCTCTGGCAGTGGATCGTTCTGCCGGTGCGGATGGTCTTTGACCCGCTCTCCTACAGCATGACCGCAACAGTGGGCGTCCATTTCCTGGTCCTGGTCCCCCTTCTTTTTCTCAGGTCCAGAAGACCTGCCGGCAGCCGGCTCCTGCTTTTCTGGCTGCTGCTGTCCTTCGCCGCCTGGTACCTGACCTTCCGGACGGCCAGGTACGCCATGCCCGTCCTGTCCGTTTTCTGCCTCTGGCTGGGTGCAGGCCTGGCGGATGCCCTCAGCCGGCCTTCCGCCCTCTCGCGGGCCCTCAAATATATGGTCCTTTCCGTTCTCATCCTCAACACGGGTGTCTTCGTCGGTCTCCAGGACACCGTCAACAGGAGCGTCGGGGCGGCACTGGGCCTCAAATCCTCCCAGCGCTACCTCATGGAGAGTTACGGGGTCTACCCCGCGCTGGAGTACCTCAACGGACTCCAGGACAAGGGGATCAAGGTCCTCTTCGTCGGTGAGATGAGGGGCTTTTACTCCGCCTTCCCCAGGGAGGTCCCGTCCCACAACGCCCCCAACAGGCTCCTGGAGATGGTCAAGGAGGGGAGGAGCGCCCCCTCAATGGCACAGGCCCTGCGCCAGGCCGGTTTCACTCATATCCTGTACAACCCCGGTGAACTGGAACGGGTGGCCTATGGAAACCGCATGGCTCCCGGCTGGAAGCTGACCCCGGAACAGAGGGAAAGCTTCTCCCTCTTCCTGGCCAATGAGACCAGGCAGGTCTTCAGGCAGGGTGATGCCTTCGTCTTCGAGGTCTTGCCGTGAGCAGGGGCACAGTGGTCATCATCGGCGCGGGGCTGGCCGGACTGACGGCTGGCAGGGTGCTCGGGGAGGCCGGGGTGCCGTACCGGATCCTGGAGGCGGAGGACCGCCCCGGGGGCCTGTGCAGGACGGAACGCACCGGGGGCTATATTTTCGACTACACGGGGCATCTGCTCCACCTGCGGGAGGGGCAGGAAAAGGAGCTCATCATGTCCCTTCTGGGAGGGGAGCTCGCGGAGCACGGAAGACGTGCCTCCATCTTCGTGGAGGGGACCTTCGTGCCCTATCCCATCCAGGCCCACTTCGGCTCTCTGCCGAGGCCCCTGGCAGACCGTTGCATGGCCGACCTGCTGGCGGCCGCCGGCAGACCGGTCACGGGGGACATGCCCTTCGACGCCTGGGCCAGGGCACAGTTCGGGGACGGCCTCGCCGAGGTCTTCATGCTTCCGTACAACGAAAAGCTCTACGCGCACCCCCTGGAGGAGATGGAAGTCTCGTGGACCTCCTGGTCGGTGCCCAGGCCGACGGTGGAGGAGGTCCGTGCCATCGCGGCCGGAAAGGCCGCGCCTTCTTTCGGCTACAACGCCACCTTCTTCTACCCGCGCAGCGGGGGCATCGAGGCGCTGCCGGCGGCCCTGGCCCGGGGGCAGGAAGGATCTGTCCTCAACCGCACGTGGGTGGTGAAGGTGCGGGCGAAGAGGCGGACAGTCACCCTGGAGGACGGACAGGAGATGCCCTACGGGCACCTCGTGAGCACCGTGCCCCTTCCCTGCCTCCTCTCCATGTCCGAGGAGCTGCCTGACGGACTCAAGGCCGCGACGGGCAGGCTGAGGCACAGCGCGGTGCTGGGCGTCTGCATGGGGCTGGACGGGCCCCTCCTCAGGAGCGACCACTGGGTCTATTTCCCGGACAGGGATCTGCCGTTCTACCGCATGGGGTTTCCCCCGAACTTCTCCCCGGACGCGTCTCCGGCCGGGCGGGGCAGCGCCTACCTGGAGGCGGCCTTCCGGCCCGGAGCGCGCCCGGATCCCGAGAGCATCGCCGCCCGGGCCCTTCAGCTTATGAAGGACACAGGCATGGTGGACGCATCCACGCGGACCGCCGCGAGGATGGATCTTGACATCCCCCATGCCTACGTCTTTCACGACCGGTACAGGGCGGCCAACCTCCGGTGGATCCTGGAGTCGCTGCGGCAGAACAGCATCTGGTCCGCCGGCAGGTACGGCGGGTGGGAATATTCGGCCATGCAGGACGCGGTGGGCTGGGGCCTGAGGACGGCCAGGGGGATCATGGGATGAGGCCGGTGCCGGTGATCCACGTCATCACCAAGCTGGAGTTCGGCGGGGCCCAGCAGAACACCCTCCACACGGTGGCGAATCTTGACAGGAGGAGGTTCCAGCCGGTGCTCATGGCGGGGCCGGACGGCTACCTCATGCCGCAGGCACGCCACCTGGATGTGCCCCTCGGTATCGTTCCCAGCATGGAGCGCCCCTTGAACCCTGTGGCGGACCTGAGGGCCTACCGCGAACTCGTGGATCTGCTCACGCCCCTTGGCCGACAGCGCGCCATCGTCCACACCCACAGCTCCAAGGCGGGGATCCTGGGCCGCTGGGCCGCCAGGAAGGCGGGCATCCCGGTGATCATCCACTCCATCCACGGGTTCGGATTCACGCCGGAGCAGGGATTCATGGAGTACCGTCTCCTGAGAGGAGCTGAGAGGATCACCTCCCGGATCACGGACCACTTCATCGCCGTCTCGGAGGCCAACAGGAAGGACGGCATCCGCTACGGTCTCTTCGGTCCGGATGAGTGCACCGTCATCCGCTCCGGTTTCGACCTTCAGCGGTTCAGGTCGGCTCCGGCCCATGAGGAGAGGCTCGCCGTGGAGGCGGGCCTCCCGCCCGGTTGCCCCGTCGTCCTCATGGTGGCCTGCCTCAAGCCCCAGAAAGCCCCCCTGGATTTCGTCAGGATGGCCGCGCAGGTCCACCCTCGCATGCCCGGTACCAGGTTCCTCATAGCCGGGGACGGGGAGCTCAGGGGGGCCCTGGAAGAGGAGATAAAGCGCCTGGGTCTTGCCGGCATCCTCGTGCCGCTGGGATGGAGGGAGGACGTGCCGGAGCTCATCAAGAGCAGCCGCGTCGTGGTCCTCACATCCCGATGGGAAGGGCTCCCCCGGGTCATCCCCCAGGCCAAGGCCGCGGGCCGGCCGGTGGTGGCCACGGCCGTGGACGGTTCCGTCGAGGCCATCCGGGAGGGCGTGGACGGGTTCCTGTGCCCGCCGGGAGACGTGAAAGCCCTGGCCGACCGTGTGCTCGCCCTGCTCGCCGACGGGGAGCTCGCCGAGACCATGGGGCGGGAGGGGGCGAGGACCGTGGACGAGTTCGACGAGAACACCATGGTGCGCAGGCAGGAAGAGCTGTATGGGCGGCTCCTGGAGGAGAAGGGACTATGGTAAACGGAATATCGGTCGCTCGGTGCGGAAGTGCAGGTAAGTGCAGAGGTGCACCGAAGATCCCATGCACTGATGCACTCATGCACCTGTGTACCGGCCATCCAGCAGGATGCAGAGGCAGGAGGATGGTCCCATGAGCCTGCAGATCCAGTACCTCCTCTTCGCCTTCGCCGCCGGGGCTGCCATGGGAAGCTTCGCCAACGTGCTCATCCACAGGCTGCCCGCGGGCCGGTCCATCGTGTCCCCCGGGTCCAGGTGCCCGGCCTGTGACAAGGCCATCAGGTGGTACGACAACGTGCCCATCGTCAGCTACCTGCTGCTGCGCGGCCGCTGTCGGTCGTGCGGCGGTACCATCTCCCCGAGATACCCTGTCGTGGAGCTGATCACCGGCCTGCTCTTCGCCGGCGTCCTCTGGAGGATGGGGCTTCAGGCCGGAACGGCCATCATCGCCCTCTTCCTGTGGGCCCTGGTGGTGGTGACCTTCATCGACCTCGACCACCGGATCATCCCCGACGTTATCTCCCTGCCGGGCATCGTCGTCGGACTGGCGTTCAGCCTCCTCCCGGGATCACCCCGTCCCCTCGACTCCCTGCTGGGAGCGGCTATCGGGGCGGGATTTCTCTTCTTCGTTCTCGTCGCCTATGAGAAGATCATGGGAGACGAGGGAATGGGGATGGGGGATGTCAAGCTCATGGCCATGATCGGAGCTTTTCTGGGCTGGCAGGCACTTCCCGTCACCATCCTCGTTTCCTCCCTGACGGGCACCCTGGTGGGGATCTGCTACGCCGTGGTGAAGGGCGAGCCCGTGCGGAAGTTCCCGGTCCCCTTCGGGCCCTTCCTGGCCCTGGGAGCCGTCGTCCACATTTTCTTCGGATTGGAAATGATCCTTTGGTATCTGGAAAAGCTTTCATAGACGCCCTGACCTCGAGGGGCCGAAGGGGCCTTCGTTGGGAGATCCTCGTCAGCCTGGGACTCATCATGCTGAGCGGTGTCCTTTTCATGGGGGCCACGGCGCTCAAGGCCGCGGAAAAGACCATCCTGGTGCAGAAGCTCGAGTCGCTGACGCAGGTCACCCGCTCCCTGCAGATGGGCCTTGCGGGCTGGTGGGGGATCGGGGAGCCCCCCGGGGAGATCCAGGCGCTGATGGGCCCCACGGCAGCGGCGCTGGGCATCAACGGGTTCAAGGTGACCGACACGGAGGGCAGGCTGCTGGCCAGCCTCAGGACACAGGAGATGGGTACCGTGACGGCCGATCCCTTCCTTCTCAAGGCCCTGGCCACCGGGTCCCTGGTGGTGCCGGGCGAGGTGGCCGGAAAGGCCCCCGAGACGCCCCGGGGCTCCTGGACCTTCGCCGCCCCCGTTTTCAGGGACGGGATCCTCATCGGGGCCTTCTCCGTTTCCTATCCGCTGGAGAACCTGGATGTGGTCCTGAGGCTCCACAGGAAGATCGTCTTCACCTTCGCGCTCCTGGACGGCATCTTCATCGTCCTCTTCGGCGGCTGGCTCATAGGCCGGG
>CP070682.1:785751-789540 GCA_020352595.1 bacterium | reverse complement strand
TCTCAGATCTCATCCTTCGACAGGCTCAGGACAGGGATCTCAGATCTCGGAATATCCATTCAGGCCCGTCGGCCTCTCCGGGCGGATCCGCGGGCACGCGTGAAGGACCTGCGATCAGGATGGGCGCACCTTCATCACATCACTTGCCATCCGTAGCCCTGGCGAATGATGGTCGCCGCACTTGCCATCCGCATCCCCGGCGCAGTATGGTCGCCGCACTTGCCATCCACAGCCCTGCCGAAGGATGGTCCCCGCACCTGACTCCGGAGTCACCCGACCCCGATGCACGACAGTCAGAGGAGGGTGGCGTTGAACATGGTCTCTCCCCACTCGCCCTGCACCACCCCCAGGTAGAAGGCGAGGGCGGCGGCGGCGAGGAGGAAGATCTTGATCCCGTAAGCGGCCCTGCTCATTGACCCGCCTTTTTCTTCTCCATCATGAGTCTCATCTTTTCCATGGCGTCGGGCTTGCTGGCCTTCTTCATGGCGAAATCCATCTCGCCCAGCCTGGCGGACAGGAGGTCCTCCAGTGCCCTGGCGGCCTCGGCCGTCTTGCCGCCGTCCCTCAGGGCCAGGACCTCCGCCAGGTCCACCGGCCCCTGCCCTCCCTCGACCGCGGGCCCGGGAGGTTCCGCCGCCGATTCCGCGCCCTCGGGCCCCGACGGGCCTTCAGTCTGAAGCAAAGCTATGGCCTCGTCAACCTTTTCTTCCGTGAGGAGAAGGAAGGCCTGAAGCAGCAGCGTCTCCGACCGCCCGGGGTCCAGGGAGGAGGCCTTTTCCAGGGCCTGCCGCGCCTTCTCGTCCTCCCCTTCCCGGATGTGGACGAAGGCCATGTGGATGTGCGGGTCGGCCCAACCCGAGTCGGCCACCGCGGCCTTCTCGAACTCGGGCATGGCCTTGGTCATGAACCCCTTCTGGGCGTGGCGCTTGCCCAGTCCGAAGTGCAGCAGGGCCTCCCGCGCGGGCTCGTAGGAGGGAACGGCCGCGACCTTCTCCTCCTCGATGTAGAGTCCCAGGGCCTTCTGGACCGCCTCTTCCAGGTCCAGGTAGCCGCTGGTCGGGTAGCTGGAAAGGTCGAAGGAAACCGTCCCGCCGGCGTCGACCAGGGCCGTGGTGGGCGTGGCGATGACGCCCCACTCGCTGTAGGTCCTGAGTCCCTCGTCCACGACCACCGGGTATCCGATCCCCTTTTCCTGCAGGAGCGCGCGCACCCTCGCCAGGTCCTCGTCACCCATTGTCTGGTTCTCCACGTTGACGGCGAGGATCTGGAGCCCCTTGTCCGCGTAGGCGGCTTCGAGCTTCTTCAGGTCCTCGAGCTCCTTCACGGATCTTTCGCTCCAGGTGGCCCAAAAGAAAAGGAGGATCGCTTTCGCCTCCTTGTACCGGGTCAGGGAGTGCTGCTGTCCCTCCAGGTCTTTCAGCTCCACCGGCAGGGCCTGGTCCCCCACCTTGATGTTCTTGAAAGCCGCCGCCGCACCCGAGACGGAGAAGGTCACCAGTCCCATCAGGGCTACGGCGGTCAGGCTGCGCAGGACGATACGTCGGATCTGTGCGGCTTGCATGGGCGCACCTCTCAAGGGGGTCTGTGAGCGGCTCGGGCCGCCCGTGAAGACACCGCCTGCCAGGGGGGGGGCAGGCGTGGTCTGTCAGCGCAGGTGGTAGTTCTTGGCGGAGCTGTGCGGGTCGTGGCACTTGACGCACTCCGCGTTCTGCCTCTCCTCGATGTGCTTCCTGCTCAGGTTCTGGCTGTGGCAGGAAAGGCAGAGTTCCTTTCCCGTGGCCACAAGGAACTTGCCGTATTTCGAACCGTGGGCGTCGTGGCATGGCGTGCAGGAGCCCGCGGCCACCGGTCCGTGAACGAACTCCCTCGTGGCCATGGGGTCGTGGCACTGCGCGCAGGTCTTCTGCTGCATGGGACCTACGGCGAACACCTTGCTGGCCGCCTGGTCGTGGCAGCTGTCGCAGGCCCCCGGATCGATGTCGATGTGGTACCTGTAGCCGGTCTGCTTGCCGATGAAGATCCTGATGGTCTTGCGCTCGACGCCCGGTGCCGCGAGGACGACCTCGTGGCGTCCCTCCGACAGCCTCGTCTTGAAGGTGAAGGTCTCCTTCTGCAGGGGGGCGAACCCCAGCGTCTTGCCGTTGTCGGAGATCTCCACCATCTTCGCTTCGACGAAACCCTCCACCTTGCCGATGATGAGCACGTCCTCGGCCCCCATGAAGGACTCCTCCGCGGGGGCGAGCACTCGGAAATACGGGGCTGATGTGGAGGCCGTCGGCGCGGCCAGAAGAAGGATCGCTGCGGTCAATGATGCCAGAATCTCTCTCATTTCAGTTCCTTGTGCGGGTTCTCAGGATGTTCCTTATTATTTGGAGGGCTTCTTGAGCAGCCTCTCGAGAGCGTCCCTGTAGGTCTCCATGGCCTTCTGCACCTGGCCCTTCTTCTCGTAGACCTGTCCCAGCCGGTACAGCGCCAGCGTGGGGTCGGGGTTCAGCGTCACCGCTTTTAGCAGTTGGGCCTCGGCCCCGTCAAGGTCGCCCTGCGCCGTGAGGACCGAAGCGATGCCGACGCGGGCCTCAGTGCTGTTGGGGTCGACCTCGAACACCTTCTCGAACTGCTCCCTGGCCTTGTCGTACTGTTCGGCCTGCACATAGAGCTCGCCGGTGAGGATCCTGGCCTCGACGAGGGTCGGGTCCAGTTCGAGGGCCTTTTCCAGTTTCGGTATGGCCTTGGTGCCGAACCCCCTCTGAAGAAGGACCTTGGCCGTCTGGAGGTTCCGGGCCGCCTCCTTCTGCTCGGGCGACTGCTCGACGATCTCGGTCTTCTCGGCTGATTTCTGGAAATCCTCCTCGCTGATGAGCCCGAGGAGGACCTTGGCCTTGTTCACGATGGTGTCCTGGAAATCGCTGCTGTAGGAGGAATACTCGAAGACGAAGCTGCCTTCCTGGTCCACCAGGGCCGTGGCCGGAAAGGTGAAAAGCCCGTATTCGCCGTAGAGCTTCTGGCCCTCATCCAGGAGGACGGGGTAGGACAGGCTCAGCTTGTCGACGAGCGCCTGGATGGCGGCCTTGTCCTCCGTCTGGCTCGTCACCGCCAGGACGGTCACGCCGTCGTTCTTGAGGATACCGTTGATCTCCTCGAGGGAGTTGAGGACCTTGATGGACCGGTCCTGGTCCACCTTGACGAAGCTCAGGACCACTACCTTGCCTTTCTCGGCGGACAGGGTGTGGTCCATCCCCTGGAGGTCCTTGATGGTGAAGTCGGGCAGGGGCTTTCCCTCCTCGAGCTTCCGGAAGGCCGAACCGTCCCCGGGCGAAGCGAAGAAGAGGCCCATGACGACGAGGACGGCCGTGGCGGAAGCGAACAGCCTCCGGCCGGCTTCCGCGAGAACGGATCTGAGGAATCCTCCCTTTTCCAGCATGGCTCCCATTGACACCCCCTCCGCTTCTGTCAGGAATCGGTTCGCTGCCTGCTCCTAGTATTTCACCGGGTTGACCCTGTCGTAATCCTTGGGTTTGTGGCACCCAACGACGCAGCTGCCGCCGTTCTTGTTCTGGGTGTAGTTCACCGGAAGCATCCACATCTTGCCGAAGGGGACCTCCTTGCGGACGTGCTTGGCCTGCTCGCCCGCGTGCACCTCGTGGCAGGCCTTGCAGGAGCGGCCCTTCTCGCGGTTGACGTGGAGGAAGTGCATGTTCTGGTCCCCGTTCCTGAACCCGGTGAGCGTCGTGGTGAACCTGTCCAGCGCGATGTCCCTGTTGTGGCAGTCGAAGCAGATGGCGTAGTTCT
>CP070682.1:782703-785651 GCA_020352595.1 bacterium | reverse complement strand
TGGCGGCCGAAGCCCTTGACCTCGCTCACGGTCATGCCCTGGATGCCCAGGGCGTTGAGGGCTTCCTTGACTTCCTCGAGCTTGAACGGTTTGATGATCGCTTCCACTTTCTTCATGACGCATACCTCCCTTCGTCCGTCTCAGAGTACCCTCTTCGAAGCAACAGCCGTACCAAAGACCGGCGGCCCGGAGATCCAGTCCCAACCCTTTGTTTACAAAGGGGAAACAGGGCCCGTGATCCGGAGAGCCCCTCTGCATGGGGCCTGGCCTGCCGTAAAATGGGGCACGGATGCGGAGGCTGCCTGTTATTCGGGCAAGGGAAGAGGGCGAGGGTGCGAGGGAGCGGATGGGGATATGACGTTGAGCGTGAGTGCGTGGAGCGTGCGTGCTTAGAGCAAGGTGCGCTGAAGCCCCCCGGTCATCGCGAGCCGGCAGAGTGCGAAGCGATCCCGGCGAGCTTGCGGCGGGACAGGATCACGTAAAGGACCGCGCCCGCCAGGACGGCCACGATGCTCGCCCACTGGCTCGTGCTCAGGGTCGCCCCCAGGAGCGTCATGGTTCCCCTGGGATCGCCCCTGAGAAACTCCACGCCGAACCGGAAGAGACCGTAGAGGATGAGGTAGGAAGCGGTCATCTGTCCCGCGAAGCTCCTTCGCGGCCGGAGCCAGACCAGAAACACCGTCAGGGCTGCCAGGAAGAAGAAGGAGTAGAGCTGGGTCGGGTGCACCGGTTCGTTGAGCACCTCCGTGGCCAGGCATCTGGGGTCCGTGAAGGTGACGGCCCAGGGCACGCCGGTGGGCTGACCGTAACAGCATCCGGCCGTGAAGCACCCCAGTCTCCCGATGGCGTGACCGAGGGCGACGGCCGCCGCCCCGATGTCCAGCATCTCCCAAAGGGGCAGGCGGTGCACCCGTATGAGGACGATGAAGGCCGCCATTCCACCCAGCAGGCCGCCGTAGAAGACCAGGCCGCCCTTCCAGATCAGGAAGATCTCCATGGGGAACCGCGAGTAGTAGTCCAGGTTGACGAGGACGAACATCAGCCTCGCGCCGAGCAGACCGGCCAGAACGACCATGAGAGCCATGTCCACGATGCGGCCGGGCTGCCCCCCGGAGCGGCGGTGGAGGAGCTCCGCCAGGATCACGGCCGAGAGGATCCCCAGGGCCACCAGCAGGCCGTAGGTGTGAACGGTCACGGGACCGACGGTGACCAGTTCAGGAAGCATCCGATCCCCTTGCCTCGGCAGACGGGCCTGCCCGGCCTGTGATGTACAGGTAACCCAGGATGACGGCGCCCACCGATATGGCGGAATCGGCCACATTGAAGGCCGGCCAGTGGTGCCTGCCTATGAAAAGGTCCAGGAAGTCCACCACCTCACCCGCCATGACCCTGTCATACAGGTTGCCCACGGCCCCCGATCCGATGGCCGCCAGGGCCAGCCTCATGGCGCGGGAGCCTTCCCGGCAGGCCTGCCGGTAGAGCATCGCCAGGAGGACAAGGGCGGCCACGGAAGCGAGGATGAAGAACGCCCGCCGCATGGGGTTGTCCCAGCCGGCCAGGATCCCGAAGGCTCCTCCGGTGTTCCGCACGTAGGTGATGTGGAAGAGCCCGGGTATTACCGGGATGGACTGGTGAAGGTCCAGATTCTGGGGGATGAGCAGCTTGGTGATCCTGTCGGCGGCCAGCAGCGCCGCGAAAAGGGCGGAGTCCGCGATCATCACCCCTCCAGGACGGTCCGGCAGCGGCCGCAGATGTCGGGGTGATCCGCGAAGGTGCCCACTTCGCCCGTGTACTTCCAGCAGCGCTCGCATTTGCCCGCGGAGGTCCGCCTGACCTGGACGCCGACGCCGGGAAGCCGCTCGTCCTGAACGGATGCCTCGTCGATGAGTTCGGTCAGTTCCACGCTGACGCCGGACACGATGAACAGATCGGCCAGGCCAGGGCCGAAGGATTCCAGGAACTCCTTCATCGCGGAGGCTGTGCACTGGACCCGGACCTCGGCTTCCAGGGAGTTGCCGATGACCTTGGCCTGCCGCACCTCCTCCAGGGCCTTCGTGACCAGTTCCCTGACCCTGAGCAGTTCCCTGTAACGCTCATCGAGACCTTCGTCTTCCCATGCCGCTTCAGGGCGGGGGAACAGGGCCAGGAAGACGCTCTCGGTCCTGCTGCCGGGCAGATGCTCCCAGACCTCCTCTGCCGTGAAGCAGAGGATGGGAGCCATGAGGCGGACGATGCCCTCCGCGAGGTGCAGAAAGGCCGTCTGCGCCGAGCGCCTCAGGCGGCCCCTGTCGGTGGAGGCGTACATCCGGTCCTTGAGGACGTCCAGGTAGAAGTTGGAGAGATCCACGACGCAGAAGTTGTGGAGGGTGTGGAAAACCGTGTGATACTGGTAGCTCTCGTAGGCACCCGTGATCCTCTTCGTCACCTGAGCTAGCCGGAGAAGGGCCCACCGGTCGAGCTCCTCCATCTCCTCGTAGGCGACGCCGTCCTTCACCGGGTCGAACCCGGCAAGGTTCCCCAGCAGGTACCTGCAGGTGTTGCGGATGCGCCTGTAGGCCTCGGACAGCCGCTGCAGGATCTCCTGCGAGATCCTGATGTCGTCCCTGTAATCCTCCGCGGAGACCCAGAGCCTGATGATCTCCGCGCCGAACTTCTCCATGATCTCCTGGGGTGAGATGACGTTGCCCATGGATTTGGACATCTTGCGCCCCTGACCGTCCACCACGTAGCCGTGCGTGAGGACCTCACGGTACGGTGCCCTGCCCCGCGTTCCGACGGAGGCGAGCAGGGAGCTGTGAAACCATCCCCTGTGCTGGTCGCTGCCTTCAAGATACAGATCAGATGATTTTGGGAACCTGTTGTCAGCCTCAACGACTGCCGCGTGGCTTACACCTGAATCAAACCATACGTCAAGGATGTCCAGTTCTTTTTCAAACTCTGAAGATTGG
>CP070682.1:775067-782603 GCA_020352595.1 bacterium | reverse complement strand
CTCTCGCGGAGACGCAGAGGACGCGGAGGAAAAGCTTTGGATATAACCCCTTAGATCTGATCTTCCCTGCGTTCTCTGCGGCTCTAGCGACCGTTAGGGAGCGAGCGAGATACACAGCGTCCCGGCGCTGAAACGCTGAAGGGCAGCCTCTCGCGGAGGCGCGGAGGACGCAGGGAAAATACAAGGTTGTCATCGCGAGCTGGAACCCGCGCGAAGCGATCCCGGTTCCAGAAAGGCGATGAGATCAGCTCCTCGCGAAGACGCCAAGAAAGACCAAGGAAAGGGAAGGGTTAAACCGTAAACTTTTTTGTTTCCTTTGCGCCTTGGCGTCTTTAGTGAGTCCCGTTGACAGGGGGACGAACGAGCGAGAGCCCCGGCTCTTGCGCAAATTCCGTAAAAGCTGTCTCTCGCGGAGACGCAGAGGACGCGGAGGAAAAGCTTTGGATATAACCCCTTAGATCTGATCTTCCCTGCGTTCTCTGCGGCTCTAGCGACCGTTAGGGAGCGAGCGAGAGTCCCGGCGTCCCGGCGCTGAAACGCTGAAGGGCAGCCTCACGCAAAGACGCGAAGACACCAAGAAAGACCAGGGAAAGGGAAGGATTAAACCGTAAACTTTTTGTTCCCTTTGCGCCTTGGAGGTCCTACGGCACCAGAACCGCCGCCCCGCTGATGCGCCCTGCCTTCAGTTCCTGGAGGGCGTGGTTGGCCTCGGCGAGGGGGAACTGTGTGGCGTGTGTGCTGATGGGGATTGCGGACGCCAGAGCCAGGAGATCCTCTCCGTCGGCCCTGGTGCTGGCCGTGACGCTTCGCACCGTCTTCTCGTAATATAGGTGCTTCGCGTAATCAAGCCGGGGGACCGGGGACATGTGGATCCCCGCCAGAGCCAGCGTGCCTCCCCTGTCCAGGTGGGTGAGGGCCTCCGGCACCAGCTCCCCGGCAGGCGCGAAGATGATGGAAGAGTCCAGAGGCACAGGGGGGCTCTCCGGGACCCTGCCCGTCCACGCAGCCCCCAGGTCCTCGGCCAGGGCTCTGTGCTCACGCCCCCTGGAGAACACGTACACTTCGCATCCCCAGTGACGCGCCACCTGGATGGCCACGTGGGCCGAAGCCCCGAAACCGTAAAGCCCGAGACGCCCTCCCGGTTTGATCCCGGACAGCCGCAGGGACCTGAACCCGATGATACCGGCGCACAGCAGGGGAGCTGCCTGGATGTCTGAAAAACCGTCCGGCAGGGCATAGGCGAAGGACTCCGGGACAAGGACTCTTTCCGCGTAGCCGCCATCGCGGTGATAGCCCGTGAAACGGGCCTCCCGGCACAGGTTTTCCCGTCCGGATCGGCAGAAAGTGCACGCCCCGCACGTTGAGCCCAGCCACGCGATGCCGACCCGCTGGCCCGCCCGGAACCGCCGCGCGCCCTCGCCCGCCGCCTCCACCGTCCCCGTCACCTGATGCCCGGGTATGACGGGAAGCCGGGGGAGGGGCATGTCTCCCTCGACGGTGTGCAGGTCCGTGTGGCAGACCCCGCAGGCCGAGACACGGACGGCCACCTCTCCGGGCCCCGGAGCGGGTTCCGGGACCTCTGCCCGCCTCAGGGGCGAGGAGGAGACCGGGCCGGGTTTTTCCAGGAGCATGGCGCGCATGGGGGACGAACCTCAGATCTCAGACATCAATATCCCAAGTTCCGTTTTGAATATATCAAAGCCATGATCTCTATTCCCCGCTGTTCTTTTCCGGGATCCGGGATTCCAGCCCTGAGCCGGGTCGAAGGGTGAGATCTGAGATCCTCAGGATCACGTGTTCTAAAAGCAGCACCGCCACGATGCCGACGATGAGGCCGTTGCCCACAAGGACCCTCGTGGGCGGGGGGAACAGGGCCAGGGTCTCGGGAGGCAGCATGGAGGCCGCCGTGCCCAGAAGCAGCGGGAGGCCAACGACGATGTAGTCCCGCACGTCCATGTCCCTGCGTTGCCGCATGATCACGGAGATCCCGACGCCCATCTGGGCGGCCAGGGTCACGAAAAGGGCGGCTCCCACAACGGCGCTGGGCACTGAGGAGATGACGGCGCCCACTTTCTGGAAAAAGGCCAGCAGCACCAATAGGAGGCCGCAAAGGAAAACAGGCCACCGGCTGCCAACGCCCGTGACCAGGATGACACCCGGACTCAGGCTGTAGCTGACCGTGCCCACGACACCGAAAAGCGCCGACAGGATGCCGCCGCCTCCGGTGAGGGCGATCCCTCTTTCGATCCTCCTCTGGAGGCCCTCCCTGCCGACGACTTCCGACACCGAGAAATAGCTGCCCAGGCCGTTGATGAGCACCGCCAGGTAAGCCAGGAGAAAGGAAAGGGCGGCCGGCAGTGTGAACCGGACGCCCGGCGTGAAAAACGGGTCCGGCAGGACCACCCAGGACAGGTTGCCCACAGGAGGCGGCTGGACCCTGCCCATAAGAAGCATGAGGACGTAACCCAGAAGGATCCCAAGAAAGATGGAGAGGTTCCTCATGAAGCCTCTCGCCCAATGCGATATCAATACGATAGCAAGCATTATCAAGGTGGAAAGGGCCAGGATCAGGGGGTCCCCGTGGGGTCTGGCCGGGCCCACACCGATGACCATGGGATACAGAAAGGGCAGCAGGGTGGTGGAAATGAGGAGCAGGACTGTTCCCACCACGAGGTCGGTGAAGAGCGGCTGGATCCGGTGAACCACTCCCAGCCCCCCCAGGAGGGCGAGGACGAGGCCCCCGGCCAGCATCCCCCCGGCCACCACCTCCAACCCCTCGCTCCCCAGCACCGCCACCGAGAGGAGCAGCGCCGCTGACGGCCCGTCCAGCAGCGGGTACCTGTGTCCGAAGAGGCACTGAAGGGCGGTGACGAGGCCCACCACGAGGCAGAACCTCTGGAAGAGGGCCGTGGAGGCGGCCTGGTCCATGCCGAGAAAGGCAGCCATGAGGTTCGATGTGATGGTGATGAGAGGCAGGACGATGAGGAGCCACTGGGCGGCGTAAAGGAGGGTCCTGCCCAGGGGCGGCCTCTGGTCGAGAGAGTACAGCAACCGGTTCACGATGTACTGATTCTGCTTCAGGACATCCGTCTTCGTCAACGGATAAGACGCCACGATTCCGGGGCTGACGCCGGGAAGGATTTGACGTAGGTTTATACGGTAGAGGGAGGCAGGACGTCTCGGGCCTCCCGACAGGCTGTGCGGGAAAGGTTTGTGGCACACTGACTGCGGATCCCCATACCATGGAACTGGAAACACGGCTGTTCAGAAAGACCGGGACCATCCTTCTCGAGAGCGTTTCCGTCGGCACCGAGGACAGCCGCTCCTATTTTTTCCAGGACCCTGCGGCCATTGTCCAGTCCTCGCACATATCCACCGTCGAAACAGCCCTGCGCCAGGTCCAGGACCGCGTCCGCCAGGGGTTCTGGGCAGCCGGCTTTATCAGTTACGAGGCGGGGGGGGCCTGGATCCCGGTGGATCCCCCATCCTCACTGAACGGCTTTCCTCTGGTCTGGTTTGCCCTGTACGACCGGCATGAGGCATGGGAGGGGCCGGCCATCCTCCCGGCCCCTGCCGAGGGAGACAAACCCATCAGCGCACGCCTCGACATCGGGAAATCCCAATATGTCAAGAGTGTCAACAGCATCCACCGGAGGATCCGCGAGGGAGACACTTACCAGGTGAACTACACCTGCCGCGTTCGGTTCCGATGGGACGACGATCCCCTCCAGCTTTACCTCCGCCTCCGCCGGAGCCAGCCGGTACCATACGGGGCCTTCATCAACTGCGGCGAGCGCGTTATCGTCTCCCTTTCGCCGGAACTATACCTCGCCAGATCCGGGGATCGGCTCTGGTCCCGCCCCATGAAAGGGACGATCATGAGGGGAGAGGACCCGGGATCCGACCAACGCCTCGGCGAGTGGCTTTCCGAAGACCCCAAGAACAGGGCAGAGAACCTCATGATCGTGGACCTCATGAGAAACGACCTTGGACGGGTCGCGGTCACCGGGACAGTGGAGGTTTTCGACCCCTTCAGGATCCAGCGCTACCCCCGTCTCTTCCAGATGACCACAGGGGTGAGGTGCAGGCTTGATGAAGATGTTTCCATGCTCGACCTGGTGAGGGCCTCCTTCCCGCCGGGCTCCGTAACGGGGGCCCCCAAGGTCAGTACCATGAAGATCATTTCCGGTCTGGAGCATTCTCCGAGGAAGGTATACACAGGGGCAATGGGATTTGTGTCCCCCTCCGGTGACCTTTCCATGAGCGTGGCCATCCGGACGGCCATCGTGTCGGCCTCGGGATGGTGCGAGATGGGGGTCGGCAGCGGCATCGTTGCCGATTCTGACCCTTCCCGGGAGTACGAGGAAACCCTTCTTAAGGCGCGCTTCCTCGAACCGCCTTCAGCCGGCGAGGTGCAGATACTGGACACCATCCTCATTGGATCGGACGGCCGGCCCCTCTGGCTGGACGAGCATCTGAACCGTATGGCCCTTTCCGCCTCAGCCCTGCGATTTCCTTTTGCCGGTGACCTGGCCCTTGCGAAGATCCGCGGCGCCGCCAGGGCCGGAAGAGGAAAACCCTTCGTCATGAGGCTGCTTCTGTCCAGACTGGGGGATCTGCATGCTGAGCTTCTCCCCCTCAGCCCGATGCCGGGCAATGCCATCAGGGCTGTTGTGAGCGAACGCCGGACAGACCCGAAGGACCGTTATCTTTATCACAAAACGACTTCAAGAAGCCTCTACGACAAAGAACTTGCACAGGCCCGCCGGAGGGGTTACGACGAGGTCCTTTTCCTTAACACGGAAGGCCATGTCACCGAGGGGGCCATAACCAGCATTTTCCTCCTGTCCGGGGAGGGGTGGCGCACTCCGGCGCTGGAATGCGGCCTGCTGCCGGGCATCTGGAGGGCCAGATACCTCCGGGACACGGATGCCCGCGAGTCGCGACTCTCTTTAAAGGATATCCAGGCGGCCCGCCGTGTCGTCGTGGGAAACTCTGTTCGCGGCCCCATGGAGGTAGTACAGATCATGGGGGCTGACGGATGCACTCTTTTTGCCGGAAGAAATTCATCCTGAACTCCATCATACACCCCTGTCCATCCTGTCACCCATACGTCCGGGTGCTATAATTGTCACAAATTTGAGTTATTTCCTCCTCCGTGCCCTCAACATACCCCCCTTTTTGCGCGGGCTTGACAATATAAGAATATGATAATATATTGACATTCCAATTTATCCCATCCAAGGAGGACCGCATGTCCCACGACATTTCACGCAGAGATTTCTTCAGGCGTATCGGAGCCGCGGCGGCGGTCGGAGGCGCGGCAGGGGTGGCGAGGGCCAGGCCCGCCCTTGCGGATGCAGGGTCCGAGCCCGTTGGCATAGCCGTGGACCTCACCCGGTGCGACGGGTGTCCGGACGTGCCCGTACCCCGGTGCGTTTCCGCCTGCCAGTCCGAGAACCAGTCCCGCTATCCAGTGGTGGAGGAAGAGAGCATCATGGATTACTGGCCCCAGCACAAGCATGAGGACTGGAGGCCCAGGAAAGGTGTGCGCACCACTCTCACACCCTACAACTGGACCTACGTCCAGAAGGTGGCCGTGGAGCACGAAGGACAGATCCATCAACTCAACATCCAGAGGCGGTGCATGCACTGCGACACGCCGACCTGCGCGGCGCTGTGCCCCTTCGGGGCCATTGAGAAGGACGGCAAGGGCGCCGTGTCCATCCATCCGGTGGGCTGCATGGGGGGCGCCAAGTGCCGCACCGTGTGCCCGTGGCACATTCCTCAGCGGCAGGCGGGCGTGGGGATATACCTGAAGATAGCGCCCAAGCTGGCCGGAGGCGGCGTGATGTACAAGTGCGACCTGTGTGCCCCGCGGCTGGCAGAGGGCCTTGTTCCAGCCTGTGTGGAGGCGTGCCGGAGCAGGCCGGGGCGCCAGGCTCCCCTCAGCTTCGGCACGAGGGCCGACATGATGAGCCTGGCCCGCATGCGGGCCGCCGAGATCGGGGGCTATGTCTACGGCGACGACGAGAACGGGGGGACAGGCACCTTCTACGTTTCCCCCGTGCCCTTCGAGAAGATCGACGCCGTGCTGCAAAAGAGGGAAAACGAGCGTTTCTTCTTCCCCGAGAACCCCAATCCCCTGAAAAAACCCAACATGTGGGCCGAGGCCACCCTGGTGGCCCCGGTGGCCGCCGTCGCGGGGGCCGTCATGGCGGGCGCCAGGGCCCTCAAGGGGTCAGGAGGGGGGCGAGGCCCCCAGGCGCCGCCGGGCGCCGAGGGGGATGAAGCTTCCGGAAGCGGCAGTGAGAAGGAGGTGTCACGATGAAACGCGACCTTCACGAGACCGACATCATCCACCAGGAAGAGGGAGTCGTTGTCCGGCACAGTTTCCTCGTCATGATGCAGCACTGGCTCGTGGCCCTTTCCGGCCTCGTCCTCCTCTTCACCGGCTTCGGACAGCTTCCTGTCTACAAACGCTACATGCTCGATCAGGTCCCCGGCTTCGGCTGGGCCTCCGACTTCATCCTCAACTTCAAGATCCACATGGCGGCCGCCGCGGTCTTCACCTTTGCGGGCATCTTCCACCTTGTCTACCACTACATCGAGGGCGGCAGGTCCATCATGCCCAGGAAGGGGGACCTCCGGGAGTCCATCCACATCATCAAGGCCATCGTCAAGGGGGAGAAGGAGCCGCCCCACGGCAAGTTCCTGGCCGAACAGAGGCTGGCCTATGCCCTCATCGGCTTTTCCATCATCGTCCTCATCGTCACGGGGATGTTCAAGTTCATTGACAACCTCCCCACTGTCAACGTGCCCTATTGGGCCGTCTTCTGGAACACAACCGTCCACAACATCGCCACCGTGCTGTTCTTCCTGGCGTTCATCGCCCACATAGGGGCCTTCGTGCTCAAGGCCAACTGGCCCCTCTTCAGCTCCATGTTCACCGGCAAGGTGAAGCTCGGTTACGCCGAGGGGCGGCACCCCCTCTGGATGGACGAGATCCGCCGCGGGGAAGCCACCAAGAAGAAGATGATGGCCGAGTGTGTCGTCCGCATCTTCGCGGGCGCCATGGTGGGCACCGGCGTCGTCCTCGGGGCCATCATCGACCCGCTCTGGTATCTCCTGCCGGCCTTCGTGGCCGTCAATCTGATCCAGTCTGCCTTCACCAGGTGGTGCCCCCTGGAGAACCTCCTGGTCAGGCTCGGGTATCCGAGAGGGAAGGATTTCCTGCTGAAATAAGGCGTTGAACCGGGAAAGTGCCGTGTCCGCGGGGCCGCGACAGCGGCCCCGTTTCTTGTTCCCCGGGCGCCCCCACCCCTTCATCCCTTATCCCTTATCCCCTATCCCTTATCTCTTATCTCCCTCACCCATTCACCCTTCCCCCTCCTTCCTTCCCCTGTTACCATGCTTCCATGACCACGGTGGACATCCTCATGCCGGTGCGCAACGGCGAGCTGTACCTGTCCGAGGCCCTGGAGAGCATCCTGGCGCAGACCTTCCCCCACTGGCGCCTCGTCGCCGTGGACGACG
>CP070682.1:771412-774967 GCA_020352595.1 bacterium | reverse complement strand
GGCCACCACTTTCATGATCCCGGCGAATCCGGGGCTGGGGCTGATGATCTCACTGACCACCGCCACGCCATCCTCATCGGTGTTGTAGAGGATGACAAGCTGGTTGGTGGTCCCGGAGCCGGCCGCCAGGGAGCCGCCGTACACCGCCGCCGGCCTCTGGCGGAACCGGTCCGCGGCGGTGCTGTCGAAGGGCGACCCGATGACGTCCGCCGAGGCGATGGCGCCCTCCACGAAGCCGAACACCTCCCTGTGCCCGACGTCGGCGGAGGGGCCGACGCCCGACATGTCCAGGCTGCCGGTCTGGGTGCTGGCGGAGTAGTACCCGCTGTACGTGTAGAAGGCCCCGAGCTTTGTGGCTATGGACACGCCCCTGTCCGTGTTTTCCTGAATCACCCTCCACACGTATTCGCCCTGCCCGAGAGAGGGGTTACGTCCCAGAGCGAACCCGCTGTACTTCCAGGACGCTCCCAGGGGCCAGACGCTGCCTGCGCTCGAGTAGCTGAAGGTGGAGAAAAAGGCCGCGTCGTCCGACGCCCATGTGGGCCCGAGGGTGTCCGAGCCGTCCGTGAATTCCACCTGGGTGGCCGCGAAGGAGGAGTTGCCGGCCGCGTCGATGGCACGGACGGCGAAGTTGTATGGGACCCCGTTGGGGATGTCCGACAGGGTGATCGTGGTGGAAGGCGAGGCGGCCAGATCGGTGAAAAGCATGGCCTCGGTGGCGTTGGTGAAGACCGCCGGCGCCCAGGACACCCTCCTGATGACGCTGCTTGCCGCATCGCTCACCGCCGAGACGTTGATCCCCACCTGCCCCGGTCCCGTGCGCGTGACGGTGATGGTGGGTGTTGTCGGCGGCACCGTGTCGGCAGCGGCCGCGCTGCTCGGCGTGGCGGTGACCACCGCTGAGGCGGGGCCCGCGTTGCCGACGCTGTCGTAGGACTCCACACCCAGGGCGTACGTCACCCCGTTGACGAGCCAGTTCAGGGTCAAGGCGACGGGTCCCGGTGCACAGGCCGTCTCGGCCCTGATGAAGCGCGTGTCGAAGGGTGCCGAACCGAAGTTCGCCTGCGGCGCGGCGAAGACCCGAAGGGAGCTCGACACGGAGCCGACGCAGTCGAAGGACAGGAGGACCTGCCCGCCGAGGCTGGAATCGGCGAAGGCGCTCAGGCCGGAGATGGACGCCAGGGCACTGCCCGACGCGGCCGGCGTGGCCGTGCGCCGGGAGGTCCGGCCCGTGGTGTCGAGGTTGGAGACGCCGTCGCGGGCCCGGAGGGCCAGTGTGTGGGGAACGCCGTTCCTGAGGACGGCCCCGCTGTTGGGGGTGCCCGCCCCGACGCGGAACTGCAGCGCCGTGCCATCCGGGACGGCTTCCGGCGAGAGGTCCCGCAGCACGGGGTTCTTCTCCCAGTCGGTGTCGTCCCAGCGGCTGGCGGGGGCGTAGTAAAGGTCGTATTTCACAGGGCTGGACGGGTCGCTGGCCTGGCTGGACCACAGGGTCAGCCGGTTGACCCCGCCCGATTCCGCGCGCTGGAGTCCCGCCAGGGGCACCTGCCAGTCGGGCTGCCGGAAGGCGGGACCGGCCTGGTTCATGGCGGCGATGTACTCGCCGGGGTTGGCCACGCGCAGGGGGTAACGGGTGTCCCCGTCGTCGTCCGCCCACAATTGAAAGGTGAAGGTCACCGTGGCCCCCAGGCTCGGGTCGGCCCGCCACCAGAAGACCGGCTCCGGGCTGTCGCGGAACTCGTCCACGTTGTCCTGGAGCCTGTAGGGTGAGGGGTTGGAACCGTCAGTGAGCCACTGGTTGTCCGCCGGCGAGGCGAGGCTGTCTGCGAGGTGGACGGTGACCACCGTGATCTCGCCTTTATTCACGGGGACGAGGAGCACGTCGCTGCCTCCCGCGAAGGGCCTGTTGGCGAAGGAGATGGGCAGCAGCTCTCCGGAGATCTGGCTCGCCAGGGGGATCCACCCCACGCCGCCCTGAGGGTCGATGAGGGAGGAAGTCACCATCTGAAGTGTGTGGAGCCCCTCGGTGCTGAGGCTCTTGAACACCTGGCCCTCGTTGACCTGGGACCCCGTGATAAGGGTCTCCGTACCGTCCAGGCTGAACTCGACGCCATCAACGGGTCCCCCCCGGGCGTCGAGGACCTCCACGACGATGGCGGTCTCCTCCGGCAGGGGGATCCAGCAGCCGGCGGCCATGACAGCCGCCGCCAGGAGCACCCCTGACGTGAGGATCCGGCTGCGCGTCACGATGCCAGATCCCTGATGAGGCCCGGGACGCTTTCCAGCAGCCGGTCCAGTCCGTCCGGATCCTTGCCGCCGGCCTGGGCCATGTCGGGCCTGCCGCCGCCTCCCCCGCCCACCAGGGGAGCCAGGCGCCGGACCATCTCCCCGGCGGGGTAGCGCCCCGTCAGGTCCTCGGTGACGCGCACCACGAGGAAAGCCTTGTCCTTGTCCCGGCTGGCCACGACCACCACGCCGCTGCCGATCCTGTCCCTGATCCTGTCGGCCGCATCCCTGAGGCCCGCGGCGTCCTGACCGGGCAGTTCGGCCGCGACGAACCGGACCCCGGCCTCCTCCCGGATCTGCTCCCCTCCGCTGGCAGGTCCTCCGCCGGCCATGCTCCTCATGAGATCCCGGACCCTCTTCTCCTGCTCCTGGACCGTCTCCTGGAGCTTCCTGATCCGGGCCGGCAGTTCGCTCACCGTGACCTTGAGGGAACCGGCCATCCGGGCCAGCAGCGCCTCCTCAGCCCTGATCCGCGCGAGGGCCCCCAATCCCGTGACGCCCTCGATGCGGCGGACACCGGCCGCTATGCCGCTCTCCTGCGTGATCTTGAAAAGGCCGATGTCGCCCGTCCGGCCAACATGGGTGCCGCCGCAAAGCTCCATGCTCACCCCGGGAACGGAGATCACCCGCACGGTCTGACCGTACTTCTCCCCGAAGAGGGCGGTGGCCCCCTCCTCCTGAGCCTGCTCCGGGCTCATGAGCCTCGTGACCACCTCCCTGTTTTCCAGGATGCGGCTGTTGACAATATCCTCGACACTCTCGACCTGCCCGGGCCCGAGGGCTTCGAAGTGCGTGAAATCGAAGCGGAACCTCTCGTCCTCCACCAGGGACCCCGACTGCTGCACGTGCTCGCCCAGAACGTCCCTGAGCGCGGCCTGCAGAAGGTGCGTGGCCGTGTGGTTGCGCTTCGTCGAGGCGCGCCTTTCGTGGTCCACGCTGGCGGTCACCCGGTCCCCGACCCTGACGACCCCCTCATCGATGCGGCACATGTGGATCACCAGGTCGGCCATCGGCCTCGTGGTATCGGTCACCGCGGCACGGAACCCCTCACCGGTCAGCACTCCCTTGTCGCCCGCCTGGCCACCGCTCTCTCCGTAGAAGGGGGTCCGGTCCAGGACCACCTCCACCTCGCCCTGCCCCTCCCAGGAGTCCACGCTCTGCCCCCCGGCGACCAGGGCGGTCACCAGGGCGTCCCCGCTCTCCTCCTCGTACCCGGGTAACTGGACCGGACCCGCCTGGTCTGCGAGGTTCCTGTACACCTCGGGGACG
>CP070682.1:767759-771312 GCA_020352595.1 bacterium | reverse complement strand
CGCGCGCGACACCCCCGCAAAGGCCCACCTCTTTTGTCGGCCACCCCCGGACACCGAGGGCCGCCCCACGCACGCTGTTTTTCCCCGATGGGCGCGGTAGTGGGGCGGGGGTGGGGGGGAAGCTCATCGGCCCCGGTTTCCGGCGAGAGGACACCGTTGCCGCTCCGGTCCGGATGGGGGCAGGCTGTCCCGCTTACTGGACCTTGCCGGCGTAACCGTCCCACCCGGTCTTTATGGTGCCCGCGGACATGAGCTTTTTTACCTTGGCCGAGCGGCATTGGGGGCAGGTGACCTTGACCGTTTCCACTTCCGACAGGGTGAGAACCCTGTCAAACCTGTGTCCGCACTTGCTGCACTCGAATTCGTAAAGGGGCATAGTCAACTCCGGTTTCCCAAAGAATGCCTGCCAGGACCCTTGGATCCTGGCGAACTCCACGTACAGAGTGCGGATTTTAATCCCGAATGGCCCTTTTGCCAACCCCGAAGCTGCCCTGCCGTGGAAGCATCCCCTCACCGGCCCGCCGTCGGTGGCGGGCCTGCTGCTTTCCGAGGACCGGACAGCCCGGCCTTTTCCCCTGGTGAAAAAATATGGTATCGTTGGCAGACTGTATTCGTTTCAAACTATCTTGTGGCGGGAGGAGAGGCCATGGGCGTCAGGGGAGGATTCCTTCTGGGGATGGTATCCGTGTTTCTGGCTCTGCCGGGAACGGTTCTCGGGCACCACGACATATTCGGCCCGGCGAGCAGCGGAGACCTGCAGAGGCTCGAGTACGTCCTGAACGCGGAGCCGGAGCTCGTCAACGTCATCAGCAAGGCCGGCCTCACTCCTCTGCACACAGCCGTCATCGGTGGACACGGGGAGGCGGTCCGGCTTCTGGTCAGCCGGGGTGCCGACATCAACGCCCGGGACTCCGGGATGAACACCCCCCTTCACTGGGCCGCGCTGGCAGGAGACGCGGACCTCGTCCGTCTCCTGCTCGATGAGGGCGCCCGGTACGAACTGAGCAACGGGAAGGGTCAGACGGCCCTGGACATCTGCGAGTCGGGGGGGCATGCCGAGGCGGCAGGCATCATCAGGGATCACGCAGGCGCCCGCTGAGGCGGCGCGACCCGGCTGCGATACGAAGGCGGGTTTCCGGCGGGGAGCAGGGCGGCACACTCAATGCCGCGGCACCGCCGCACCCCGGCGGGGAAGGAGAAACGGGTGGCTGTGTACATGGACAGGCCCAACGGCGACGGATGGGCACATCTTATCTCGAATCTGGAAGGGAACGGTGGCCGCCGGGAACTGGTGCGGTTCGGCAGGATGATCGGTCTGACGCGAAGGATCCACAGGATGGGATGCTACGGCGAACATTACGATATCAGGGGGTCGGAGATCCGGCGCGCGGCGGCGGCGGGAGCGCTGCTGGTCGCACGCAGGGAGATCGCGCTGATCCTCCGCGGGAAGAGAAGGTCCCTCGAAGGAGCCGCGGCCAGCACCTCCTGTTGGGCACCTAAAACTGCGCCGCCCGCTCCCTAGGCCGGAAGCGCCTCTTCCCCCGCGACCACGGCTTCAGGGAACTTTTCTCCACGAAGGCCTGCAAGGGTCTTCTGCAGTATCCTCTTCCTCTTTTTAAGGCCTTCGCGGAAATCCTTGCGGTCGGTGCGGCCGATCTCCATCCTCAGGTCCGCGAGCAGTGTCTCGATGATGTCCGCGAGCAGCTCCCGCTCCTCCGCGTCCAGGTCCAGTTCCACCATCCTAAGCACCTCCTGGATCGGCCACTACCGCACTCCCGACTCCTTGAGATCCCGTCTCACGGACAAGTATACCTCGGATTCACGGGGGCGGTTCGGCGCACCCTGTCTCCTGTTCCTTGCCCCCCTCCCTCCACGTCACCCCCTCCGGCGGTGACTGTGGTAAAATGCCATATTGTCCGTGGGCGGTCCGGACCGTGGCGGCCATGGACGCTTTCCTTCCCACGCAAGGAGGCCCATCATGAAATACGCTGTGTCGCTGCTGATCCTGCTCCTTTCGCCCTTCTTCACACCGCCGGACGTTCAGGCTCAGCCGCCAGGGCCGCAGGAGGTCGTCGAACGTTTCCACGCCGCCCTCAAGGACCAGAAAAAGGAGGACGTGCTGAAGATCCTGTCCGAGGATATCATCATCTTCGAGGACGGCTCCTCGGAGATGTCCCTGGACGAGTACGCCTCCCATCATCTGGAGGCCGACATGAAGTTCTCCGCCGGCGCCCAGAGAAAGGTCCTCCAACGGGAGACCTTTTCTGCCGGCGAGGCTCCCGTTGTCATGAGCGTGTATCGGGTGAAGGCCCGTGTGAGGGGGAACCCCACAGAGTACGAGAACGCCGAAACGGTCATTCTCGAGCGTCATGGGGATGATTGGCGCATCTCCCACATTCACTGGTCCACCAGGAAGCTTCGCTAGATGATCAGGACAGGCTGCCCGCACCCTCAGGCAGCCGAGGACCGCATGATCAGGTGTACCCGTCGAAGCCCGGAGGGCATGCTGTCCTCCCTGTCCGTGAACGCGGAGGCTTTCACCCTGGCGCCCCAGGTGCTAACATGCTCCGGGAAGGACGCGTCAAGGATCGGCCGGCACCGCCTGTCCATTCCGGCTTCCCGGCCCGTGAAGGAGGAAAGGTGACATGAGCGCCATCACCGACAAGAAAGGCAGGGCTCTTCTCGGGGCGATTATCGATGAACTCCGGCGTCTTGATCCGCGGATCGTACCCTTCGACAGCGATGAGGTGACGGACCTCGAAACGGGGGTCTCGCAGGCCGTAAAGGATTTCTTCGGAAGCGGTTCGCCCGAGTACGCCGAATTCGAGAATTTCCACATCGCTGCCGGTCACATCACCCGGGGCGATTCACGCACGGAGAAGCAGTCCAAGTACGAGATGGGCCTTCCCAAGGCCATCGCTCGACTGGAGGAGCTTGCCGAACTCATGGACCGGGTTCGCGGGATGGAAGAGAAGGTTCCGGACCTCGCCCCCGAGGATCTCGTGGAGATCGGTGAGGCCGCCAGCCCCGGGCAGCCCTCCTCGTCGCCCAAGGCCCCTCCTGCCCGGAAACCCCCTCCGCCGGCCGAGCCCAAGGCCCAGCCCAAGCCCAGGGCCGCCCCTGCCCCGGAGGCCAAGCCGTCCGTGAAGCCGGCGGGAGATCAGCCCGGCGGCATCCTGCTGCTCCAGTCCGGCGGCGACGAGATCCCGACCGCAGTGACGGCGCTCATGAAGAAGATCGGCATCAAGGTCGCCACCCTCGACGAGATGGGCCAGCCGGGGATGGAGTCCATCTCCGTCATCAAGGACGTCGCCTTTGCCCTGTTGACGGCCTCCTTCGGACAGAAGGGAGGCCTGTCCGGGCTGACCTCGGTCATCGCCAAGCCGAGACCCAAGCACGAGATCGCCTTCAAGCTGGGCATGCTGGTGGGGAGGCTCGGCGCGGGAAAGGTGGCCATCCTGCACAGTGGGGAGAGACCCCAGGACATCCCGGAGGATCTTTTCGGCGTGCGCTACATCCCCTACCAGGAGGATGGGGGATGGCAGATCGTCCT
>CP070682.1:761615-767659 GCA_020352595.1 bacterium | reverse complement strand
TGGGATCGCTGAGGATGGCCTGGCGGCCCACCTCGTTGAAGGCGATGCCCTGGGCCGACATGCTGGCCGTGGTGGCGATGGGAATGGCCCCGCGCACCCTCTCGGGATAGGAAATGGCCCACTGGAGGGCCTGCATGCCCACCATGGAACCGCCGATGACGGCGAGGAGGCACTCGATGCCCAGGTGGTCCACGAGCCATCTCTGGACCTCCTCCATGTCCCTGATGGTGAAGTGCGGAAAGGTCGTCCCGTAGGGCTTGCCGGTTCCGGGGTCCACGCTGGTCGGGCCGGTGGTCCCGTAGCAGCTGCCCAGGAAGTTCGAGCAGATGACGAAGTACCGGTCCGTGTCCAGGGGCTTGCCGGGTCCGATGAGGATGTCCCACCAGCCGGGTTTTTCCTCCGGATCCGTGCCGTAGTACCCCGCGGCGTGGGCGTCTCCCGAGAGTGCGTGGCACACGAGCACGGCGTTGTCCCGGTCCGGGGAGAGGGTCCCGTAGGTCTCGTAGGCGACGTTGACGGGGGTCAGGCTCGTGCCGTTCTGCAGCCTGAGAACGTGGTCGGGCCCCCCGAAGGTCGCCGACTGGAGTTCGACCTGTCCCGCGGAACCGCCCGTCTGACTTCCGTTTGCCGGTGAGCCGGCCGGAGCGGTGCTATCGGGCAGAGCTGTCGGCCGCGCGGGTGTGATGCTCATGTCCGACCTCCTTTCCCGACGCTTCCAGGGCCCTCTCGATGTCTTCCCAGATGTCCTCCACGTCCTCGATGCCCACGGAAAGACGGATGTAATCGTCCGTGACGCCTGTGGCCAGCCGCTCCTCGGGGCTCAGCTGCTGGTGGGTGGTGGAGGCTGGGTGGATGACCAGCGATTTCGCGTCCCCGATGTTGGCCAGGTGGGACAGGAGCTTAAGGCTGTCGATGAAGCGCACTCCGCCCTGGATGCCCCCCTTGACTCCGAAGCCCACGATGGCTCCCGCCCCCTGGGGCAGGTACCTGCGGACGTTGTCGTGGGTGGGGTGGTCCTCAAGGCCGGGGTAGATCACCCAGGAGACGGCGGGATGGGCCTTGAGCCGCCTGGCGATCTCGAGGGCGTTCTCGCTGTGCCTGCGGACCCTCAGGGGGAGGGTCTCCAGGCCCTGCAGGAAGAGGAAGGAGTTGAAAGGGCTCAGGGCGGGCCCCAGGTCCCTGAGGAGCTGGACCCTGGCCTTGACGATGTAGGCCAGGCTGCCCAGGGCCTGCGTGTAGACCAGGCCGTGGTAGCTGGGATCCGGCTGCGTGAACTCGGGGAAGCGGCCCGAAGTCCAGTCGAACCTTCCCGAGTCCACGATGGCCCCGCCGATGGACGTGCCGTGGCCGCCGATGAACTTGGTGGCGGAGTAGACGATGATGTCCGCGCCGTGATCGAAGGGGCGAAGGAGGACGGGGGTCACCGTGTTGTCGATGATGAGGGGCAGGCCTTCCTCGTGGGCGACCCTGGCGATGGCCTCGAAGTCGGGCACGTCCAGCTTGGGGTTGCCGATGCTCTCGATGAAGACGGCCCTGGTGCGCTCGTTGATGGCCCGGCGGAAGTTCTCGGGATCTGACGGATCCACGAAGTGGACCCTGATCCCCAGCTTGCTCAGGGTGTACTTGAAAAGGTTGTAAGTCCCCCCGTAGAGGCTCGTGGCCGAGACGATCTCGTCTCCGCTGCGCGCCAGGTTGAGGATGGAAAGGGTGATGGCGGCCTGCCCCGAGGCGAGGCCCAGGGCGCCCACGCCTCCGTCCAGCTGGGCGAGCCTCTGCTCGAAGACGTCGGTGGTGGGGTTCATGATCCGCGTGTAGATGTTCCCGAACTCCTTGAGGGCGAAGAGGTTGGACGCGTGCTCGGAGTCCCTGAATACGTACGAGGTGGTCTGATAGATGGGGACGGCCCTCGCAAGCGTGGCGCCGTCGGGCGACTGGCCGCCGTGAAGGGCGACGGTGTCCGTGCGGTAACCGTTGGTGGACATGGTATTCCTCCTGTGGTGTCAGTCCTCCCCGCCGCGCCAGGTGGGCGACAGGGGAGGCAGCCCGCCCGGGTTTCCCGGGTTCGGGCAGGTCAGCTTTTCAGTGCGATGCGTATCGGGTCAGACGGCGATGCTCCAAGGTCCGCGGTGCGGTCCTCAGAGCATAAACATGGCGCATGTGTGCATGGACACACGCGTTTGGCGGGAGAGGTCGACCGGTGCGTGTCTTCCGGTGCGATCCTCTTTTCCGACGGTATTTCTGAGCTTCAGTGCGGTCATCTCCGGCGTTCCTTAACTTGACCGTTAAAGTCTGGTATGGGGCGTGAATATAGCGGATTGACACTGCCGAGTCAAGGATATTCTGCGCACCATGATCTCCATACTGCCGACGCCGAAGGATAAATAGCCTTGCACTGCCCCATTCATACCACATCTTTTCAGTATGAAAACCATGCGGCATGCTCTCAAGTTTCTGTTGACAGGCGCCCGCCCCCGTGTTATTAGGTTTGCTCATTCGTTCATATGAACAAATGTTCAAGTGTTACGGACAGCCCGATCTGAATTCGGAAACTTGAGACCTGGAATTTGAAATTCGCAACGCGGAGGCAGCCATGGGCCCGGGGAATGTGAAAGATCCCATCGAACTCGTGAAGGAGAGGGATGACCTCGAGACGGTCCTTTACGATCTGGCCGAGACCTTCAGGTTCCTCGGGGACCTGACGATGGTGAGTATCCTCATGTCCCTCATCGTCTTCGAACTGTGCGTCAGGGACATCTCAGAGAGCCTGGGCATGTCCGATTCGGCGGTGAGCCACCAGCTGCGCATCCTCAGGAACAGCAGGCTGCTCAAGTTTCGAAAGGAAGGCAAGAACGTGCTCTACTCCATCAGCGACGACCACGTGGCCACCATCTTCCGCGAGGGCCTCGAGCACGTGGAGGGCCTTTCGTGAAGAGTGAACTTCATTCCTGTGCGGGGTGCCGGCACCATCACGGCGAGCACGCTGCGCCCCGAAGGGGGTTCTTCTCGAGGCGCCACCGCCACCGGGCCTCCTGCCACGGGCCGGAGACGGGCACACCGGCAGCCGGCAGGCGAGTGCTCATGGTGGGCAACCCCAACGACGGCAAGAGCGCCCTGTTTAACCGGCTCACCGGCCGGTATGTCGTCGTCAGCAACTACCCGGGAACCACAGTGGCCGTGTCCCAGGGACGCATGCGCCACGAGGGTGCGGATTACACCGTGGTGGACACTCCGGGCATGTATTCCCTTTACCCCATCACCGAGGAGGAGAGGGTAGCCCGCCGCATGCTCCTGGAGGAGGACCACGAAGTGGTGCTCCACGTGGTGGACGCCAAGAACCTGTCGAGGATGCTCCCCTTCACCATCCAGCTCATCGAGGCCGGACTGCCCGTCATCCTGGTGCTCAACATCATGGACGAGGCGCGTCAGCAAGGGCTTGCCATAGACACGGAGGGCCTGGCCAGGAAACTGGGCATCCCGGTGGTCCCCACGGTGAGCATCTCGGGTGAGGGGATCCGCAGGCTCAAGGAGACCATCGCTTCGTGCCCGGACCGCTCGGGGCGCCTGAGCGTGGACTACGGCCTTCCCATCGAGAGGGCCGCACGGGAGATCGCCGGACAGATGCCCGAGAGCTCCTTTTCATCCAGGGCCTCGGCCCTGCTGGCCCTCCAGGAGGACCGGGACGTGCTCAACATGATCTCCACCGGCGGTTCGGACCGCGCCCAGGAGATCTTCTCGGTGCTCAACAGGCTCAAGAAGGAACTGGCGCACCCCGTGGGGTACTACCTGACCATGGGGCGGCAGCGGAGGGCTGAGCAGATCCTCAACGGGCTCGTCACGGAGCAGGAGACCCGGAAGAACGGGCTCCCCGCTCTGCTGGACAGGCTCCTCATGAGCCCCTGGACGGGCATCCCCATCCTGATCCTGGTGCTCTACTACGGCTTCTACAGGTTCGTGGGCGGCTTCGGAGCCGGGACCGTGGTGGATTTCCTGGAGGGGCACATCTTCGAGACCTATTTCGTGCCCTTCGTCAACGGGTGGTCCGAGAGGCTCATCCCCTGGCCCGTACTGCGGGAACTGGTGGCCATGGATTACGGTGTCCTCACACTGGGTGTGCGCTACGCGGTGGCCATCGTCATGCCCATCGTGGGGGCCTTCTTCCTGGTCTTCTCGGTGGTGGAGGACAGCGGCTACCTGCCCCGGCTCTCCATGCTCATCGACAGGGTGTTCAAGAGGATCGGGCTTTCCGGCAGGGCGGTGATCCCCATGACCCTCGGTTTCGGCTGCGGGACCATGGCGACCATGGTGACGAGGACCCTGGAGTCCGTGAGGGAGCGGGTCATCGCCACGGTGCTCCTTGCCCTCGCCATCCCCTGTTCGGCCCAGCTGGGGGTGATCTTCGGGCTGGCCGCCAATGCGCCGGGCGTCATCGTCACCTGGATCACCACGGTGGCGCTCATGTTCCTCTTCATCGGTTTTCTCACGGCGAGGATCCTGCCCGGCCGGTCCCCCGACTTCTTCATGGAGCTGCCGCCGCTGCGCCTGCCCAGGCTGGCCAACGTGTGGATCAAGACCTCCACCAGGATGCGGTGGTACTTCGTCGAGATCCTGCCGCTGTTCCTCCTGGCCTCCGTGATCATCTGGTTCGGCAACATCACCGGCCTGTTCCAGGGGGCCCTGAACCTCCTCGGTTACCCGACCCGCTGGATCGGCCTGCCCGCCGAGGCGGCCCAGGCGTTCCTGTTCGGGTTCTTCCGCAGGGACTACGGCGTGGCCGGGCTGTACGACATCCACACGGGCGGGGCCTTGACCAACAACCAGCTGGCCGTGGCCACCATCACCCTGACCCTTTTCCTTCCCTGCGTGGCCCAGTTCCTGGTCATGCTCAAGGAACGGGGCTGGCGGGTGGCCATGATCGTGGCGGGCTTCGTGTTCCCCTTCGCCTTCGTGGTGGGTGGAGCGGTCAACTTCGTGCTCAACCTTTTCAGGATCAATCTGTAGGAGTAAGGAGCGGGGGTTCGAGCATCGGGCCCTTCTCTGGTAGAATTAACGGGACAGCTCAGGCATGTCACAGACGAGGGAGCATTGACGTGGAACACAGCCAATCGGTGCACGAAGTACTCGACGAGATCCTCGAGGTTCTCTGGACCAGACTGGAGGAGGGGGGAGAGGAGTCGGTGCCGCGCGACAGGATCCTCATCGGAGCCGAGCCCGCCGGGGACGACGCCCTGTCTCTGCTGCAGGAGAAGGGTCTCATCAGGATCACCGACGGTTCGGTCCAGCTGACGGACGCCGGTTTCGAGGCGGCCAGGCAGACCATCCGGCGCCACAGGCTCAGCGAAAGGATGTTCCTGGACATCTTCACGGTGGCCGAGGAGGAGATGGAGGACGCGGCCTGCCGCTTCGAGCACATGCTCATCAAGCCGGGACTCGAGGAGAAGATCTGCGAGCTCCTCGGGCATCCCAGGGTCTGCCCCCACGGACGACCGGTGCCGGTGGGGGAGTGCTGCCACCGTGCCGAGACCCTCGTGGACAAGGCCGTGGCCCCCCTGAACAACCTGCGCCAGGGCGAGAGGGGGACCATCGCCTACGTGCACACGGGAGACTCGGAGAGGCTGAAGAAACTCATGGCCATGGGCATCCTCCCCGGAGAGCAGATCACCCTCCAGCGCCGATACCCGTCCTTCGTCTTCGACGTCGGGCACAGCAGCTATGCCGTGGACGAGGGGATGGCCCGGGCCATCTTCGTCCGACGGGAGGGCGCCGCCAAGGGCCAGGCCTCGTCTGAACAGGAAGGATGAGGAGGGGAAGTTAAACTAGTGCCTAGTGCCTGGTGCCTGGAACCTGGTGCCTGGAACCTGGTGCCTGGAACCTAGTACCTAGTACCAAGGACCAAGGACCAAGTACCAAGGACCTGGGGCCTGGGGCCTGGGGCCTAGTACCAAGTACCTGGTACCTGGGGCCTGGTTCGCCCCCCTTATCACTCCGGCCCCAAACCCTGTTATATCTATCAGTTCTCTGATCTGCACCCACCCCTGCGGCGGACC
>CP070682.1:753881-761515 GCA_020352595.1 bacterium | reverse complement strand
GCGAACTCAACGATGCCGGTCTCGTAGCCGAGGGTCGTGAGGGCACCCTCAACGGCCTGGGCCTGGACCAGGACGTCGGCCTCGTCGGCACGGGCGCCATCCGGCAGGTCGTTGACCAGTATGGGGATCCTTTCCGTCACGGATTTCTCCCCAGACAGGACCCCGTGATCTCCGAGATGAGCTGTCCGTAGGGAAGGCCTTCCTTGGTCCACATGATGGGCAGGTCCGAGTGCTCGGGGTTCAGACCGGGAAGGGGGTTGACCTCCAGGACATTGGGGTTGCCGTCACCGTCAAGGCGCAGGTCGATGCGGGCGGCGTCCCGCAGCCCGAAACCGTTCCAGGTCCTGATGGCCAGATCCACGCAGCGCCCGGCGATCTCACCCGAGGCGGGCAGGTAATCCACGAGATTCTCGCAGTACTCCTTGGTCTCGTAGCAGTAGATACCGCCGTGGGACGGGTCCCTGTAGGTGATCTCCAGGACCATGGTGCGTGAGGGTCTGTAACCCTCCGCGACGACGCCCACGGTGAACTCCCGACCGGGCAGGTAGGTCTCCACGAGGACGGGCTGTCTGTAGCGGGTGAGAAGGTGCCCGCAGCGATGGCGGAGCTGGCCCATGGACTGGATGCGGGAGCTGCCGTCGATGCCCTTGCTGGTGCCCTCGGCCACCGGCTTGGCGAAAACCGGGAAGGGGAGGCTGAAGCCGTCCAGGTCCCCCGGATCGCGGACCAGATGGAAGTCGGGAGTGGGTATGCCCAGGCTGCGCATGACGTGTTTGGCCATCCCCTTGTGCAGCGTCAGGCCCATGGTCATGGGATCCGAGAAGGTGTACGGTATCCGGTAGCTGTCCAGCAGGGCGGGCACCGCCGACTCACGGCCGTAACCGTAGAGCCCCTCGGCGATGTTGAACACCATGTCCCACCGGTGGCCGGCCGCGAGGCGCGCGGCCAGGCTCCTGAGGTTGCCGATGCGATCGGTGGCATAGCCCATGTCGTTCAGGGCCCCTTCGATGGAATCCACCGTGTCGGGGCGGTCGAACTCCGCCATCTCCTCCTCGCCCAGCCCCTCGTTCAGGTAATCGGTCTTGAGATCGTAGGTGATCCCTATGTGCATCTTCTGTCCTCTCCTCTTCATCTGACCGGATAGGAGAATATCTTCCCCTCGTAATTGCGCAGTTTCAGGTATCCGTCCTCGTGCCCCACGACGTAGTCGGGCATCACGGGGATCTTTCCGCCGCCGCCGGGGGCGTCGATGACGTAGGTGGGCACGGCGTAACCGGACACGTGCCCCCGCAGGCCGCGTATGATCTCGAGGCCCTTGTGCACGGGCGTCCTGAAGTGGGCCGACCCGATTATGGGGTCGCACTGGTACAGGTAATAGGGCCTGACCCGGATCTTCAGCATGCCGAGCACCAGCTCCCTGATCACGGAGACGTCGTCGTTGATCCCCTTGAGCAGGACCGTCTGGCTGCCCAGCGGGATGCCGGCGTCTGCGAGCCTGGTGCAGGCGGCCGCGCACTCCGGCGTGATCTCCCTCGGGTGCGTGAAGTGGATGCTCATGAGCAGCGGATGGTAACGCCGCAGTATGGAGACGAGCTTGGACGTGATCCTCTGCGGCAGGACCACGGGGACCTTGGTGCCGATCCTGATGATCTCCACGTGCTCGATGCGCCTGAGCCTTGCGAGGAGCCACTCGAGCTTCTCGTCGGAGAGGGTCAGGGGATCCCCTCCCGAGATGAGGACGTCCCTTACCTCGTCATGGGAGGCGATGTAATCGATGGCCGCGTTCCAGGCCTTTTCCCCCACCGGCGTGTGACCGTCGGTGACGAGGCGCGACCTCGTGCAGTAGCGGCAGTAGGTCGAGCACATGCCGGTGGCCATGAACAGGACCCTGTCCGGGTAACGGTGGACGATGCCCGGGACGGGACTGCACCCCTCCTCGTCGAGGGGGTCCTCCTCCTCGCCGAAGCTCCTGGAGAACTCCCCTATGCTGGGGATCACGGTCCTGCGGATGGGGTCTCCGGCGTTGCCGGCAGACATGAGGCTTGCGTAGTAGGGGGTTACGGCGAAGGGCAGGCGGACACCCCTTGAGAGAGCGTCCCTTTCCTGATCCGTGAGATCGATGATCCTTGACACCTGTTCAACAGTGATGATCCTGTTGGCCAGCTGCCATCTCCAGTCGTTGAACTGAGCCTGGGTGATCCCCGGGTAGTACTTCCGCCTGAAGACGTCGCGCTCGCTGCACTTTCCCGAGCACGCTCGCTTGGCCGGCACCGGCTGCCGACGTGCCAGCGCGGTGTTCCCGTCTGTTATTTCGTTGGTTGCGTATTTCGTGGGCGCGACTTCCGACTTCCGACCGGACCTTGCGCCCCTCCTACCGTCCGGTTCGGGGTTCTTGGGAAAGACGATGGATTCCATAGCTACGCCAGACCTCCTTTACGGCTGTGATAAACCGCGGCCCTGGAGCACCGGTGTCCCCAAACCCTGTGTTCGACGTGGTTCCTTAACATCCGGATCCTCCCTCTGGATCGCATCTCTGGCGGGACTGATTCCCCCCAGGATATTCTTTCTTTTTCTATTATAACAAAAGGCGTGCCACTTTGTATCTTATTGATTTTAAAGGATTTTTTGTCCAACGTTCGGGCTTTATGCGAACTTTCGGTTCGTATTTATGGCTGCAGTCAATAACCTGTCAGCCACAGAGGCCCGCGCGGTGTTCTTCCAGGGAGGAGAACAGGGGTTCTCAGGGGAGAGGGCAAGGCGGATTTCTCTATATTTTTAGTGTATTTGAAGGCAAGTCGAGGGGGAGTGCACAGCCATGACCAGGGGTGCGAACTTGAAGTTCGCTAATTTGAAACCGGAGAACTCATGGTTCGTCTTTACCGGCAGGCCGCCGGAAAATCTCCTTGCGCACGTCGTGCTTCTTCATCAGTTTCTGCAGCTGTCTCGTGGTGATCCCGGCCGCCTCCGCTGTCTGTGAAACGCGGCCGTCGTTGCGCCGCAGCAGTTCGGTCAGGTAGATGCGCTCGAAGTTGTCTATGAAGCGCTGGCGGGCCTCCCCGATGGGCAGGAACATCTCCACCCTCGACTGGTCCATGGACAGGGCGTGCCCCACCAGGTCAGACGGCATGACGCCCATGGAGATCCTGTCCCCCGTCTCCAGGATGTAGGCCCGCTCGATGACGTTTTCCAGCTCCCTGAGGTTGCCCGGCCATGCGTAGCCCTCCAGGACCTCGATGACCTCGGGTTCGGCTCCCCTGATCTCCCGGCCGTATTCCCGGTTGAGCTTGCGGATGAAGTAATCCACGAAGAGGGGGATGTCCTCCCTCCTGTCGGCAAGGGAAGGCAGGTCGATGGGGAACACATTGAGGCGGTAGTACAGGTCCGTGCGGAAAAGACCGCGGTCGCACAGATCCTTGAGGTTCTCGTTGCTGGCCGCGATGATGCGCACATCCACCTCGATGGGCATCTCCCCGCCCACCCGCGTGAAGGTCTTCTCCTGGATGATCTGCAGCAGCTCCACCTGCACCGACAGGGGAGTGGTCCCGATCTCGTCGAGGATGATGGTCCCCCCCCGGGCGATCTCGAAGCGGCCCAGTTTTCGCCTTGAGGCGCCGGTGAAGGCGCCCTTCTCGTGCCCGAACAGTTCGCTCTCGATGAGGTTGGCCGGGATGGCCCCGCAGTGGACGCTGATGAAGGGGCCCTTCTTCCGCGGGCTGTGCCGGTGGATGAGTCGGGCGATGATGTTCTTGCCCGTGCCGGTCTGTCCCTGGATGAGCACCGTGGCGTTGGTGGCCGCCACGGACTTGACCTTGGCGAAGACCTCCCTCATGCGGGGGTTGCGCGTCGTGATGATCTCCCTGGCGTCCGCCTCCCAGAAGGAGTCCCTGAGAAGGCTCAGTTCCATCTCCATGAGAAGGGCGCGCTGGACGCTCTCGATGACGTACCGCACTTCCTCCGGGTTGAGGGGATAGGTGATGTAGTTGCAGGCGCCGGCCTTGATGAGCTCCACCGCCAGGTGGACCTCGTCGGGATTGACGAGGAAGATGATCTGGGCGGTGGGAAAGAGACCCAGGAAGTTCCCCATGATGGAGGCGTAACCCTCGCCCGCCTCCAGGAGGGGTTTCACCAGGGAGAGGTCGACGAAGGTGAAGTCATAGCGTCTGTTGGCGAACCGGATGCTGAGGGACTCGAAGTCGGGAGTGTAATCCACCACCCGGCGCGGGTCGTCGAGGCACTGCCTGATGACCTCGTAGGTCTCCCTGTGCGGGGCCCCCACTAGATAGGTGTTCATGGTCCTCCCTCGGACCGGACCCGTCTTTCCCCGAGAAGGTCCGCCGGCATCAGGTCCGGCTCCGGCATGGAGGTCGGGGAGCGAAAAGAGATTTGCACCCGCGTTCCACTGTCCTGGTGCTTCGCTCGCCCGGTGCAGGCGGCCTTCCAGAATATTATCCCCTGCGGGGCCTTCTATAAAGGGGGAAAGTGGGGGACCGCAAGGTCCCGAGGGACCGGAGCCTTTCAGACCACCGCCGCTTCGAAGGGCTCGATCCGGAAAGTGTAATCCTCCTCGGAGGCGGACTGGGCCGCTGAACGGACCGTGTCCAGATCGTCGAACCTCGACCGCACCACGCTGAAGACCTCGGCGTCAAGGCGGCCTCTTTCCGTCAGCCTGCTCAGGACGTCGAGCACCTCCTTCCTGTGCAGGCCGGGGCGGTACGGGCGTTCTTCCGTGAGGGCCGTGAAGACGTCGGCCATGGCCACCACCCTGGACCCGAAGGCGATCTGCGTGCCGGAAGTGTGATCGGGATAGCCGCTGCCGTCGAGCCTCTCGTGGTGCTGGGCGGCCCAGATCAACCCGTATCCGAGATCGGGCACCTTTTCCAGAAGCCTCCTGGTCAGCATGGCGTGCTCCCGGACGTGTGCGTATTCCATCTCGTCCAGGCGATGGCGCTTTTCCAGGATCTCGGTGGGCACCGCCAGTTTTCCCAGGTCGTGAAGGTGGGCGGCGATCCTCATGGTCCTGCGATTATTTTCCGAGAAACCCAGGAAGCCCGCAAGGGCATCGGCCACCGCGGCCACACCCGCCGAATGGGTTGCGGTGAAGTGGCTGCGGTAGTCGATGACCCTCGCGAAGACGCCAGCCAGCCCCTCGAGGTCCCCGGGCGCCATGGCCATGAGCCTCGGGTCCACCTTGTAACCGAGATACTCCAGGGCACCGGGGCTGAAGACCCCGAACCAGAGCTTCTCGTCACCGGCCATCCTCTCCAGGGCATCCACCGCCTCCGGCCAGAACATGGTCCCCGCACGAGCCGCCACCGAATCGAGAATGTCCCTGGCGTGATCCATGACGTGGCAGTCCTCTTCCAGCAGGATGGCGACGCGGTCGCCCAGATGGATGATGTGGCTCGCAGCGGGGACCTGGCTGCCTCCCACCTCCGTCTCGCTCCTGGGCTTCCACCACGTGTGGTGGGCAAGGATGGCGAGGGCCTCCCTCTTCAGGGGAGGGCAGTCGCTCAGCAGCGTGTAACCGAGGCAGGCGTGCCGGTGGGGGTTTTCCAGATCGAAGTTGAGCGTGTCCAGGCGCTCGCGCAGGGAGAAGGCGCCGACGTCGTGCAGCAGGGAGGCGAGGAGGACCTCCTTGATCTCCCCCTCTTCAAGCCCCATCTCCTCCGCGATGTGCACCGCGAACCAGGCCGTCCACCTGTGGTGGTCCGCCACGAGGGGGCTGACCAGGTCCATGGCCTCGGAGAGGGCTGTCACCAGCTGGAAAAGCGCCCCCCGCGAAAGGTGTGCGTCCATGGATAAAGTATACGGGAAAACGGTGCGTGTGGCATGGGTGGGGGGAATGGGGGATGGGGAGATCAGTGCCTGGTGCCTGGTACCTGGGAACCAGGTACCAGGTCCTAGGTCCTAGGTCCTAGGTCCTAGGTACTGCCCTCCTGCCCTTCGGTGTCAGAGCCATAAGCGCCGCCTCTGGCCGTCACATCCGCGGCGGTGGAGGATGGTTTGACAAGGGGCGTGAGGCGAGGCGCTGTCGAGAGGGAACTTCCCTGTTCCCCGTTTCCTCCCCCCGGTTCTCAGCACTGCCTCACCGGCACGTACCGCTTGACGGGGCACTGCCGGGAGGACAGGCACGCGTAGCAGTCCCTGGGGTGTGTCGTGCAGCCGGCGGCCGCTGCGGCTGACGCCGCGACCCGGGCGGGGACCGTCCGGTAGAAAGGCCTCAGGGCCGGGTCCTCCGACGCGGCCAGGCCCGGGACGTCCGTCACTCCGGCCCACGTCGCCCTCCGCAGGCCGGCCTGCCTGGCCGCTTCTACGCACCGTTCCATGAGTTCCCGTCCGGGCCCGGGATGGCTCTCCAGGACGAAGTTGGGCCTGAAGGCGAGGAAGCAGACGGGAAGGTCCCTGCCGAGGCCGGCCAGGAAACGGCACATGGGCTCGACCTCGCCGTCACTGATCCCCGGGATGACAAGGACCCTGAACTCCCAGATCCTCTCGGGGGCCCGCCGTGCCAGGATCTCCGCGTTCCTGAGGACGGGGTCGACAGGAGCCCCCGTCAGGGCCCTGTGGACCTCGTCGGAGAAGGCCTTGATGTCGAAGGTGAGGGAGGTGGCGAAGGCGAGGATCCTCTGGAGCGACTGTTCCGTCATGAATCCGTTGGTGTCGAAGTTCACCTTGACACCTGGGCGCAGCCCCCGCGCCTCGGCAACGATCTCCTCGACGTAGGGCAGGTGGATGGTGGCCTCCCCTCCCGAGAAGAAGATGCGGTCGGCCCCCATGAACCTGCCGTCTGGAGACTCGAGGTAGCGGACGCACTCACGCGCGAGGAAGGCCGGCTCCACGTACCCTTCCACCGGCTGTCCGTTGTCAGGGTAGTGGGCGATGGACCAGTTCTGGCAGTTGAGGCACTTGAAGTTGCACCCGGCCAGGAACACGGTGTAGCTCTCGGGGGGTGCGGGGTGCAGGCAGCGGGAGGCCACGACAGGCTCCGTCACGCGGCACACCCCCTCCTCACCCGCCAGGCGGTCGGCCCCGCATCGGTGCTCGCACAGGACGCAGCGGGAAAGGTCCCTGTAGGGCCGGGCAGGCATGGGGCCGTCAATCCGCTGTCAGGACAAAGTCGATGGGAACGGTGGTCCGGCCGGCCTCGGGGTAGACCTGGGTGGTGAGGGTCCGGTGCCCGGCGGCGAAGACCTTGAAGTGCACGTGGGGCGGCCGCCCCTGGTAGGGGGGCGGTACGTCCGTCTCGATGCGGAACCGCCCGTCGCTGCCGGTGACACGGGCGCCCCGGTGGTCGTCGTCGTACTGCCCGGACGGCCCGGCCTGCCACCACTCGACGCGGGCGCCCGCAACCGGGGCGCACGACCCCGCCGTCCGCACCGTCCCCTCGATGACCAGGCCGCTGCCGGTGCTCTCGCGGACCGGGGCTGAAGGCCTGTAGAAGGGGCCCTCGGCGTCGGGCCGCGTCGGGGGGCACCGGTCGCCGGCGGCCGGGGAGACCGCCTGGAACAGGCCCGCGAAGAGGACTGTCGCTGCCAGAGCGTGTCGCAAGGTCATGTCCGTATCCTCTCCCCGAAGTATAATCGCTCCAGGGACGCCCCTCAACCTGTCGGGGAAAAGGTGCAGTCCGGCGTCAG
>CP070682.1:749833-753781 GCA_020352595.1 bacterium | reverse complement strand
TCCGTTCTCGGGTACCTCTTCTTCTTCACCACCATCTTCAACCAGGAGACCCCCTGGGTGCAGGTCGATTTCACCTATTGAGGAGGATCCGAGGATGGCCCTCTTTTCGTGGAAGCTCAAGGACAACCGCAGCAGGTGGACAGCCATTCTGGTCCTGCTCGTGCTCATCGCCCTGGTTCTCTTCCTGGGAGGACGCTACAGGTCCTTGAGGGATTTCGACCCCAAGGGCGGCAACCTCTTCATCTTCTTCCTCATCAACATCAACATCCTTCTTCTGACGGTGCTCGTCTTCCTCCTGGCAAGGAACGCCATCAAACTCTTCTACGAGGGCAAGAGACGTGCCTTCGGTTATCACCTGCGGACGCGTCTCGTCCTGATCTTCGTCGGCTTTTCTCTCATACCCACCATCCTCCTCTTTTTCGTGGCCAAGGGGTTCATCAACGACAGCATCGAGTACTGGTTCAACCTCAACATCGAGCAGGCGGTGGAGGGATCATTGAGCGTGACACAGGATTACTATTCCACCGTGACGGCCTATAACCGTGTCTTTGCCCAGCGCGTGAGCGAGAAGGTCGGATCCATGGAGGAGGGAAAGGCCCTCGGTGACCGTCTGGAAGAGCTCAGGAAGGACTACTCCCTGTCCATGGTGGAGCTCTTCGACCCCGACGGGCATTTCCTTGCCAGGGCCTGGGACGGGACGAGTCCGCAGAACTTCGTGTACGGGAACAGCAGCCTGGTCCAGAACGCTCTGGTGGGGCGCGTCATCGACGGGGTGACCAGCGCAGACAAGGGGGAGTACATAAGGGCTTCGGCGCCTGTACGCCTGAACAGAGGGCAGGGTGCGGTGGTGGTCTCCACCCACCTTCCCCAGGACATCCGGCAGAAGTCCGAAGCTGTCGCAAGGACATATCGCGGTTACACCGAGATGAAGCTCCAGAAGAGCCCCATCAGGTCCAACTACCTGGCCTACCTGCTGCTCATCACCCTTCTCATCCTCTTCTCGGCCGTCTGGCTCGGATTCTACCTGGCGCGGGGGATCACTGTGCCCATCGGTCTTCTCGCCGAGGGTGCGGAGAAGGTGGCCGCGGGCGATCTCACGGTGCGCATCGACAGCAGGGCCTCGGATGAGATCGGCATCCTCGTGGCGGCCTTCAACCGGATGACGGAGCAGCTCGAGGCCACCAACCGAAGCCTGGAGAAAGCCTACCGCGAGAACGAGCAGCGCCGCGCCTACATCGAGACGGTGCTCCGCAACGTGGGCACGGGCGTGGTGTCCCTGGACCTTCAAAAGCGCATCAACACCTTCAACCGTGCCGCCGAGGTCATGTTCGACATCAGCGCGGAGGAGATCCTCGGGAGGCACTACTCCAGGGTCCTCACCCCCGAGCACGCCTCCCTCCTGGAGAGCATTCTTCAGGAGCTTCGGGAGGAGGGGGTCACCAGCATCAGGAAGGAGGTGCCGGTGGCTGTCAGGGGCGCCCCGCTCATACTGCTGGTCAACGCCAGCGTCATGACGGACACCTCCGGCAACACCGTGGGTACGGTTTTCGTCATCGAGGACATGACCAGGCTGGTCAACGCGCAGAGAAAGGCCGCCTGGTCGGAGGCGGCCAAGCGCATCGCCCATGAGATCAAGAACCCGCTGACCCCCATCAAGCTTTCCGCTGAACGGATCCGCAGGAAGCTGGAGGGTCGCGTCGGGACCTCCGAGGGCCAGGTCCTCAGGGAGGGAACCGACTCCATCATCCGGGAGGTGGAAGCCATGCGCAGCCTCGTGGACGAGTTCAGCCAGTTCGCCAGGCTCCCGGTGCTCAAACCGCTGCCCGGAGACATCAACAGGGCGGTGGAGGACGCCGTCGCCCTGTTCAGGGAGGCGGGGGAGAGGAAAGGACGCATCGAGGTGACCCTCGGCGAGAGCCTTCCCAGAATGAGCTTCGACGGTGAACAGATGAGGCGAGTGATCATCAACCTCCTGGACAACGCCCTGCGGGCGGTGCGGGACAGGGGACAGGAAGGGATGGTCAGGGTGAGCACCAGCCTGCTCGAGGCGGAAGGGATGGTGGCCGTATCGGTGGCCGACAACGGTTCAGGGATCCCGGGGGATCTCATGGACCGGATCTTCGAACCCTATTTCAGCACCCAGGAGGGCGGCACCGGTCTGGGGCTGGCCATTGCGCAGCGCATCACGGAGGAGCACGGGGGAACCCTTCGCTGCAGCGCGGGCTCCGACGGTGGGGCTGTCTTCACGGTGAGGATACCGGTGGATATAGATCCCGTGAGGAGGGTCTGAGACATGGTTTACGAGAAGGATCAGGTTCCCGGCTCCCGAGCGCTCATCCTCATCGTGGATGATGAGCAGAGGGTGCGTGACAGCGTCAGGACCATTCTCGAGGATGAGGATTACTCTGTCATCGAGGCCGCGGACGGCCAGATGGCCCTCGCCATGGTCACATCGGAGAAGCCGGACGGCGTCCTTCTGGACATCTGGATGCCCGGCCTGGACGGAATAGAGGTCCTCCAGGGGATCAAGCAGCTCGACGCCGACCTTCCGGTCATCATCATGTCGGGACACGGGACCATCGAGACGGCCGTCAAGGCCGCCAAACTGGGTGCCTATGACTTTCTGGAAAAACCCCTTTCCATCGACAGGCTGACCCTGGTCATCCGCAACGCCCTGAGCCAGCGCACGCTGGTCGAGGAGAACAGGGCGCTCAGGGGGGGACAGGAGCAGCAGCACGAGTTCATCGGGATCTCCCAGCAGATAAAGGGGATCCTCGATCAGGTGAGGATCGTGGCCCCGACGCAGGCTTCCATCCTCATAACGGGCGAGAACGGCACGGGCAAGGAGCTCCTGGCCAGGGCCATACACGCACGCTCCAAGAGGCAGGCTCAGGCCTTCGTGGCGGTGAACTGCGCCGCCATACCGGACACGCTCATCGAGAGTGAGCTCTTCGGCCACGAGAGGGGTGCCTTCACTGGAGCCACCACCAGGAAAATGGGGAAGTTCGACCTGGCGCACAACGGGACACTCTTTCTGGACGAGATCGGCGACATGAGCCTCGCCACGCAGGCCAAGATCCTGAGGGTACTCGAGGAAAGGGTCTTCCAGAGGGTGGGCGGCAACAGGGACATTTCCGTGGACGTTCGGGTCATCGCCGCCACCAACAAGGCTCTCGGCGAGGAGATCTCCCGGGGCAGGTTCCGCGAGGACCTGTTCTTCAGGCTCAATGTCTTCCCTTTCCACCTTCCACCCCTGAGGGAGAGGGAGGACGACATCCCCCCTCTGCTGAACCGGTTCCTGGCCGAGTACGGCCGGATGTACGGCAAACAAAATCTGCGGCTCAGCCCCCAGGCTGAGCAGGCTCTGGTATTGTACCCATGGCCGGGAAACGTGAGGGAGCTTCGCAACGTCGTCGAGAGGCTGGCCATCATCGCCCAGACCGACATCATCGAACTCTCCACGGTTCCGCCATCCGTCAGGCAGCCCCAGGTCCGAAAGCATGCCGGCAGCCGCCCTGACGATGTCGAGACCGTGGAGACCGATTACCGCAGAGCAAGGGAGCGTTTCGAAAGGCAGTTTCTCAAGGACCGCCTGGACGAGAACGAATGGAACATTTCCAGGACGGCGGAACAGGTGGGGCTCGAGCGGAGCAACCTGCACAGGAAGATCAAGCAGCTGGGGATAAAACAGCTGGAAGAATAAAGGTATCGGTGTCTGGAGTCCGGTGTCACGGAAAAGTTTTTTTCATTCAAGGAACCGGATCCAACGCGCTGGAAGAAGGCCTGTGACCTTACTCAGTGAGTGGGCGTGATGTTGCCTTGGATCGTGTGGTCCGGATTTGAGATCCGAGATATGAGGTCGCAGCGAGGTGCTTTATGAAGGTTAAATCCCTTCCCTCCATCCGATCCGCCGTACAGTCCCTCCTCTACGTCAACATGGGCCTCAAG
>CP070682.1:745275-749733 GCA_020352595.1 bacterium | reverse complement strand
CATAAAACTGGGCCGGCAACTCTGCCGGCCGTCGAGAACGGATTGCGGATCCTGTCCCCTTGCGGCATCGTGCCCATCGTCCGCGTCCGCCACCGGAGGTCCGTATGGGTAAGGACACGCGGAGCACCAAGACCGTCCTCCTGGCCGATCCTGCGCGGGAGAGCCGGGAGCAGGTGTCGTCCATGCTCGCCAACTTCGGGTACAAGGTCGTTGATGCGGGGGGAGGAGACGAGCTCCTGGCGGCCCTCAGACAGGAAGACAGCGTGGACCTGGTGGTTCTGGACTGCGGCATGCTCTCAGGAGACACGCCCGAGCTGGTCCGGGAGATAAGGTCCATTCCGGAGCTGGGGCGGGTTCCCGTCATGGCCCTCGTCCGTGCACCCAACATAGGGGATGTGGCCGGTTATCTGGAAATGGGGTGTGACGACTTTCTCCTCAAGCCTGTCAACCCGCGCCTTCTGTACCAGAGGGTCCAGGCCCTGCTGGAAGCCAACCCGAGGGCCTACAGGCGGGTGACGTGCAGCGTTGTGGCCGAGGCCACCACGGGCAAGGAGCTGCTGACAGGGGAGATCAGGGAGCTGGGCGAGGGCGGTGTCGGGCTGATGCTGGACCGCCCCCTCTCCGTTGGAGACATCCTCAAGATTGTTTTCACCCTGCCGGGGGGGAGCGAGGAGCTGATGGTGGGTACCGACATCATCTACGTCCAGAAGAGGGATGAGCGTTACCTGCACGGGCTGAGGTTCATCATCATCGACTCCAGGACAAGGGAGAAGATCAGGCGGTTCGCCGAGGACACCCTGCCGGCCTGAAGGAAGTGCCAGGGGTGGTCCCCGTCACGCTCCCTGCTGGCCCAGCGATTCCAGGGCACTTCTGGCCGCTTTTTCCGATTCGCGGATGCAGTCGTTGATGCCGACGCCCCGATAGGCGTTGCCGGCAAGGACGATGCCGCCCGGCAGCCTCCCCTCGGCCTCCTCCACCCTTTCCAGGTGCCCCACGGTGTACAGAGGGATGGCCTTTCTCCACCTGACGATGGAGGAGAAGGTCGGCCGGGCCGACAGCCCCATGGTCGCGGAGATCTCGCCCCTGACCATCTCCACCAGCTTCTCATCGGGGAGGAAGGGAGTATCGTGGTCCCTGGCACCACCCACCATGGCGCGGAGAAGGAACTTGCCGGGGGGCGAGCGGTATCCAGGAAAGATGCTCGACGTCCAGAGGGCTCCCAGGATCCGGCGTCCCTCGACACTGGGAATAAGGTATCCGAAACCGTCGGGAGGCGTGCCCAGGTCGGGGATGTCGTAGCCCAGCCCGACCACCGCCATGGGGGAATAGGGGATCCTGGAGAGAATGGCCCCGGACTCGGGCGCCGCGTCCGAGAGGATGGCAGCGCTCACGTCAGAGGGCGTGGCCAGGATGACGCAGTCGACGTCAACTTCCCCCTCCTGGGTGATGATCTTCCAGCCCCCGTTGCCCCTTCTGAGGAAGTTGACGCTGTCACCGGTGTGAAGGCCCTCCCCGATGTGAAGGGCCAGCCTGTCGGAAAGCTCCGAGACCCCGTCCAGAAAGCTGGTGAGCACACCGCCGGGTCCTGACGGCCCCGAGGATCCCACCACCTCGTCGCCCCTCCTCTTGGCCTTCCTCTTCTCGGCCGCGATGCTCAGCATCGCCCTGGTCAGGCCGCCGTATTGCTCCTCGAGCTCTGCGATGCGGGGAAAGGACGCCCTCAGGCTCATGCGCCGGGGGTCTCCGGCGAAGATGCCCGAGACCATGGGGTCGAGCAGCCTTTCCAGGGCCTCCCTGCCCAGCCGTCGTGTCGCGAATTCGGCCAGCGTCGTGTCCTTTCCCCTGGGCGTGGGCTGCGCCCAGAGCTCGCCGATGATCCTCAGGCGCCCGGACACGGAAAGGGGGCCACCCAGGAAGAAGGACAGGGGTGACGCCTTGAGCTCGTGGAGCCTGCCGCGCGAGTAGATGAAGCGCCGAGCCGCCGCCTGGTCGCTGGGAAGGAGGCGGTCCTCCATGCCCAGCTCCCTGACGAGGTCGAGGGTCCAGGGCTTGCTGTCGAGAAAGCCGTTGGGCCCGGCCTCCACGATGTATCCGTCCTTGCGGGTGGCGTCGAACTTCCCGCCCGGCCTGTTCTCCCTTTCGAAGAGATCCACGCGCACGGGACGTCCCTGCTGGCGGGCCATCCTGGTGACGAAATAGGCGGCGGCAAGGCCCGATATGCCGCCCCCGATGACAGCGATCCGCCTGGTGCCGGAAGGCATGGTCAGTTCCCCCTTTCTTCCTCGGTGAGCGCCTTTTCCAGGATGCGGACGAGGGTGTGGATGGCACCGGCGAGGTTGGACTGCTCGCTGTGGCCCAGGTGTCGGAACAGGCCCTGGTACCTGCGGAGAATGTCCTCCCGGACCTTCTCAAGGAGCCTCTCCCCCTCGGCGGATGTCCGAAGCACCACGCTTCGACGGTCCTCGTCGCCGGGCGTGCGCTCCACCAGCCCCATGACGACGAGGCGGTCCACCATCTGGCTGGCGGAGCTCGTGGCCACATCGAGGTCCCTGCTGAGGCTGTTTAGCGTGCATGGACCCGAGTCCGACAGGGACAGGAGCGTCTTGTACTGGTTGAACGTCAGGTCCATGGTGTCGTCCACGGCCCCCCTGAGATGGCCCATCACGCGCATGAGCCGGGGGTACAGGCGGGCAATGGTGTGAATGGGGTCGGACATAATGTTATGGCTCCTAATAGTTAGTTGTCCTAAATATTAGGGCCAAGAAATGTCTCCGTCAAGCAGTATTTTCTGTTTTCGGGCCGGATGCCTGCTTTCGGCTGCTTGCTGCGGCAGGCGCGCAGGTGGCGCAGCCATCGGGGCGGGCTCCCGGGCGCGGTTCGGGGGGCCCGCTAGGCGGACTGCGACGGCCGTGCCGTGCGGACAAGCTTCGCCAGGGTTGCGATGAAGTCCGGCCTGGTGTTGAGGGCCGGGGCTCTCTCGTAGATGGTGAATCCCAGCTGCTCTGCCATGCCGCGGTGCTGGATGTCGAGCTCGTAGAGGGTCTCGATGTGATCGGAAACGAAGGACACGGGGACCACCACGAGGGGCGGGGCCCCCTTTCCGGCCAGATGCCGGAGCATCGTGGGAAGAGACGGCTCCAGCCACTTGACCGGTCCAAGGCGGCTCTGAAAGGCCAGGTGGTGCTCCCTGCCTCCCAGCCGCCGGGCAACCCCCTCAACGGTGCTCAGCGTTTCGCTCAGGTAGGGGTCGCCCCTGTGGATCAGGGACATGGGCACGCCGTGGGCCGAAAAGAGGAGGACCGCTTCGTCCCGCCGGTCGGCGGGAATGCGTTCCAGCGCTTCCCTGGCAGTGGCGGCGAGGGCGTCGAGGTAGCCGGGCTCCGCGGGCCAGGAATCGATAATGCTGATCTCCGATTCGAAGGGAGTGCCGGGCAGGACCATGGAAAGATCCTCGAGACAGGTGCCGGTGGTGGCGCTGCAGTACTGGGGATACAGGGAGAGGGCCACGATGGCCGCGGCTCCCGAGGATTGGGCACGGGCCACCGCCTCGGAGATGAAGGGATGCCAGTAGCTGAAAGCGGGCAGGACGGGCCCGAACGGAGGGCCGAGGGCCTCCCCCAGGGCCATGGCCTGGTCGGCTGTGATCTCCCCGATGGGGCTGCGTCCGCCGATGAGCTCGTAGCGTGGGCGGACCTTGCGGGCCCGCCTGGCGGCCAGGTACGCGGCAAGGGGCCCCCTGAGAGGACCAGGCAGCCTGATGATGGCAGGATCCCGGAAGAGGTTGTTCAGGAAGGGGCGGACGGCGTCCAGGGAGTCCGGTCCCCCCATGTTCAGAAGCAGGACGGCACATCTGCTGCCCCCCGGCTCCATGGCTTATCGACTGTATTCGTGGACCGCGTTGACGAGGGCTATGGCGTTCTCCATGGGGGTCTGCGGAAGGATGCCGTGGCCCAGGTTGAAGATGTGCCCGGGTTCGGGGCCCGCCTTTTCCATGATCTCGCGGGCTTTTTCCCGGATGGTCCGGGGGGAGGCGAACAGCACCGTGGGGTCCAGGTTGCCCTGGACGGCCTTGGAGCGTCCGAAGGTCCTGCGCGCCTGGCCGATGTCCTGCCGCCAGTCGACGCCGATGACGTCCACCTCCAGGCCATCCATGTGATGCGCCAGGTAGGAGCCGTTGTTGAGATAGTAGATGACGGGCACCCCCTGGCGCCTCAGCCGCGAGAGGACCTTCTTCGTGGGCTCGAGGGCGAAACGGACGTACTCGTCGTCAGCCAGGATCCCGCCCCATGTGTCGAAGATCTGGACGGCCTGCGCACCGGCCTGGATCTGCGCGTTGAGGTAGTCGGCGACCACCACGGCCAGCATGTCCAGAAGCTCATCGGCAAGCTCGGGCCTCGAATAGACGAGGCCCTTGATGTTGTGGAAGCTCTTGGTGGTCCCCCCCTCGACCGCGTAGGT
>CP070682.1:739879-745175 GCA_020352595.1 bacterium | reverse complement strand
GGCAGGGATGCTCCGGGTCCTGGCCGAAGCGGGCGGTCGGGGAATCCCGACGACGCCGCTCACGGGCAAGATCATGGAGGGTCTTGCCAAGGATGTCGGGGAGGAGAACATCATCCGGGCCCTGGGAAAGGTGGAGGAAAGGCTGCAGTTCGCAGTCGGTCAGGCCGACAGGGTCCCTGTCGGGCCAGCCGAGAGAGAGGAACTCATCGTCAACACGGCCGACGCCGTGGCCGCGGGGGTGGACCGGCGGGCCATAGAGAGGGTCTTCGAGGCCATGGCCGGCAGGGGACCTGCCGGAAGGGTCGCGCCCAGCCAGGTCATGGAGGCCGTCAAAACGGGCGGCGGCTACGGTGTAGACTCCGACACCCTCGGTCGTTATGCGACGGATCTGGCCAGGGATCGCAAGGCCGACAGACAGGATGTGGAAAGGTTCGTCAGGGAGATCTCGGACAGGTCCCGAAGGGGGGAGTCCGCCGAGGACCTCAGGAGGTTCGTGGAAGACAGTTCCGGAGGCCGTAACGGCGGCACCGATAAAGACCTCCATGACGACGACGATGAGGGGGAAGGGGATGAAGAAGAGAGTGAGACCGGCTCTGACGGGGGGGAGGAGACCTCGGACGATGACTCCGGCGAGGAAGGCCCGGAGGGCGATCCAGAGGGCGACGGCGGGACCGGCGATGAAGGGAGCGGCCACGACTCGGACAGCGAGGAATCCAGTGACTGACGGACGGGACCGGCAATGGGTGATGCGGCCGGCCCGTTCCCGGCGGCACCCTTCTCACGGAAAGGGCCCCGGGCATCCCCTGATCAGGGAACGATTTTTTTCTTGCGCTTTTTCTGTAAAGGGCGTAGAAGCAATGTCGCCTGCGGGATGGTCCGCAGGTGAATACAGGGTTTTGTAGGTACGGAAAAGCTTTAGGAAGGCGTTCGCAGGTCCTGGGCTTTGGGCTTCAGGATCTTTTTTGAAGGGCTGATGAGAGCTGTTCCGAAGCGCTACAAAAAACAGAACAAGGAGTAGTAAGATGGCAGAAGGAACAGTGAAGTGGTTCAACGACTCGAAGGGTTTCGGCTTCATCGAGCGCAGTGACGGACCGGATGTGTTCGTGCACTTCTCGGCCATCCAGTCCCAGGGCTTCCGGAGCCTCACCGAGGGACAGAAGGTGACCTTCGAGGTCGTGGACGGCCCCAAGGGACCGCAGGCCAGCAACGTCGTAGGCCTGTAATCCCCCGGCGAAAAGACCACGGAAGAGCCCCGGAGGCCCATGCGGCCTCCGGGCTTTTTTTTGTCCCGGACAGGATACCGACCGCCCGGGGAGGCTTGTGCCCGGGCGCGTTTCCCATTAGTCTGGAGGCAGGACCCCCATACCCCCAGATCCGCGGGGGGAGGACGCAGGCCCGGGACATGAGCGGAACAGGTTCCGGCCGCCCAGCCGGAGGGCGGACGGCGGGACGGATTCGGGACCGGACGGTGACCCGGGAAACACACCCGTCATCGCACGCCTTCACCCATGAAGAGATATATCCTGCTTGCCCTGCTCTGGACCGCCTGGTGCACTCTGCACAGCGCGCTCATTTCCGGCAGGGTGATGGCCCGCATGAAAGAATGCCACCGGGACCGCATGCGTTATTTCCGGATCATTTACAACACCGTGTCCCTGCTGACCATCGTGCCAGTCATCCTCTACTCGGCGACCCTTCGCACCTCCCCTTTTTTCACCTGGTCAGGGGCCTGGCGCCTTCCACAGGTCCTCCTCGTGATCAGCGCCCTCGCCCTCTTCGTCTCCGGGGCGCTGCACTATGACCTCCTCCAGTTCCTCGGTGTCCGGCAGTTAAGGGAGGGCAGTTCCGGCAAGGGCCTGACCCAGACGGGGGGACTGGACGTTTCCGGCATCCTTGGCGTGGTGAGACACCCCTGGTACACGGGGGGCATGCTCATCCTCTGGGCCCGCCCCCTGGACCCCTCGGCGCTGGTCACCAACCTCGTCCTTACGGCCTACCTCGTCGTCGGAGCGCACCTGGAGGAGAGGAAGCTCGTGGAGGAGTTCGGCCAGGAGTACAGGCAGTACCAGAGGCAGGTGCCCATGTTCTTCCCCGGATGGGGGAGGAAGGGAAGGGGAAGGGGGTGAATGGAAGAGTGGGCGACCAGGCGATAAGTCCTTTCAGGCACCCTTTGAAATTTGAAACCTGAAATTTGAAATTGTCCGCTGCGCCTCTGGCCGGTGTCAGAGCGAGATCTCCGAACTTCGAACTCCCTTCCCCCTCTTCGCCCTTGATTGTGCCACGCGGGGTGCTGTTATACTCTTTTCATGACATGGATGCTGGGTCACAGGGGCCTTAGGTGGCTCAAGGGGGCGCACCTCGTCCTCGCGGGCCTGTGCCTGGGGGGTACGGCGGGGATCCTGGCCGTTCAGGCCATGAAGTACCGGCTCGGGGATCTCATCGACCACCTGACCGCTGAGCTTCTGCTGCGAACCATCTGGATTTGGACGGTGGAGGTCCCCTTCATCGGTCTGGTGATCACCGGCCTCCTTTTTTCCCTGCTCTCCCACTGGGGTTTCGCCCGTCATTACTGGGTGACGGCCAAGTGGCTGCTTGCCGCGGGCCTCGTCGCCCTGAACTGGGGATGGCTGGGGCCGGCAGTGGGGGGCATGACGGCGCTGGCCGACGGCGGCTTTGCCGTCACCGGGGCCGGAGATCTTTACGGCTCCCTCTTCAGACAGGCCACGGGGGCCGCGACGATCCTGGTACTGGCGCTGGGTACCATGGTCTTCGTCTCGGTCCTCAAACCCTGGGGCCGCTGGAAGCGAGCATTCAAGGTCCGCCCCCGGACGGTTCGTGTCGCCGTGGTGCTGGTGCTCGTGGCGGTGGTGAGCCTGGCGGCGGCCAACGCCGTGGTGCTCAGGCGATTCCGGACCATGACCATCTCCCATGTGGAGGCCGCAGGTCTTGCCGACGGGACCTACCGGGGCGAGGCCAGCGACGGCACCTTCACCTATGTGGTGGAGGTCACGGTGCTCGAGGGCATGATCGTCTCGGTCCGTGCCGTTGAGAACCGGGACAACCTCTATGCCCGCCTGGCCGAAGGCGTCCTTCCCAGGGCGGTGGGGATGCAGAGCCCGGCGGTGGAGGCCATCACGGGAGCCACCACCACCAGCAAGGTCCTTCTGAAGGCCATGGAGAATGACCTGCGGAGCGCAGGAGGATGAGAATAGGGCACCTGCACTGACGGGATGTCCGGAGGAAAGGCCCCGAGGGGGTTCCCTTCGGCGCCGGCCGGCCGCTCAGGTGCACAACGTCGGGAGGGGAGTGAAGGGGGCGCCTCGCCCCGCCGGTCCCCGCAGCCCGGGAGGTGATCATGTCGGAAGCCGCCGCAAGGCTCGTTGAAGCCATCGACAGGAACGTCAAGCCCGCCACTTTGCCCGTGGCTGTCAGGATGATGGGACCAGGGGAGGAGGTCGGGCAGAAGGTCAGGAGGCCGGCTGCCGACCTGGGCCACCGGGTGGCAGTCTGCCAGGGTCTCAACATGGCGCGCATATTCGGCTGGGGGCTTGTCTTCGGGAGGGAGAACCAGGCCTGCCCCCTGGCCAGCGTGGCCGCGGGGTTCATCGAGGCCGATGATTTCCTGGAGGGAGCGGTGGCCGAACTTTACCAGGACAGCCCTGAGGTTGCCAGGAAGATGGAGGCCCAGTACCCCAGGCATCCCGTGGGTCAGTTCGACCGCGTCCTCATCGCGCCCCTGAGCCGTGCCGAGTTCGAGCCGCACGTTGCCGTGGTGTACGGAAATCCGGCCCAGATCCTGGTGCTTGTCCACGCGGCCAATTACGGGCACGGTCCGGGCGTCGGGTCATCGAGCACGGGACGCTTCGGGTGCGCCGCCTGGATCGCGGGGGTGATGCAGGCGGACGAGTGCACGTACATGATCCCGTGCTCGGGGGAGAGGGTCTTCGCGGGGTCCCAGGACCACGAGATGTCCTTTCTCATCCCCCGGAGCCGCTTCGAGCCCATCACGGAGGCGCTGGCCATCATGCGGAAGAAGGGCACCTACCGGTATCCCGTGCCCAATCTGAGCCTTCTTGGCGAACCCAGGCTGCCGGAAAAGTACCTGGCCCTGGACCCCAGGCCGTGACGGACCAGGCGGAAGGAGAGGGACGCCGCATCTTCCGCGCCCTTGCGGGAGGGCCCTTCCCTCTTTACCTTTTACCCTCAACCTCATAACCGTGGACTGGCACTCCCCCTCGCTATTCGCCCTCCTCGGGCCGCAGGACTGGAAGAACCTGGTCTCGCGTGTGATACCCGAAGACTGCCTCGAGCTGCTGGAGGGCCTCAACTCGGCTGGTGTAAGGTACCTGCTTGGGGGGGATGCGGCACTGAACTTTTATGGCGTTGGCCGCGCTGTGGGTATCCTGGAACTGGTGACGGACCCGGCGGCGGGCGTTCCCTCCGGGTTCCTGGAGGTCCTGGGGCGGAAGGGCTGGGTGCCGGCCGGGCATGACGGCACGGCCGACCCCCTGACGGTCGGGGGAGATGTCCCCACCTGGGCGTTCAGATCCGGGCAGGAGTCCGGGATCCCTGTGAAGGCGGCCCCCTCCGGCGACATGGCCTTCGATCCGGCCTTTTCCCGCCGGCTCGAGGTTAGGTGCGACAGGCTCACCATACCGGTCCTCTCCCTCGTGGACCTCATCGCGGTCAAGCGCGCCTCCCCCGGCCAGAGGGACAATGCCGACGCCGGCATCCTGGAAAGGATACTGCGGATGCGTGGAGGGTGAGCCGCCGTCGGCATTCCGTCGCGCAGGGCGGCTGAGGGTGCCTGTTGAAAGGGGACCCGGTCCCGGAGCGCGTCCGGCGGTATCGGTCTACATTCTCATCCTGAGGAAAGTGGCCAGGTTGACGTCACTGTTGGTGATGGCGAGCTTGTGCCTGATCCTCTCCCGGTGGCGGTGCACGGTGGAGGGGGAGATCCCCCTCAGTTCGGCGATCTCCTTGGTCCGCAGGCCGCTCTTGATCATGTTGCAGATCTGGATCTCGGTGGGCGTCAGGGACTGGAACTGGTTCGAGAGGCGGCTGACGAAGGGTGACGTGATCTCATCCATGTTGTCCCTGAGCAGCTCCACGAACTTGCGCTGGGACTTGGGCACCACCATGTAGAGCTCGTGGAGGATGGGCATGAGGACCTTTTCCACGTTGTCGCGGATGTCCCTGAAAACCTCCCTTTTCTCCTCCTCGATCCTCGCGGTGAGCGTCCTCAGGGCCGTGTTCGTCTCCTGGAGCGCCTGACGCTCCACCATCAGCTGGTGGT
>CP070682.1:735063-739779 GCA_020352595.1 bacterium | reverse complement strand
GGGCGCACCCCCGGACGCCAGGCCGAAGTCATGCTCGAAACCGCCTCCCGTCTTGGGAGACTCGTAGTGGCTGAGGCTGTCGTTGCCTGCCGAGGTTACGTAGACCACGCTGCCCAGCAGCGCCTGGACGCTCTGGGCCAGAACGCCGTCGGAAAAGTACGGCTCCTCGTAGAAGATAACGTCGTCCACGATGACCTGGACGCCGTGGCCGGTGAGATCGGCCAGGCACTGGAGGAACTCGGCCGTGGTGTTGAGCCCCGCGCAGAATGCCAGGTCGGCCCCCGGCGCCATGTCGTTGACGATCTCCAGCATGGCGGTGCCCTCGTCGCAGGCGGTGGGGGCGGTGCACGTGCCGTAGAGGGTGAGGGCGGCCGGCAGGTCCCCGGCTGTCTGGGCGGCCTGGTAGCTGTCGGCCCCGTCGGAGATGACACCCACGGTGAGGCCTCCGCCGTCGAAGCCCAGGCCGTGGACGACGCCGGCCCGGTGGATGGACACTCCCTCGGAGGTTGTGGGTCCGGCGTTGATGGTCCCGTAGCTGGGCCTGGTGATGCGGGTTACAAAGGGCAGTGAGGCCGCGTCGCCGAGGAGGCCGGGGTCCAGCCACCCCTGGACCACCCCCAGCATTGGGCTGACCAATTCCACGGCCATGCCCAGGTCCTCGAGGGGGCCTGCCGGGTCTCCGCCCGCCAGGGAGAGATCGTAATGGACGTAGATCTGGACCTTGCCCGAGGCGTCCCGGCGGATCAGGCCCCTGGAGGCCTCGCCGGCCGGCCGCGCCAGGGAGGGGTCGACCTTGAGGGGGCCGTCCCCCTGCACGGGGGCGGGAAGGGACAGGAGCAGGAGCGCTGCGAGGAAGAGAGGGAAGAGAAGGGCTGGTCTGGGGGGACGGGACATGGCGCACCTCCGACTGCTGTGGAGCCAGGGCCGGAGGGGCCAGTACATTCCGGATGTGTTCGCTTTGGGGTGGGCCGCCCTGACGGCCCGGGTCTGACAGGGTTATGCAATGAAGTTTACCGGACCGGCACTGGTGAGGCAAGAGGGAGGCGGAGCGCCCACCGTCCTCCGTTGAGGCCTTTCCGACATGTTGGGAGTGCGGGGCGTCCGCTGTTGGAGGTAAAATTATCGTACCCTGGCGCCGAGGGTCTGATGTAGGCTGGAGGGAGGGGCGAGAGATCGGGGGTGTGCTGTGTTTTGCCTGAGCGGCTCTTTGGACGGGTGTTGTTCCGGTAACGGGGGACGGGGGGTGGCGGTGCTCCCCTGGCGGTCAGCCCTGTTCCTGCTCCCGCTGTTCCTGTTTCTCGCGCAGCCTGCCCGGGGCAGCGACCCGGATGCCATGCAGGCTCTCATGGGGCTGAAAGGTTTGCGTTGCCGATGGGACAGGATCGCGGCCGTGAAGATAGACGGGGACAGCGTCAGCTTCGACATCTCGCAGTGGGACACCAGCCCGAAGCGGTCCGTCAACTATTTCCTGGACATCGACCTCGACGGGAAGAACAGGGCTACCTTCGTCGGCAACTTGGGGTCCACCCAAGTGCGCGCCTTCGCCACGCGGATGGGCATCTTCTTCGTGGAGAGTTCGGACATCGGGGCCGTTCACCTTGCCACCATTTATCCTTACAAGGTGGGTTCCACGGGGAAATACCTCGGGACGCTCTCCAGGAACTGGGCCGTGGAGGTGCCCCTCCCCTCGCTCACCTATGGGCTGTGCGAACCCTGGGAACCGGTACCCTGAGCCTCGAGGCCCATCTCCCGGGGGCCGCCGCCGGGCCTATTCGCCTCTCACCGGCCCGCCGACGCCCCGTCGGAGGAAGACCATGAACAGATCCTCCCTCCCGCCTCCGTCCAGGGCCTGGCCCGTCCTCCTGCTGTCCGTCTGCCTGGCCTGTCTTCCCCCGGCGGCCGGGGCCGCGCCCCCCGACGAACTGGAGGCGAGCTTCAGGGAGTTCCTGGGGACCTACACCAGGGAGATGAGGAACGGGAACAGGGACTTCGTGGCCGCCATCCATCCGGACCTTCCCGAAGACAGCATCGGGTTTTTCATCGGCCTCACCCTCGACATGATGAGCTACGCTGCCGAGGAGGGCCTCTCGCCCGCCGTCGCCTGCCGGGAAAACGGGATCTGCAAGGCGGTATGGCCCCAGCCGGGGGGCAGCTGGGCGGCCCAGACCTTCATCCGTCGTGAAGGGAGGTGGGTCTGGCTGGAGTACTGAGCGGCCGGGATCGCGTCAGACCCCTTACCCTTCCCTATTCCACGCGGACCACCTCGATGTCGGTCTCGAGGTTCAGCCTGTACAGGTCTGGCCTCCGGTCGTGGAGGGGACGCACGGTGGCCACGTGGCGCTGCTGGGCCAGGGCCGAAAGGGCCAGTTCGGCCACCACCACCGCCTCCACGTTGGGGTCGGCCTCCCCCTGGATCCCCCTCTCGGGGAAGGGGAAGTCGCTGGGGGTGACCACAGCGGACTGGCTGTAGTTGAGGAACGACCCGATGCGCGTGCGCAGGTTTCCCACGTTGCCCGCCATGACCACGTACACGAAGTTCTCCACGGCCCGGGCGTGGGCGCAGTGACGGACCCTCCAGTAGGCCTTCTTCTCGTCCGTGTAGAAGGGCACGAAGACGATCTCCACCCCCGAAAGCGCCAGCAGGCGGCTGATCTCCGGAAACTCGATGTCGTAGCAGACCTGGATGGCGATGCGGGCCAGGGACGTTTCGAAGATGCGGATGGCCGTACCCGGCTCGATGTTGCTCTCGTTGCGCTCGTTGGGGGTGATGTGAAGCTTTTCCTGGGTATGGACCGCCCCCGTGGGCGAGAAGAGGTGCGCGGTGTTGTACAGACGGCCATCCCTGAGCACGGGCGTGGAGCCGCCGATGATGTACAGATTGTAGCGCGCCGCGAACCGGGAGAACATCCGGACGTAGCGGCTGGCCATGCCGGCCAGCTCGAGGGCCATGGCCGCCATGTCCTCCCCCTCAAGGCAGCTGATGAGCTGGTAGGTGAAATACTCCGGGAAGACGAGGAAGTGGCAGTGGGAGGAGGCGGCCGTGTCGACGAAGAACTCCACGGACTCCTCCATCTCCTCCCAGGCCTTGATGGGCTTCATCTGGTACTGGGCGGCGCAGACCCGGACGCGCCGGGCAGGCCGCTTGGGGACGTTGGCCGTGGCGATCTTCTTCTTGGCCAGGTTGAAGTCGGGGTTGGGCATCTCCAGGTAGGTGGAGTAGTTCAGGCTGCGGTAGTCCACCGTGATGTCCAGCTGGACCTTCTTCACCTGGTACCCGGCCTTGATGTGCGCGTTGAGGGCCGGGTCGGTGAGTTCACCGTCCACCACCTTTTTCACGTACTGGTCGGCCGTCATCCTCCCGGCATACTCCCGGTACCCTGGGATACGGCCGTAGGCGATCATGCGCCTGAGGTTGTAGCGCTTCAGCAGCCGGCGCCGGCGCTCGTACAGCATGCCCGAGATGCCCATCCTGCGGTACTCGGGCACAACGGCCATGTCGGCGCCGTAGAGGGTGTCGCCCAGGTACTTGTGGGTGCTGAAGGTCGCCGCGCCGGTGATCTCGTCCACGGTGTACCAGTAGTGCTCGTCGTCGAGGCTGACGATGAGGGAGGTGGCGAACCCCACGACCCTGCCGTCGGCAACGGCCACGAACTGGCCCTCGGGAAAGGCGGCCAACTGCATCTCGTAGAGGCGCTCGTCGTAGGCGTAATGCGGGGGATAGTCGGTGTACGCGGCCTTGTTGCAGGCCACCACTGACGGGATGTCCTCGGCCCTCATGCGGCGCACGGTGATGCGTGGTCTCTTCTTCTCCATGCCTCGTATGGGCCGGTTTTGCCGGCCTGCGTCCTCCCGTTTGCGGCCGCGGACCTGGTCACCCGCCGGCCGTGAGATCCTGAAACGGCGGGGGCGGCTCCAATGCTGATGGGCAGCTCCCCCGTCCGTCTGCCGTCGCCTACTGGTAGCATATCACGCTGACCTCGCCCACGACAGCCGGGATGTTGAAGGGAGCGGGAAAGGGGGAGGCCAGGAAAGACCGGTGATGGGGCAACTCCGTGCCGGGCACGGACAGAGTGGGGGTGCAAGGCCCTTTTACCCTGCCGCCCGCCCCTCCAGGTCCCGGAGGTAGTCCTCCAACAGAGTGCCGCGCAGCAGTTCGTGGAAGGTCGAACCCGGAACCGAGCGCCTTTGGAGGATCCTCATGACGGGAGACCGGCGGTATCGGCCGGCCTGGTCGGCGGATTCGAACTGGTAGATGCCCTGGGAATAGCCGCTCTCGCGGCTGAAGGTCCAGATCTGGCGCCTGAGACCGGGCATTCCGGCGATGACGGGGATGGGGATGAGGGAAAGGAGCCTGTTGGCGGCGGGAGAGAAACTGGCGAACCGGAACCGCACCCTCAGGACCGCCATGGAATCCCGGGGTGCGGACCTGGCCGGGGCCACCCGCATTTCCCTGAAGACGGCGTGGACCTCTCCATCCTCCATGGCCAGGATCGTCCCGACCTTCTCCCGCGGAAAGCTCAGACGACCGCGCAGCAGGCGCCAGGCTGAAACCGCGACAGCGACGGGTGGAAGATATCTGATGGCGGGCATGCTCCCCCCCGGAGTCCATTGTCCCTTTTTAGGGTACAGCATGCAGGGGGACATGGAAAGGGCGCCCTGCCCTCCCGGGCCCCTCCCATCCCCAGCTCCGCCGGTCCGCGACAAGGACGGCCGGAG
>CP070682.1:731593-734963 GCA_020352595.1 bacterium | reverse complement strand
CTCCAGGATAGAGGGTCTCCGCGATGAGATTATCCGGATGTCCGAACGCATGGACGTCATCGCTGCGGGGCGGGACATTCCCGTGGGCGCCCGGCTCGAGGATGAGGACATGATCATCGTCTCCATGCTGAAGGATCAGCTCCCGAAGAGAAGTGTCCCATCGGAGGATCTGGATCTGTTGCACGGCAGGAGGGTCCTGCACCCCATCCCCCAGGGCGATGTGATCCTCTGGACGGATCTGCCGGAAGGACCCAGGATCCACAAAACCACCGAGCAGATCCCTTCAGGGTACCGGGCCATCGCCCTGACCGCCGACGAGGTCCACACCCTGATCCACGTCCTTTCGCCGGGCGACCGCGTCGATGTCGTTTCGACGACCTTCCAGGGATCCTCATCAAAGGCGGCCAGCAGAGTCCTCGCCGAAGACCTGACGGTCCTCGGTGTTGGACGGAGATTCGATGATGGTGCCTTCAGCGGCGAGGGTGAAGAGTATCCGCTTTCCGTCACTCTTCTCGCCGGGACCCAGACCGCCCTTGAGATCCTCCAGGCGTCCCAGGCTGGAGAGATCCATTTTCTGGCAAAGGGATCCGATCTCTTTGCGGAGAAAATAAAATGAGGGACAGGGGAATTTCGAGTTTCCTGATCATCCTGTGCGTCCTGCTCACATCTCGGCCGCTCCGATCGGAGGTGATGGATCTGTCTTCAGGGCTCGAGGAAAGAGGTGCTTCAACCCTTTCCGAATTCAGCGCAGAAGGCGTCAGCGTGGCCCTCGAAAGCCTGAGGGGAGTCGAGAACCTCATTATCAGGGAGTTTCCAGGTGGTGCCATCCTGCAGGGCGAGTTGCTCAATCCCGAGGACATGCGGCATGTCACCCTTGTTGCCGACGCCCTGGGTAACGTCCTGAACCTCTGCACCCTGCACCCGGAGGCACTGCGGTACGCTGCCTCCCACCTGAACACTGTCCTGGAAAACAACCGGATCTCCGGCGTGACGCTGTCTGTTCTTGGAAAGGGTCTCCTGCTGACCGGTGTGACCCTGGAGCAGGGCGATCTCGACAGGATCCGCAGGATATGCGAGGCGCTCCACATTCCACTCGTCGACGGGACCAGGCCGTCCAAGGCCGACCCCAGGATGGTCCTCTTCGAGGTCTCCTTTACCGAGGTCAACACAGACGCCTTCCGTGAGATTGGCGTGAAATGGCCGGCCTCTTCTCCTCTGGCGGATCCGTCCGGGATGCGCATTGGTCGACTCTCCCCTGCCCAGAATCTCGAAATCGTCATAGAACATCTCATCCACGAGGGAAAGGCACGCATCATCTCCAGACCCCGGCTGGTCTGCGGTTCAGGACGGGTGGCTTCCTTCCAGGCGGGTGGGGAGATCCCCATTCCGAGGTCCGATGAAGAGGGAAGGTTGTCCGTCACATGGAAACCATACGGCATTATCCTGGAGGTCGAACCCATTCTGGATGCCGAAGGACTCATCCACACCGGGATCCGATCCGAGGTGAGCATGGTCGACCAGGCCAATGCCATCGAGGGCATACCCGGGATCCTGACCCGACGGGTTGAAACCCACCTCAGCCTGACTCTCCGGCAGACTGTGGTCCTCTCCGGACTTGTCCACAGCGACGATGCTGAACGGATAACCAAAATACCGCTTCTGGGTGATATTCCCGTCCTCGGGGAGCTCTTCAGATCCCGGAGTTTCCAGAAAAGGGAGACGGAACTGGTTGTTTTTCTGACTCCCATGGCATTGGGAGACAACCCTCTCTTCGAGAATGACCGGTTTCCGGAACACACAATAAACGGACCCGATGAAAAGACGGGCGCCAAGGACAAAAGGAGGTAGACATGAAACGAAGAAGTCAATGGATCATGAGTACGTCGGTTTTGCTTGCCATTCTTCTGGCGGCCATGACGGTATTCACCATGGGAGCCGGGGCCGATGCTGTAAGGCCCCAGACGAAGGTCGACATCAATCGAGCCGACCTCGACCAGCTCACCACCCTGCCCGGGATCGGTCCTTCAAGGGCTGAGGCCATCGTGAACTATCGTCTGGAACATGGACCCTTCAGCAGCGTGGACGACCTCGCGGCCGTAAAAGGCGTCGGGGAGGGATTGCTCCAGAAGATCCGACCTCTCGTCACGGTAAACCAACCTTGATCCTCTAAAGTGGGGGCGGGCTCACGCCCGCCCCTCGAGTGACCTGTCATGAACATCATGGCTTCCTTTCTGGCTCCTGCCAGCGAGAACCGGCCCATCACTGTGCGGGACAACAGGGCCGTCATCGGTCGCGGGGAAAAGGCGGACCTTCGCCTGGATCATCCCTCGGTGTCCAGGAAACACGCCATCGTGACGGTGATGGATGATAAATCCCACTTTCTTCTCGAGGACTGCGGGAGCTCCAACGGCACCTACATCGAGGGTGTTCCCGTCACCCAGAGAAGTCCTTTGTACGCCGACCAGTGCCTCGAGGTGGGGCCATTCCGCTTCCGTCTCTGCCGCATGCCTTCAGGGGAATCCGAAAGGTCCCGAAACGACACTCCTCCTCAGAGGTCAGACGGATCCGAAACATTTTGTGAGGAGGCCATCGTACGAAAAGCAGTTCAGTCCTTGCCGCAGATCCTTCATCCTCAAAAGCAGGGCAGGCGTGTTTCCTGTGATGAGGATCTCATGGCGGAAGCCGAGAAGGCACTCTACAGGCACATCCTGGAGTCCTTGCCTCCCAGCGTGGAGGCCGGCCGGATCGAGAGCCTTACCAGAAGGGCCCTGACCATTTCCCTTGGTCTCGGACCACTCGAGGAGTGGCTGCATGATCCGGAGGTGTCGGAGATCATGATCAACGGCACAAGGTCGGTCTACCTGGAACGGGGGGGGACCCTGGAAAAAATGGCCTCCCCCTATCAGGACGAGGACGCCATCAGGCGGCTCGTTGACAGGATATTGGCCCCTCTGGGACGGAGGGTGGACGAGAAGGCGCCGTACGTTGACGGGCGACTGCCCGACGGATCGCGGGTAAATGTCGTGATCCCTCCCGCATCTCTTGATGGTCCTGTGGTGACTGTCCGGAAGTTTTCCGGCGAATGGCTGAGCATCTCTCACCTTGTCAGCCGGGGCTCTCTGAGTTCAGAAGCGGCCTCATTCCTCGAGGCGGCGGTACGGAAAAGACGCAACATCCTCATTTCAGGGGGAACAGGCACAGGAAAAACCACTCTCCTCAACGCCCTTGCCTCCTTCGTAGGGAGCGGCGAGCGGGTCATCACCATCGAGGATGCCGCGGAACTCGATCTTCAGCAGGAGCACGTTATCCGGCTGGAGACCCGTCCACCCAACATGGAGGGCCAGGGAGAGATCACGACCCGCAGCCTGGT
>CP070682.1:727326-731493 GCA_020352595.1 bacterium | reverse complement strand
TGCCAGCTGCGATGGCAAGACAGCTATTAAAGGCCTTCCTGCGCCCCGCGCCCTGCCCCCTGCGCCCTTTCTTCAGGCTCCACGTGGACCACCACGTCAAACACCCTCCTGTCCATCCTCATGATGGACTTCTTGACCTCCTTGGCGACGTCGTGGCTCTCCTTCACGGACATGGACGGGTCCAGTCCGAGATGAACCTCCATGGCGATGAGGTGCCCCACGTACCGCATCTTGAGGTCCCTGACGCTCCTCGCCCTGGGCATGGACAGGATCATCTCCTCCATCCGACGCATGTAATCCCTTGACGGGGCGGTGTCCACCAGGCGGGCCGCCGCCTCCCACCCGATCCCGACGCCGATGCGGATGACCACCACCGCCACCAGGATCCCGGTTATGGCATCTGCCACGGCCAGGCCGGGTGACGTCATGGCCAGACCGGCCCCCAGCAGGACGCCCAGCGAGGTCAGGGCGTCGCTGCGGTGATGCCAGGCGTTGGCAACGAGTGAGGGATGTCCCGTCACCCTGGCGACGCGGATGGTGGCCCTGTACAGGTACTCTTTGGACACAGCGCTCAGGGCCGCCACCGGGAGGACGATGACCGACGGGGCACTGCCACCACCGGAAAGGATGGAGCGGACCGAGTCGAGGGCTATGCCCAGTCCGGCCGCCATCAGGATGGCCCCCAGTATCATCTCCGCAAGCAGCTCTACCTTGGCGTGGCCGTAATGATGACACTCATCGCTGGGTCGGGCGCCGACGACAAGGCCCCAGATGACCACCCCGTCCGAAACGAGGTCCGACATGGAGTGGGCCGCATCGGCCACCAGGGCTCTGCTGCCCCCAGCCACGCCGACCGCCAGTTTCACCACGACCAGAAAGATATTGAGGATGGCTCCGCGAACGGTGACGCGCACGCTGCCGTCTGTTCTCACCGGCCCCTCACGGAGGCTGCGTCCCTGGGACATGTGCCCAACCTTCCACCGCATCCTGGAAAAGGCCCCTCACTGGCAGCGTCAACGTCCTGCCAGGCCCAGTTCCCGGGTCAACCCCCGACCTATGGCGCCCAGGGGGCCGACACCACGGATCTCCTCGAGGGTCAGGTCGACCCTGGCCACGGCCAGACCCTCCGAGAGGGCCAGGAGCCTGTCCATGTAGGGTTTCTGCCCCTGCTCCATCCTCTCGAGGAACGGCGACCCGTCGGCCACGGCCACCCGGTTGATGATCATCCCGCGGACAGTGAAACCGATTTGACGGAGCGTGGCCATGAGCCGTTGGACCTGATTGACCACGAGGGCCTCCGGGTTCGCCACCAGGAAGAAAAGCGTGCGTTCCCTGAGAAATGCGGCAATGCCCTCGCTTCGGACCACCCACTCCTGCATGATCCCGGCCAGGGAACGTTTGCCTGATACGGCCCCTGCCAGCCGGTCCACAGCCTCGTAGACCTTCGCTCCCGCCCTGAGGTGATCGCGCATGAGGCGCGGCATGTAAAGGAGGTTCAGGGTCTCCCCGGCCGGGGCGGTGTCCCATATGATCCGTCCGTAGCGACCCTGCAGAGCCATCTCCACGATGAGATCGAGGAGGGTCTCCTCCCGGAGGGCCGGGGCCGTTCCGATGTAGTCCAGAAGATCGAGCCTGCCATTTTGCTCCATGCCGTCCATGTCCAGGATGTGCGAGAGGATGTGGACGAAATCCGGGCCGAACTTTTCCTTCCAGGTGGCCGCTATCCTCTCCTGGCTGATCTCCATGGCGTCCAGGTTCTCTGTCACGCTGGTAGGGGTGTCCCCGATGTTAATGCCGTAGATGTCCGAAAGGGAAGGAGCCAGGTCGGAGGTGATGTGCAGGGTTCTCATCCCCCCGGCTGCTGTGGCCACGGCCACAGCAGCCGAACAGGTGGTCTTGCCCACCCCACCCTTCCCGCCGAAAAGAAGGAGCTTCGGTTCACTCGGAGCCATCGGTTCCCGACCTTGCGGCGTCACTGCTTCCCGTTGTCGGCCTGAGTTCGGCCGGCAGCCTGGTGGGCCTGAATCTGCTGTTCATGCAGGCCACGCGCACAGTGCCCTCCACGAGGAAGCTCTCCTCTCCCTTGCGGCGCACCCGCTGCCCGAAGACTACGCTGCTCCTGCGGCCCTCCTCGATCCACGTCTCTATGACGAGACGATCGTCGAGGCCGGCCGGAGACCGGTACCTCAGGTTGACCTCCACCACGATGAAAAAGATGCCGGCGTCCTGGTACTGCCGGATGGACCTGCCAAGGAGGGCCAGCAGGTCGTTGCGTCCCATCTCCATGAACCGCAGGTAATGGGCATAGTAGACTACGCCGCCGGCGTCCGTATCGCCGTAGCATACCCGGTATTCAACGGCGGACAAGGGGCTTTCCTGCTTCACCACTTTCCCCCTTCCCTCTCTTTCCCTTCTCGCTGCTGTCTCCCGCACGGGCCCGTCTGTCCGCCGACCCTGACCCGTGAATGGGCAACAGGACCTATCCGTGTCCTGCACCCCCTCCCCTTTCCCCTGTCCTATTCTTCCTCCCCCTCCGGTTTGCAGAGAACGAGCCTGTAGCTCTTGTCCTGTCTGAAGGTCTCCGCGTTCCTGCGTCCGGAGAAGTATTTGCCCTCGATCTTGTCGATCCTCTTCCTGTAACGCTTCCGGGCAAGCCAGTTCAGCCGCGGGTGGTTGCTCTGGAGGAAATAGAGGAACAGGTCCCAGAGAGGTTTGCCGAACTGATCGAGAAGGTCGCGGACGAGGTCCATGTTTGGGGCGGTCCTGGAGGTGATGTCGGAGTCGATGACCACGCCGAAACCCGCCTCGGACATCCGCTCGTAAAATTTCCCCAGGGAGTGCCCCCCGCCGAGGCCGCTGGCGCCGGTGGCGTCGTCACGGCGAAAAAAGTCGCAGATCAGGACGTGGCCATTCCCCGTGAGAAGGGCCCGGCACCCGGGGAAGACCCGCTTGAGGTCGATGTACTGGAAACTCTCCGCGAAGAGGATGAGATCGAACTTCCTGTCCAGGTGAAGGTCCTCGAAGGTGCACTCGTGAATGACCGCCTCCTGGCCGATGATGTCCCTGGCGTAGGAGGTGAGAAAAGGGCTTGGGGAGACGCTTTGCACTTCGTAGCCCTCGCCCAGGAGTCTCCTTGAAAGGACCCCCGTGCCGCATCCCACATCCAGGATGGACCTGGTCCCCCCCGGGATGTGAGACAGGAGGATGTCGCTGTAGCGGTCCTGGGCCTGCCGCAGGTTGGAGATGTCAACCTCGAGGTCCTCCGTCCAGTACCCGTAATGAAGGTGTTCGGTCTTCAGGAAGTACCTTGCGAAGACGAGGCCTGCGGCTAGTCCCAGCTCCTTGGAGTCCACTCCGGACGGGTTTTTCATGGGTTCCTCTCCTGGCGGATGACGTTGCAGTCAGGCTCAATATGGCATAGGGGGTGGATGGAGTCCAGAGGGGGGACAGGACGCGGATCGGGAGGACCGTCGCATGGCCCGGGCGCTATCTTTGCAGCAGGTCCCTCACGGTCTCCTGGTCGAACTTCAGGCGGAACTTCAGGAAGGGCCCCTGGGCCGTGAAATCCCCCTGCGAGAAGTCGGAATCCTCGTAACCCAGGAGGTTGTAGCCGAGGCTCATCCAGATGTTCTCGGCCAGTCCATATCCCACTGAGGCCCCAAGCCCGTAATCGGTGGTGCCCGCGTCGTGGGCGGTCAGGACGCTGCTCCATGCCCCCAGATCCCACCTCGGTCTCAGGTCGTATCTTCCCTGTGCACCTATGAGATGCGTCGTGCCGTCCAACACCTGCCCCGCCAGGGTGTCCCTGGCGTATTTGAGGCCGTACTGGAGCGACACCTGAAGATCGTTACCCGGCCTGTAGCTGGCGTTGAAGTTGTTGACCACTTTCCATCTCTCGAGGGCCGATCCTCCACCGGACTCCTCCTCGGAACTGTAACGGAGCCTGTCGAGCAGGACCCACTCGCTTTCCAGGGGCCTGTAGACCAGTCCCAGCCTGATGTCCGTCTGCTCAGTTCGAGGACAGGTGCTGGCCTCTGTACGGAAGTGCTTCAGGTCTGTGGAAACCCCGACACCGTCGGCCGGCTCCCCGAAGAGACCCGATATCACGCCCCATTTGTCGCTGCTCTCCGCCTCCCTGGCCTCAAGCCTCAGGTTGAAGTCCCACTT
>CP070682.1:721728-727226 GCA_020352595.1 bacterium | reverse complement strand
TGCGGCAGGTTGTCGTAGCTGACCTTCCTCTGGAAGTGGGGCTTCCCCGCTCCTTCGCTCAGGTTGTGATCGATGGTGGATATCAGGTCCGCAACGTCCCGTCCCAGGATGCCCATCTTCTCCTCTTCACCGCTCCTCGGGATGTAGGCCCGGCCGAGGAGCCTGACTCTTCCGTCCTCCAGGCGGACCACAGTGCCCACACGCTCGAGTTCGTCCAGGACCGCCCGGTGAGGGATGTCCCCGCTGTGCAGCCGCACAAGCTGCGCGAATGAACGCTCTTCCCCATCCACCGGAAGGTCCGATGGCTGCCCGCCACCTTCATGGAAACGCTCGTCCCTCACCCAGCCGCCGATGACTCTGGCGGCCCGGTTGTACTTTTCGGCGGAGATCCTCTCGTCCGCATCGGCATGGTCCCGCAGCCTGGACACCTCTTTCCTGGTCAGGCCTGTGATCACCGAAACGCGGGATATTGAGGGTTTGCGGCCGTGGATGACGAAATCCTCCATGGCGGCGGACACGTAGGCCCTCTTTGCCAACTCGGCGAAGGTCCTGTGGGGAATACCGTTCCTCAAAAGGACCCTCGCGAGGGGCCGGAGTAGGGCAACGATGGCAGATGACACGATTTTCTTCCTGGCTTCCATAATTGGGAATATATTCCCAAAAATATGATCTGTCAAGGGGTGGAAAGGGGGATCCCAGATCTCAGGCCTCAGATATCCCAAATTGCCGTCTCCCCCTTTCCTGGCCCAGAGCATCAGTGTGGTACGGGGGGGGGCGCCTCGGGAGGACAATTTTCAAAGCCCGTGTCCTCCTGACAATCACCGATTTTGTGTTAAGTTTGGGATGTGTGGAATCAGGACAATCTGGAAACTGTTTTCTGAGATCTGAGATCAGGGAGTTGAGATCCCCATGTCCATCGTCGTCTCAGCCACAGACCTGACCAAGCGCTTCGGCTCCTTCACGGCCGTGGACGGGATCTCCTTCGAGGTCCTCAAGGGGCAGTGCTTCGGCTTCCTCGGGCCCAACGGCGCGGGGAAGACCACGACCATGCACATGATCACCAACTTCCTGCCCATCACCCAGGGAGCCCTGTCCGTCCTGGGGCTGGAGGTCATGACCAACGCCCGCGTGGTCAAGGCCCGCATCGGCGTCGTCCCCCAGGAGAACAACCTGGACACGGACCTGAAGGTGCTCGAGAACCTCCTCGTCTATTCCCGCTACCACGGCATCCCCCTCAGGCAGGCGAGGGGGCGGGCCATGGAACTTCTCTCCTTCTTCCAGCTGGCCGAGCACGCCAGGAGCCCCATAGAGCAGCTGTCCGGGGGCATGCAGAGGAGGCTTCTCATCGTCCGGGGCCTCATCAACGAGCCTGAGCTCCTCATCCTGGACGAGCCAACCACCGGGCTTGATCCCCAGGCCCGCCACGTCATCTGGCAGAAGCTCAGGCAGCTGCAGGCCCAGGGGGTGACCCTCATACTCACCACCCACTACATGGAGGAGGCCGAACAGCTGTGCGACCGCCTGGTCATCATCGACCACGGGCGCATCCTCGTGGAGGGTACGCCGCGCGACCTGATCCGCAAACATGCCGGCCAGGAGGTGATCGAGGTGCGGCTCAGGCCAGGGGAAGACCGCGAGCGGTGCCTGGAGACCATTGGCGGCACCGTGCCCGAGGGGGCGGAGGTGGAGTGCTCAGCGGACACGCTCTTCATATACTCGGCCGACGCCGCGAAGATCCTGACGGATCTGGCCATAGACCCGGGCAGGACCATCCTGCACAGGCGGGCCACCCTCGAGGACGTCTTCCTGCGCCTGACCGGAAGGGAGCTGAGGGAATGAGGGAGCGGGCCGGACCCAGACAGCCGGTCATGGCGAGACGGAGTTCCCGCCTCCTGCCCGACCTGACGTGGCGCGCGGTCACGGTCTGGTACCGGGACGCCAGGGTCTGGACCACCTTCTACAAGGCCAGCGTCATCGGCAACCTGGGTGAGCCTTTGCTCTACCTCCTCGCCATGGGTTGGGGGCTCGGAAGGATGGTGGGGACCGTGGACGGGGTGCCCTACATCCAGTTCCTGGCCCCCGGCCTCGTCTGCTCCACCGCCATGTACGCCGCCACCTTCGAGTGCACCTTCGGAGCCTTCACCAGGATGACCAGGCAGCACACCTACAACGCCATCCTGGCCACCCCCGTTTCCCTGGACGAGATCGTGGCCGGCGAGATCCTGTGGGGGGCCACCAAGGGGTTCCTCTCGGGGGCGGCCATGCTCCTGGTGATGGCCCTCTTCGGCCTGGTGACAAGCCTCTGGGCCCTCCTCGCACTGGCCCTGTCCTTTCTCATCGGGCTTCTCTTCTCGGCCCTGTCCATGATCGTCACCGCCAAGTCCCCCTCCTACGACTTCTTCTCCTACTATTTCACCCTGGCCATCGCACCCATGTTCCTCTTTTCAGGCATCTTCTTCCCCGTGGGAAACCTGCCGCAATGGGCACAGACCGTGGCCTGGTTCCTTCCCCTGACCCACGGCGTCTCGGCCAGCAGGGACCTCTTCGCGGGGGAGGTGGGGTGGCGCATCGCCTCTGACACCCTCTGGCTCGTGGTCTTCTTCCTGGCCTCCTTCATCGTGGCCGTGAGGGAGATCCGGAAGAGGATGGTCCTGTAAGGCTGCCTGCGGGGAGGGTTATCCTCCTACGTCCTCCCTCCTTTCCAAAGCCCCAGGAACCAGGTACCGGGCACTGCTCTCCCTTCGCCCATGCGCCCCGTCTCCCAGCCGCTCCGAAAATCCGCTAGAATGTCAGTATCGGTCTTGCCCGATCCAACGGAGGACACTTTGACCAGACGTATTCTGAGCCTTTCGACGCTTTTCGCTCTCCTGATCCTCGCCGGCTGCGCCGGCGCTCCGAAGGAACTGCCCATGGACCCCTCCGCGGCGGAGGCGCCCGTGGTCTTCGAGGTTCCCGAGATCATGTGCGTGGTCCAGGGCAAGGGGATATCCTTCGCGCCGGACCTGCACGTGGACGTCTTCCACTTCGAGGGCCGCTGGTTCTGGAATATCCGGGGGCAGTGGTACTGGAGCCGGACATACCTCGGCATGCTCTACGGGCTTGAGGAAAAGCACGTGCCCGGGGCGGTGCGCAGCTTCAGCAGGGACTACCGCATCACACTTCCGGAATGCAGGGAGACGACCTTCGAGGAATGGTCGAGGGAGTTCACACCCAGGTGACGGGGATCGGATGCAGGGTTCGTTATTAGATGGGCGGCGCAACGACACACGTACTGCTGCATTTCGCGCCAGAACACTGTTTTTCGGATCCTGGATCTTAATCCGCGGCCCGGTTACCGGCCCATCCTTTCAGGCACGATACCCCACCGGCATGACCAGCAGAGGATCCGCCGCGGTGGCGTCGCCCACCAGGTCCTTTACTTTCCCATCCTCGAAGGCCCCCACGATGCCCGCCGAGAGCCCCATGGACTCGGCCAGCAGGAAGACGTTCTGGGCGGCGCAGCCGGCCTCGATGGCGACGTAGCGCACGCCACGCTCGCCGTACTTGGCCGTCGTCCTCCCGTAGACAGCCGAGATCACCAGGCACACCGGAGCCCCCGCCAGCCACGTCTGCCCCAGGCACGCCTCCGCCAGAGGTATCCTGCTGTCTTCATCGCCGATGCGCTCGATGACCGTGGTCCTCGGCTGGTAACTGTAGACACCCTGCGCGAGCCCGGCCACGGCTTTGGGGCCGAGCAGCGCGAAGGTCTCGAGGGGATACAGGGCTCCGGCTGACGGGGTCGTCCTGAAGCCCCTGGACCTGTCCGTGATCCCCTGGGCGGCCCACAGGACTCCCATGAGCTGCTCTTCCCTCAGCATCCTGTCGGAGAACTGCCGCACGGTCCGCCGCCTGGCCATGGCCTCCCTGACGGACAGTCCGTCACCCTCGGGGAACGGCGTCTGGCCGGTTCCTGTCCACGAGTGCAGTTCGGAAAGGTGCAGGGCGAGGATACCTGCGGCGCCTCCCCCCAGAAAACCCCTTCTCGTGATCATGATGGCACCCCCTTGGCCCACTGGCTTCGCAGGATAATTATAGCATCCCTGAAGATGGACCCCACCGGCTCGAAACATGGATAAACCGACCGACTGACCGTGGTGTCTATAGAAACGGTTGTGACATCAGGCTGTCTCATTGGTTATAATTCCCTAAACGTGGTTTGGAGGTGAACCATGAACAAGCGCAGTCTGTTCCTGTCCCTTTTGCTCCTCGCCGCGCTGGTGGCATCCTCCTGCGCGGTCTACCCCGTGGGGCCTCCGGTGGCCACTGTGCCGCCACCGCCGCCGCCCGCCGTGGTGATCCAGGAGCCGGAGTCCCTTTTCCTCATCCCGACGTGGGGCGTCTACTTCGTGCCCGGCATATCGGTGGACATCCTGTCCTACAACGGACTCTGGTACTACCACGTCCGGGGCACGTGGTACTGGAGCCGCAGTTACCTCGGACCCTGGGTGTACCTGAGCCTGCAGCGCGTGCCCAGCGTCCTGCGCAGGCTTCCGCCGGACTACCGGAGCCGGTACGGGCGCGAGCCCTACCAGGTGCCCTTCACCCACTGGCGGAAGCGGTGGAACGAACCGCCGCCGCCCACAAGTTACAAGGAGCCCGGCTTCCTCTACAAGCTGCCCGGAGCCGGAGCCTACGCCTACCCCGGGGTGTCGGACGAGATCTTCTTCATGAAGGACCGCTGGTACTCGCGCTACAAGGGCGTCTGGTACTGGTCCTGGAGCTACAACGGCCCCTGGGCCTACATCGACGTGGACCGCGTGCCCGGGAAGCTGAGAGACGTCCCCAGGTACCGGTACGACGACAAGGACAGGGACAAGGACAAGGACAAGGAGCGCTTCGAGCGCGTTCCCTGGGGGAAGAAGAAGGGCAAGGAAAAGGGGAAGGACCAGGACGAGGATGACGACGACTACAGGTTCCCCCGGTACTGACCGGGAACGGCCGCCGACGCTTGACACGCCAGGCTTTTTGGAATAGACAGGAAGGTCCCCACAAGCCGAGGTAGCTTCCCGCCATGGGCGGGACTAGAGTCCCGCCCATGGCGGGGTCTCCGACGGGCCTCCTCAGCGCAGGGAGGTGACAAGCACATAATGCCGAGGTAGCTCAGTCGGTAGAGTCCCGCTGATAGCGGGATCTCCGACGGGTCCCCTCTGCCCTACCTCCTCAGCGCAGGGAGGTGACAAGCACACAATGCCGAGGTAGCTCAGTCGGTAGAGCAGAGGACTGAAAATCCTCGTGTCGGCGGTTCGATTCCGTCCCTCGGCACCACCTACAAAACTCAGGGTCCAGTGCGATGTGTCGTGCTGGACCCTTTAGTTTTGTGGTGCCCGCCATAGCTCACCCTCCTCCCCAATCCAGGTTTTCCAGGGGAGCGAAGGCGGGCTTTCCTCACAGGGATGGAATCGAACTAGAACGAAGATCATAGTGCTTGTCCACCGTAGCTGGTCGGAAGGCGTTAGCGA
>CP070682.1:713500-721628 GCA_020352595.1 bacterium | reverse complement strand
TAACATAACTGGATCTGGCATGATATGCCTGTATTTTCAGTATCTCCCGCCCTGCGCATGCACCCGGCGCTGCGCCGGACAGGCGGCGATGCACCTTGCAGGCTCCTTCACCCCTCACTTTTTCAGTCCCTCGATAAAATCCGTGCCGTACTCTCCGCGGCGGAACTTCATGGTGGAAAGGATCCGCTGGTGCAGGGGGATGGTGGTTTTAATGCCCTCGATGACGAACTCCTCGAGGGCTCGCTGCATCCTTGCCAGAGCTTCCTCTCTGTCCTTCCCGTGAGCCAGGAGTTTCGCCACCATGGAGTCGTAGTGAGGGGGTATGTAGTAGGATTCGAAGGCGGCCGAATCAACCCTGATGCCGGGGCCCCCGGGCGCGTAATAGAAGGAAATGGTCCCCGGCGAGGGACGATGATCCACAGGATCCTCGGCGTTGATCCGGCACTCGATGGCGTGCCCGAGTATCTGAACGTCCTTCTGCTTGATCCGCAGTGGATTGCCAGCGCTGATGCGGATCTGTTCCTTGACGAGATCGATGCCCGTGACCATCTCGGTGACAGGATGCTCTACCTGGATCCTCGTGTTCATCTCCATGAAGTAGAAGTTGCCCTCGCCGTCCAGGAGGAACTCCACCGTACCGGCATTGACATATCCCGCTTCCCGGGTCAATGCCACCGCCGCGTCGCCCATCTTCTTGCGCATGGCGGAGGAAAGCGCCGGAGACGGGGCCTCTTCGATGAGCTTCTGGTATCTGCGCTGGATGCTGCAGTCCCGCTCTCCCAGGTGGATCACTTGTCCATCCTGGTCGGCGAGGATCTGGATCTCCACATGTCTGGGAGACTGTATGAAACGCTCGACGTAGACTTCCGGGTTGTTGAAGGAGGAGCTTGCCTCGGACTGAGCCATGGAAAATGCCGTCCTGAAGGAGGCCTCCGAATGGACCACCCTGATGCCCCTTCCGCCGCCCCCCGAGGCGGCCTTTATGATCACGGGGAACCCCAGTTCCCTGGCTCCCTTCAGAGCGACCTCGGGGTCGCTGACGCCCTCCACCCCACCTTGCGGGATGGGCACGCCGGCCCGGACGGCGAGGTTACGCGCCTGGATCTTGTTCCCCATGAGCCTTATGTGGTCCGAACGGGGTCCGATGAAGGTGATCCCGCTGGCTTCGCAGACCTCCGCGAACTCCGGGTTCTCGGCGAGGAAGCCGTAGCCGGGGTGGATGGCCTCGCAGTCGGAAACCTCGGCCGCACTCACGACGGCGGGGATGTTGAGGTAGCTGAGCTGGGAATTGGCGGGCCCGATGCAGATGCTCTCATCGGCGAATCGCGTGTGAAGGGCTTCCCTGTCCGCCTCGGAGAAGATGGCCACGGATTTGATCCCCAGTTCCCTGCAGGCGCGAATCACTCTCAGGGCGATCTCTCCCCTGTTGGCAACGAGGATCTTCTTGAACATCTTCTCGTCTCTCACGTCAGGTCAATGATGAAGAGCGGCTGCCCGTACTCCACAGGCTGGGCGTTGTCGACCAGGATGGCGGATACTTTGCCGCTGACCTCGCACTCGATCTCGTTCATGATCTTCATCGCTTCCACGATACACAGGACGGTGCCCTTGCTCACCATGCCGCCCACCTCGACATACGGCGGCGATTCCGGGGAGGGAGCCCTGTAGAACGTCCCGACAATGGGTGAGGTGACCAGGAACTGCCTCTCGCCTACGGTCAGGGCTTCGCTGGGCGCGGCCGGCTCGGGGGCAGGAGGCGCCGCAGCCCTGGGAGGGGCTTCCCTGGTCGGAACCTCCCTGTAACGGACAGCCGCCGCTTCTTCCGTGACGCCACCCTTGCGGATGCGTATCCTGTTGTCTCCCCTCTGCAGGCTGAAATCCTGGACGTCGTACCTTTCCAGAAGCTTCAGGATCTCCCTGATCTCCTTGATATCCATTGGACCACTCCTATCTGACCCGTTCGATGTATTCTCCGGACCTCGTATCGATCCTGACCACGTCGCCCTCCTCGAGGAACAGCGGCACCTGTATCAGGGCTCCGGTCTCGAGCTCCGCCGATTTGGTGGCTCCGGTGGCCGTGTCTCCCCTGACTCCCGGTTCCGTCCTGGTGATGGCCAGCTCCACGAAATTGGGAAGTTCGACGCCCATGGGCTTACCGTTGTGCAGCTGAACCGAAACCTCGAGCTCCTCCTTGAGGAAACCCGTCATGTCCCCCAGATCGTCGGGTGTCATGAGGATCTGCTCGTATGTGGAGGTGTCCATGAAATGGAAACCGTCGTCGTCGCGGTAAAGGTACTGCATCTTCTTCTCTTCAAAATCCGGTCTCTTGACCTTGTCGCCCGAGCGGAAGGTCCGGTCGAGGACGTTCCCTGTCACCAGGCTTTTCAGTTTGGTCCTGACAAAGGCGCCGCCCTTGCCGGGTTTCACATGCTGGAATTCCACGATGGTGAACGGTTCCCCGTCGATCTCGATCTTGAGGCCCCTTCGAAACTGGCTGGTGCTGATCAAGTCATTTCCTCCCTAAGGTGTCCAACATCCGAGCCGATCCCGCAGCCCACCGGGAGCCGGCTCTAAGCTCCGCGTCCCTGCGTGGGACCTATGGCCGTGGCGGTTCCGTTGCAGGGTGCCGACCATGTCGAGGTCGGGCCTCGTGGATGATGAGGGCTCCATTCATGAGAACTCTCTCGCGAGCCTCGGCACCGCGAGGCGCATGAGGTACCGAGCCTTGCCGTGATTGGCGTCCGGTGCAAGGGCCACCGCAATGAAATATTCCTCCGTTATGAGGCGCAGGATGAAAACGCTGCTCTGGGTGCTGATGAAAACCTCCTGGACGGTTCCCGCGGCCAGGGACCGGGAAGCTCTCTGGATGCTCTTTATGGCCGAGGCGTACTCGATGCCCACCGTCTGGATGCTGCAGGCCGGATCCACGAGGTGCTCTCCGATGGCTATGCCGTCCATGCCCATGATCACCACCCCCTGGAGACCGTCCGAGCGCTGCGCGATCTCGTTGAGGACTTCGTCAAAGATCATGACTTTTTCATCCTTTCCGCGTTCCGCAGCCAGTTCTCCAGAGCAAGGAGCAGATCGTCATGATCATCCCCATGCCCCGCGTTCTCCTTCCCCATGCCGGGCTGTTCACTGCGAACCCCAGACACCCCCGAACCCCGTGCCTCCATGAGAGTGTTGAGCTTGACGGTGACCGCCTCGTCCCCCGGGCGCTCCCGGAGGATCTGCTGATAGATCTGGATGGCCTTGTCTGTAAGCCCCTGCTTCGCGTACAGGTCCGCCAGCGTTTCCGTGGAGATCCCGGCGCCCGATGAGGAGGCGTCCAGGGCAAGGTCCGCCTCCTGGGGCTGGGACGGCTTTGGCGGTGGCCCGGATGGTCGTGGCGATCCGCCTGCCGGAGCCTCGCTGGGGGGCTTCTCAACAGGGGTCGGGGCTGCTTCCCCTGGCGCGGCAGCCCCCGTTGGGCCTGTCTCGGGGACCCGCGGCCCGGTCTGAACCGGGTGCCGCGGCTCCTCCTCCGCTGGTCCGGCCGGTTCCGGTGGGGCCTCAGGGGGGGCCTGATGCATGGGGAGAGCCTCTTCTTCTTCCTCCTCCTCCTCCTTCTCCTCCATCCCCTCGATGAGGTCTTCCAGTTCGAGGTCGACGTCCTCGTCAGCCATCACCGTCGCCGGCTCTGTAAAGGAGGGCTCCCCGACCTGCTCCCCTTCCTGGATGAAGGCCTCTACCTCAGGACCCAGCTCCTCCAGGGAAACGTCCTCCGGCGTCTGGACCATCTCCTCCCCGCCACCCGGCGCGGCAGCCCGGACGGGTGAGGAGCCCTCAGTCTCCTCGGAAAAGGAGAAGATCTCGCCCGTACTCGCGGATGGCAGGGGGGGCAGCTCCACACCGTCTATGGTGGTGGGCTTTTGCTCATAGGTGACGATCTCGGGTGTCTGGGCCTGTTCCTTTTCGGGGGATTCAAATTCCATGGTCTTGGGCGGTGTGGCCTTCTTGCGGAGCTCCTGGACCAGAACGGCGACATCCTCGTCGTCGGGGCTGAGGAGGTTGGCCGCTTCCAGCGCCCGAAGAGCCCCCTGGATCTCCCCCTTCTCCATAAGGGTCTTGCCGAGGTACTTCTGACCCAGATAGCTCTCCGGTGATTCCTTGACCGCCTTTTGCAGGATCTCAGCAGCCTTGTCCAGTTCCCTCTTCTCGAAATGGGCCCGCCCGAGCACCACAAGCCCGCCGCTGTATCCGGGATGGATCTTGAGTCCGGCCTCCGCGATCCTTATGGCCTCGTCAAGTTTGCCGGCCTTGCGGTAAGCCTCGGCAAGAGGGGCGAAGGCCCTGGATCTTGGATCCTCCTCCAGCATCTGGCGATAACGCTCGATATCCTGTTCGCCCATGACGGTCCTCCCCCTTCAGACGCCTCTCCCACCAGCGATCCAGCACATGCCGAGGGCCGGGGACTGGGCTTCGATGGTCCGATACAGACGGGTGGAGCCCATCGGTGAAACCCTGTTCTCTGCGCTCAGCATATCCCCCGATGCTATGGGAATATGATTTCCAAGTCAATCGCTTAAGGAAACGGGTTCACAAACGCCTGACGTAATCCAGGTACCCTTCCACGTTCCTCTGCATTTCGGCGATGCTGTCACCACCGAACTTTTCGCGCATGAGCCTTGCCAGGACGAAGGCCACCATGGATTCGGCTATGACCACCGCCGCGGGGACGGCTGTCACGTCCGATCTCTCGACGGCCGCTTCTACCCTGCGCTTGCTCAGGAAATGGACCGATGCGAGGGGCGACATGAGGGTCGGGATGGGTTTCATCGCGGCCTGGACGGTGATGGTCTCTCCGTTGGAAACTCCACCCTCAACACCTCCGGCCCGGTTGGTCTTTCTGAAAAAGCCTTTTGTCCGGTCATGGAAGATCTCGTCGTGAACCTGGGAACCCGGCAGATCCGCGCCCTGGAAACCGAGACCGATCTGCACGCCCTTGATGGCGGGGATGCTCATGACGGCAGAGGCGAGGTCAGCGTCCAGTCGGCGGTCCCAGTGAGCGTAACTGCCCAGCCCCACCGGCACGTTGAATGCCCTCACCTCGAAGACGCCGCCCAGGGTCTCCCCCTCGCCCCTGGCCTTCTCGATGCGGTCCACCATCTGCCCCTCCGCCTTCTTGTCGATGCACCGGACCGGGGAGCGCTCGGCCAGGCTCGCCTGCTGCGGCTGCGCGAACTCCACATTCGGGCGCTGGGTGCCGCCGATACTGAGCACATGCCCGGCCACCGTGATACCGAATTTTCCCAGGAGGATCTTGGCGACGGAGCCAACGGCCACCCTTGCAGCCGTTTCCCGCGCGCTCGCCCTTTCCAGGACGTTGCGCAGATCCTTGTGGCCGTACTTGATCCCCCCTGCAAGGTCGGCGTGACCGGGGCGCGGGCTGGTCACCGCCCTGTCCTCTCCTCCTCTCCCTTCCGGCGCCATGGCTTCCTTCCAGTTCTCCCAGTCACGATTCCGGATCCGGAGGGCAACGGGGCTGCCGAGAGTCCGTCCCCCGCGCACGCCCGCCATGAGTTCGACGCGATCGGACTCGATCTCCATCCTCTTTCCACGGCCGTATCCCTTCTGTCTGCGGCCCAGTTCTTCATCGATGACCCTCGCGCTTATCTCGAGGCCGGCGGGCAGACCCTCGATGATGGCGAGGAGAGACTCCCCGTGGGACTCCCCGGCTGTCAGGAACCGAAGCATCGTCTGCTTTCCTCCTTGAAACTTAAAAAAAAGCGCATCCGCCGGCAGGGACGGATGCGCTTGCACTGGCTGCTCGCGGCCTACCCTTCGACGATGGAGGCGTTGATGAAGATCAGCAGCTCCTCCCTGCTCCTCTCGGTGTTCTTGTTCTTGAACAGCCATCCGAGTACGGGAAGCCTGGAGAAGAAGGGAACGCTGCTCGAGCCGTCCCTCTCGTTCTCCGTGTAGACCCCGCCGATGACGGCGGTGCCGTGGTTCTTCAGGATGATCTTGGTCTCCAGCTTGTGCGTGTTGACACCTGTGAAGATGTTCTCCTCGAAGATGGCCTGCTGCCCCTTGCTGTCCTTTTCCACGAAGATCTCCATGAAGATATCCTTGTTGCTGGTCACCTGAGGCGTGATCTTGAGCCTCGTCCAGATGTCCGGGAAGGTGACGTCCGTGGTGGTGGTCGCGCCTCCTTCATTGACCTGTGTGGAGGTGCGGTTCTCCGGGAAGGGGTTGTTCACCTCGATGTTGGCCGTCTCGTTCTGAATGACCAGCAGAGAGGGGCTGGAGATGATCCTGCCGTGGTTTGTCTGTTCCAGGGCGCTGAGCCTCAGGTCGAGGTTGGTGAAGTTGTCCACGGACCCGAAGGAAACGCCGAGGATGGTGTTGGCGTTGGAAGCAGGAAGGTTGACAAGGGCGTTGTCGAAGGTGGTGCCCGTTGTCCCCGATTCACCGAAGATCCGTGTCCCGTCGCTGGCCAGGTACTGTCCGCCCCACTGGATGCCGAGGTTCTTTATGTATGCCTCGTCCACGATGACGATCCTGGCCTCGATCCTGACCTGCGGTGTGGGAATGTCCAGGTCCCCGACGAGCCCCTTGATCTTGATGATGTTGTCCTCGATATCCTTGACGATGAGGGAGTTGGTCCTCTTGTCGGTGGTGATGGACCCCCGGCCGCTGAGGAACGAACTCAGCTGGCCGACGAGGTCCTCGGCCTTGGAATAGCTGATGGGAATGATCTCCAGCATCAGGTCTTCCACCTTGATCTCGGCCTCCTTGGCCTTGATGGCCGACAGCCGCTCGTTCTCGAGGACGTTCATGGGCGCGATCCTGACCACGTTGCCCTCGCGGACCTGGCCCAGGCCCTTCGTCTTGAGAATGATGTCCAGCGCCTGGTCCCAGGGGACGTCCTGCATGCGCATGCGGATCTTGCCACCGACACCCTCGGCCGTGATGATGTTCAGTCCCGAAACCTCGGCGATGAGCCTCAGGACATTGAGAAGGTCCGCGTTCTGGAAGTCCAGGGTGATCCTCTCGCCCCTGTACTTTGGCCCGGTCTCCTCCTTCCTGGCCGCCGGTTCCGCCTTGGGGGGTGCTTTTGCGACCACCGGGGCCGCCGGGGCGGGGGCCGGGGCTGCGGCAGGAGCCGTTACGGCAGGTCCTGCCGGTGCCTGGGCCGCCGCGGGCGCGCCGAGCGAAAGGGTCAGGGTGCCGCCTGTCTGTTCAACCTCGTAGGTCGTTCCCGCCAGGAAGGACAGGCTCACCCTGCCACCGTCGGCACCCCTGGGATTGTAGGAGCTCAGCGCCTGGAGAGCGCCCGGAAGGTCCCTCGTGTCCTGGCTGCGGACCAGGCTCCTGCTCAGGTCGACGCCCTTCAGGTCCACAAGGAGGTGTGTCGCGTCAGGCTGCGACAGCTCGTACTGGACCGGGGAGTCCGAGATGATGAGCACCGCGCCGCCTTCCGCCCCGGGCCTGTACCTGATGTCCGTGACCGCCGGGCCCGCGGGCGCAGGGGCTGGAGCAGGCGCTGCAGCCGGCTCGGGCTGGGGGGCCGGAGCGGGTTGGGCGGGTGTTTCCGGTGCGGGAGCGGGAGCGACCTGGGCGACTGTCACTGGCTCAACCGCAGGGGCGGCGGCCATGGCCCCCTCACCGATCCTCAGGACCAGACTGGAGCCTTCGGGCCTCACCGAATACGGTCCCACCTCCTCCCCCTCCATGTCGAGCACGAACCTGAGCTTGTTCTGGTCGTAATGCTCTCCGACACGGATGCGGGCCACTCCGCCCATCTCCACCGGGATCCTGCTGGGCGCGAATCCCTTGGCGACTCCCTGCACGTCGAGAACGAGGCGGGTCGGCCCCGTCAGATCCATGGTCTTGTACTCGGAAACGGCGCCGTCGGCCATGAACACGACCGTGAGCCCTCCGGCCGTCTCCTCGAAGGTGACGCTGTTGATGAACCCGGCTGCGGGAATCGGTTCCGTGACCTGAACCGCCTCCGGCGCCCTTTCGGGAGCCCCCGAGATCCCCTCCTCACCGGGCACCGACAGCTCAACGACCTCCACCTCCGCCGGCGCAGCCTCCGGCTGGGACGGCTCAGCGGCCGCCGCCTCCTGGGGCATGGTGACGG
>CP070682.1:710788-713400 GCA_020352595.1 bacterium | reverse complement strand
CACCACAGACGGTGATGCCCAGCCCGGAACAGGCGGAGGAAAGGTCTTCGAACAGGGTCTCCACAAGCTCAGCATCCGTATCCTGCTCAGGGAGCAGACAGGTCACGAGCAGCCATTTGGGATCCGCTCCCATGCAGGCGATATCGTTGGCGTTGATGTTCACTAGGTACCGCCCGATGCGCTCGGTTGCGAACGTAATCGGATCGGTCTTTGCGACCAGATACCGATTCCCCATGTCGATCACAGCTGCGTCTTCGCCAACCTGAGGACCGATCCGTACGCGCTTGTCTCCCGAGGGCAGCTTGCGTAAAAGGCCTTCCAGGAACGCTGGAGGGAGCTTTCCGGGAGAGAATGTCTGCTTCATGGCAGGAGAATTCCTCAGGGAGTGTTCGGGACACAACACAGGAAGACCAGCCCGGTATCGCCGGCCTGAAATCGGTGTCTCTCCTCTGGGGGCACGTAGACTGCGGCACCCACCTCGAGGGACAGCGTCTCCTTCTCGCCAATTACCTGTCCAGTCCCTTGGAGGACAAAGACCTCATGTTCCCACCCGTGTACGTGGAATGGTGTGTACCCTCCGGGTTCGAGTCGAAAAAGACGCATGGCGAAGTGCTCCGCGCCTTCCTGTTCCGTAATCAGAGGCCGGAGTTCCGCACCCTTCAGATCCGGCTCAGCCGAAAGGTCGGCCGGCCGAACATCTCTTTCATGCCGTAGAAACATTTTCGAGCACCTCCCTCCCGGAATCCTGTTCGTTTCGTTGCGTCTCTTGTCAGAACAGGCCTGGAAAATACCACAGGCCTTCCTTGACCAGCAAATCTCAAACCCAAGCCCGGACAGCACCGAAAGCTCCGAGACAAACCTGGCGAACCTTGCCGGTCGGACCAACAGCGGTGCTTTGCGATCGGGAATTGCCTCGGCCCTTTGAGCTCCTTTTCGCTGTTCTGGTATGATGGGACCCCGTCCGGTGGCGAGCTACAGACCTGGATCACCCTGCTGGGATCGAAAAGGCTATGAAAAGAGAGACGGCTCAGCCTCTCCAGAATGTTTCGTTTCGTCCGTGGAACAGGAGAGACATCCACGTACTGGCTCGATTGGCCAGGGAGCTCTATGCCTACATCGAGTCGATCGACCCTGTCTGGAGGACATCGCCCGGTGCGGAAGAGCACTTGCGGGGCCACCTCCTCGACCTTTTCACGGCCCGACACGCAATGACGTACGTTGCCTGCGACAGACAGGAGATCATCGGGTTCATCACGGGAAGTATCACCCAGCGTCCTCCCGTGATCCTGCCTCACAGAGATGGTCTCATCGACAACGCTTACGTGAACGCTCGCTGGAGAAAGCGGGGAATCGGCACCCGGCTCTGTCGGATGTTACTGGCGTGGTTCACCGAACAGGGTGTCAAGGAAATTCGGATTCATTACCAGGTGAGCAACCAGGGTGCACTCAGATTCTGGGAGAGGTTCGGGTTTCGCCCCTGGACCACCCAGGCGCATCTCTGGTTATCTGGGAAGAGCGGTCCCGGGACCTGAGGGATGGACAGATGGAGGGATAGGGGACCGGACCCATAGAACCGGACGATGTTCCTGGAAGGCAGGGGCCCCAGCTTCAGAACGTCCCGGAGCCTCTCTTCGACCCAGATCGTCCCGTCCTGTTCCACCAGGACCGCTTTTGCAGATGGGAATCGCCCCAGCAGGAATATGGCGTTCTTGTGGCCACCGACCATCAAGGCTGTGGCCAGGGCATCTGCAAGGAAAGACTCTTCCGCAATCACCGTCGCACTCAGCAGGCCTTCGGCCGGGCGGCCCGTCTTGGGGTCCAGGATGTGGGCGAACCGGCCCTCTGCCGTTTCGAAGTAGCGCTCATAGGAGCCTGAAGTCACCACCGCCCCTTTCCGGACAACAAAAACCCCCAAAAGGCGGCCCTCTTCCAAAGGGTCCTGCAACCCGATACGCCAGGAGAGGCTCTCATCAATGCCCGAGGCAAGAATGTCGCCTCCTGCATTAATCAGCGCTTCCCTTAGACCCCTTCTGTTCAGCCAAGCCATTGCCTGGTCCACGATATAGCCCTTGGCAATCCCGCCCAGGTCGAGGCGCATCCCTGCCTGCTCGAGGAAAATGGTCTTTGCCCCCCGGTCGATTCTGACCCGCTGATAGCCAACACGATCCAGAGCATCCCGGATCGCCTCCTCCCCGGGCAGCCTGCCTCCCCCTTCTTTCTGGATGTCCCCCCAAACGGCCTCCACCGACCCGACCGTTACATCAAAGGCCCCCTCTGTCCTCCGGGAAATCGTCAGGGATTTCTCGATCACGTCCAGAAGCTCGTCGGAGACCTTCACCGGCGCCCTACCTGCCTCAGAGTTGATCTCGGCCAGTTCCGAATCACGGCTGTAGAGGCTCATTCGGGAGGCAAGAGTCTCCATTCGATCCATGGCCGACCGAACCGTCTCGACTTCGTCTCCCTCGCCCGTTGCTCGCCAGACGATCTCGACCAACGTACCCATCATCGGCCTCTTCGTTCGCCGGACGTCCTCCACTGCAGGGTTCTTCGGTTTGCAACTGCACAAAAGGAAACACCAGAGAACGATCACGAAACAGAGACAAACCCTCCGT
>CP070682.1:708183-710688 GCA_020352595.1 bacterium | reverse complement strand
TCATGGGCCGATGTGTTGCGGACCTCGTCATCGAAAGGGATGACGACCGTCAGGTCGATGCCGTTGCGTTCGAGCAGACGCAGCCTGTGCTCCATGGAAAGGATCATGTCCGGGTGCCGTTTTCCGAGGAGCTCGTCGGGATGCCGTGAAAAAGTCACGACAGTTCTCTGGTTGTCCAGCCGCCGCGCCACCTCCAGCATGAGGTGGAGAACCATGAGGTGGCCCTGATGCATGCCGTCGAAAACGCCCAGGGAAACGGTGCACTCCTCCGCGAGCGGATTGGCAATGTCCCTGATCGAATCGAGGATGAGTCTCTTCATGGGTCGGGTTCTTCAGGAGGTCAATCGGACCGCTGTCCGGACTCGACCTATGACGCGTAGCGCTCCTCCAGCTCGTCGAGGAGCCTCTTGTTCCTCACCTTTTCTGCCTGCGAGATCCGGTGGATCATGAGAATGCCTTCGAGGTGGTCGTATTCGTGCTGCACGATCCGCGCCATGAATCCGTTGAAGGTTTCACGGTGAGTTTTGAAGTCGGCATCCCTGTATTCCACATCGACCTCCAGACCTCGGTTGACGGTGATGTAGAGGCCGGGAAAGCTGAGGCAGCCCTCCGCCTCGGACACCGATCCCGAGGAGGAGACGATCCTGGGATTGACGAAGACCTTCTCTCTTTCCGCACCGCCTCCCTCCGGGTTGGCGATAAAAAGCCTCACGTTCCATCCCACCTGGGGGGCGGCGAGCCCCACACCCTTGTTGCGGTACATGATTTCGAACATCTGCCGGATCTTTTCGGGCAGATTACCGTCGTCGGGGGTCAAGTCCCGGTTTTTTTTCCGCAGAAGCGGATTGGGATAGTATATGAGGTCCATGGCGTCAGCCCAGTCAGGATCGAACGAAACTCTTTTCGGGAACGGGCTCTCCGGCCGCCCGGGGGATATCGGGACGAGCTTAGCCAAACCTGTTGCACCGGCTCGATGGTTCGGCGCGGCAGGGCGGGCCGCGCTCTCCTGGATCGACCGGCCGGAGAGGGCTCGCTCGACATCAGGTTATCAATAACTCATGTATTAGCAACTCGATAGGGACCATGCAACTCAATTTTGTGTTGACAGGATGAGGGGGCTTTGATAAGTTTCCCCCCTTTTGTTCAACAGGTTTTTTCCCTCACCTCGGCTGGGCATAGCGATGGATATCAGCAAACACCTGGAGCGTGCCGCGGAGGCTGTCCGCAAGAAGAACTTCGACTTCGCCATCACGCTTTTCAACCAGGCTCTGGCCATCAAGCCCGACCACAGGGAAGCCCGGCTCGGCCTTCTGAGGGCAGCCGCACGGAATCTGGAATTCAAGCGGACCCCCAAGGTGCTGCGCCTGATCCAGGGATTTCCGCATCTTGTGGCCCTAGCCGTAGGCCGGTTCCTGAAGAACAACGACCTGAAGGCGCGCGCAAGCCAGAGCTATCTGAGGTGGGATCCGCACAGTGTTTCCGTTAACTTCATACTGGGCAGTTCGTTGGAGAGTCTGGGGCATCTCGGCGGCGCCTCGGCCGTATACGAGTTTGTCACGGAATTCAACGTGAAGAACGTTGCGGCGCTCAAGAAGGCCGGCTTCCTCATGTACCGGCTTAAGGATATTCCCGCCTCCCTCGAGCTCTTCGAGAAGGTTCTGGCCATCGCACCCCGCGATGCCGAGGCCGAGAAGATGAGGAAGAACCTGGCCGCCGAGGACACCCTGGCGACCAGCTCATACACCAAGGCCGGATCCTCCCTCGACCTGGTCGTCGACAAGGAAGAGGCGGCGCGCCAGCAACGGGAGGCGCGGATACACAAGGACGCCGACGAGCTCGACAGGGAGGAGGCCGATCTCCGCAGGAAGCTGGAGGCGGATCCGGGGGACAAGAGGGTGCAGAGGGACCTGGGAGACCTGCTGGTGCGGAAGAAGGACTACGAGAGGGCGCTTGAGCACTTGAGAAGTCTTCTTTCGGCCGATCCCGGGTCTTTCGAGATAAGGAGCCGGATCGGAGACGTGGAGATTCTGGTCCTCAAGGACGGGCTGGCGGCCGTGAGGGGACAGATTCAGTCAGGCGGCGACTCCGGCCTCAAGAAGGATCTGGCCGAGATGGCGAAGAAACTGCTGAATAAGCAGGTGGAGGAGTACTCCTGGCGCGTCAAGGAGCATCCCACGGATCTGAACCTATGGTACAGGCTGGGCCAGTGCGTGTTCCGGGCCGGGAAGATGGATGCAGCCATCGAGGCCTTCCAGCACTCAGTGAAGGACCCCCGGCACAAGGTGGAGTCTCTGCAGATGCTCGGCAGGTGCTTCAGGGAGAAGGGCCTGTACGATCTGGCTCTCAAGCAGTTTCAGACAGCTCTCGACGCCGTCGGCGAGTCGGGCGGCAGGAACAAGGACGTCATATACGATCTCGGGGATGTTCATGAGAGGATGGGCGACCGCAAAAGCGCCCTCTCCTGGTTCTCGAAGATCTACGAGATCGACATCAACTACAAGGACG
>CP070682.1:705556-708083 GCA_020352595.1 bacterium | reverse complement strand
TTTCAGAAGGTCCCCATCCCCGACCACTCCTGCCACCTGTACAGGAGCCCCTTCACGGCCAGCCTGAGGCCTTTCTCCTGCCACGCCCCATAGGGCAGGGTGTGGCTGAGGCCGTCCGCGTTGTCCCATATCCTGTCGAAGTAGGCGTTGAAGTCCCGCATGACGCTGTCCGCGCCCGTGACGAGGAGGTTCGCTTCCAGGTTCAGGTTGGCGATGTTGCGGCGGGTCCAGTTGGCGGAGCCGGTGGTGAACGCCCCCGGCCTTCCATCCGCGTAGGTGATGGACATGGACTTGGTGTGGAACTGCTCCCCGTGGGTGTCGGCCCAGCGGACGGCCACGGAGTGCTGCCCGGAAAGTTCCATGAGCTCGGCCGCCACCTGCCTGTTGGGCACCCCGACCTTCCTCATGCCGAAAGCGTCCCGGTTGGCGTCCAGAACGAGCCTCACGGAAGCGCCCCTTCGGACCGCGCCCTTGATGGCCTGAACCACCCTGCGGTCGGAAAGATAGAAGAGGGCGATGCGCACCTCGTCCCCCTTGCCTGCTCCGCTGAGCAGCTCCACCACGGCCGTGGCGATGGACCCCTCCGTGAGCAGCTGGACCCGAGGCCAGTCCTCGCCGCTGTCTCCCTCAGGGACCAGGGTCAGGGACCTTCTCTGGATGCTGCCCGCCTTGAAGGAGGCGGCCCCTGTGGCCCCGACGATGACGTTGAGCTTGCGTCCGAGGCTCCACCGAAGGACCTCCAGCTCCGAGTAAAGGGCCTCCAGGACGGCCTTGCCGCTGACGTGAAGGGCCATGTTGGAGTGGGCGGAACTCCCGTCTGCGGGGTTGAGGCTTCCCATGAGCATCTCCAGGCCGTGCTCACTCGAGCCCGTGATGAGGACCTTCCTGTGGTTGGCCTTAAACAGCAGCAGGCGGCCGAACTGGAGGAGGGAGATCCTCTCTCCCCCCCGCTCGAAGGGGTTGGTCAGACGGGGCTCGCGGGCCCAGGGTCCCACGGACTCGGAATCCAGGATCCTCTCGAGGATGCTCCAGTAGGGGGCGTAGAACCTGTTGGAATCCGGGAGCAGCGACAGGTCCGTGAACACCACGGGGATCCCGGCCTTGGCCATGTCCTTGAAAAAGGACGGCTCGTCGGCGCCGTAGATCCTGTTGATGGGGTCGGACAGGACGAGGATGTCCACATCCCTGTCCGTGCGCTTTTTCCTGATGAGCGCCTCGGCCAGCTCTGTGGACAGTTCCCTGTGGCGGTCCGGAAAGGCCCCCGTCCAGGGGTTCCAGAGGAAGAGGTCGACGAGGACGAAGCTGTCGGCCCGGTGGATCATGGCCAGCATCTCGTCGAATATCTCCTGCCTGATGACCCTCCGTCCCTCCGCCTCGTCCCATGAGGTGTCGTCGATGAGGAGGCGGACGGAGGCCGGAGGCACGGGGACCGGATCTGTGGCGATGTCCGTCCCGCCCGGCAGGGACCGCTGCCTGTGCAGCATGAGGGGCAGCAGGATGATGACGGCCGCCACCAGCACCGCGACCGCCGGGTATGTCCATTTCCCCAGGATGAGGGCCTTCATGGCCGGCAGTTTGGCAATTCAGGGGCTACGGTGTCAATGGGGCAGAGAGGTAAAAGGCCGTCAGCCCTTCTTGCCGCCCGGCTCCCCCGCCACGAACCGCAGTGAAACGGAGTTGATGCAGTAGCGCAGACCGGTGGGCGGGGGCCCGTCCTCGAAAACGTGGCCCTGGTGCCCGCCGCACCTGGCGCAGTGGACCTCGGTCCTGCGCATGAACAGGCTCCAGTCGGCCTCGGTGCCGATGTTCTCGGGGGCAATGGGCTGCCAGAAGCTCGGCCAGCCGGTACCGGAGTCATACTTGTGCTCGGAGGAGAAGAGGTCCAGGCCGCAGCCCGCGCAGACGTAGGTTCCCGGTTTCTTGTTGTCGTGAAGTTCCCCCGTGAACGCCCTCTCGGTGCCCTGTTCCCGCAGGACGTAGAACTGATCCGGCGTCAGGATGTTCCTCCACTCCTCCTTGCTCCTGTTGACCTTGTCCATGGTCACGTAACCGCCTTCCTTGACAGAGTAAACCCTTATGGTGGACCCAGACTCTTCTGAAGAGGCCTTCGCGGGCAGCCTCAGCAGCCCGATGCCCGCGGCCGCGAGGGCCGCTCCCTTACCCATGATCTGGATGAAACGCCTTCTGCTGACCATGACTCCACCTTTCCGGAAAATTGTTGATATCAACGGTAAGAAATATAACCATTGCGTGCCGGGGCACAACTCCCCGGGGAAGACGTTTCAAGACATCTCCTTGAACCTTCCTCCCGTTCGGGTATAGTCTGGCAGTCAGCGTGGGCTGGACGGGAACGCCCCGGCGCCTAGCAGGCTGCTGAAAACCCCTGATAACGCAGCCTGATAGGGCGACGCGGGGGCGGCGCCCAAATCCGAGCTGTAAGAACACGAAGGATTTGCGAGGGTTGCGCCGGGCCGCCCCAAGCAACCCGACGCTGAAAAAGTCCACAAGGGACTTTTTCAGCACCCTG
>CP070682.1:701843-705456 GCA_020352595.1 bacterium | reverse complement strand
GCCCCCGCATCCGCCCCCGCTCCGTAGGGGCGCGGGTTGCCCAGCTGGTCCAGGCCAGTGGGAAGGATGGTCCCCCGGGGGTAGGTGCTGACGCTCATGTAGACGGTACCCCCCATGGGCCCGCTGCTGAAGGTGCCCCAGAACTCGTCACCGAGACCCACCGCGCCGAGGCTGTCGCCGATGGCCGCGTCCAGGTCGTGCCAGAAGGTGATCCACGGCTCGTTGGCCGGCTCGCCGGGCCACGTCACGGCCGGGCCGTAGAAGGTCACTCCCGTCATGTCCCCGAATTCGGTGCCGAACTGGGCGCCGAGGACGTCCGCATACTCTGTCCTGAGCTTGTCCAGGACCTGGTTGAGGAAATCGTCGGTCTGTCCCGGGAGGATGCTGTACTCCCCCTTGACGTAGGTGACGGCGTAGCCGGTGGCGGGTATGCGGTCCAGGGCCTGGCCCGTCGGCGGATAGTAGAGCACCGCCGGCTGTCCGGCACCCACACCGGTGGAGAGGACGGAGGGGTGTGTCACCGCTTCGGCCAGGGACAGCGCGTCGCCGATGTCCACCCCCTCCGCGTCCAGCGCCTTGGGCCAGTGCCTTCGGCTGAGGTCGTTCCACCAGGGGATGGGCACGAGCATGTACCGGAAATCCAGGTCCCCGATGAGGTTGCCGCCGTCGCTGTAAAAGTCCCTGAGTGATCCGGTGAACAGGTCGCCCGGCGCCCCGCCAACGGTGTTGCCGGTGACGATGCTGTGGCGCACCGCCATGCTCTCCACCACGTGGGCGTTGCCGATGGTGGCCGCGATGCCTCCCCCGCCCATGTTGGGCTTGCCGCCGAAGACCGCCGGGTTCCCCGTGACCTCGTTCTCGACGACGGTGCAGGCGTTCAGGATCAGGTAGCCGTTGGACATGTAGAAGCCCCCGCCCCTGTAGTAGTACTGGGCCATGGCGCTCTCGGCGATGTCCGGGTGGTCGCCCACGGCGTTGCGGGCCAGGGTGGTGCTCGCGAGGGAAACGGGCATGAGCCGCCCGGGGCCGCCCCCGTCGCTGTAGACGCCGCCCCCGTAGGCGTGCTGGCCGGTGACCCGGTTGCCCGAGACCGCGCACCGCGTCAGGGATGACCCCAGGGTCCCTGTGGTCCCCCCCACCGAGTAGACTCCGCCCCCGGCGGCGCCGTATCCCGTGACCGAGTTGCCGCTGACGACGCAATCGGTCATCACCACCCTCTCGGCGTAGACGCCGCCGCCGAAGGAGCCCCGGTCGCGGCTCGGGTCCACGTCGCCGGTGGCCTGATTCCCGTGGATGGTGCAGTTCTCCAGGGTGGCCACGCCCCAGACCGCCAACCCACCTCCGCGGCCCAGGGTCCAGGGCTGGGGGCCGGAGGCAAGGGGCTCCGCCCGGGACCAGCCCGAGGTGACGGTGACGTTCTTCAGGGTCAGGTCGCCGTAGACAGCCATGACCCTGGCCGGGCTGCTGGCGCTTCCCGCCCAGGCGATGGTGACGCCGGAGGGAAGGCCGGAGGCGTCCACGGTCAGGTCCTTCCTGACGTAGAGGGCCGACCGCCCGTAATCCCTCTCCTGGTAGCCCTGAAAGACCCACCCGCCCGCCATGACGAACACCTCCCCCCTCAGGATGGAGTGGTCCGCGTCCGCCCGGCTCAGTTCGACGGTCCCCCCGTCCAGGTCCGGCGCGAAGGTGACGGTGCCGCCGGATGCCACCTCGTGGACGGCCGACCTCAGGGTCACCTCTCCCTCGGGCGGCGGCCAGGCGTCACCGAGGCTGTTGACCTGGACGCTGGCGGGCCCACGGTCGGACTCCTGGAGGAGGTTGCAGGAGGGCAGCGCCAGCATGGAGGCAAGCAGCAGGATCACCATCTGTCTCTTCATGATCATGGTCCTCGCGGGTGAGTGGTTATGCCCGTGGAGCTTTGCCTGAGGGCGTCACCCGCTCATATTACTCAAACACGGGGCCATTGCACAAGGAAGGAGGGGAATGGGAGTTCAGGATTCCAGGGTACAGGATTTCAGGGTTCAGAGTCCCGCGCCCCGGGATTGGGGGCAAGCGCGAGGGAGAAGGAGGAAGGCGAGGCTGCTTTCCGCATTTCGCTCCCGGTTCCTCCCTTTAAAACCGGGACGCCCCATTTCCTGAAGGCGTCCCGGAGGGTCCATCACTGAGCGTCCAGCGTGTCCCTGATTCCCTGGACGGTGTCCTCGATGAAGGGCGCGAAGTCGTCAAAGCACAGCCACACGGAAAGCTCGAGAAGCGCGAGGACCTCGGTCCAGGGGATGTCCACACCGTACAGTTCCTGGGCAAGGGCCGCACCCACCTGAGCCAGTGGAGCCATGTCCAGGAGGTTGGAAGAGGCGAGGGCCCCGCTGTAAAGATGCACGATCTCCCTGAAGACCTGCTCCGACTGGAAAAGGGTGTCGCGATCCGTGGCCTTGCCCCGGGCCACCAGGACGTTGAAGAGCCCGTGGATGTCCCTGTCCGACCGGGAGAGGTTCACCACGTGAAGCTTCACACCCAGCAGGGGATCCATGGACTCCTGCACCAGGACGTCGATGGCGAACTCGATGGCGTTGTGGGCGATCTCCATCCGCAGGAACGGGTCCGGGACAGGGATGAAAGGAGCCAGTATGGCGGCTTTCTGGACCACGTAACCCGGGTTACCGGAGCCGACGGGGTATTGGATGTGAGCCGTGTAATCAGCTCCCCACTCCTCGTTGTGCACCATCCACCCCAGTGCGAACCGCTTCCAGTCCTCCTCCCAGCCCATGGGCCACAATCGGGCGTAAGTGTAGTGGGTGTCCATGAATCCCGTGGGCCAGGCCACCGGATCGGGGACGTAAAGGGAGATGTCCGGGGCGATGCTCCCGTACAGGAGGTCCAGGTCCTCCGACTCGAAGACCTGCCCTGTCACGTAGATGTGTGCGCCGGGATTGATGCCCCACGAGGCGGCAGGCAGCACCGCTGCCAGCAGCGGCCCAACGACAACAGCGATCACGATCTTCTTCATCCTTGCACCCCCTGTGGCTTACTGACTCGAGAGGGGAAGCCGTCGACTGGTTCCGACGCTGCCCCCCGCACGCCAATTGACTCCGGATCCCCAACGGATGATCCCGCCCGCCGGGACCAGTACACCTGACTCGTGCTCCCGATGTTTCACGGGTTGCGGCCCTCTGCGGTATCGCCAACGGGACCCACCCGAAGAGCTGTCCTGCCATGCACACGTCGTCAGGGGCTGGACCCTGCCCGGTCATATGCCTGTCGTCTGGCAGCACAGGTTCAAAGATCGTCTGGGGGGCGCCGCCGGGTCCGTTCCCGCCCCGCGAACGCGGTCCTGCCCGTGGGCCTGAGCGTGTCCAGGGCGAGGGCCAGTCCCGCAATGACGAAGAGGCCCACAAGCCAGAGGGCGACAAAGGAGATCCTGTTGAGCATCCGGATCTCCTCGCGGCTGCCGACAAGGTCATCCACCGGGATGACCAGGCTGATCCCGCCCCTTAAGGGCCCGGTCACTGACTGCAGGGAGGCCCCGGCGCCGTGGCAGCCCGTGCAGGCCTGCTCCAGGAAGAGCGGCTCCATGTAGTGGAAGAAGTGCCCGCCCGAGTCGTCGTGAACCAGT
>CP070682.1:699144-701743 GCA_020352595.1 bacterium | reverse complement strand
GGCCATCATCGCCGAGGAAGTCGGGGTGATTCGGGACTCGCTGGACCCTTCCCTGGACGAGGCCGACGACGAGCCGCTCAACCTACCCGAGCACCTGGATGCCATCCACGAGGCGGTCTTCCGCTGCCGGGACATCACCCGCAAGCTGCTGACCTTCGTGCGCCAGACCCAGGTAAGGGTCGAACCGCACGACCTCCATGAGATCCTGGATGATGTCCTCGACGTCATGCTGGGCAATGAGCTGGCCATCTCCAACGTCCTGGTGGAGCGCCAGTACGATCGCCGCATCCCCGAGATCCGGACGGACCGAAACCAACTCGCCCAGGTCTTCGTGAACCTGGTGAAGAACGCCATTGACGCCATGCCGGGGGGTGGCACCCTCACCGTGGTCTCCATGCTGAGGGAGCACCGGGCGGCGGTGGCGATCAAGGATACCGGTCATGGGATGCAGCCCGATCACCTCGAGAAGGTGTTCTTGCCTTTCTTCACCACCAAGGAGCCGGGAAGGGGCACCGGGCTGGGGCTCAGTGTCAGCTACTCGATCATCCAGAACTTCGGCGGCGCCTTCTACGTCGACAGCGCCCTGGGAAAGGGAAGCACCTTCACCGTGGAGCTTCCCCTGGCGACGGAGTGACGGCCTGGGGGCGGTGGGGGAACCGCGGATGGCCAAGAGAGTCAAGGACTTGATGTTGTCCCTGTCCGAATACGCCGTGGTGGGCGAGGACGCCACCATCCTGGAGGCCCTGCGTGCGCTCGCGGAATCCCAGGCGAAGGTGCCACCGGGAAGGCAGCCGCATCGGGCCATCCTGGTGCGTGACCGTCGAAGCGAGATCGTGGGAAAGCTTCATTACTTCGCCTTTCTCAGGGCTCTGGTCCCGGCGCGGGAGCCGATGGCGACCGGTGACGTCCTCGAGCGGGCCGGGGTGGGGGATGACCTTCGGGACGCCTCCATGCGGATGTTGGACCTTCTGACCGGAGACCTGGTCGACGTCTGCGAACGCGCCCGGAGTGTCGCGGTGCGGGACGTCTGTACTCCAGCGACGCTGGGCATCGACGAAGAAGCGTCCCTCTCCGATGCCATTTCCATGTTTCTCGACCACCAGACCCTATCTCTCCTCGTCCGCAGGGGGGGACGGACGGTGGGACTCCTTCGACTGAGCGACCTCTTCGACGAGCTCTCCCGGCAGATGATGCAGGAGGACCGCCCCGAGGAAAGGAGCTAGGAAAGAAAGATGTACAAGATCCTGCTCGTGGACGACGAGGATCGTTTCCGCACCTCGCTGGCGAACCGCCTCCGGAGCCGGGGATACGACGTGGTGGATGTGGACAATGGGGAGGACGCGGTCAAGCAGGTCCGGCTGGACAGCGAGATCGAGATCGCCATCCTGGACCTGAAGATGCCCGGGATGGACGGCATCCAGACCCTCCAGGAGCTGCGCGCGTTCAACCCGGCGATTCAGGCCATCATGCTCACCGGGCACGGGAGCCTCGATTCGGCCAAGGAGGCGGGTCGGCTGGAAGCCTTCAAGTACCTCCAGAAGCCCTGCGAGCTGGAGGAGCTGACGGCCGTCCTCGAGGAGGCCAAGGCCGAGGTGGTCTTTGCGAAGGCCCGCCATGAGATGGCCCATCTCCCTGCCGACCGCAGGTCCAATCTCCGCTGGTTTCTCGGCAGCCACAACTCCCGCCCCCTCTTCATCATCCTCGGAGCCGCTCTCTTCACCAGCATGCTCCTGCTGCCCCCTCCGGGCCGTCTGGTGGGGCTGGTGGACGCGCAGAAGGGTCCGCCGGAAGTCACTGCCCGGACACCCGACCCGATTCTGGGATACGCATCCTACCGAGAGATGACGCCCGGGCAGACCATCGCGGGTTTCTACAGCCGGAAGCACAAGCTTGACCGGGAAGTGGTGCGGGCCGATGGCAGCCGCGAGAAGGTGGCGCTGACGGCCGAGGCGGCCGCCCGTCGGGCAATGGTGATGCTGGCGATTCTCCTGGTGTCCGCGCTTTTCTGGGCCACTGGTGCGGTGCCGGTGGCGGTCACCACTCTCTTCGTCGCCGCGTCCCTCTATCTCTTCGACGTCTTCAAGCCCGACGGGGTCGCACAGGCCTTCGCCAAGGATGCGGTCCTCTTCATCTTCGGGGTCCTGGCGCTCTCCAAGGCCATCACCAAGACGGGGCTCGACCGGCGCATCGGCCTCCTCCTGCTGGCTCCGGCGAAGAACCTCACTCTCTTCCTCATCGTGTTCCTACCCCTCCTCTCCGTGGCCTGCTCGTTCCTGTCGGAGCATGCGCTGGTGGCCTTCACCATGCCTCTCTTCGTCATGGTGTACGCCAGCGCCATGCGGTCGACCGGGATCAAGAAGGACCGAACGCTGATGGTGCTGATGGCCCTGGCGCTGTGCTACGCGGCGAATTCGGGTGGCCCCGGCTCTCCCGCCGCCGGCGGTCGAAACGCCATCATGGTGGGAATTCTGGCAGATTACGGCGTGGCGCCGACGTTCGGCGAATGGGTGAAGTACGGCCTTCCCCTGGTGCCGGTCATGTCCATCGCCGTGGGTCTTTACTTCCTCCTGGTGCTGAGGCGCAGGGTGCAGGTGCCCCG
>CP070682.1:690857-699044 GCA_020352595.1 bacterium | reverse complement strand
GGCCATACCCAGAAACCAGCATTAACCGCCCTTGAGCATGGAAAAGGTTAACAGGAACATTGAAAACAACAACCCCCCCGCGTAGTATAGAAAAAGCAACAGGAACAACATTGAATTCTACCTCAAATTGGCCAGAACCTCGGGATGGGCGATCTCGCAGCGGTCCAGGATCTGCCCGGCCAGGGCCCCGTTTACGGGGATGTCCCCGAAAGGCATATGCCAGTTCCCGTCCGGGAATACGGAAACCGCCGGCCCGAGGCCGGTGTGGTTGGGACCGAGGACCACAACGTTCCTGGGGACCCTTATGGCTGCCGCCGTTTCCGCGGCAACTCCTCCCGAGTAGACGTAACCTGCGTGGGGCATCACGACCCCGATGGCGGGCTGCCCTCCCCGATCCGGCCCCAGGAGCCCCATGACCTCTGTCCTCAGGGCATCGCCGCTCCCGGAGTAGAAACGCCCGGCGACTGCAGGTTGCCGCGTGCTGTGGTGAGCTTCTCTCATGGCCGATCACCCGTCCTGTCCGAGGATCTTCTTGAGGGATCCGGCCACCGCGATGGCTGCCAGAGCCTCACCCTCGATCCCCAGTTCCCACGGTGGGGGGCTGATGATGGCCGCCTTGCCGCGGAACTTCTTCCGGATCCTCGTTCTTCCCAGGATGCCGGGGTCCCAGGCAGCGACTCCCGTCCCAAGGGGACGCGGGGTTTTGAACTCTTCGCCCGGTTCGATGTCGCTGGTGATGGACTCCAGGCCCTCATCGAGAAATGGTATCACAGCCTCCAGGGCTTTCAAGAGGTCCTCCTTGACGGCTCTGGAGAATTCCGGAGTGACTGATCTCATGGACCCCGGGCCCGCCAGGGCGGTGACGGTCAGCGTTCTCCTGCCTCCAGCAGGAAAACCTTCCGATCCGGTGGGCCCGAGGGCCATATAGAGCGCACGGATACCCAGCGGGCCTCCCTCGTCTCCCCGCATCATGAAGAGGTCGTCCTCCATGCCGACAGGCACTACCTTCTCGTCCATGGCGAGATAGAAGCGTATGGGATACAGCGGGGCGGGCCCTCTCCTTTTTCCGTTCCTGACGTTGAGCAGGCCGGTGATCCCGGCTGCTATCCCATCCGTCGTGGCCATGGTGCGGCTGTTGACCTCCCGCCCGTCGGTGAGTCTGACCAGCAGGCCGCCTCGGGGTGAGAGGTCCAGGCCGGAAACCCCGACTCCCTTCACGATCTCCCCCCCGTACTCATGAAAACGCTGGAGGGTGAGCTCGGTCAGCCCGCGCGTGCCCAGGGTCTCCTTGAAGGTGCCCCTGCGGCCGATGTGGTGGATGAGGGATGCCGAGAGGGAGGGAATGGTCAGGTTCGGGGCCTGAGCCCCCAGAAAATGGTGCTGGAGGGTGAGGAAATCCACCACGGGTCCTCCGTCTTCCAGCTGCCGGAGATGGTCGCGGACCTTTCTGGTCTGCATGAGGCCCCTGACCAGTCTCGAGATGCCGGCGAGGTGGCTCCAGCCGCGCTCCAGCTCATCGATCTCGTCGAGCCCGCTGAGCCAGCTCTGGGCCACTTCATCCCATTGGCCGTAAAGCTCCCTCATGGTGTCGAGGCTGGAGGGAAACTCCCTGCCCACCTCGGCGAAAAAACGCTCCCTGTCAGGATAGACGTTCAGGCGGTGCCGGGGCAGGACCACCTGGTAACTGACGGGATTGGGGGGATAGGCCTTGTTGACCAGGACACGGCCGATGCCGATCTCGTCGAGGAACTTCCTGAGAAACCCGCCGCTGTCCATGCCGAAAAGGGGAGCGGGCCTCTTTCTGAAGGTGTAAGCGGTCCCGCCTCTCACGCTGCCTTCGGACTCGGGCAGTGCGTCGACGACGAGGACCCTCTTTCCCCGTTTGGCCATAAGGGTCGCCAGGGCCAGCTGGGGGAATCTGGTGCCCACGACGGTGAGATGGATGGACTGGGCCATGGATCAGTCTCCCGTCCCCGGCTTACCAGGCAGGATGACGACCTTGCGGCCCTCGATCCTGAGCCTTCCCTCGGACCACAGCCGCAGGGATTCCGGGTAGATGCGGTGTTCCTCTTTAAGGATGCGGGCCGCCAGCGTCTGGACCGTATCGTCAGGAAGGACCGGCAGGACGGCCTGGAGGATGATGGGTCCGGTGTCGGTGCCTTCGTCCACGAAATGAGTCGTGCATCCCGTGAACCTCACACCGTAATCAAAGGCCTGTTCCTGTCCGTGGATGCCGGGGAAGGACGGGAGCAGGGCGGGATGGATGTTCATGATCCTGTGGTGGTAATGCCTGACGAAAAGGGGTGTCAGGACTCTCATGAAACCGGCCAGGACCACAAGGTCCACTGACCGGGAATCCAGGGTCTGGATGAGCGCCCTCTCGAACTCCTCCCGGCTGTCGAAGTCCCCGTGCCTGACGACAGCCGTGGGGATACCGTGGTTCCTGGCCCTCGTGAGGCCGAAGGCCTCCTCCTTGTTGCTGATGACGACGCTGATCTCGAGGTCCAGGTATCCTGACTCCACGGCGTCAATGATGGACTGAAGGTTGCTCCCCCCTCCGGAGATCAGAACGGCTACCCTTTTCATGTCTCCCTCCCGGTCTGCAACGGCTGGGTGTCCACTATTTCAGGACAGGAACTGGACGGCTGGATCCTTTTCTCCACGCCGGGCGATGTGCCCCACCGTGAAGACCTTCTCACCGGCTTGCTCGAGTTCGGCCGCGGCTTCGTCGGCGTGTCCTGGAGGAAGGATCACGATCATGCCGAGACCCATGTTGAAGGTGGCGAACATCTCCTCCTCAGGGACGTTCCCGTGGCGGGCGATGAGCCCGAACACCGGGGGAATGGACCAGGAGCCTACCCTCAGAACGGTCTTGAGCCCGGCCGGTACCACACGGGGAATGTTCCCTCCGAAACCTCCGCCGGTGATGTGCACCATGCCGCTGACGGGCAGCCTGGACAGGAGGGGCAGGAGGGAGGGCGCATAGGACCGGTGGGGCTCGAGGAGCTCCTCTCCCAGGGTCCGGCCCAGATCTTCGTGAAACCTGTCGAGGGCCAGTCCCGCCATTTCGAGAAGGACTTTCCTTGCCAGCGAGTAGCCGTTGGTGTGCAGGCCGGAGGATCCAAGGCCCAGGACCACGTCACCTTCGGAGATCTCGTTTCCCGTGACGATGTTTGCCCGACCCACCACTCCCACGATGGTCCCGGCCAGGTCGTACTCCCCTTCAGCGTAGAATCCGGGCATCTCGGCCGTTTCCCCGCCCAGGAGGGCGCACCCGCTGATCCTGCATGCCTCGGCGATGCCTCCCACCACCTGTTCAACGACTCCGGGCTGGAGTTTGCCCGTGGCGAGGTAATCGAGGAAAAACAGGGGACGGGCACCCTGGACGAGGATGTCGTTGATGCAGTGGTTGACGATGTCCAGACCCACCGTATCGTGCCTTTTGAGCTGGAAGGCGATCTTGAGTTTGGTGCCGACGCCGTCTATGCTCGAGACGAGGACAGGTTCCGGAGGAAAGTTCTCTGCCGAGTAGAGGCCGCCGAAGCCTCCCATGCCGCCGAGCACCGACGGACCGTGGGTGGATTTTACAGCCGAAGCGATCCGCTTCTTGGCCTCGTTGGCAGCGGAGATGTCGACGCCGGCGTCGGAGTATCGCGTCTCTTTCATGTGCGGGATTCTGGGGTGGATACGCGTCCGATCCAGTTTGACCGACCATGGCAAGGCCAAGTTAGCCCAATTCGGGAGGCCTGTCAAACCGGAAAAGGCGCCGCGAGCGGAGGCCAAAAACAGGGCAGGATATATTTGACAAATATATAATAAATGATATATATACTAACCACGCGTTGCACCTTGCGATGTGCAGCCTGAACCGTGAAACCGAAAGAGCTTGAAGGAAGAACGAGGAGACGGCAACTGAGGGCCGGGAGGGGAACCCAGGCGGCAAGAAATGGGAAATGAGAGAAAAGAGATAAGAGATAAGGGAAAAGAGGCTAGGAAGAAGAACGGACATCAAAGGGCCGGGAACAAGGGAATGTGACCTTGAACCCTGAACCGGCCTCCGCCAACCGACTACTTTGAAGCTGCGACAGTCACGAGGCTGCGGCTGGCGGGCCTTGAACCTGGAGCGTTGAACCTGGAAACCGGGATCTGATACCATGCCTATATCGAGAGTCGGTCTGGCGGTCATCGGCGACGAGGTGCTCATGGGAGAGGTGGCCGACAGGAACATCCAGATCATCGGGCGGGAGGTGTTCCGCATCGGGGCGGACATGGTCTACGCGGCGGTGATCCCCGACGAGATGGATTTCATGGTCCGGCATCTGTCCTGGATGAGAGAACAGTTCGACTGGGTCGTGACGACAGGCGGCATCGGGGCAACCCACGATGATCTCACGAGACTGGCCGTCTCCAGGGTGACCGGGAGGCCGCTTCGGGAGAGCGCCGAGGCTTTGAGGGCTCTCGAGGGGAGACTGGGGACTCCGGTCCCGGAAAAGGTTCGGGAGCTGGCCATGGTTCCGGAGGGTGCCGAACTCATCACCAACGCGCTGACGGCGGCACCTGGATTCATCGTGGACAACCTCATCGTCCTGCCCGGCATCCCGAAGCTCGTGGAGTCCATGATGGGGATTCTTGACCGGAAGCTTGCGGGGGGAAAGGTCCTGAGGCGGACGATCCTCACCATGCTTTACGAATCACAGATCGCCCATCACCTTGAAAAGGTCCAGGCTGAATTTCCCTCCGTCAAGATCGGCTCCTATCCCGAGATGGGGGCGTCGGGACACAGGGTCCGACTCGTCCTAAGAAGCAGGGACGAGAAGGCGCTGACCGGGGCCGAAAAAGAATTGCTCAAGAGGATGAAGGAATGACACAGAGAACGACGACATTGCCGTCGACGGGTGTGGGCAAGGCGCCGTGGAAAATAGTTTTTCCAGTGGTGATGCTGTTTTTCACCGCCACCGGCTGCGCGACCCTGCAGAGCAGGCAGGTCCCGCCGGTGGCGGAGGACAGGGAGCCGCTGGAAACGAGGATCACTCAGCTGGAAAGGGAGAACTCCCTGTTGAGGGAGCAGATCGAGAACCTCAAAAAGACGAGCGGTCAGGAGGTCGAGGTTCTGACCAGGCGTCTGGAGAAAACCCAGAAAACCCTGGATGACACCATCCGGGAGGTCGTGCGCGCCAGATCCCGGATCCAGGGTATGGCTTCGGCGGCCGAAGCTTCAGCCATGTTCGCCGAGGCCAGGGTCCATCTCGACCGCATGAGGGAAAAGGCCTTCAACGAACAGGCTCTGGGCGACTTCGAGATTGCCAGCGCCTATCTGCTCTCGGGCAAGAAGGAGATGGAGTCAGGCAATCCGGGTGGTGCGGCCTTCCTCTTCGAGATCGTTTCGTCCATTTACGCCGAATTCCGGAACTCGAATCCGGACAGGGTGGTCGTCAGTGTGGACAGTGCCACGCTGTTGAAGGCCCCGTCCTCCACGTCCCAGAAAGTCGGCGTGCTCCACCGGGGAGAGGCGGCCACGGGTCTTAAGATCCTCAACGAATGGATGCAGATCAGGACTCCTTCCGGTCAGCAGGGGTGGCTCCTGCGCCGGCATCTGCACTGAAGGCCCTGACCAGGTTGCGGCCGCTTTCCTTGGCGGTGTAAAGGGCTGTGTCAGCTGCGTCCACGATCTCGCTGTAGGTCTCGCCGTCCTCCGTGGCTGTTGCGACCCCGATGCTCACGGTGATCCTCGTATCCTGACCCTTGAGCTGGAATGTGTTGTCCTGGATGGCCTTCCGTATCTTCTCGGCGATGGCCATCGAGGCCTTCTTGCCCGTGTGATTGAGGCACACGAGCCACTCCTCGCCGCCGTACCTGGCCACGACATCGGTCTTTCTCACCGACCCCACCAGGATGTTGCCAAGCTGCCTGAGCGCCTCGTCCCCGGCGATGTGGCCGTATTTGTCGTTGTATTTCTTGAACATGTCGATGTCCAGCATGAGGACGCTGACGGAGTGGTTGGCACGCTTGGCCAGCTCGAGGGCCCGGTTGAGGTAGTCCTCCACGTACCGCCTGTTGTATCGGCCGGTCATGGCGTCGGTGATGCTCGCCAGATGCAGCCTCCTGTTCATGGTGCTGATCTCTTCCATGCTCTGCCGCAGGCTTTCGGACATGCTGTTGAATATCCCTATGAATTCGCCCAGTTCACCACCGGAGGATGCCTTGGCCTGAAGCCCCGGTTTCCCCGACCTGATGAGCCGTGCCACCCTGCTGAGCTCCTCGAGGGGAAGGACGACCGTCCTTGCAAGGAGAACGGCAGGCAGGAGAAAAATGATGGCCAGGACAATGGCCATGAGCAGCATCTGGAACCTGAAAGCGGCAAGCGGCTGAAGGGCGGCCTGTCTCGAGGTCTCATATAACACCTTCCAGCCGAGGGCGGGCAGGGGAGCGGCCGCGGCGATGACCTGATCCCCCTGGAGTCCTTTGTAGAGGGAGTAGCGGGCCTCCTCCCTCAGGAGCGTCTGGGTGCCGGACGGTGCCTGTCTGTCGTCATCGATCTCCACGTTGGCTGCCTTGATGCGCCCTTCCACGTCTGTGATGTAGACCACCGAGTCTTGGGGCGCCAGCTGCGTGAGGGTGTGCCCGAGCAGTCCCTCACGGAACCTGGTCAGGAATAGGGCCGGATCCCCGACGTTTTCACTGGGAAGTCTCTGAACCACGACGAGCCTGTTCACACCTCCCTGGCTGATCTCCACGACAATAGGACTGGTCCCTGGAGGACGGGGAGTGTCCTTCCCGGATGTGATGGGGGCACCCGCGGGATATGACGCGAGAGGCCGACCCTCGGAACTGAGGATGGTGATGGCGTCGAAGGAGCTGCTACCCTCCAGAATGTACCCGAGATAACGCTGGACGTTGCCCACGGCTTCCTTCACCCGTTCCGGGGCGGCCGCATCCCGGATCCTCTGGACCTCCTCGCGCAGGAGGATGGAGGTCAGGGCGAAGTCCCTGGCGTCCTTGGATCTGCTCTCAAGCCAGAACTGCACCTGCTCTGCCAGGCGCTCGTTCCGGGTCTCGATGTCCCTGAAAACCTGTCCCTTGAGGATGCCGTCGATCCTGGCGCTCGCCATCCAGCCGCCCAGGAAGGAAGGTACGAGAACGCTGGCGATCACGATCCCCAGGATCTGGAACCTCAGCGTCCCAACCCTGGTGAGGAGCCTGCGCCAGAGGTTGCGCCTGGGCACCGGGGGTAGGACGAAATCCGGCTCGAGGTTTCTTTCCATGGCGTAACCTTAACCGAATCCCAAAATCACCGCAATATCCTCTGATAGTGAGCAATAAGGTTTCGCCAGGGCATTGTTATGTGCTATAAAATCACAAATTACTTTCCCGTACGGCTTATAGCGCTATCCGGAGGACAGACATGAGCACAGCGCCTAAAACGGTTCTCGTCGTCGAGGACAAGGCGTCCCTGACCCAGATGCTTAAGTTCCTTTTCCTGTCCAAGGGGTTGAGCGTGCAGATCGCTTTCAACGGCAGGGAAGCCCTGGAAAAGGCGGTAACCCTGGCGCCCGACCTCATCCTGCTCGATATCATGATGCCTCAGATGGACGGGTTCGAAGTGCTCGAGAGGCTCAAGGAACAAACCGAAACCGCGGGTATTCCCGTCATCATGCTTACGGCCAGAAAGTCCAGGGAGGACATGCAGCGGGCCAAGAGCCTGGGTGCGGTGGAATACATTACCAAACCCTTCAAGGCCGTCGAGGTCGTCGACAAGGTGCTCAGGCATTTGCGATGATGTCCCTGGCCGCTTGTCCGAGTCTTCGCAGCGGCTGACCGACCACCAATGTCCAATCCGTTTCGCTGGGTTTTAAGCAGCATCAGAAGGAAGGCCATAGCGGGCCTCCTGATCATCCTCCTTTCCGCGGTCTTCATGACAGGCCTCTCCATCGTGAGCCAGGCCAGGAAGTTCATCCTGGCCGAGGTCCAGCGCCGCGCGGCCTCCGTGATCCGTTTTGTCGCTTCCGACCTCGCCTCCTCGGTCTCCCTGAGCGAGGACAGGGACACCGTTGCCGGTGTCGTGGGCCGCATCATCGAGGATCCGAGCATCCTCTACGCCAGTGTCTTCGATGAGACAGGAAAGGTCCTGGCGCAGAGTTCTTCAGGAGAGGAAGAGCGGATACGCCGGTCCCTTCCCCTGAGCGAGCT
>CP070682.1:677933-690757 GCA_020352595.1 bacterium | reverse complement strand
GGAGCCTCCTGGTGCGAGGCTGCGCATTGGTCTGACGGGGCTAACCGCTGCCGAATATTTCCGGGATGAGGAGGGGCAGGACGTACTGCTCTTCATCGACAATATTTTCCGGTTCACACAGGCCGGTTCCGAGGTGTCCGCCCTGTTGGGACGCATGCCCTCGGCCGTGGGATATCAGCCCAATCTGGCCACGGAGATGGGTGAGCTCCAGGAGCGAATTACCACCACCAAGAAGGGCTCGATTACCTCCATCCAGGCCATCTATGTGCCCGCCGACGACCTTACCGACCCGGCGCCGGCGACTACGTTCTCCCACCTGGACGCCACCACCGTCCTCTCCCGCCAGATCGCGGAGCTCGGCATCTACCCGGCCGTGGACCCCCTCGACTCCACCTCCAGGATCCTGGACCCCAGGATCGTGGGCGAGGAGCACTATTCCGTGGCACGGGCCGTCCAGCAGATCCTCCAGCGGTACAAGGACCTGCAGGACATCATCGCCATCCTCGGCATGGACGAGCTTTCGGAGGAGGACAGGCTCATCGTCACAAGGGCGAGGAAGATCCAGAGGTTCCTCTCCCAGCCGTTCTTTGTTGCCGAGCAGTTCACGGGGACGCCGGGCCGCTACGTCAAGCTCGACGACACCGTGAGGGGGTTCAAGGAGATCGTCCTGGGGCAGCACGACGACCTGCCCGAGCAGGCCTTCTACATGGTGGGCACCATCGAGGAGGCCGTCGAGAAGGGCAGGGCCCTCGTCGACTCGGCCGCCTAGGCGGATCAGACAATGGCAAAAGAGCAGACATCAGGCAAGGTCATGCTGGAAGTGGTCACACCCGAAAGGGTGGTGGTCTCCGAGCCAGTAAGCGAGGTGGTCCTCCCGGGCATCGAGGGGGAGTTCGGGGTCCTTCCCGGACACATCCCCTTCCTGACGGCCCTCAAGGTGGGAGAGATGACCTACAAGAAGGGCAACAAGGTGGAGCACCTCGCCGTCTCGTGGGGCTACGTCGAGGTCACCCACGACAGCGTGAAGGTCCTGGCGGAGACGGCGGAGAGGGCGGTGGACATCGACGTTGGCCGGGCGGAAATAGCCCGGCAGGAAGCCGAGAAGATCCTGACGGCCGGAAAGGATGACCCGGAGTACGAGAAGGCCCGGGCACGCCTGGAAAAGGCCGTGGTCAGGGTTCAGGTGGCCAAGAGAAAATAATCTCAGATCCCAGATCTCAGATTCCTGGCGCCCCGTAAAGCGGGGCGCTCCTGTGACATGCCTTCCAGGTCCGGCAGGGCGCACCTGGGACCCCCAGGGCGAAACCATAAGCACCCGTTTTTCTTTGACTTTTGTCCTTCGGTGTTTATAATACCCATTTTTCGGGATGTGGCGCAGCCTGGTAGCGCGCATGGTTCGGGACCATGAGGCCGTGGGTTCAAATCCCACCATCCCGACCAGAAGATCATGGCGGTCCGGCGCAATGCCGGACCGTTTCGCTGTGACGGGCCTCTGCCCCGGGGGGACAGAGGGCGCAGAGGTGAGCACGCCCCGTCATTACACACTTGATTTACCCTCCCCTCCTTCCTATTCTGACATGTTGTGAACAGGTCCTAAGACCAACACCACAGAGACGGGGGAGCCTGTCCCTAGCCATGCTCTATTTCCTAACCTTCGGATTCTTCATCCTGTACCTGGCCTTTTTGTGCTCCATGGTCTGGTTCTTCGTCCACCGGTTCCTCGCGCCCCGCATCGAAGCCAGCCGCGGTGAGGCCATGGTCATCTTCTACATGACCATCATCCTCAGCTTCATCTTCCTGATCCTTGTGAACTTCTATACGGGCTTCCTCGCGGAGATCTACCACTTCTTCGACGACGCCTTCTTCGACGGCCTTTACACCAGGAGGCCGCGCCCATGACGCCGGAAAGGCTGCGCGGCAGGCTTCTGGGGGCGGGTCTGGTCCCGGCCTGGGGCATCGTCCTCGGCAGCGGTTTCGACGACTGGCTGAAGCGCCTCACCAACACGTCCGCCCCGGTTCCCTTCGCGGAGGCGGCCGGGTTGAGACCGGCCACGACCGCGGGCCACGCGGGCCGTTTTGTCGGCGGGTGGGTGGAGGACGTTCCGGTTGCGGTCTGTGACGGCAGGCTGCACCTGTATGAAGGGCTCTCGGCTGCGGAGGTCGTGGCTCCCGTTCTCGCCCTCGTGGGCATGGGCGCCTCCTCCATCCTGCTGACGACGGCCGTGGGTTCGGTGCGGGCGGATCTGGCTCCGGGGGACGCCGTCGCCGTCACCGACCAGATCAACCTGACGGGGCAGGACCCCCACACGGGAAGGGGGTTCTTCCCGGACGCGGCCCGGCTCTACGATGCCGGATATGCCAGGAAGCTGGCCGCCGCGGGCCTCAAGGAGGGGGTCCTGGCTGGCGTGAGGGGGCCTTCCTTCGAGACTCGGGCGGAGGTGGCGGCCCTGAGGGCGATGGGGGCCGACATGGTGTGCATGTCCACGGTCCTGGAGACCCTGGCCGCGGCCGGAAGCGGGGCGAGGTGCGCCGGGGTGGCCCTTGTGGCCAACGAGGCGGGCTCAGCGGGGGTGACCCACGAGGAGGTCGTCGAGACGGTGCGAGCCGCGGCGGCTCACGCCTGGGAAAAGGTGAGGACCCTCATCCTCTCCCCTGACGGCTGACAGCCCTGCGCAGGGGCCTCAGGAGCAGCGAGGCCAGGAGCACCTTGAGGGCGTCGCCCGGAAGAAAGGGGATCATGCCGATCATGAGCAGGGCGCGCAGCCCCAGATCCTTTCCCTGGACGATCTTGAGGTTGAGCCCCAGCCAGGGAACCCCCACCAGGTAGATCACCGCCGTACCCGCGACCAGGGCGGCGACGTCCCGGCTTCGGGAGCCTCCCGCCGGCGAGGAGCCGGCCCGCGCCAGAAGCCCCACGGTCATGGCCGCCAGAGGAAAGGAGAGGAGGAAACCGAAGGTGGGGGACAGGACGTATCCGGGGCCTCCGCCTCCGGTGAAGACGGGAAGCCCGATGAGCCCGAGAAGGATGTAGGCGACCATGGCCAGGGCTCCGAGCCAGGGGCCCAGGATGGCCCCGGAGATGAGAACGAAGAGGGTCTGCAGGCTTATGGGCACGGGGCCCGCCGGGATCCGGAGGAAGGCTCCGGCGGTGGTGAGCGCTACGGTGAGCGAGACGAGCGCCATGTCCCTTGTCCTGGAACCCATGGGCGTATATCCTCTGTGAGAAGGGCGAAGACGAAAGCCGTCCTCGTTTAATAGTAGATGGGTCTGGAAATGTCCAGAAGAAGGATGCAGGGGTGACCCCGTGCCAGTAATCGCCATAACCGGCGGCATCGGATCAGGCAAATCCAGCGTGAGAAAGGCCCTCGAGGAGCTCGGCGCCCTGGGTGTCGACACGGACGAACTGGCGCGGCGGGTGGTGGAGCCCGGGTCGGCGGGAGCCGGGATGGTCAGGGACGCCTTCGGCGAAGGTTTCTTCGACAGGGAGGGCCGCCTTGACCGGAAGAGGATGGCGGAAGAGGTATTCCATGATCCCGACGCGCGTCTGAGGCTGGAAGCCATCCTGCACCCGCTCATAAGAGAGCTGGAGGCGGACATCGTCTCAAGGGCTCTCCAGGAGGACCCCTCCAGGCTCGTCGTGGTGGAGGTTCCCCTGCTGACCGATCCGGCCCGGGCCGCGGTCTACGACGGTGTGCTCCTCGTCACGGCACCCCGGGACGTCCGTCTGCGAAGGCTGGCCGAGTCGGGCAGATACACCGGCGAGGAAGCCCTCGCGCGCATGAGGAGCCAGGCCTCCGACGAGCTCCGCAAAGGTCTGGCCACCTGGGTCCTGGACAACGGCGGCTCCCGGGAGGAGACCAGCAGGCAGCTGGACAGGATCCTCGCCGAGCTGGGAAGATGAGGGCGCCCATGGGAGGAAAGGCGCCTGAAAAACGTTGCGGGCCGAAGGTTTCTGATATAATTTAGGGTACAGAAAACACCCCCCCGCTTCTGCCGATTCACCACTGCCTGTTGGAACATCAATACGGCCCGGCCTGCCCGGATCATTCCGGAGCCGGGACACCGCCCGAGGAAGGGAGGACGCAGGTGAACCCCCAAAGCGAGCTCGAACTCATAAGAAGGATCCTGGAAAGGGTCAACTCGCCCATGACCAGCGAAGAGGTCCTCAGTTTCGCGCTGCAGGGGCTCCATGACCTCTTCGGCTGCCTGGCCACGGCCATCGTTCTCGTGGACGGAAAGACGGAGAACTTCAAGGTGGCGATGGCCAAGGGCTGGAGCAACGAGTTCATCAAGAGGTTCCACGCACGCCCCTTCGGCGGCCTCCTCAGGGAGATGGTGGACAGGAGGGAGCCCCTCATCATCGTCGACGGGGACAGCAGGGCCGGCACCGAGAATTACACCTTCGAACACAACTACGCGTCCCTCCTGGCGGTCCCCATGGGGATCCGGGGCAAGGTGGTGGGTTTCATGTACATGTCCTCGGCCGACCCGGCTGCCTTCGACCAGGAGAGGGTCAGGGCCATCGTGGACATGGCGAGCCTGTGCACGCTGGTGCTGGACCACGGCAGCCTGGGGGACAAGGTCCTCTCCATGTCCAACATCGACCCTCTCACCGGTCTTTACAGCTACAAGTTCTGGCACGAGGAGCTCAACAGGGAGATCGTCCGGGCCGAGAAGCTGCAGTCGCAGGTGGCCCTCATGGACATCAGGCTCAACAAGTTCAAGGAGTTCAACGCCATGCACGGGCACGTCAAGGGTGATGAACTCCTCGTGGAGGTCTCGGAGATCATCCGGAACCAGCTGTGCAACCTGGACGTTCCCTGCCGGGTGGGGTCGAAATGGCACGTCCTGCTCGTGGGCGAGGACGAGGAGGCGGCCCGGGATATCGCCGAGAAGATCCTCAAGTCCATGGAAAGACGCCCCTCCATCGGCGAGCCGGTCCTGAGCCTGAGCATCGGCCTTTCGACCTACGAGCAGGGAGAGGGGGAGAAGGTGCTCATCAACCGTGTGGAGGACGCCCTCCGGGAAGCGCGGCGCAAGGGGGGCAACTCCCTTCACGTCCGGTAGGGAGCGGGGCGGGTGGCGGTGCGCCCAAGATGGGGCTTGACAACTGACAATCTTGACGTTAAGTAATGAGCACTCAACCAGCCGCATGCGACTGCGCGGCAACCACTTGATCCCGTGACAGGCTTTCCGACATTATCCCGAGGTTTCCCGCAATATCCCGTCCTGAAACGGTTACGCTGATAGATCCTTTTTCGAGATTCATGCAGGCCGCCCGGCGGCAGCAGACGGAAGATCCGGTGTGGTGAACACCACGGGCAGGATGGCCTGCGGCCATCGAGGCCGTGTGACCTCCAGGGGGAGGTCGAGGACCGAACACTCAAGGAGCTGAAAGGAAGATGGACCTTACCGAACTCAAATCCATGTCCATAGGACAACTGACCAAACTGGCCACCAAGGAGTTCAAGATCGAGGGTGTCAGCGGCATGCGCAAGCAGGACCTCATCTTTGCCATGCTGCAGGCCCAGGCCGAGCAGAACAAGTCCATTTACGGCAGCGGCGTGCTGGAGATCCTGCCCGACGGTTTCGGTTTCCTGCGGTCGCCCGACTCGAACTACCTGCCCGGACCCGACGACATCTACGTCTCGCCCTCGCAGATAAGGCGCTTCGTCATGAGGACGGGTGACACCGTCACGGGCGAGATACGCCCCCCCAAGGAGGGGGAGAGGTATTTCGCCCTCCTCAAGGTGGAGAGCCTCAACTTCGAGCCCCCCGAGGCCGCAAGGGACAAGATCCTCTTTGACAACCTGACACCGCTGCACCCGCACAGGAGGATCAAGCTCGAGACGGACGACCCCAAGAACTTCTCCATGAGGATCATGGATCTCATCACGCCCATCGGGATGGGGCAGAGGGGGCTCATCGTGGCTCCCCCCAGGACGGGCAAGACCATGCTGCTGCAGAACATCGCCAACAGCATCAGCAGGAACCACCCGGAGACCTACCTCATCGTCCTGCTCATCGACGAGCGGCCCGAGGAGGTGACCGACATGCTCAGGTCCGTCAAGGGCGAGGTGATCTCCTCCACCTTTGACGAGCCGGCCACCCGCCACGTCCAGGTGGCCGAGATGGTCATCGAAAAGTCCAAGAGGCTGGTGGAGCACGGAAAGGACGTGGTCATCCTTCTAGACAGCATCACCAGGCTCGCCCGGGCCTACAACACCGTCCAGCCCCCCAGCGGCAAGGTCCTCTCGGGAGGCGTGGACTCCAACGCCCTGCACCGGCCCAAGAGGTTCTTCGGGGCGGCCAGGAACATCGAGGAAGGCGGAAGCCTGACCATCATCGCCACCGCCCTGGTGGACACCGGCAGCCGCATGGACGAGGTCATCTTCGAGGAGTTCAAGGGAACGGGCAACATGGAGCTGCACCTCGACAGGCGCCCTGTGGAGAAGAGGGTCTACCCCGCCATCGACATCAGCAAGTCGGGCACCCGCAAGGAGGAGCTCATCGTTCCGGCCGAGGAACTCAACCGGGTCTGGGTGCTGCACAAGGTCCTCGCTTCCATGAGCGTTGTCGACAGCCTCGAGTTCCTCCTCGACAAGCTCAACGGCACGAAGAACAACAAGGCTTTCTTCGACATGATGAGCGAATAGGTCCAGCCCGCTTCCCGCGGATGGGCCCCGGAACACACCGTTTGCCAAAAAAGGGCTTCTGTGCTAATTATCTCTGTTCTTTACAGAGCCCTATTCAGGAGTGATGCGGCATGAAGAAGGAAATACACCCGGAATATAAAAAGACGGTTTTCACCTGTGCCTGTGGCGCCACCTACGAGACCGGGTCCACCATCGAAAGCAGGACCATCGACATCTGCTCGAATTGCCATCCTTTTTACACAGGAAAGCAGAAGCTCGTGGATGCGGCCGGAAGGGTCGAGAAGTTCAAGAGGCGCTACGAGCAGAAATGACTCACTGTGGGTGCCCAGGTCCCAATCCCCTACCACACGCCTGACCTTCGGAGTGTGGCGGCCCGGGCGGCGGGACTCAGCCACTGGCACCGGGTCACGGGGGACCGGCACCGGACACCGGGCGGCGGGAACAGGGTCCATCCCCTTGCCGAGGCTCCATCCCCGGGGCACCTTACCCTCCAGGAGCATACATCCCCAGCCTTCGGCGTCCAGGGCGTCAGCAGGCTCGTGACACGTCCCCAGGCGCGTCACCCATCCGTTCTCTCCCAGCAGAGCCACAGCCACGAGGAACCAGGGGGAACCCGGTCGCCGCTCCCTTCGGGCGCCTGCGGCCGGCGCCTGGCCTGGGCAGGGCCGACCGGCGACTCAGGGGGGCCGATGGGTGTCTAAGGGGCATGAGCACAAGATCGGCGGTCAGGCGGTCATCGAGGGCGTGATGATGAGGGCGCCCAGGGTGATGACGGTGGCCGTGCGCCGGCCGTCGGGAGAGATCGCCATCATGAAGGACCGGCTGAACCTCCTGTCGGACAAGTGGCCCGTACTGAAGTGGCCCTTCCTTCGGGGCACCGTTTCCCTCTTCGGCACCCTCGTCCTGGGCATAAGGGCCCTCAATTACAGCGCCCAGCAGGCCCTGGATGAGGAAGAGGGGGAGATCGGGCCCTGGGCCATGGCGGGCACCGTTGCCGCGGCCTTCGGGCTGGCCGTGTTCCTGTTCCTCCTGCTGCCCCTGTGGGCCACAAGGTGGCTGGAGGGGCACTACGCCTGGGTGGAGGGCCGCTGGGCCTTCAACCTGGTGGACGGCCTGCTGCGTCTGGCGGTGTTTTTCCTTTACATCATGGCCATCACCCTGGTGAAGGATGTGAGGAGGATCTTCCAGTATCATGGGGCGGAACACATGAGCATCTACGCCATGGAGGCAGGCGAGGAACTGACCGTGGACAGCGCGCGCAGGCACAGCCAGATGCACCCGAGGTGCGGCACCAGCTTCCTGCTCATCGTCATGGTCCTGTCCATCGTGGTGTTCGCCCAGATACCGCAGGAATGGCCTTTCTGGGGAAAGGCTGTTTCCCGGGTCGTGCTCATCCCCGTCATCGCGGGCCTCTCCTACGAGATGCTCAAGCTCGGCGACCGCTACAGGGACGTGCCCGCGTTGAAGTGGCTGCTGGTTCCTGGCCTGGCCATACAGAAGCTCACCACGAGACCGCCCACAGACGACCAGATCGAAGTGGCCCTGGTGGCCCTCAAGGAGGCCCTTGCCACAGAAGGAGACACAGATCCATGAGTTGGTGGATAGACCGCCTTTCCCAGGTGGAGAACAAATACGAAGAGCTGAGCAGGATGCTCAGTGATCCCGAGGTGATCCGGAAGACCGAAAAGCTGCGGGCCTACGCCAAGGAACACTCCGACCTGACACCCATCATCGGTGCCTACAGGCGCTACAGGAAGCTCCAGGGGCAGCTCGAGGGGGTGGAGGCCATGCTGCGCGAAGAGAGGGATCCGGACATGGTCCACCTCGTCCGCGAGGAAAAGGAGTCCCTCGTCCAACAGATGGATGGCCTGGAGGAGGAGCTCAAGATGCTGCTCATCCCCAAGGATCCCAGCGACGAGAAGAACACCATCCTCGAGATACGCGCGGGCACCGGCGGTGAGGAGGCGTCCCTCTTCGCCGCCGACCTGGTGAGGATGTACACGCGTTACGCCGAGCGGAAGGGATGGAGGTGGGAGTACCTGAGCAGCAGCCCCACCGAGGTGGGCGGGTTCCGGGAAGCCATCCTCCTCGTCAGGGGTGACAGGGTCTACAGCCAGCTGAAGTTCGAGGGGGGCGTGCACAGGGTCCAGAGAGTGCCCGAGACGGAGTCCTCCGGCCGCATCCACACCTCGGCCGTAACGGTGGTGGTCATGCCTGAGGCGGACGAGGTGGAGGTTCAGATCAACCATGAGGACCTGCGCATAGACGTCTTCAGGTCCACGGGCAGCGGAGGCCAGCACGTCAACACCACGGACTCGGCGGTGAGGATCACCCACATCCCCTCCGGGCTCGTCGTCTCCTGCCAGGACGAGAAGTCCCAGCACAAGAACAAGGCCAAGGCCATGAAGATCCTCCTGGCGAGGCTCTATCAGAAGGAAGAGGAGGAAAGCCACGCCAGGATGGACGGTGTCCGGAGGAGCATGGTGGGCTCCGGTGACCGCAGCGAGCGCATCAGGACCTACAACTTCCCGCAGGGCCGCGTCACCGACCACCGCATCAACCTGACGCTGTACCAGCTCGAATCGGTCATGGACGGCGACCTGGACGAGATCACACAGGCGCTCATGGCCTACAGCCAGGCCGAGCAGCTCAGATCCATGGAAGTGGCGTGAGGCGGGCATGAGTGAGGCTGTCAGCAGGAGAGAGGCGTTCCGCAGGGGGGTGATGCAGCTTCGGCGGGCGGGTATCCCCAACCCGGCCCTGGATGCGTCCGTCCTCCTGGGGCACGTCACCGGACAGGCGGCGGCCCCGGCTCTCGTGGAGGGGGAACGGCCCCTGGAGGGGCCCGAGGAGGCACGTTACGCCGAGCTCATCGCCAGGCGGGGCAGGCGCGAGGCCCTGAGCCGGCTGGTGGGGTCCAGGGAGTTCTACTCGCGCCCCTTTCTGGTGACGCCGGATGTCCTGGACCCACGCCCCGAGACAGAGACCCTCGTCGAGAAGGCCCTGGAGTTCCTCCGGAAGGACACAGGCCTCACGCGCATCCTGGATGTGGGCACAGGGTCCGGGGTCATCGCCGTGACCCTGGCGGCCGAGGCACCTGAGGCCCGGGTGACCGCCACCGACGTGTGCCCCAGGGCTCTGTGGGTCGCCAGGGCCAACGCCGTCACCCACGGCGTGGAGGGGAGGATTCGCCTGGTGTGCATGGATCTCGCCTCCGCGTTCAGGGACGTGCCCAGCTACGATCTCATCGTCGCCAACCCCCCGTATATCGCCGAACACGAATTCCGGGACCTGCCTGAAGAGGTCCGGCAGGGCGACCCGAGGGCGGCCCTCATCGCAGGACCGGCGGGCCTGGAGTTCTATCCTGCCCTGGCGGCGCTGGCCGGCAGGCTGCTGCGCCCGGGCGGAGCCCTCATGGTGGAGGTGGGAGCCGGGCAGGGCCGGGACGTGGCGGGGATCTTTGGCCGCAGCGGGTTCGAGCGGGTGGGCATCACGGCGGACCTGGCCGGCACCGACAGGGTCGTGCACGGGTGGAGGATCCATGCCTGAGCGGATCATGATAGAGGGGGGCGTTCCCCTCAGGGGCGAGGTGGCGGCCAGCGGCGCGAAGAACGCGGCCCTTCCTCTCATGGCCGCCTCCCTCCTCGTTCCGGGAGAGGTGATCCTGGAAAACGTCCCCACGCTCAGGGACGTGTCCACCATGAAGAGGCTCCTCGAGCACCTGGGGGTGCGCTGCCAGGGCTCGGACACCCTCTCCCTGGATTCCTCGCGCGCGGGCGGCTGGGAGGCCCCCTACGAGCTCGTCAAGACCATGAGGGCCTCGGTCCTTGTGCTCGGTCCGCTGGTGGCGCGGTTCGGCAGGGCCAGGGTTTCTCAGCCGGGAGGCTGCGCCATCGGCGCAAGACCCATCAACCGGCACATCGCGGGACTCGAGGCCATGGGCGCCACGGTCCGCCTGGAGCACGGATACGTGGTCGCCCAGGCCCCCCGGCTCACGGGGGCCGAGATCGTGTTCGAGGCCCCCACCGTCACCGGCACCGAGAACCTGATGATGGCCGCCGTACTCGCGGAAGGGGAGACGGTCCTCGTCAACGCTGCCAGGGAGCCTGAGGTGCGGGATCTCGCCGAGGCCCTCAACGCCATGGGGGCCAGGATCAGCGGCGCTGGGACGGACGAGATCAGGATCCGCGGCGTGGCCTCCCTCGAGCCGGTCACCTACCGCGTCATGCCCGACCGCATCGAGGTGGGAACGTACATCGCGGCGGCGGGCATCACGGGTGGGGACGTGAAGATCACAGGCTGCGAACCGGGGCACCTGAGGGCGGTCATCGACAGGATGGAGAAGGCGGGCATCGAAACGGTGGTGGGCCCGGACTCCATCCGCGCCGTCGGGGGGAGCGGCATCCGCGCGGTGGACATCATCACGGATCCCTACCCGGGGTTCCCCACGGACATGCAGGCCCAGTTCATGGCCCTCATGACCCTCTCGGACGGCCTTGCCACGGTCACGGAAACCATCTTCGAGCAGCGCTTCATGCACGTGCCGGAGCTGTGCCGCATGGGGGCGAACATAAAGCTCTCGGAGCGCAGGGCAGCCATCAGGGGCGTACGGTCCCTCTCAGGCGCCCCGGTGATGGCCACCGACCTGCGGGCCAGCGCGTCCCTTGTCCTGGCAGGCCTCGGCGCCCGCGAGGGCGTGACGGAGATCTCCCGTGTCTATCACCTGGACAGGGGGTACGAGAGGATCGACGAGAAGCTGGCCCGACTGGGGGCCCGCATCTGGAGGGCCGGTGGATAAGAACGCCGTGACCATCGCACTGCCCAAGGGACGCCTCCTGCCCGAGTGCACGCGCCTGTTCTCCCTCGTGGGCCTTCGGCCGGCCGAGGACCTCGACTCCTCCAGGAAGCTCCTGATCCCCTCCGAGGAGGGTTCGGCGCGGTTCCTCGTCGTCCGCGACAAGGACCTGCCCACCTATGTGGACTACGGCGCCGCAGACCTCGGCGTCGTGGGCCGGGACGTGCTCATGGAGGCGGGCAGGGACCTGCTGGAGCCGCTGGACCTGGGATTCGGCCGCTGCCGCATCGTTGTGGCGGGTCTGGCTTCCAGGGGGGGCAGGATGGACCCCGGAGGGTGGGGTCACACCAGGGTCGCAACCAAATATCCCTCCATCACAGCCAGGCATTTCGCGGCGCGGGGCCAGCAGGTGGAGATCATCCCCCTTTACGGTTCCATCGAACTGGCGCCCGTCGTGGGGCTGGCCGACCGCATCGTGGACCTCGTTTCCACAGGTGAGACCCTCAGGCAGAACAACCTGGTGGAGCTCGAGCAGGTGGCCGAGGTCACGGCCCGGCTGGTGGTGAACCGGGCCAGCCTGAAGATCAAGGCCGACAGGCTCGTTCCCCTCATTGAGGCCCTGCGGGGAGCCGTTGGAGCCGCGTCCGCGTCACAGTCCGAAGGGAGAGCACGATGAAGATCACCCGGCACACCGACCCCGATTTCGAGTCGGTGGTCTCCGCCCTCGAGACCCGGGGAGAGGCTGTCCCCGAAGATGTCATGGAAACCGTTCTCGGGATCGTCGGAGAGGTCCGGCGGCGGGGAGACGACGCCCTCGTGGAATACACGAGGAAGTTCGACCGTCTGGACCTCGACAAGGTCGGCATGGAACTGGACGGGGACCTTCCCCGGAAGGCCCTGGAGGCCATACCGGGGCCCGACAGGGAGATCCTGGAAGAGGCCGCGCGGTCCATCCGGGAGTTCCACTCGAGGCAGATCGAGGAGAGCTGGTTCTACGAGCCGGAGCCGGGAGTCCGGCTGGGGCAGAAGGTGACGCCCATCGGGCGGGTGGGCCTCTACGTTCCCGGCGGAACGGCCGCTTACCCCAGCTCCGTTCTCATGAACGCCATCCCGGCCAAGGTGGCCGGTGTGGAGCTGCTGGTCATGGTGGTCCCCACGCCCGGCGGACAGGTGGACCAGACGGTCCTCGCGGCCGCGGCCGTGGCGGGTGTGGACCGGATCTTCAGGGTGGGTGGCGCCCAGGCTGTCGCGGCTCTCGCCTACGGGACCCGGACCATCCCGAGGGTGGACAAGATCGTCGGCCCGGGCAACATCTACGTGGCCATGGCCAAGAAGGTCGTCTTCGGGGATGTGGACATCGACATGGTGGCCGG
>CP070682.1:673863-677833 GCA_020352595.1 bacterium | reverse complement strand
GCGTAATCCTCCTGGGCCCGCGCGTCCACCAGCACCAACCTTTCCCCCTCATCCAGCCAACCCTTCAGGGTCCCGGCGTCAATGCGCTCGACCATGCCGCCTCCTTTCGGGTTCCGGGTCCAGGCTCCGGACCCGAGACTCAGGACTTCCCGGCCCGGGCCGCAGAAGGCTGGACTCGGGACTTTTTTAATGTTACACCCTCTGCCACCGCCATGACAACGGCCGGCCAGAAACCTATAATTGATACATTCAGCACCCGAACCGGAAGGAAACAGCCTTGATACAGAACATGAAGATCGCCTATTTCACCATGGAGATCGGCCTGAAACCAGAGATCCCCACCTACAGCGGCGGCCTGGGGATCCTGGCGGGCGACACCATCAAGTCCGCCTCCGACCTGGGTCTGCCCATCGTTGCCGTGACCATCCTGACCCGGAAGGGGTACTTCACCCAGGAACTCCTGGATGACGGGACGCAGGTGGAGCACCCTGTGGAGTGGGATCCGGCTCTCTTCATGGAGCGTCTGCCCAACAGGGTCACCGTAACCGTGGAGGGACGGGAGGTTCACGTCGGGGTCTGGAGGTACGAGGTGCTGAGCATGACCGGGTCCTCCGTCCCGGTCTACTTCCTGGACACGGACCTGGAGGTGAACAGGCCTGAGGACAGGACCATCACCCATCACCTTTACGGCGGGGACCAGGCATACAGGCTCAAGCAGGAGATCGTCCTCGGCATCGGGGGCGTGCGGATGCTCAGGGATCTGGGTGAGAGGATCTACAAGTACCACCTCAACGAGGGACATTCGGCCCTGCTGACCCTGGAGCTGATGAACTGGTACCGACTGGACGTGCGGGAGACGTGGGACGAGAAACTCGTCTGGAACGAGGAGGCCGTCAGGGAAAGGTGCATCTTCACCACCCACACGCCCGTTGAAGCGGGCCATGACAAGTTACCGTACGACACCGTCGCGTCGGTCCTCGGGGAGCCGGTGCCCATGGACATCCTCAGGAAGTGGGGCGGACAGGACCACCTCAACATGACCCTGCTGGCCCTGAACCTGAGCAACTACGTCAACGGCGTCGCCAAGCGCCATGGGGAGGTGTCAAGGGAGATGTTCCGCGGATACCACATCCACAGCATCACCAACGGCGTGCACTCCTACACCTGGACGTGCGAACATTTCCAGGACCTGTACAACCGCTATCTGCCCGGCTGGGCCAACGAACCGGAACTGTTCGTCCGCGTGGACACCGTCCCGGACGAGGCGGTGTGGAAGGCGCACCAGGCAGCCAAGGAAAAGATGATGGGAAGGATCCGGGAAAAGACGGGGGTTGCCCTCTCTCCGGAAATCCTCACCCTGGGGTTCGCACGCAGGGCCACCAGCTACAAGCGCGCGGATCTGCTCTTTTCCGACATGGAGAGGCTGGCCCGCGTCGGAGATGGGCGCCTTCAGGTGATCTACGCCGGCAAGGCCCACCCACGGGACGAACCCGGCAAGGATCTCATCAGGAGGATCTTCTCCAGGGCCCGGGACCTGGCCGGAAAAGTCACGGTGGTCTATCTGCCGGACTACAACATGGAGATGGCCTGCTGCCTGGTGGCGGGGGTGGACCTGTGGCTCAACACTCCTCTCAGGCCCATGGAGGCTTCCGGAACCAGCGGCATGAAGGCGTCCCACAACGGCGTGCCCAACTTCAGTGTCCTGGACGGATGGTGGGTGGAGGGCCACATCGAGGGGGTGACAGGCTGGTCCATCGGCCCGCACCCCGAGGAGGAGCGGGCGGTGGGCTACAACGGGACCGGCGACGCCGAGGACCTTTACGGCAAGCTGGAAAAGGTCATCATGCCTCTCTATTACGAGGACCGTGCCGGCTGGATCCGGGTCATGAAGAACGCCATAGGCAAGAACGCCTACTATTTCAACTCGCACAGGATGATGCGGCGCTATGTGACCTTCGCCTACATGACCACCCACGAGCACGGGCAGGACGAGTGACGGAATTCAGATCTCGGATCTCAGATATCAGATCCAAAAAATAACCGGGAGACAGCGTCCTCGAGGAACTTCCTCCCAACCCCCTTCTCTGAACTTAGCAGGGTGCGGAAAAAGTCCCTTGTGGACTTTTTCAGCGTCGGGTTGCCTGCGGCGGCCCGGCGCAACCCTCGCAGATCCTTCCTGTTCTTGCAGCCCGGATCCGGGTCCCGCCATGGCGGGACCCCCGCGTCGCCCTGTCAGACTGCGTTTTCAGGGGTTTTTCAGCAGCCTGTCAGAACCGCGCACTCCCGGCTATTTCGCGTAGATCCGGTAGTCGATGTCGGGGAACAGGTTGTCCACATCCTCGATCCTGCGGAGCTTTTCCTCATCCCAGCCCTCATCCAGGATACCGTCGAGCTGGTTGAACCGGTGGATGTGCTGCTTGAAGCGCCGCTCGGCATACTCCACGCTCGTCCCCATGGTCATGATGAAGGGCCAGTCGCTGGACTGGGCAAGGAGCAGTTCCCGCGCCATCTGGTTGAGGATCCGCTCCCTGAGGGGGTCTGGTGCCGGATACTTCCGGGCCCTTTCCGACATCCTTATGGCGGCGTTGTGCAGGTAGCGCCAGATCCAGTCGTTGGCTCCGTTGAGCCAGACTTCGTAATAGCCCTTGTCCCCCCAGCTGGAGGCGCAGGGCGTGGCCACCTGGTGAGTCGGGTTCTCCTCCAGATAACCGGAGAGGGTCACGGAACGGATGAGCGAGGGGGCCATCCTCCTGAAGACGTGCTCCAGAAAATCCGGTCCCTCGAACCACCAGTGACCATAAAGCTCGGCGTCATACGGGGAAACGATGATGGGCGGTTTGCCCATGAGTCCCGCCAAGTGCTCGGCCTGCCTTTCACGGTTGAAGACGAAGTTGGCCGCGTGCTCACGGACCCTGTCCAGGGCGGCCTCGGGATCGTAGGGCTCCTTGTGATCGGTCTCCCCCGTGATCCGGTGATACTTGATGCCGGTGAAGGTCCGCAGCCCGTCAGGGCTCACATAGGGTCCCACGTGCTGCATATCGAGGTCGAAGCCCACATCCCGGTAAAAGTCCCGGTAAAAGGGATCTCCCGGGTAGCCCTCCTTGGAACTCCACACCTGCTTGGAAGACTCGTGGTCCCGCGCGAAAGCCGCCACGCCGTTGGGCATGAAGACGGGTGCGAAAACGCCGTACAGGCTCCTCGGGCGCGAGTAGAGAAGCCCGTGGCTGTCCAGAATGAAAAAGTTGAGGTTGTACCTTGCCACCACCTCCTCGAGGCCCTGGTAGTAGGCACACTCCGGAAGCATGATGCCTGCCGGTTCACGTCCCAGCAACCGTCTGTGCGTGCGGACGGCCACCTCCACCTGAGCCTCCACGGACGGCGGGTGGTAGGAGAGCAGCGGCAGGAACCCGTGGGTGGCCCCACAGGTGATGATCTCCAGGTTGCCCGTGTCGGCCAGCCACCGGAAACCTGACAACACGTCCGAGTGCAGCGTGTCCTGGTAAAAGCGCCGCTTGACGGTCAGCCGGTCCAGGTAGAACCTGGCCAGGCGGTTCATCGCCCCGTCCGTCTGGGTGCGCGTGATCTCCTTTTCCGCCAGTTCCATGGTCCTGTCCAGGTATTTGCGGAACCGGTCCTGGAGCAGTGGATCGGTCAGCATGCTCGCCAGAGTCGGTGTCAGGCTCATGGTCAGCCTGTAGGGTATCCCCTCCGAATTCAGCCTGTAGAACCTCCTGAGCAACGGCAGGTAGCACTCCGCGAGGGCCTCGAAGAGCCAGTGCTCCTCGAGAAAATACTCGTACTCGGGATGCCGGACGAAGGGCAGGTGCGCGTGGAGGAAAAGTCCCCAGTAACCGGTGCTCATGCATCCCCCTTCCCGCCGCCGGGCCAGGAGAAGAGGGGAGGCTGTCCCCGCCGTTCCCCGTAGGGCCCGGCTTCTTCCTCCAACGCAGCGGCGCCGCCCGAAAGGCGG
>CP070682.1:669477-673763 GCA_020352595.1 bacterium | reverse complement strand
TTCGGCGATATCCTGAACATCCATCGCTATCATGGCCAGGCGGTCCATGCCTACGGAGACACCGGCGCAAGGGGGCAGGTCCTCCATGGCGTCCAGAAACTCCTCGTCCACCGAAAGTCCCCGCACCCCCTCGTCATGGAGCTCCCCGATCACGGCCTCCATCCTCTCCCGGAGTTGTCCCGCGTCCGACAATTCCGTGAAGCCGTTGGCCAGTTCGAGGCCCCCGATGTACACCTCGAACCGCTCCAGGATCTGCTCGTCGTCCTCCCTGGGTTTCGCCATGGTGCCCAGGAACTCCGGGTAATCCCTGATAATGGTCGGGCGATCCACACCCAGATGAGGTTCCACGGCCTCGACGTAGAGCCGGAAGAACAGATCCTGCCTGCTGCTGCCCGCCTCGGGACGGTGCCCGAGGTCCTCGAGGGCCAGGGCCAGCGATTCCCGGTCCCAGGAGCCCACACCCGCGTGCCGCTGGAAAGCCTCGGCCATGGTGAGCTCTTCCCAGGGCCCGGCGAGGTCGTACTGCGTGCCTGCAAAGGTCACCATCCCCGAGCCCGTCACGGAGCTGCAGGCGGCCCTGATCACCCTGATGGTGTCCCTGATGGCGTCCTCGTAATCCGCCTGCACGCGGTACCACTCCAGCATGGAGAACTCGTGGCTGTGGAGTCGGGTCATCTCCCCGTCCCGGAACACCCGGGCGATCTGGAAGATGCTGCCGGCTCCCCTGGCCACCAGTTTCTTCATGGACAGTTCGGGTGAGGTGTGGAGCCAGAAATGGGAGGGGCGTCCATTAAAATCCCTGATGGTGACAGGGACGGGCCGGACATTGGGGTCGAGGTTGGGACTGGGCAGCGCCACAGGCGTCGTGACCTCCACAAAACCCTCGTCCCTGAAATAGGCCCGGACAGCCTCTTCCAGGGCCGCCCGGGCCTCTAAAGCGTGACGCAGCCCGGGCTCGGTATCGGTTTCCGGGCCTCTCCGCCACCCGTGTCGCGTCATTTATCAGGCCTTCATCCGGAACCCGGAAGGGGACCCGGCCGCATCCTATTTGACCAGCAGGACAGGGATGGGCGCCATCCTCACCACCCTTTCGGCCACGCTGCCGAAGATGGCCTTCTCCAGACCCGTCCTGCCGTGGCTCCCGATGATGATCATGTCGGCCCCGATCTCCTCGGCCGCCTTGAGGATCTCCTCGTGGGGCTTACCTTCTTTCAGGTGCACGACGGGGTTGAGATCGCCGTACTCTTCTCTCAGGTAGACGGTCTTGAGCTTGTCCTGGGCCCGCTTCTTCCATTTTGCCACAGATTCCTCCACCGGCTCGATGGTGATGAGCAGCGCGCCGGAAAGGAAATCCGTGTCCAGCACGTGGATGAGGTGCAGTTCGCCCCCCGTGCACTCGACCATCTCCCGCGCGTAGGCGAAGGCCCTGTTGGCCGTGGTGGAAAAATCCACAGGAACCAGGATCTTCTTGATCTTGTCGATCTTCAAGTCTCGCTCCTTTCGCGAAGATGTGCGCGCGTCATCACTTTCCAGGGACATCCGGCTTCGGCGGAGCGGCGGTCTGCCCGGTCACGGCCCTGAGCCCGTAGATCCTGAGGAGGTCATTGATGTCCGTGGTCTTGAGGTTGATGCCGCCCTCCGAGACCGGCAGGAGGTAGATCTTCTTGCCCTGCAGGGCCTCGGCGATCCTGAGCTTGACCAGGGCCTCGCCCCCGGCCCCGGTGAGGGCACGGTTCATGGCCCTTATGGCCTCGGCCTCGGCACGGCCCTCAGCCTCGATGGCTTCCGCGATCCTCTTCTGCTGTTCGAAATAGGCGTCGGCCTCGAGCTTGGACTTCTGGAACTCACCGTCCGCCTCGGCGATGACCTGGTTCACCTGGCCCTGGGCCTCGGCCACCTTGCGGCGGTACTCCTCCTCGACAGCCTTGGCCTGGGACTTGTTCTTCTCGGCCATCTGCTCGGCCACCTTCCGGTCCTCGATGGCCTTCTGGTAGGCGGGGTTGAACCGGTAGTCCTTGGTGGAGACCCTCTCGACGATGATGCCGTAGGGACCGAGGAACTCGTTGAGCTTCTCGCGGTCCTTCTCGGCCTTTTCCTGCCGCTCGCCTGCGATGTAGAACCCCTCTGTCTTCAGTTCGCCGAAGATGTCCCGGGGCACGCTGCGGGCCAGGGCCCGCACCACCTTCTGCCTCAGCAGGGAATCGTCCTCGGCCACGTACTGCAGTATGTACGGCGCCCTGGCAGGGTCGATGCGGTACTGGATGATGACGTCCAGGCTGATGTCGTTGCCGTCGATGGTCTTGAAGAGCAGGTCGTCCCTGGCCCTGAGGTCGCCCCTCTTGGGGTCGAAGGTCATCTCCACGGTCTGGAGCTTGGTGTCGAAGGTGTGCCAGTCGTTGATGATGGGCAGGAAGAAGTAGGTGCTGCCCGGGGCGTACATCCTGTCCTCCACGCCCTTCTTCTTGAAGATCCCCAGCTTGACCGTCTTGACCCCCACCTGGTTGGGCCCCGCCCTGTGGGGCCAGCAGCCCGAGGTGGCGATGGCCAGGAGCAGCGCCAGCGGGATGAGGTGCCTGGAGCGTCTCATTTCCGCACCCCCTTCCTGACCTCGAACATCTCGAGGGTCCCCTTCAGGTCGAGGGGGTTGATCCCCCCGGCCCCGTCGGACGAGAGGATGATCATCTCCAGCCCCTTGTAGACGTCGGCCATCTTCAGCCCCACCAGCCGCTCCGAACCGGCCCCCTCGAGGGCCCTGTTCTTCAGGTCGGTCTTCTTGGCCTCCGCAAGCTGCACCAGCTTGTCCCCCTCGGCGTGCTGCTTTCTGACGTACAGGTCCCGCTCGGCGATGCGCTTGACCCGGTAGGCGTCCCCCTCCTGGAGCCTGACCTTGACCAGGGCCTCACCCTCGCTCACGACCTTCTGGAGCTTGGCGCCCTCCTCGGCGGCCCTCTTCTCGGCCTGGTTCTTGTAGACCAGCTGGTCCTGGAGCTTCTTCGCCTCGATGTTCTTCTGGATCTCCTCGCTGTACTGGAAGTACCGGACCATGACGTGCTCGACCTGAAGGCCCTTGGGCAGCAGCTCGGCGTTGAGCATCTCCTTGGCCTTGAGCGTCTTCTCCACGCGCAGGGGGCTGATGTAGAACTCCTCGGTGGACAGTTCGCCCAGGGTCTCCTTCAGGACCGGCTCCGCCTTGGGCACGATGCCGTTGTTCTCGAAGAGGCGGCCGGGACCAACGGTGGTTATGACCTTGTAGGGGTCCACGATGCGGTAGAGGATGGAGACGTCCACGTCCACGAAAAAGCCGTCGGAGGTCTGGATGTGGGCCGCCTTCTCGTACCGGAACCGCTTGGTGATGGCGGTGGGATAGATGCTCAGTTCGAAGGACTGGAGGTCCCGGGGGAAGGTGTGCATGACCTCCATGCCCCAGATGCGCAGGTGAAGGCCGGTGTCGTAGACCTTGTCCCGGATGCCTCTCTTGATGCCGATCTGGACCTCCTTGATGCCGTACTCGTTGGGAGCGATGTACACCAGCATGAAGTTGTACACGAGGGCCATCAGCACCAGGACGGCGACAGCCAGGGCCAGGGGTTTCTTCCCTCCCTCCGGCAGCTTGATGCCCGGAAGTTTGGGGAACCAACCGGGAACACCGGGGCGCCGCCTCCTGAAGACGGGCGTGTCCTGGAAGGGCCCCTGCTGGCCTCCGTTACCCTTTTCGGTCATGATGCTCCTCCTTCCCGGTAGGTTTTCCGCCACTGGAGATCCCGTTTTCTCTCCGGGGCACCTGGTGCCATTATAACCGGACAGGGGCACCAAGTAAAAACGGGAAAGGCGCCAGGCGGTCCGGACCAGAAGGTTTTCTGCCGCCGAGCCGGCGTCCGCCTCCCATCCCCTCCCTTGAAAGCGAGGGGGGGGAGGTTTATACTTCAACCCATGAACCGCCCTCCGGAGGGAAATGCCCTCTCCCGCCGAGTCCCCCTGGGCCTTCTCACGCTGGCCCTGGCCGTCCTGGCAGGCCTGACCAGTGTGCGGCCATCCGAGGCCCATCCCGACGTGTACGCAGTGCTGCCCGGGGACACCCAGGTCCTCAGCTACCATGTGGGTGACGTGGATGGAGACGCCCGCGACGAACTGGCGGTCCTGTACAGGTCCGCCCAACGGACCGCTCTCGCCCTTTTCCGCGGCGAGGCGGGACACTGGCGGCTGTGGTGGGAGGACGGGGGCGACCTGCAGCGGGAGGACGGTCTCCAGGTGGACTCCGTGGACTTCGTGGACACCAACAGGGACGG
>CP070682.1:659897-669377 GCA_020352595.1 bacterium | reverse complement strand
TCGGCGATGAAGAAGTTGCGCCCGTTGAGGAGCCCTGTAATACCGGCGACGACCTCCGGTCCGTCGATGACCCACATCCGTCTTCCGATGTTCTCCCTGTCCGTGATGTCCACTGCCGGCGGGCCGGCGAAGACGGGCTCGAGCATGTGCCTCACCGACGAGGCGTCGCCGTCGAAGAGGGCGAAGACCTGGCTAAGGTTCCCGCCGAAGGCCCTCATGACCCGAAGGCGGTCCTCCTTGGGACCGCTGTGGGTCCTCTCGTGGGGGTAGATGCGCCCCGTTTCGAACGGTTCGAGGCGAACCCGTCCGATGATGCCCCAGCGCCTGTGGGGCGCGGCCTCTCCCGTCAACTGGAACGAGTCCTCGATGAGATAGTACCGGGGCCCGGCATCCCGCATGAGGACCCCTTCGTCCACCCACCTCCTCATGGTGGCCGCCTCCCTGGCATAGTCACCGGGGGACCCGGGGGTGGTGCCGAGGATGAGGCGCACCACGTTCCTGGGATCCAGGGAGAGGAGTTCGGCGTGCTGTTTCGCGTCAATGACGTCGTAGGGAGGTGCGACGACGAGGGAAAAATCATCGATCACTTCCGGATTGTAGCGAATTCCGGCGAAGGGCTGGATCTCCGGCACGGGCGACCTCCTGGAAGGGGAGTTATCAGCACTTTAAAATGACACGAATGGTTTCAAGAGGCAAGAAGGAAGGCCCCTCCCGGGCCGCTCTCAGTCCCTGAACACCCGGCGACCACAGGATCCGTTAGACATCCTCGCCGCCATCCATTATCTTTTCCACATCGCCCCTCCCCCGCGCTGCCGGCAGGCGCGGGGCAACACCTTCAGGCCCTGCTCAGTGGAGGAGACGTGATGCACCATTCGCCCACCAGGCACATCAGGTCGAGACGCAGCGTTCGCCGCTTCCGGCCGGACCCTGTGCCCGAAGCGGTCCTCAGGGACATCCTGGACTGCGGGAGGCTGGCACCCACAGCCCGGAACCTCCAGCCCTGGCTTCTGGGTGCGGTCACGGACCAGGAGCTCCGGCACCGGATATCAGATCTCGCCCGGTACGGCGGGTTCATCCGTCAGAGCCCGGTCTGTTTCGCCGTGTTCACCCTGGCATCGGAGAAATACTACCTTGAGGACGGCTGCGCGGCCGCCATGAACATCATCATCGCGGCGGCGGCCCACGGCCTGTCCACCTGCTGGGTGGCCGGGGACAAGAAGGAATACGCCCCCAGGGTCCGCGAGATCCTCGGTGTCCCGTCCGAGTACACCCTCGTCGCCCTCGTCGCGTGCGGGTATGCCGACGAAGAACCCCGGATGGCGAAAAAGACCCTGGAAGAGGTGGCGTTCAGGGACCGGTATGAATAGAGTCTCGGATCTCACAACTTGGAACTCAGGACTCAGAACTCAGATCCCGGCAACCGGAACTTGGAGCCGCACGCTGAGCCCGGGTCCGGGGTGAGAGGAGCCGACATGAGATTGCCCGACGAACTGAAGAGGAACCCCGAGATCGACGTGCCCGTTGCCGGCATCCGGGGGTGGAAGGTGGGCGGGCCCTCGGGACTGGTGGTGTTCTTCGAGATCGCCGCCGGCACGGTCGTGCCCGAGCACGCCCACTGCTTCCAGTGGGGCTTCGTCATCGACGGAGAGATCGAGCTCACCATAGGAGGGCAGGGCAGGGTCTATCGCAGGGGAGACAGCTACGTCGTGCCGGACGGGGTCTCTCACTCGGCGAGGATCGACAGGGGCTGCCTGGCCATGGATTACTTTTCCGATCCGCAAAGGTACTGAATGCAGGATCGGGAATGGAGATCGCGACCCTCGGCGACGGTCCGCGATGACGACCGTTGCACTTCCTGGAAAGCACTCCTCTGCGTTACATGCCTTGACGCTGCTGTGGGCACCGTGATTGCTTCGGCATGGCCGCGGCCTCGCAAGGACGCCAACCACCTTGGGCGTTGAAAAATCGAAGTGCACCAGTGACCAGTGCACCGATCCTTTCTCCCCGCGTCTCCGTGTCCCCGTGTCCAACGACTTTTCTGCCATGCGCCCACGCTCCCGCACGCCCACGCTATTATTTTCCTCCGGTCCAATAGTATAAGGCCCGGGACCAGGTCTTGGCTCCTTGCCAGACACCAGACACTCCTGTGGTTGATTGGTGGGCTCACTATCGTGTTGTTAGTGCCGGCACGCGTCAGTTAGAATGAGTTCATGAGCCGACCGCCCCTCTTCCACTTCTCCGAGAGCTACCAGGACGCCGACCAGTATTACCTGTCCGGCTTCCTCTGCCAGGACCCCTTCGCTGTTCTGGAAACGGGTCGCAGGAAGGTGGTCCTGGGCGTTTCCCCCATGGAGGAGGGGCGGGCAAGGAAGGAGGCCCCGGCGGCTGAGGTGGTCCCGCTGCACAGGAAGAAGGGGCAGAACCTCACGCAGATCCTGGGTGCGTTCCTGCGCCGGCGCTGCGACGGAAAGGTCCGCGTGCTCCCCACCCTTTCCCTGGGTCTGGCGCAGGACCTCAGGGCCGAGGGGATCGGCATCGAGATTGACGGCGCCACCCTGGCTCGGCGTCGCCGGTCCAAGACCGGTGGCCAGATCGGCGCCATCGAGTCGGTACAGCGGGCCTGCGAGGGGGCCATGGCGGCTGTGAGGGCCCTCCTGGCGGGATGCCCCGTGCGGGGCGGCGTGCTCCAGCACGGGGGCGAGCCGCTCACGGCGGAGAAGGTCCGTTCCGTCATCGAGGTATTGCTCCTCGAGAGCGGCTTGGAGACCGCCGACACCATCGTGGCCCCCGGCCGCGGCGGATCCGATCCCCACTGGAGGGGGGCCGGTGAGCTGCGTGCCGGAGTGCCGGTGGTGGTGGACATCTTCCCGAGGTCCAGGCTTTCCAGATATCACTCGGACATGACGCGGACCTTCGTTGTCGGGCGGGCCACCCCGACCGTCAGGAGGATGCACGAGGCCGTCCTCGAGGCCCAGGATGTGGCCATTTCCACCCTGCGCCAGGGCGTGCGGCTGGCGGATGTGCACGACAGCGTCTGTGACGTCCTCAGGAAAAGGGGGTACGGAGTGCCAGGAGGCCCCCGTCTTCCGAGGAGCGGGCTCCTGCACGGCACGGGGCACGGCCTGGGCCTGCAGGTCCACGAGGCCCCTTCTGTCTCCGTCACGGAGGACACCCTCGAACCCGGTGACGTGATCACCATCGAGCCGGGGCTGTACGACGCCCGGGTGGGGGGCGTCCGGCTGGAGGATGTCGTGGCCTGCATGCCGGACGGTTCCGTCCGCAACCTGACGCGATTTCCCAGGGAGCTGGAGATCGTTTGACTCGGGGACACGGGGACGCGGCGACACGGGGATAGATCTTTCTCCGTGTCTCCCCTTCCCCGTGTCTCCGTGTCGACGGGGGCGTCATTGGCACGGGAGTTCTGAGTTGGGACAAAAAATCCCCGTCAGCATACAGAGATGCGCCAGCTACGAACCGGACCAGGTCCAGGATGCTCTCAACAAGGCCCTCGCTCCCCTCGGCGGCATCTCCTCCTTCGTCTCCCCCGGCGACCGGGTGCTCCTCAAGCCCAACCTCCTTTCGGCAAGACCGCCCGAAGCGGCCGTGACCACCCATCCCGAGGTGGTTCGGGCCGTCGCCCTCGAGGTCCAGGCGGCGGGGGGAACGGCGCTCCTGGGCGACAGCCCGGGGGCCGAATCCCTCAACCGTGTCCTGAAGCGGTGCGGCATCATGGAGGTGGTGCGGGAGACGGGGATCGAGGTGCTTCCCTTCCGCACCCCCGAACCCATGCCGGTGCCTGAAGGCGGTGTCTACAAGTCCTTCCTCCTGGCCTCGGAGGCCGCCTCATGCGACGCCATCATCAACCTTCCCAAGTTCAAGACCCACGGGATGATGACCATGACCCTCGCGGTGAAGAACATGTTCGGGGCGGTGGTGGGGGCGGCCAAGGCGGGATGGCACCTCCAGGTCCGTGAGCCGGCCCTTTTCGGCGACATGCTGCTGGACATCTGGAGGACCCTGGCACCGGCCCTCAACATCATGGACGGCATCACGGCCATGGAGGGGAACGGCCCCGGCTCGGGTGATCCCCTGGACCTCGGGCTCCTCATGGCTTCCCCTTCGTCCCTGGCCATGGACTGCGTGGCCGGCGCCATTGCCGGCGTCGACCCCGGACGGCATCCGGTCCTGTACCGGGCCATGATGAGGTCCCTTCGCGGCTCCGAGCTTTCCCACGTCGAGGTGCTCGGGGAGGCCATCCGGGACGTGAAGAGGGTCTTCGTTCTTCCGGTGAGTGCCTCCAGGGTGGATTTCCGTCTGCCCGCCTGGCTGAAGGGCCGGATGAAGCGATCCTTAAACTGCTTTCCGGTTCTGGACGCCGGAAAGTGCACCACCTGCGGGCAGTGCGCGCAGATCTGCCCCGTGAACGCCATCACCCTTCACAACAGCTCCAGGGGGGGCGGAGATGTGGACAGGGACCTTTGCATCAGCTGCTTCTGCTGTCAGGAGGTGTGCCCGGAGAGGGCCATCGCCATCGTTCCGGGAGGGTTGCTCCGCGTTCTGAGAAGGGCGAATCTCGCGTGATCTCCCCCGAACCCGGGATCGGTATCAGGGCAGGGACCTGAAGTCGGGAGTCCTTTTCGTTCTTCAGCGGCGCAAAAAAAGGCGGCCATGGGCCGCCGTGCTTCTTCTCCCCCTCTCCCCCTCACCCCCATCTCCCTGTCGGGGCATCCGCCGGGGAGCGGCGGCGTCACCCCCCGATGTGGGACATGGTTCTCGCGCAGGTGCGGATGGTTCCGCCCTCCTCGATACCGTGCCCATCCGGTTTTTCCTTCAGGGCGGCCTCGATGAGACGGAAGATCTCGGTGTCGGAGGCCCCTGACCTCAGTGGCTGGATGAGGTCGGTCTCCCGGTCAGAGAAAAGACAGGTCCGCAGCTTTCCGTCGGCGGTGACACGGATCCTGTTGCAGTGGACGCAGAAGTGTTCGGATATGGGGGTGATGAATCCAAGGGTGCCGCTGTGTCCGGGGATCCTGTAGCGGACGGCGGGGCCCGACCCCTTGCCCCTCCCCAGGGGCTCCAGGGTGCCGTTCAGAGCCTGGAGCCTCGAGATGACCTCGGCTGCGGCCACCACTTTCTCCTTCCCCCAGAACCCCTGGGGACTCAGCGGCATGAACTCGATGAAGCGGACCTCGTACTCGCGGTCCCGGGTGAGGGCGGCGAACACCTCGAGCTCGTCGTCGTTGAACCCCCTCATGAGGACCACGTTTATCTTGATGGGGTCCATGCCCGCCAGCCGGGCCTCCTCGAGCCCCCGGAGGATGGCGTCAGGGCCCACGGAGCCGTTGCGCCCCGAAGGGTCCGTTATCCAGGAGAACCGGTCCGCCCGAAGGCTGTCGAGGCTGACGTTGACCCGGGAGAGCCCCGCCCTGCGGAGAGGGCGGGCCAGGGGCGCCAGCAGCACGCCGTTGGTTGTCAGGCTGATGTCCCTCAGCCCCGGGATGCGGCACAGGGACCGGATGAGACGGTCCAGGTGCCTGCGGACAAGGGGCTCGCCTCCCGTGATGCGGATGCTGCTGACCCCCCTTGGGGCAAGGATGCGGGCGAGGCGCTCGATCTCCTCGTAGGTGATGATCTCGGTGTGGGAAAGGGAGACGAAACGCGCCGTGGGCGTGCAGTACCTGCAGCGCAGGTTGCAGCGGTCGGTGACAGAGACGCGCATGTAGCGGATCTGCCTCCCGTTGCCGTCTGTGAGCTTTTTCAAATGAAGTTTCTCCAGAAAGCGTCTCGTTTCAACCGCAGGGTACGCGGAGCATCAATGAGGCAAAAAACAGGGATCCCTTCGGCAGCGGGAACTAAGAGATCCTCCCCTTAATGCATCTTCAGTGTCTTGGGTGACGGATCTTCCCCCGCGTCCCTTCGCGTCCGCCGCGGTAAAAACAAAACGGGCCAGCCAATGGAAAAGGAGGCCCGTTTTCTTCCGGTCTCCTTTCCTGAGCGGGAGGCGCGGCCGTTTCCAGCCGGACCCATCGGCCGTCCGCCCTAGGAGGGGGGCTCCCTTAGGCGCAACGGCTCGGAGAACGACACTGGTGATGACACTCATTTATACCCGGTACGTGGGCGGAAGGGAAGGGGGGGAGGAGGAGGAAGACTGAAGGCTGAATGAGGGAGGGTGGAGGAAGGAGAACGTCCGGACACCATGTCCTGCCGGCGCCATGGCGCGATGAATTGCCGTGCTGTTGTTTCCCCCCTTCCTCCTCTGTTTCGACTCCCTGTATCTACAGCATGAGGATCCTGCTCCTCATGATGAGGATCTCGAAGGCCACGGAGGCCTTCTGCAGGACGCGGATGAGAAAGGCCGTCTCCTCCTCGGAGATGGGCGACTTGAACCTGAAGCCGACGAGGGCCGAAACCATGTGTTTCTTGAGCACCAGCGGGCAGATGGTCACCTCCTTGGGCACCTTGGTGCTCAGCTCCTTCAGCCACTGGTTGCTCTCGAAGATGTCCACCCCTCCGAACCGCTCCAGGGTGCGCGATTCCCGGACATCGTGGAACGCGTTGCCCGTCCGGATGGGTACGGCCATGCTGCCGAAATCCACCACGGGCCTGGCGCTGCCGCCGGACATCCAGCCCAGGGCTTCCTCACCCTTGATGATGAACATGAAGACGTCGTCCATGAACCTCAGGCCGGCCCTGATGATGGTCTGGGCGACCTCCTCCCTGTTCCTGATGGTGAAGAAGGCCTGGTTGATGTCGGAGACGTCGAAGGGGTCCAACGGTTCGAGATCCTCCTCGGTCAGATCGAGGACCTCCGGCTCTTCCGGGATCTCCTGGGCTGGTTTCCCGGGCGCTTCCGTGACCCGCTGCTGTTCCTGCACCACTTCCGGGGTGGCGGCTATGTACCGAGCCTCCCGCCTTATGTCGTAGTACTTCTCCAGGGCCTGGACGATCCTCAGTTCGCTGGCGATGACGGGCTTGACGATCTTGTTGGTCCTGAAGGCCACCTCATCGGCGACGTCCAGCCTCTGTGGTTCCCTCATGGCCAGCGTGATCCTCTTGCCGTCCAGGCCCAGGGGTATGATGCAGTTCTTTGCCAGAAGCTCCCTGGGAACGGAATCCAGGACCTGTCTCGGAATGGACTCGAAGTGGTGGGGTTCTGCATAGGGCACGTTCCACTGCAGGGCGAGGAGCTTCATGAGGGCCTCCTCCGACACGGCCCCCATCTCCAGGAGGTTGGTGCCCAGGCGCCCGCCGAAGATGACCTGCCGCTGCAGGGCGTCAGCCAGCACCTTCTCGGTCACCAGACCGCTTTCAACCAGCAGTTGTCCCAGGTTCTTTTTCATCTACCAGGTCTCCCGAGGGATCGGTCAGGGGTTTCCTTCCGAAGATGCGCGCCACCAGGACGCTGATCTCGAAAAGGACGAGCAGGGGGCCGGCCATGAGCAGCTGGGTGGCCACGTCGGGGGGCGTGAGGGCGGCCGAAGCGATGAAGGCCAGGACGATGAAGTAGCGGCGGTTCCTTGCCAGGGTCTGGTGGGTCAGGATGCCCGCCTTGGAGAGAAAGAAGGAGATGAGGGGGAGCTCGAAGACCATGCCGAAGGCCAGGAGCAGCTTGGTGGCGAAGGACAGATATTCCTTGAGCGACGGGAAGGGCCTGATGGTGTCGGTGGCAAAGCCCAGCAGGAACTGGAACCCGAAGGGGAAGACGACGAAGTAGCCGAAACTGGCCCCGGTCACGAAGAACAGGGTGGAGAAGATGACGAAGGGCACCACCAGCCTCTTCTCCTTGGAGTATAAGCCCGGGGCGATGAAGGACCACAGCTGGTAAAAGATCACGGGCAGGGAGAGGAAGAAGCCGGCCAGGAACGAGACCTTCAGGTAGGTGAAAAAGGCCTCGGTGACGCCCGTGAAGATCATCCAGGAGTTGTCCGGGGGCAGGGAGGCGACGAGGGGGATGGACACGAACTGGAAGATCCGCTCCTTGAAGGCGTAGCAGACCAGAAAGCCCACGAGGACGGCGACGATGCAGACGATGAGCCGCCGCCGGAGTTCCTCGAGATGCACGGTGAAGGGGAGCTTCTTGTCAGCCATCCGCTTTGTCGTCGTGGGTGACGTCCCCGCCCTCTATTTCCTCGGGGTTGTAGGAGGGCTGCGGTTCCGCCTCCTGGCCGGAGACCTCCGTTCCGGACCCGGCCGGCGGCCCGCCGCCGGGTGGACCCGGGCTGCGGGGCTGCCCCTCTTCCTCCTCCCCTTCGTCGGGGATCAGGTGGGGGTACTTCTTCCTGAACTCCTCGTGCCTTTCACGCTCCAGGTCGGTGCGGACCGTCTCCTGCAGGTCGTCCGCCGCCTTCTTGAACTCGGCGAGACCCTTGCCCAGGGTCTTGGCCAGTTCGGGCAGCCGCCTGGGACCGATGACGATGAGAGCCACCACCAGGATGACGAGGATCTCCTGCATACCGATTCCGAGCATAACCTGTTACCCTCAAGGCTAAGGTGGTTTCCGAAAGGAGAAGGGTGAATGTTGAAGGATGGAGGATGAGGGGATGCCTGTTTTCCTCTGATTCCTCCTTCTTCCTTCCCCCTTCCAGGGGTCCCGGCTTCCCGTTTGATGTACGGCAATTTATATGTTATTTACTGGTTCCTGTCAACGAAAGCACCCAAGGATAAAGGGAAAAACCGGATGAAGGACGAGGAGCTCAAAAGACGGATCAAGGATCTGCTCGTTGAGCGCAGGGCCGTCTTGCTTGTGCACAACTACCAGCGGGACGAGGTCCAGGAGATCGCCGACCACACGGGCGACTCCCTCGGCCTTTCCCAGACGGCCGCCGGCTCGGACGCCGAGGTCATCGTCTTCGCGGGCGTGCACTTCATGGCCGAATCCGCGTCCATCCTGGCCCCGGACAGGACCGTCCTTCTGCCGCGCCACGACGCCGGGTGCCCCATGGCGGACATGATAACCCCCGAGGGGGTGGCCGAACTCCGGGAACGCTTCCCCGGAGGCACCGTGGTGGCCTACGTGAACACCTCCGCGGCCGTCAAGGCGGTGAGCGACATCTGCTGCACCTCCGGAAACGCCGTCAACGTGGTGCGGTCCCTGCCGCCGGGAGGCGGCCCCGTGATCATGATCCCCGACATGAACCTGGCCAAGTACGTCGCCACCCGCGTGGACAGCAAGATCGTCTGGCACGACGGATACTGCCCCATCCACCACCGGTACACGGCCAGGGACGTGCTTCAGGTCAAGGGGCGCCATCCCGACGCCGTCTTCGCCGCCCACCCCGAGTGCCGGCCCGAGGTCCTGGCCCTGGCCGACCACATCACCAGCACCTCTGGCATGTACGCTTTCGCGCGCCAGACCAGGGCCACCAAGATCATCGTGGGCACCGAGACGGGGGTCCTCTACCGCATGCGCCTGGAAAGCCCGGAAAAGACCTTCATCCCCCTTTCCGAGAACATGATCTGTCCCAACATGAAGCTCACCCG
>CP070682.1:657282-659797 GCA_020352595.1 bacterium | reverse complement strand
CGACGCGCTGGACGTGGCGTCGATGTCGATCATCTCCAGGGACCCGGCTTTGTCGAGCACCCACAACTCGCGTCCGTTCCCGTCGTCGGCATTGAAGAACAGGCGGCTGTCACGGCCGCCCCCGCCGCCCCCGCCGCAGGCGGTAATGAGGAGCGTGGCGGCAAACAGGATACCAATTACCGGTTCCCAAACTCTTGTTCTGCCCATGACAACCTCCCCAAAAAAGAGAACCGTCTCCTTGTCTCGCCGAAATCACGCCGTGGCGTGAAAAAGACGGACCGGAAGACGGTTCCCGTACGATCCGTTGACGATGTATACCCATCTCCCCTTTTGCCAGTTTACATCATGGGACTTTGCCTGTCCCTTAGCAAGGTCAGGTTGTGGGGGTTCAGAGTGGGGATGGATGGATCTCACACGAGGGAACGCAGACACTTCTCAACTCACGCCCCGGACCTCAGTCCACGGTCCGGCTTCACCGGAGCCCCGCAAGGATGTCGTCGAGGGTTTCCGTGAAGTGCCCGCCCTCCGCGGACCGGTCGAACTCTGTGAGCCAGCGCCGGATATAAGGGAACTCCACGTCCGGGTTCCGCAGAAGAACGGACCTCACGTCTTCAAGGTCCCTGGGGCGGCCGGCGAAGATCTTGTGGATGATGAGGTCCTCCACCGAGGCGAATGCGACCTCCTGTCCGGCCACGGGGACCTTGCGGGCCCGCGCGATGGCGCCGATCTCGTAGGGGGTGAGGGAGAAGATGAAGTCCACCCTGATCCCGGTGGGCTCGTGCCGGGCGGGGAGAACCAGGGTTCTTTTGACGAAGGATTCCACATCCTCGGGCAGGGGGGTGAGCCCGATGTCATCCACGGATCTGAGGAGATCACCGAGCCGCGAGACGTCCGCCCCGAGGGTGACATCGATGTCCCGCGTCAGACGTGGTTCCCCGTAGAGGAGGACCGCCTGGCCGCCGATGATCATGTAGGGGATCTTGCGGACCCCGAGGGATGCCGCGATGCGGGCTATCAGCTCCTGGAACATGAGTTCAGGATACGGGCCATGGCGAGATCGGTCTCGATGCCCTCCAGGGGATCGGCTGGAGGAAGGACCCCGAGGGCGCGGCCTTCCTCCCAGAGCCGGGTGAAGAGCTCCAGGGCCTGGCCGTGGTCCAGCCGGCCTTCCTCCCGGGCAAGGGCGTCCTCAAAGCGCCTGACGGCATCGTGGTCCCTGATCATGAAAACTCCTTAAAATTACAGGTTATTTTACCTATTTAACGAGTTCCTGGCAAGATACGACCCCGGGGATTTAAGGGAGCCAGGGCGTGAATTTTTGTGTGCCCGACAATCATGTTGGAAATGCCACAATTCACGCCTTGACCCCTTTGGTTCCCGTGTTTCCGCTCAGTACCTCACCGCCCTGTCCAGAACCTCGAACCAGCCCCCGTCCTGCCCCGTCGTAATGGGACTGGCTGGATAGGTCCAGGCCCACCAGCTCCAGTCCCACCCGAGGTGGATGACCTGACCGGAGCCGTAGGGCATGACCGTGACGCTGCTTTGCGCGGTCGAGGTGCCGTAGACGACCTTGGACCCCGCCGGCAGCGGGGACGTCTGGTAGTTGGTGATCTGGCCCTGGTTGGCGATGGCAGACGGGCCCCCTGCGAAGGACGTTCCGGCGGCCACGGTGGTGTCGAGGTAGGCCTGCCAGTCGTTGGGGTGCTCACTTCCGAGGGGGATGTTCCACCCGAAAACGGTATCGGCGATGGACGAATCGACCCGCTCCCCGCTGAAGAGGATCATGGTGCCGCCGTCCTGAACGAAATCGTGGATGACGGCGATGGCGGAGTCACTGAGGGCCGGGGCCAGCTTGAGCAGGAACGGGTCCAGTTCCGGGAAGGCGAGAACGGTCCGGCCGCTGAGGGCCGCGCTGAAGGCCGACGCCGAGATCCCTGTGAAGGCCGTGGCCTCGATGCCCAGGTGCTGCAGGGTCCTCATGACATTGCTGGCCTCGGCCTCGTTGTCGCTCTCGTCGTACTGGACGTATTCCGTGTCCGCGAAGAGCGCCACCGACGGCTCCTGGCCGCCCCCGCCGCCCCCGCCGCAGGAAAGGACGGCCAGGGCTCCTCCAAAAAGGACGACAACAAGGCTCAGAACAACACCGGCGCGTTTCATGGCTCCCTCCTCATAGAAAAGAGAACCGCCCCCTTGCCTCGCCGAAGTCACGCCATGGCGTGACGAAGACGGACCGGAAGACGGTTCCCGAGCGATCCTTTGGTTATGTTCCCCCATCCCCCCCTCCAATGAGCCTATTCTAGGGCTATGCCTTCTCCGTTGTAAAGTCCGGTTGTCGGGGGGCAGAGCAGGGAAGGATGGATCTTATACCGGGGAGTTCAGATACGTCGCAATGGCCGCTCCGACCCCGGAGGATCCTTTAACCTGTTGTTCCTGAGAATGTGCCTGTGGCCTGCAGCCGCAGCGGCGGGCGAAGGCCCGACCCCGCGGCTTCTCCCCTCCACCTGAGGCCTGGGCT
>CP070682.1:654290-657182 GCA_020352595.1 bacterium | reverse complement strand
TCCTGAACGCAGCTGGTGTCCCCCATAGCGGCCAGGGCTTTGGCCGCGTCCTTTCTCACGTGGCCGCTCTCGTCGGAGAGCATGCCCTTCAGGTAGGGCAGAGAACCGTCCCTTCCGAGTCTTCCCAGCGTCTGGACGACCTTCCGGCGGACGAAGGGGTTGCCGTGGTCGAGCATCGCCGTCACCACGGCGAGGTCCCCCATGGCCGCGGAGTAGAGGGCCAGATCGACATCCCATCCCAGATCCTCGTCCTCCACCAGGGCAATGATGGCGTCGAGCGCTTCCCTGCCACCGATCATTCCCAGGCCGCCCAGAATGTCCTGTTTTTTCTCATGCTGGTCTGAAACCGCCAGCTGGGCCACCAGAAACTGCACGATGGTCTCATCGGCCCTTCGGGAGACCTCCACCCTCAATTTCTCCGCATCTTCCCGACTTTCGCTCCGGGCCAGCCTTCTGTAGATGGCCCCCAGGGCCAGGAAGGAAGTCTTTGCCGCCCCCCTGGAGAGGTCGGGCAGCATCGCCAGCAGCCTCATGCCCTCCTGCAAACCGCCCAGGAGGCCTATGCCGGTCAGAGCCGGCTTGGCCAGGATGTGATCGCCGAGAAACTGGAAGAAGACCGGCAGGGCCTTGACGCTCCGCAGCCTCGCCAGGGAACCCAGTATGCTGAAGATGACCCACTCGTCGGAAACGGCTATGGCCTTTAAAAGGGCATCGCAAACGGATGGGTCACCCACGGATGCCAATGCCTCGGCAGCCGCCGCCCTGATGTTGTCCTCAGGATCATGAAGCAGCTCAAGCAGGCCGGGCAAAGTCGCGGGGTCGGCGATATTACCCAGGATGTCCACCAGGAACTTCCGCACATCCTGCTGCTGCGTGCCGATGTGTTCAAGGATGAAGGGCGCGGCATCCCGGCCCATCCTCTCGAGGACCTCCACAATGGAGTTCCTGAGGGTCAGCTCCCGAGAAGGATCCATCATCGGGACGAGGTGGTTTACGAGGCTGCTGCTCGGTATTATCCTGGAAAGACCGTCGATGGCCTCCTTGCGGACCCTCCAGCTCTCGTCCGAGAGAGGCCCGACGAGCCACTGGAGATCCTCCTCGGCGAGCCCTTCCTTGAGACCTTCCATGGCGGCACGCCTGAGCTCCTCCTCCTTTGAGGAGAGCCGTGCTATGAGAGCCTGTCGAAGATCCGGCTCCATTCGTATCTCCTTCAGGGAACCTGTATGCCCCTGGAGTTAAGCAGGCGGACCATCTCCTCGCGGAGGAGACGGGGCGTCTGATCCCCGGTCCCCGGAAACTTCCTCTCCAGGAGTTCGACACCCTCCTTGAGATCGTTGCTTATGGCCTCCAGCAGATCCTCCGGTTGGGTGGAGCTGATGATGTCCTCGTTGTAAAGGGCGATATCACCGGCGATGACCCTGCAAAACCTTCTTATCTCCGTCATCAGGGGCTCGTCGGGATGCCCCGTGGAGCTTTCGATCTCCTCGAGGTCCCTCCGCTGGCGAACCTGCTCGTCCGTGAGGGGCGGCATCCTGGCAGGATCCACAGTCTGTTTCCTCTGGTCCTGGTTGCCGATGAGACGCCTTATCTTCGGAATGAGAAGATCGGGCAGATGGTGCCTCTCCAGATAGTCGTCCGCCCCGTAAAGGGAGGTGGGAGCCCTCTTGTACCGGGCGGCGTGGTGGACGGAGGACAGGAGAACGACAGGCACCCGTTCGCCCTGTTCGCCAGCGGGCTTTTGCTCGAGCACATCGAAGGCCATCATGTCGGGGAGAAACACGTTGATGAGCAGCAGGTCGACCCTGTCCTCCCTGAGCCTTTCCAGAGCGTCCGCTCCGTTGCTGGCGAGAAGGCACCTGAACCCCTCCCGATGGAGGATCCTCTGGATGAGCTGGGCAAGGTCTATCTCGTTGACGGCCACAAGGACGGCGGGGGTCTCCCCTTCCCCCGATGAGGCTTCCGGGCCCGTCCTTCCCGCGATGGCAATGAGGGATCCGCAGGCTCTGCAGGGGAAGGAAGAAACGCCCTCAGGCAACCGGTCTGGATGGACCTTGTAGGTCTTGTCACAATTGGGGCACCTGGTGATAATGGCCTGGGTACCGGAATCCTTGTTCATTCCCACGGTGAAGGTTCTCCTGATTATCGTGTCCTCCGGGATCCCGACTCAGGTCCCGGCAGGCAGCTCGAGACTGCCCGAGGCCTCTTCCTCCTCGACGTCCAGGATCCTGCCAAGGTTGAGCAGGATGATGAGCCTGTCATCCATCTTGCCGACACCGCGCAGGAAATCCCCCTCAACGCCGCCCAGGATCTCGGGCGGCGGCTCGATCATGCCGATGGGGATGTCCAGGACCTGCACGACGCTGTCGACAAGAAGGCCATAGAGGTGCTCGCGCCACTTGACCACCACGATCCTGTTCTGTGATCCGGGCTCGCCGCCCTTCAGACCCAGGCGGATGTTCACATCGAAGATGGGGATGATGGTCCCCCTCAGGGAGAGGATCCCCAGAATGTATTCCGGAGTACGCGGCACCTCGGTGGCTTCCTTGGGACGTATGATCTCCTTGATGTCCATGATGTTGAGCGCGTACTCCTCGCCGCTGAGCATGAAGGTCAGGAGCTGGAGCTGCTCTTCCTCCTCCTCTTCCTTCCTCTCATCGTGCTGGCTCATCAGGACATCCCTGAGGCTATGAAGGCTGTCTGTGCTGTCAGGTGACCGGCGGCTGCTGCCGCCCTTTTTCCCCCTGGGCATCGATCCTCCCGTTTCCTCCACGGGCTGGGGGGCTCCCTGGACCTCCTCCTTCGCGGCGACGGCAGGCTGTGCTTCGGGAGCCGGCGGCGCCGGTGCCTCTTCCGGACCTTTTACGGTCCTTTTTTCCCTTTTCTCCTCTTTCC
>CP070682.1:651168-654190 GCA_020352595.1 bacterium | reverse complement strand
TGATCGTGGGTTACGCCCTCATGGTGGGGATGCTCGACCAGATGGTCCACTACGCCACCCTCCTGGGCAGCGGACACGTGCAGATCCACCACCCGGATTATCTGGAGGACCACTCCATTTACGACACCGTCAGGGACCCGGAAGCGGTCCTGGACGAGGTAAATGCCCTCGGGCTGGGGTCCGCCGCGCCCCGCGTCTTCGCCACCGCCCTTGTCAGTTCCGGTCAGCAGTCGGCCGGGGGGCAGCTCTGGGGCATAGATCCGAAGCTGGAAGCGGGCGTGACCGAACTCCACCTCCACCTGGCCAGTGGGGCCTGGCTCGCTGAGGGCGCCGATGGGCAGGTGATCCTCGGCAGGAACCTCGCCAAGACCCTTTCCGTGGGACCGGGTGACGAGGTCATCGTGCTGACACAGGCCGCCGACGGGTCCCTGGGCAACGCGGTGTACACGGTGGCCGGCGTCCTCAAGAGCATCGGGGAGGGCCTGGACCGGGGTGGCGTTCTCATGCACATCGAGGACCTTTCCGCCCTGCTGGTCATGGACAGCGGCATCCACGAGATCGCCCTGAGGCTGGACGATCCCGACGACCTGGCGGGCGCCGGCAGGACCCTCGGGGCGGCCCTGAACGGTGACCTCTTCGACATCAGGGACTGGAAGCGCCTGTTTCCGGAGCTGTCGGAGTACCTGCGCGTGAGCTCCGGCAGCATGAGCATCGTGCTGTTCATCATCTTCGCAGTGGCCTCACTGGGCATCGTCAACACCCAGCTCATGTCCCTCTTCGAGCGGACCCGGGAGGTGGGGATCATGCGGGCCCTGGGAATGGGGCCCCGGGCCATCGCCGGCCTTGTCCTCCTCGAGACGCTCTACATGGTCCTCATGGCGGCCGTGGCCGGGGGGGCGGCCGGTGCCGCCTGGTCCCTCCGGCTTGAGCGCAGCGGCTGGGACATTTCCTGGATGGGCGGCAGCTTCGACTTCATCGGGGTGGCCTTCGACCCGCACCTTTACGCCACACTGACGCCTTCGGCGGTGATCGATTCGGTGGCGGTGATGATCGTGGTGGTCCTCGTGACCACCCTCTACCCCCTGGTGAGGGCCGCGAGGATCACCCCCGTTGACGCCATCGGGAGGGGCCGCTGATGATCCTCAGGCTCGCCGGCAGGAACCTGCGGCGCCATTTCCGCAGGACCCTCATAACCCTCGCGGCCATCGCCCTCGGCACGGGCCTCGCCCTCTTCTCCATCGGGCTCGGCGACGGAGGCCACTTCCAGATGATCGAGAACGGCGTCCGCATCGGCCAGGGGCACCTCACACTGCAGAGGGAAGGCTACCTGGAGTCCCCGTCGACCTCCTCCTTCATCAGGGAACCGGCCCCGCTCCTGGAGATCCTCGAAGCCTCGCCCAACGTCCGGCAGATCTACCCGCGCGTCAGGGGGGAGGGCATCCTGGCCACGGCCGCCGGGGCGGAAGGGGTCCAGTTCCAGGGCATCGACCCCTCCCTTCCGGAGGAGGCGGCCATCTTCCGCAGGAGCATGAGCGAGGGCAACTTCCTGGCATCGGACAGTGACAGCAGTGTCGTCCTCGGGGCCAAGCTGGCCGAACGGTTGAAACTGAAGCTGGGCCGCAAGGTGGTTCTCACCACCCAGGACTCTAACGGTGAGATCATCAGCACCCTGTTCCGCGTTGAGGGGATCTTCCGGACGGGATCGGCCACCATCGACGGGAACATATGCCTTGTCCCGCTGAGGGCCCTGCAGAAGGCCCTTACCATGGGCGAGGGCGTCACCTCCATCGCCATCTACCTGAAAAACCCCTTCCGCCAGGATCAGACCTTCGAGGCACTGCGGTCCGCCCTTCCCACGGGACCGGCCGTGCTCTTCAGGTGGCAGAGCCTCCAGCCGGACCTGCGCGATTACGTGGTCATCGACGACGCCTTCGGCTACATGATCTACGCCATCATCCTGCTCATCGTCGCCATCGGGGTCCTCAACACGGTCCTCATGTCGGTCATGGAGCGCAGGAGGGAGATCGGCATCCTCATGGCCCTGGGCATGGGCAGCGGTCCCGTGATGAGGCTCATCATCACCGAGACGGTGTTCATCACCATGTCCGGCATCGTCCTGGGGCTGCTCCTCGGTCTCGGTGTGAACTGGTACTTCGCCACCTACGGGCTGGACCTCTCCGCCTGGTCCCCCGAGGAGTGGAGCCTGGCAGGCACCGTCATCGACCCCGTCCTCAGGTCCCACCTGAGGCCGGTCAGGGCGGCGGGGCTGTGCCTTGCCGTGTTCTTCCTGACCGTCACCATGGGGATCTACCCGGCCTGGAAGGCCGCGAGGACGGAGCCCGTGGAGGCCATGGAAAAACCGTAAAGGCCGTGCAAGGAGAAAAGTGCACTGTGCAAAGCGATCACGCTTATCTTGAACCTTGGATCTCGGATATCTAGGAGTTCAGCCATGAGCATCATCCGCACCGAAAAGCTCTCCCGGTACTACCAGCAGGGCACCGTCCAGGTGCATGCCCTGGAAAAGGTGGATCTGACCATCGAGAAGGGGGATTTCGCCATCATCGCGGGCCCCTCGGGATCGGGGAAGACGACGCTCCTCAACATGCTCGGAGCCCTGGACAAGCCATCCGAGGGCAAGGTCTGGCTGGACGGCGTGGAGATCACGGGGCTTTCGGGCTTTCAGAGATCACGCCTGAGGCGCGACAAGATCGGGTTCGTCTTCCAGTTCTACAACCTCATCCCCGTCCTGACGGCTTACGAGAACGCCGAGTTCGTCCTCCTTCTCCAGGGGGTCCACACCACGGAGAGGCACGAGAGGGTCATGGGGCTCCTGAAAAAGGTCGGCCTGGAGGGCCTTGAGAAGAGAAAACCCCACGAACTGTCCGGAGGCCAGCAGCAGCGGGTGGCCATCGCCCGGGCCCTGGCCTCGAACCCGACTCTCATTTTGGCGGACGAACCCACGGCCAACCTGGACTCGGTCACCGAGAAGGGGCTCCTGGACCTCATGGAGACCCTCAACCGG
>CP070682.1:647075-651068 GCA_020352595.1 bacterium | reverse complement strand
GTTCGGGGGACACGCGGTCAGGAAGAAGTGACCTTCGCTTCGCGAACGTAAAGGAGTCCGGAAGTATCGGAGAGAGGGAGGACCAGGGCGCCCGGGTAAGGGGGTATCGGGGCGACGGGGCCGATCAGGCCCGGACACACGGGAACTCCTGGACCACAGGACTGGAGATGTCAGCATGGCCAAGGACAGGGAATCTGAAAAAACCACCGGGATCTCCAGCCTCATGGAGGGTCACGCCGTGACGCAGGCCGAGGGGGGCGCCTGCCTTCTGGATCGTCCCACCGATCCCTGCACCATAGTGATCCTGGGCGCTTCGGGCGACCTGACCACCAGGAAGCTGCTTCCGGCCCTCTACAGCCTCCACCTCAAGGGCGGGCTCCCGGATCCCTTCAGGATCGTCGGCTGCAGCCGGACCCCCATGACGGACGAACAGTTCCGCGGCAGGATGGAAGCGGCGGTCGGGGAAGCAGGACACGACATGACCGCATGGGGCCCTTTCCGGGAGAACCTGCACTACCGGGCCGTCGTCTACGACTCCCCCGGTTCCTACAGGGACCTGGCCGCCTGGCTGCGTGAGGTGGACTCCGCCAGCGGCACACCTGGAAACCGCATCTTCTACCTGGCCCTGCCCATGTTCCTCTACGGGACGGCCGCGCGGCTGCTCGGCGACGCGGGGCTGGCCGCGGAGAACTCGGGCGGCAACGGCTGGACGAGGATCGTGGTGGAGAAACCCTACGGCAGCGACCGCCGGTCCGCCGCGGAGCTCGACAGCGTCATCCACGGCGCCTTTCAAGAGAAGCAGATCTTCAGGATCGACCACTACCTGGCCAAGGAAACGGTCCAGAACATCCTCATGCTGCGCTTTGCTAACGCCATCTTCGAGCCTCTGTGGAACCGCAATTTCATCGAGCACGTGGACATCATCGCTTCCGAAACGCTGGGCGTGGAGAAGCGGGCGGGGTATTACGACAGGGCGGGGGTCCTGCGGGACATGTTCCAGAACCACATGCTCCAGCTCCTGGCCCTCACCGCCATGGAGCCGCCCAACAGGTTCGAGTCGGACTCCGTCCACGACGAGAAGGTCAAGGTGTTCAAGTCCCTGAGGCCCTTTCCCGTCAAGAACCTCTTCGAGAACATCGTCCTCGGGCAGTACGGGCCCGGCACCGTGGATGGGGAACCCGTCAGGGGATACCGGCAGGAGGAGGGGGTGGACACCGCATCCATGACGCCCACCTATGCCATGATGCAGGTTTTCATCGACAACTGGAGGTGGCAGGGCGTGCCCTTCTTCATCACCAGCGGGAAGCGGCTCGGGGCCAAGCTCACGGAGATCGCCATCCGGTTCAAGGAGGTGCCCGTCTCCATGTTCCGGGAGACCCTGGGCGACCACATATCGGCCAATGTGCTGACCATGGGGATCCAGCCCATGGAGCACATCACCCTCACCTTCCAGGCCAAGAGCCCGGGGGCGAAGCTGTGCCTGAGGACGGTGCGCATGGACTTCGACTTCATGCAGGGGTTCTCCGGGCCGGCCCTGGCGGCCTACGAGAAGGCTCTCCTGGATTGCATGAACGGCGACCAGATGCTTTTCTGGCGCAGCGACGGCATCGACCTGGCCTGGGCCTTCATGGAACCCATCATCCGGGAGTGCGAGACCTGCAAGGACCGCCAGAGCCTGCTGCGCACCTACGAACCCGGCAGCTGGGGCCCGCCAGCCGCGGTGCAGCTCAAGGATCTGATGCTCCAGCAGTGCAGGTAGGGAGGAAAGGGTCAAGGTTCAATGTTCAAGGTGTAAGGGAGACACCGGACGCCAGAGACCAGACACCGCACAGGTACCGATCCCTGCCGCTGGATTTTTTGAACGTTGATGACTTCGCAAAAAGTCATCGGAGCGCCCGGGCATGGGCGCCCAAATCAACGACGTAAAATACAAGTCGTTGATTTGTGAGGAAAGCGAAAACCGCGTTTTTCGCTCTCCGTGGAGCAAAAAGGCCCGGCCAGACTTTTTGCGAACTTATCAACGTCAAGCGTTGAACTGTTTTTTCAGTTCCCTTCCAGGTACGGGGACAGCAGCAGCGAGAACTCGAGCTCCTTGTTGCCCTGTCTGGCGGCCGTCAGGGCCAGGTGGCGGCGCATGTCAAGGCTCGGGATGCCCGGCGTCATCTGCCCCATCAGGCGCGCGTACTCACCCTTCTCCTCCGCGGTGGCCGCCCCTTCCAGCATCTCCCAGATGGTCTCGTAGGCGGTTATGGGCGCCACCGCCTCCTGCTCGATGCCCAGGGCCTCTTCCACCAGCAGGTCGAACAGCATCCAGACGGCCCCGCGCCGGCGTCCCTGCAGGGTCTGGGAGAGGGAACGGTAATGGGCGTAGGAGCGCTCCATGACCAGAAACTTGACGACCTTCCACATGACCTCCAGGACCTCGTCCTCCACGGCCCCGGCGACGAGGGAACTGAGATGGTCGGGACATGTAAAATCCTCCGGGCGGGAGCCATCCGGCAGGGGGACGCGGCCGGGCGCCCCTTCCCTCAGGCTCTCCACTTCCGCGAGGACCTGCTCAGGGGTGGTTTCCGGCGCGTCCCACTCCTCGGCCTCGATGGCCCTCCTGTCGATGATGGAAAGATGGGGGATGCCGCGCGTGTTCATCTCCTCGACCAGCTTCCGGTGGCGCATGTAGAGCTGTCCCCTGCGACCCTTGAACAGGAAGGCGTCCGGGTGCTCCATGACAGCCTCCTCGTCGCCGGAGAGGGACTGGAACAGTTCGTGGAGGAAGTCGTGCTCCTCGCGGATGGCGTCGTCACTGATGAACTTCGGATGGACGAGATGGATCTTCATGGTTGGACTCCAGTCTTTGATCCCGGGTTGTCAATGGCTTGAGGACGGGGGACACGACCCTCGCGGTCACCCCATTTCCTCCCCTGTCTGCATTACAGTCGAGCCACCCCTGGCCTCTCCGCATGAGGCGACGGCACGCACCCTTTCCTTCCCGGCAGGAACCGGTCCCTATTCGGTCTTCTTGGAAATGAACTTCATGAATCCGCTGAGCAGATCCATGGGGATGGGGAAAAGGGTGGTGGAGTTGTTCTCCGTGGCGATCTCGCGCAGCGTCTGCAGGTAGCGCAGCTGCAGGGCCTGAGGGTTCATGGAGAGGATGTCGGCGGCCTGTGCCAGCTTGTCGGCTGCCTGGTACTCGCCGTCGGCGGCGATGACCTTGGCCCTCCGCTCCCTCTCGGCCTCGGCCTGCTTGGCCATGGCCCGCTGCATCTCCTGGGGAAGGTCCACGTGCTTGATCTCCACCGTGGTCACCTTGACCCCCCAGGGGTCGGTGGCCGAGTCGAGGATCTCCTGCAGCTGGTGGTTGATCTTGTCGCGTTCCGACAGGAGGTCGTCGAGCTCCACCTGCCCCAGCACGCTCCGCAGGGTGGTCTGGGCAAGCTGGCTCGTGGCGTAGTAGAAATCCTCCACTTCCACGATGGCCTTGTCAGGCTCCATGACCCGGAAGTACACGACGGCGTTGACCTTCACCGAAACGTTGTCCTTGGTGATGATGTCCTGGGGCGGGACGTCCATGGTCACCAGCCTCAGGCTGACCCTCACCATCTTCTCCAGAAAGGGGATGATGATCACCAGGCCCGGACCCCTGCTCCTCGTCAGGCGGCCGAGGAAGAAGACCACCGCCCTCTCGTACTCCCTCATGACCTTGATGGCCGACGAGAGGAACATGACCACCGCGATTATGACACCGATGACGACGTAGTTACCTGCCATGGCTAACCCCCCTGCAACAGGTTAAAGGTTGAAGTTTAAAGACTAAAGCGTAAAGGCTGCAGAGTAAAGGGGCAAAGGGTGAGGTGGGGGATGTCCCCGGCCCTCCGCTCAGGCGGGAGATCCCTCTTCGTCCCTATCGCCGCCGCTTCCCTCTACCCCCTCCACCGTCAGCCTCATGCCCGAGACCGAGGTCACGCGAACTTTGGCGCCTTCCGGAAGGGGTGT
>CP070682.1:643828-646975 GCA_020352595.1 bacterium | reverse complement strand
GAGTCGCGGGGGCCTGGTAGAAAAAATATAAAACCTATTACCTGTCACCTATCACTATGAAGCGCGGGGCGGGCGGGCCCTGGGGGACTCCGGGGGGAGGGCCTGACCGCGCGAGAAAGGTGAGGGCGCGTTGAAGAAGAAGAGATCGCCGGGGAACAGGATGCGCATGAAACAGCTCACGGAGGCCACGGGGGTGACCAAGGCGACGGTGCAGCACTATATCAAGGAAGGCCTGGTTCCCAAACCCGTCAAGACCCACCGCAACATGGCCTATTACAACGCCTCCCATGTGAATGCCATCCGTCTGATCAAGGAGCTTCAATCGAAGCGCTTCCTGCCCCTTTCGGTGATCAAGCAGGTCATGAAGGGGGGCAGGCGCGGGTTGAGTGTGGACGAGATCCAGACCCTCGTGCAAATCGATGGAAAGCTGTTCCGGAACCTGCAGGAAAACCCGACGATGGAGGCCCTTTCACTCCGGGAGCTTTCGGCGCGGACGAGCGTTCGCCCGCAGGATATCAGGGACATGGAGCGGCTCGGCATGATCCGGTCCGTGACGACGGGCAAGAAGAAGCTGTTCGCCGAGGACGACATACGGATCGTCGAGTGTGTTGCGAGGCTGCAGAAGGTCGGATTCACCCCTGAGCTGGACCTCGATGCAAGTGTCCTGAAGGTGCATCACGATCTGCTGAGGATTCTCGTAGAGGAAGAGGCGAGGCTGCTCACGAGCCGGGTGACCGGAAAGGTTCCGGTCCAGAGGATTCCTGCCATGGTGGAAGAGGCCACTGCGATTCTCAACACAATCATGGGCCTGTTTCACAAGAAGCTTATCGTGGAGACGGCGAGAAGGTACACGCTCGAATTCCGGGGAGAGGGCAATGGCTCGAGGACGGAGCGCAGCCGATCGGGCAGGGGAAGCAGAAGGATGCATGGGTAGCAAGGAGGAAGCGGATGCCTGTCATTTATTCGCAGGAATGGTATCAGGCCATGTTCGACCTGGCGAACAGCCGGGATGACATCTCGAAGAAGCTGCCCCAGGGTGAGGGGTGTGTTGCCGTGGAAGTTCAGGGTGACGGAAGATCACCTTACATCCAGGCGGGTGAGACGAAGCATTTCTTCATACGTTTTCGCGACGGCAAAGTCGCCGAGTACCGGGAGTCCGAGGAGCGGATACCCAGCAAGGGTCTCAACTATCGCGTCATCGGAGAAGCCCACATCTTCGAGGGAGTCGCCGCGGGCGTTCTGGATCCGGTGGAAGCGGGACTGAACGGGTCGGTCACGATCCGGGGGGATATGCGAGCCCTCATGCAGCATGCCGATCTCGTGAAGGTGATCTTCGAGGTCTATAGCGACAGCAACGTGACCGACTGGCCCCTGGGCAAGCCGCCCTACTTGTGATGATTCCGTGCAACTCGTGGCATCTTGGAGGTCGTCTTATAAATCCGTGCGGGCGTGAGCGAGAAGCGTTCTCTTGAATTGTGAGGGAGATCGAGGATGGGAGAAGACACGTTTGATGCCATCGTCATCGGCGCCGGCCACAACGGCATGGCGCTGTCCGCCTATCTCGGCAGGAGCGGATGGCGGGTCCTCGTGCTGGAGAGAAGGCTGGAGGAGGGCGGCGGGCTTTCAACGGAACAGTACACGCGGCCCGGATTTCTCCACAACCTCCACAGCAACTACCACACCTTCGTGGGATTGTGCCCGGTCTACAAAGACCTGGATCTCGTGGGCGGCCCGGATGGGGTTTCCTATGCAACGCCTCCGGTGCAGATGGGGTCGATCTTCCAGGATGGCACGGCCCTGACCATTCACACGGACATGAAGAAGACCCACGCGTCCATGAGCCGCTTCAGCAAGAAGGACGCCGACACCTTCATCCGGCTCTACGAGGAGGTCAAGGGTTTCCAGGACCTGATGATCAGCACGCTGATGTATGCCCCGCCCATCGATGTGAAGGATATCGCCAAGGCCCTGAGCATCTGGAAGGTGGAGGACAAGACGGAGTTCTTCCGGCCGCGGCTCCGGGCGATGAGCATCAATGATTTCCTCAACAAGCATTTCGAGAATGACCGGATCAAGGCGATGCTGGCCTTTCACGCGGCGGTTTGCGGGTATTACACCGATGAGTCGGGGCTGGCCATCTCCTTTCCCTTCATGCTCGGGAAGATCGACAACTGGCGGATCGCCATCGGCGGATCTCACCGACTGGCGCACGCGCTGTGGAGGCAGATGCGGAGGAACAACGTCACCCTGCTCCCCGCCTCCCCCGTCAGCCGGATCCTGGTGCAGGACGGCCGCGCGGCTGGTGTCCGCTTGGAGGATGGCAGGGAGTACTACGCGGAGAAGGTGGTCGCCAGCAGCGTGGATCTCCATCAGACGTTCCGGAAGATGCTTTCCCCCGAGTCGGTGCCGAAGGAGCTTTCCGGGAGCGTCGACAAGTACGAATACCAGGACGGCAGCCTCTTCTCCGTGCACATGGCCCTGCACAAGGCGCCGACCTACAGGGCAGCGAACTTCGATCCGGACATCAACCGGGCATGGGTGTTGAATCTGGGTTACGAGAGACTCGAAGACTTCAACAACGATTGGGACGACATCCGGAAGGGCAGGGTGCCTGAAGAACCCAAGCTCAATGTGGCCGTCAATTCCATGTTCGATCCCACCGATGCCCCGGAAGGGAAGGCCACGGGGCTCATTCGCGCATTTGCACCATTCTCGATGGATGGAAAGGGGTCGGGAGCCTGGGCGACATCCTTCAAGGAAGTCTACATGGAGCGGTGCATTGGAAGAATGATGGAGTACTGCGATGGCTTCGAGCACGCGGATATCCTCCAGGCCAAGCCGTACACGCCGCTCGACATCGCCGAGAAGCTTCCCAACATGGTGAACGGGGATTGGATGGTGGGGAAGATCGCCGACAGCAACCTCCTGGCCAACCGTCCCAGCAAGCCGCTCTCCCAGTACAGGACGCCAATCCCGGGGTTGTATCTCTGCGGTTCCTGCACGCATCCCCACGGGTTCATCACGTTCGGGCCGGGGTACAACGCGTTGCAGAGCATCGCCGATGATTACGGGCTGGAGAAGTGGTGGATCGAGATCTGATGGGCGGGGCCGGCCCGTGTACGGAGAAGGCCGGTCAGCGACAAGGGT
>CP070682.1:640868-643728 GCA_020352595.1 bacterium | reverse complement strand
TTCATGGTGGAGATGCCATGGCAGTGGGCGCAGGTGATGCCCTGCGCCAGGTGGTCGGTGACGACGGGCTCGGCGCGAAAGTTGGCGTGGCAGAGGAGGCAGAGGGAGTTGTCCTGCGGGAGCGCGCCCGCGGAGCCGCAGAGGGCGGCGTGGGAGGCGGCGTCCTTGGCGACCTCCTGCTTGACGGTCTCGGTTCGGTCGGCGATGGTCTGGGCGAGGACGAGGGCGGAGGCGGCCAGGGCGAGGCCGCCCGCCACGACCGGTGTCAGGAACCACCCGAACAGGATCCCCGCAAGGGTCCTCTTGCTCACCGTTCTGGTGCCCTTGAGGATGCCGATCCCCAGCACGGCCCCCACGATGGCCTGGGAGGTGGAAACAGGGACGCCGACGAAGGTGTAAAAGTGCACGGTGATGGCCTCGGCGAGGAGAACCACGAAGGCCGAGAAGCAATCCAGCCGCACCAGGCGCGACCCCACGGTGTTCATGACGGGCCGCCCGAAGGTCACGATGCCAAGGCCGATGCTCAGGCCCCCCACGAGCAGAGCGAGGGTCATGCTCAGGTAACCGGCTTCGACGAAGACGGCCGTGACGTTGGCCACGTTGTTGGCCCCCAGGGCGTAGGCCCCGTAGATCCCGGCGGCCAGGATGCCCACTCTCAGGAGACCGTCCGACTGCACCATGGGCAGGTCGAGACGGTTGTAGACCAGTGCGACGGCCCTGTAGACCAGGATGGCCGCCAGCGCGCCCCCGATGGGGGTCCCCACCCAGCACGTCACCACCTTGCCCAGGCCGGCGAAGTTGACCTGCCGGTTGAAGACCCCGATGCCCAGGATGGCTCCCACCACCGCCTGGGAGGAGGATACCGGCAGGCGGAGAACGGTCATGATGGTCACCGACGCGGCGGCCGCCACCGAGACGATGACGGCCTGCTGAAGGGTCATGCCGGTGAGGCCGGAGAGGGTGTGCACGCCGGAGCGCCCCTGCAGGAGAGCCCCGGCCAGGACGAAGAGGGCGGCAACGACCGCGGCGGTGCGGAAGCGCAGCATCTTCGAGGACACCGCCGGTCCGATGACGTTGGAGGCGTCGTTGGCGCCCAGGGCCCACCCCAGGAAGACTCCTCCCAGGAGGGAAAACATCTACACGCGCCTCTTCAGACTCATGATGTTGATCTGCTTCGAGAGCACATCCACGTAGTCGGAGATCTCTCCCAGGTAGATGATGAGTTCTTTAAGCTGCAGCTTCTGGAAACCGTCCAGGTCCGAGTCGAAGATGTCGGTGATCAGGCGCCTCTCGATCATGTCGCACTGGCTTTCCTTCTCATCGATGACCGCGACCAGCTCCTTGATCCGCCCCTTCCGCTTGAACAGGTCCTCCACCTGATAGCTCATCAGTTGGCACGCCTCCAGGCTGGCGCTCAACAGTTCCCGGATGTCGCTGACGAGGAATTCGGGGATGGTCAGCTTCTGTGTCTTGATCATGTTCAGGATGATCTCCATGAACCGCGGGACGTGGTCGATGCCGTCGAGAAGCCTCATGATGTCGCCGCGGGATTCGGGAAGGAGGATCTTGTCGTACATCAGTGTCTTGATCTCCTCCCGGACGTCGTCGGCCTGGGACTCGAACCGGTGGGTCTCGCTGGTCAGGAAGGTGAAGTCCCCGCAGGCCTTGTCATCCGTGAGGCACGTGTTCAGGGCAAGAGCGAAATTTTCCTGGGTCATCTTGAAGGCCTCGAGATATTTCATGACAAGGACCTGAACCTCGTGCTGCTTCCTGAATATGTGCTTGAGCATGGCTCTCTCCTGCCGGCGGCGGGGAAGGCTGGCCGATTTTCGGCAGCGTTTTCAACAAATGTGATGACAGAGAGTAATTGTAACAGGTGAAGCGCCACTTTTCCCGATGGTGCCGCAGTTCCTGCCCATGCCGCCACCCGCCTGGCCCTCCCTGGCGGCCCCGCGCGGTCACTTCGCGACGTCCTTGACGAGACGCACGGGTTTTCCGAACAGGCTCTCCATCTGGGGCAAGGTCAGGGGAAAGGGGTAGAAACGGGTGCCGGCCTCGTTGCCGATGGAGGGCGGCGGGTCGACGGATTCGCCGGTAACGGTTAAGGACCCGATCTCCACCAGCAGGACCCGTTGACCGAGGACGACGAAGGAGCAGCCCTGCAGATCTATCTCCTCGGCGCCGGCCGGCCACCCCTGGCTGACCCTGAACATGGGATGGATGGTCCGTCTCCCCGAAAGTCCGCGCAGGGTCTCCACCTCCAGCAGGTCCGACCTGAACTCCTCTCCTCCGGCGAGCCTGATCCGGAACGCGGGCTGGCCGTCGTACGGCCTGGCGGGCGATCCCGCTTCCAGGCGATGGAACCTGACTTCGCCGAAAGGCTCCTGCTCCCCGTAAGCCCTTATGCTTTCCTTCTGGTAGGTGACGCTCTGCCGCAGCAGGCACCCGGCCAGGACCGCAAGGAGCAGGAAGGATGCGGCGAGACCGGTCCGGGCAACCGGTCCTTTGAGTACAGGGTCACGTTCCAGCCCCGTTTCGGGAAGTATCGCGCGATCGGAGGGATGGTTCATGTCGCGGAGTCCTGCCAGGGTCTGAATATAAATCTACCGCGCCACGCTTTTTCCGCAACCATGCATGGAACCGGGCCCAGGGCCGGCAGGGGCAAGGGGGAAAAGCTGTTTCACGGTTCATGAGGGGGGTCCGGGAAGACGTCCAGGCAGTTCGAGGAGAGCACCTTGCGCCGGGACGAGCGCGCCTGCCGGCCTTTTGCTCACCGCCCCACGGTCAGAGGGTGCCGACGAGGAAGAGGATGGCGACCACCGTCTTGACGAGGGGGCAAAGGCGCATGGGAAGGATGGAT
>CP070682.1:637699-640768 GCA_020352595.1 bacterium | reverse complement strand
GTTCGCTGACCTCCCCCACCTCCGTCCTCTGCAGATGGCGGATCTCAACCGCGAACTTCTCGATGGAGGAGGCGGCCAGGGCCAGGGAAACCATGTACTCTGCGTGGCGGTCCCTCTGGATCACCTGGCTGGCGACCCGGACGGGGGTGAGCCCCATCCTCGCGCACACATGGTCCTCCACCTCGGGGGGCACGTTGGAATAGGTCCCCACAGCTCCCGACAGCTTGCCCACCGCCACCTGTTGCCGTGCCCGGCGGATCCTCTCCTGGGCCCTTTCCAGCTCCTCGTACCAGAGGGCCATCTTGAGTCCGAAAGTGGTGGGCTCAGCGTGCATCCCGTGGGATCGGCCCATCATGACCGTATCCCTGTGCTCGAGCCCTCTCCTGCGAACCGCCGCGCGCGCCTGCTCCATCTCTTCAAGGATGAGATCGGCAGCCTGCACCAGCTGGACGGCGAGGGAGGTGTCCAGGACGTCCGAACTGGTCATGCCCAGGTGGACGTAGCGGGAATCCGGCCCGACCTTCTCGGCCACGGAGGTCAGGAACGCGATGACGTCGTGCTTGACCTCCCCCTCGATCTCCTCGATGCGCGCCGCATCGAATCCGGCACGTTCCCGGATGGTGGCCAGCGCTTCGTCGGGGATGCGCCCGAGCCTGTTCCACGCCTCGCAGGCGGCGATCTCCACATCCAGCCAGATGCGGAACCTGTTTTCCGGCTCCCAGATGGCAGCCATCTCCGGTCGCGTGTAACGTGGGATCACGGGACTACCTCCTGCAGGAATTTTCGGTTCCCGGTTGCCGACCCGGGAATGATACTACAATTCCAGCTTAACCACACACGTCGGAACCGCCATGCCGGCCACTGTCAGGGCCACGCCGTTCCTGCCCGCAGCCACAGCCTCCGCCGCCGACCCCAGGGCCAGATCCGGCGTGTTGTTGATCTCGCTCAGGTGCGCCAGGATGACATGCTGCAGTCCGTCATGCACGAGATCGGTCAGGATGCTCCCCGAGGCCTCGTTGGAGAGATGCCCCGTGCGGCTCCTTATGCGCTGCTTGAGGAACCAGGGATAAGGTCCCTCCATGAGCAGTTTCTCGCAATGGTTGGACTCGAGCACCAGCACGTCGCAGCCGGCCATCCGCTCCATGAGCAGGGCCGTCCGGCAGCCCAGGTCGGTGGCGATCCCGATGCGGATTCCATCCAATCCGAGCACATACCCCACCGGATCCTCGGCGTCGTGCGGCAGGCTGAAGGGGAGGACCGTGAATCCCGCCACCTCCAGTTTCCCCCCGGGCTTGACGAACGACGCCGGCAAAGATTCGGGCGCCACGGCGGCTTTCACGGCGCTCCCGGTGCCGTACACCGGAACACCGAGGCGCCTGGCCAGGACCCTCACGCCGCGGATGTGATCGGAATGGTCATGGGTCACCAGGATCCCGCGAACGCGGCCCGGATCGGCTCCCACGTGGGACAGGCGCCTCAGGATCTCCCTGGCGCTGAGACCTGCATCGACGAGCAGGGCGCCTTCAGGCCCGTCGACGAGGATGGAATTGCCCTTGCTGCCGCTGGCCAGTGCGCAGATCCCGATGTGTCTGTTCATTGCCCTTTTCCATGGAACCGGACAACGGACACACGCAACCTCTCACGTCCCCGTGTGACCGAAACCGCCTTTTCCCCGACCCGTGGCCGGAAGCTCTTCCACCACGCGCAGCGAGGCCTGACAGGCAGGGGCGATGACCATCTGCGCGATCCTCATCCCGCGGCTGACGGTAAAGGGGCGATGGCCGGTGTTGAGGAGGATCACCTTGACCTCACCGCGGTAGTCGGGATCCACCGTGCCGGGCGAGTTCGGGATGATGAGGCCGTGTTCCAGGGCGAGACCGCTCCTGGGCCTGATCTGGGCCTCGAAACCCGATGGCACGGCGACGATGATCCCCGTGGGGACGAGCCCTGTCCCGCCCGGGGCGATGGTGATCTCCCCGTCAACGGCAGCGGCCAGGTCCATGCCCACCGATCGTTCCGTGGCGTAGGACGGCAGCGCAAGCCCCCTCCCGTGGGGAAGGACGCGGCAGAGGATCTCGGGCGTCTTCCCATCAACCCCGGACACGGCGGACCTCATCCTCGCTCACGGGCCCGATGACCGTGAGCGCCATGTGCTCCTTCCTGAAAAGGTCGGCCGCGAGATCGCGGATCTGGTCCGCGGTCACGGTCTCGATCCCTTCCTCGATCTCCTCCACCGGCACGTGCCGGCCGAAGTAGATCTCGTCGCGCGCCAGCTGGTTCATCCTGTTGCTGGTGCTCTCGAGCCCGAGCAGCAGGTTTCCTTTGAGCTGCCGTTTGCCGGTGGTCAGCTCCTCGGCCCCGACCCTCTCGGATGCCAGCAGTCGCGTCTCGTCGTTGATGATCTCGAGGGCCTTGGCGAAACCCTCCCTGGAGGTCCCGCAGTAGACCGCGTGCATCCCCGTGTCCTGGTAGGCCGCGTGGTAACTGTAGACGGAGTACGCCAGACCGTACTCCTCGCGGATCTTCTGGAAAAGTCTGGAGCTCATGCCGCCGCCCAGGAGGGTGTTGAGGAGGAACATGGCGTACCGGCGGTGATCATCGGCCCTCAGGCCCCGGTAGCCGGCACAGAAGTGCACCTGCTCCACCTGTCTTTCCTGAACGTAGACCCTGGGTGTGGCCGTGGGTGCAGGCCTGAGGTAAGGCCTGCCGCTGCTGGAAAGACTCCCGAAGGTGCGCGAGACCTCGGCCAGAAAGACCTCCGGGTCGAGGGCCCCCGCAGCGGTGATGATCATCCGGTCCCCCTGGTAGCGGTCGGTGTGGTAGTCGACCACGTGAGCGCGCTCGACGGCCCGCAGGGATTCGGGAGTTCCGAGAACCGGTCTTCCGAGGCTCTGGTCGGCCCAGAATTCGCGGCAGTGGAGGTCGTGGATGAGATCGTCCGGCGTGTCCTCCACCATGGAGATCTCCTGGAGGATGACGTCCTTCTCCTTATGGAGGTCCTGCTGCTGAAAGAGGGATTTCAGGCTGATGTCGCCGAGGACGTCCATGGCCCGGGGCATGTGCTCCCCC
>CP070682.1:625123-637599 GCA_020352595.1 bacterium | reverse complement strand
GGAACTGTTCGAGAAGTACCTTCCCTACGCCCTGGCCCTGGAGGTGGACCAGCAGTGGTCCGAGAAGTTCGCGGACGTCCTGCGGCGGGCCGCCGAGACGGAGCACTACGCGCCGCGCTGGTACAGGGGCCGCAGCTGGGACAGCATGCACTCCGGGCGGTTCGCCTCGTCCCTGGGCTCCTCCCTCGGGTCCGCCATCTCGTCGTCTTCCACGGCACCCGGGTCCTCCAGCGGGTTCGGCGGGGGAGGAGGTTCCGGCGGCGGCGGTGGTGGTGGAGGAGGGGGTTGGTAAAACGCAGACCGGCGTTTTACCGGCAGCCCGAAGTCCAATGTCAAGAGTACCGAGGTAAGATGCGTGCCGCGCCAGTCCAGAGTCCAGCGTCCAGAGTGCGGAGGACGTGCGCGGCGGCCGCCCTGGTCCTGCTGCTCCCATGGACGGTTCCCATCATGGCAAACGAGATCCAGGCTCCTGACGACGCCCGGGGCAATGCCGTTGCTTTTCCTGATTGCCCCGACACCCCCAACTGCGTGTCCAGCCTGGCCCGCGATGCCGCGCGGCGGGTCCAACCCTTCCCCCTCGTCGGGACGGCGCCGGAGTCCATCGGTCGCCTGGCCACCATCATCCTATCCATGCCCCGGACGAAGGTGACGGAAAAGTCCGAAACCTTTATCCGGGCCGAGTTCAGGTCCGTCCTGGGCTTCGTGGACGACGTCACCTTCATGGCCCTTCCCGGAGAAGGGATCGTCCACGTTCGGTCGGCCTCCCGTACCGGGACGTGGGATCTCGGGGTGAACCGCCGCCGGGTGGAGAGGATCAGGAAAAGGTACCTGGAACGCGGCTAAATGGTCGGGGGGAACGGGGAAGGCGGGCCGGCTGCTCCCGGGCCCCCTGGTCTTTTTCCGTCAGCCGGGCTTTCTCATGCGACCCGAAGCGCAGGACGCCGGGATCGATCCAGGCGCCCCTTCCATGCTGGGTGGACCTTGTGCTGGACTGCCTGACGTCGTCACCGGAGCCGCTGCTGCCGATACCGGATCCCACCCTTCCATAAAAAAGCCCGGCCTTCGGGCCGGGCTCTGGGTTCGGATCCAGGCTTCGGCGGGGGCTATCCCGCCTTCCTCACATTGGCCGCCTGGGGGCCCTTCTGCCCCTCGACGATGTCGAAGCTGACCCTGTCCCCCTCCTGCAGGGTCTTGAAACCCTCCATGGTGATGGCCGAGAAGTGAACGAACACATCAGGGCCATCGTCCTGCTGGATGAAACCGAAACCTTTCGCGTCGTTGAACCACTTTACAGAACCCTCTGCCATTTCCCTGCTCCTTTTTGTTGCTGTGACACCTGGCTGATGGACCCCTTCCACCAGCACAAAAAAAAGCACAGACCCTTCCCCTGTGCCCGACTCACCTATAACAGTATTTTACGACTCTCAAGCGGCAATCCATCGCTCCCCACGCCCCTGAAATAGCACAGAAAGGGGGCGAACTCAATAGTCAAACCTTCGCGCCGGCCGATGCCGGAAAGTGTGATTGAATTTGACTTAACGGTGCATCAGGTGCTACTAATTATATAAATAGTGGCACAACTCAGGGAGAAGACCGTTTTGCACATGGCCGACGCGCTGATATCACCCGTCGTGGGCGCGGCCGCCTGGGCGGCTACCGCGGGTGCGGTGGGGCATTCATCCCGGAAGCTCAGGGAGGAGCTCGACGGTCACCGCATCCCCCTCATGGGGGTCCTCGGAGCCTTCATCTTCGCCGCCCAGATGGTCAACTTCACCATACCCGCCACGGGATCCAGCGGTCACCTGGGCGGAGGGCTCATCCTCGCCGCTCTCCTGGGACCGCAGGCCGCCTTCCTCACACTGGCCTCGGTGCTCACCGTGCAGGCCCTGTTTTTCGCCGACGGCGGCCTTCTTGCCCTGGGATGCAACATCCTCAACCTCGGTTTCTTTCCCTGTTTCGTCGCCTACCCCTTCATCTACCGGAAGATCGCGGGGGGCCACATGAAAAGGTGGAGGATCACGACGGGCGCCCTTGCGGGGGCCGTGGCGGGCCTTCAGCTGGGAGCCCTCGGCGTCGTCCTGGAAACCTGGCTGTCAGGCATCTCCGAACTGCCCCTGCGGACATTCCTGTTCCTCATGCAGCCCATCCACCTCGCCATCGGGCTCGTGGAGGGTCTGGCCACCGCCGCGGTGGTCCTCTTCGTGGTCAAGGCCAGGCCCGAGATCCTCAGGGAAACCGAGCCCGCCACGGGACCCGCCCTTTCGCCGCGCGCCCTGGCTGCCGTCTTTCTGGGGGCCGCCATCGTGCTGGGCGGGGGCGTGAGCTATTTCGCCTCAGTGCGTCCCGACGGCCTGGAGTGGGCCCTTTCAAGGATTTCCGGGCCCGGCGCCCCCGGGAGCACGGCGGGGGAAGTGCACGACATTGCCGGCGACCTGCAGGACAGGACGGCCGTCCTGCCGGATTACGGCTTCAGGGAAGGGGGCCGCAGGGAGCCGGCCGCCGCAACCGACGGGACACCGGACGGCTCGGCCACCGGGGCGGGCAAGGCGGTCTCGGGGCTCGTGGGGGGTCTCCTGACGCTCCTCATAGCCGGGGCCGCGGGTTTCTTCCTCAAGCGTCGGCACAACGCAGCGGCAAGGGGAGGACCGGCAGGATCATAGGGCCCCCGGTGGCGCACATGCCGCTTGCCTTGCGGTTTCCGCAGCCTCCCGCTCCAGCCTGCCGCCGAAACCCGGGCCACGGACAATAGGGGATCCATGGGCAGGATCGAAAGGCACTTTCAAGACATCGGCTACCTGGACACCCTGGCCGGGCAGGACACGGCCGTCCACCGCCTGGACCCCCGGGCCAAACTCGTCACCACCCTCGCCTTCATCGCCACGGTTGTGTCCTTCGGCAAATACGAGATCTCCAGCCTCATCCCCTTCCTGTTCTATCCCCTGTACCTGCTGGCGGCCGGCAACCTGCCGGCCGGCTACGTCTTCAGGAAGGTCCTCCTGGTATCGCCCTTCGCCGTGCTGGTGGGGATCTTCAACCCCCTCCTGGACCAGGAAATTCACATCCGCATCGGAGCCCTTGCCCTCTCGGGGGGGTGGGTCTCCTTCGTCTCCATCCTCATGCGTTTCACCCTCACCGTCGGGGCCGCCATGACCTTCGTGGCCGTGACGGGATTCAACACGGTCTGCATGGCCCTGGAAAGGCTCGGGGCTCCCCGCTTCTTCGCCATCCAGCTCCTCTTCCTCTACAGGTATCTCTTCGTTCTCGTGGAGGAGGCCACCGCCATGGTCCGGGCACGCTCCCTGAGGGTGTTCAACGGGAGGGGGATGGGACTTCCCGCCTACGGGTCCCTGATGGGGCACCTCCTGCTCAGGACCCTGGACCGGGCCCAGAGGATCCACTCGGCCATGTGGTGCCGCGGCTTCGACGGGAGCGTCCGGGTCATGCGCCCCCTCTCCTTCGGGCGGCGCGAGTTCGCCTTCGTCCTGGGATGGGTGGCCTTCTTTGCCGTCATGCGGTTCTTCAACCTCCCCTCCTACCTGGGGAGCACCCTCTCGGAGTTCATGAGATGAGCCACCACATCGTCGAGGCACGCGACCTCCACTTCACCTACCCCGACGGCACCCAGGTGCTGCGCGGGATCACCTTCCGCATCACCCACGGTGAGTCCGTGGCCATCGTCGGGGCCAACGGCGCCGGAAAGTCGACTCTGCTGCTGCATCTCAACGGGTACCTGAGGCCGGTCAGCGGGGAGCTGAGGGTGGGCGACAGCCCCCTCACGAGGGAGAACCTGCGGATGGTGCGCCGCGCCGTGGGGCTGGTCTTTCAGGACCCGGACGACCAGCTGTTCATGCCCACCGTCTTCGACGACGTGGCCTTCGGGCCCCTCAACCTGGGTCTGCCGCCGGAGGAGGTGACGAAAAAGGTGGAGGCGGCCCTCCAGGTGGTGGGCGCGCTGCACCTGAAGGACCGCCCTCCCTACAGGCTCTCCGGGGGGGAGAAGCGCGCCGTGGCCATCGCCACCGTGCTGTCCATGTCCCCCGACATCCTGGTCATGGACGAGCCCACGTCCAACCTGGACCCCAGGGCGAGGCGGACCCTCATCGAACTGCTGAAAGGCTTCCAGCACACCAAGATCATCGCCACCCACGACCTGGACATGGTCATGGACCTTTGCCGAAGGACCCTGGTCATCCGGGAGGGGCGCATCATCGCCGACGGGCCGACGGAGAGGATCATGCGCGACGGGCAACTGCTGGCGTCGAGCAACCTGGAGATCCCCCTGGGGCTCAGGGGCTGCCCCGTCTGCGGTGAGGGGACGGGGTGAGACAGGGGACACGCAGGGCTCCGGGACGCTCCGTCCCTGGTCATCCCCTCTGAACCTACCTTCAGGGAGGAGAAGTGATCCTGTACACACCCCCGCCGTAGTCCACCACGTACAGTTCCCCTGCCTGGTCCTCGGCGAAGGAGACGATGTTCAGCGGGGTGGAGGCCAGAAGCTGCTTTCCTGAGGACGGCTGGGCGGCGTCCAGGCCCCAGATCCTCCCGGAGACGAAATCCCCGAAGATGTACATGCCCGCAACGGAGGGGAGGCTGCTCCCCCGGTAGACGTAGCCCCCGGTGACGGACCTGCCCTCGCTGTGGTCGTACTCGGCTACAGGGTCGGTCAGCGACGGGTCGTCGCACGGCGTCACCGCGTAGCAGTGGTCGCCCTCCTTGATGTTCCAGCCGTAGTTTCCGCCGTTCTGGATGAGGTCGATCTCCTCCCAGGCGTTCTGACCCACGTCGCCGGCCCAGAGAGAACCGGTGGACCTGTCGAAGGAGAAGCGCCAGGGGTTTCTCAGGCCCCAGGCGTAGATCTCTCCGCGGTCCGTGGATGAGGCCGCGAAGACGTTTCCGGCGGGGATGGCGTAGGGGGCCGGGCCCACATCGATCCTCAGGATAGCCCCGAGGAGGGTGGTGGTGTCCTGGCCGTTGCCGAAGGGATCCCCCGCCCCTCCACCGTCACCCAGGCCGACGTAGAGGTACCCGTCGGGACCGAAGGCGATGCACCCGCCGTTGTGGTTCTCGGCCGGCTGGTCCACGGCGAGGACCAGGGACTCCGAGCCCGGGTCAATGGAGCCGTCCGGCGCCATGTGGAACCTGGACAGGCGCGACACCATGGGCGACCCGTCGACCGTGTAATAGAGGAAGACGTCTCCGCTGCCGGAAAAGGAGGGATGAAAAGCCATCCCCAGGAGCCCCCCCTCGAAGGCCGCGTCCACGGTGCCGGAGAGGTCCAGGACCGTGTGGGCCGCCACGGGAGCCACGCCCGCGTCCACCATGAGCACCTGGCCGGCCTTCTGGAGGACGAACCAGACGTCCTGGTCCGCCGGGGACTGGTGGATCCCCACCGGCTGGGTGAAGGAGAGGCCGCCGAAAACCGTCGCCAGGGCGACCGTGGCCTGCTTCGCGGCGCTGTTGCTGCCGTTGCACCCGTGCAAGGCGAAGGCCGCCAGGGCCAGAAGGGCCAGGATCCTCAATCTTGCGCTCACGGTACCCTCCCCGGTTACCCCCCGCGGCAGGGGGGGCGTTTCCTGATTGTTACAGGATAGCAGAGTTTCTCTCCGCCGGTACCAAGCCCTTGGGGGGGACGCCAGCCCCCGGGCCCCTGGAGGCACGCATGCGGATCTGGGCAGACCGCTGGAGGATCGGAAGCGCGGCTGCCTGCCACCGTGGCCGGACGCGGCGCTATAATGGACCTTGAAACCCCGTCACCCCCATTGCCGCGAAGGAGACCGCCATGACGACGCCGACCGAACCCCTTTCCCCGGAGGAGTTCGCTAGGATCCACGCCTGGTGGAGGGCCGCCAACTACCTCTCCGTGGGGCAGATCTACCTCCTGGACAACCCCCTCCTCAGGGAGCCGCTGGCCCTGGAGCACATCAAGCCGCGCCTCCTCGGTCACTGGGGCACCACACCGGGCCTCAACTTCATCTACGTCCACCTCAACCGGGCCATCATCGCCCACGACCTGGACATGATCTACGTCATAGGGCCCGGCCACGGCGGGCCGGCCATCGTGGCCAACGTCTACCTCGAGGGAAGCTACACCGAGTTCTACCCGGAGGTCACCAGGGACGCGGCCGGCATGGCGAAGCTGTTCCGCCAGTTCTCCTTCCCCGGCGGGATCCCCAGCCACGTCGCTCCCGAGATACCGGGCTCCATCCACGAGGGAGGGGAACTCGGGTACTCCCTCTCCCACGCCTACGGGGCGGCCTTGGACAACCCGGACCTGCTGGTGGCCTGCGTTGTCGGCGACGGGGAGGCGGAAACGGGACCCCTCGCCACTTCCTGGCACTCCAACAAGTTCCTCAACCCCGTTTCGGACGGGGCGGTCCTGCCCATCCTCCACCTCAACGGCTACAAGATCGCCAACCCCACCATCCTGGCCCGCATCAGCACGAGGGAGCTGGAGGACCTCATGAGGGGATACGGCCACGAGCCTATCTTCGTGGAGGGGTCCGAGCCCATGGAGATGCACCGCCGCATGGCCGCCGCCCTGGACGAGGCCGTTGGGCGGATCCAGGAGATCCAGGCCGAAGCCCGCACCGGGGGAGTCACCGACAGGCCGTCGTGGCCCATGATCGTCCTGCGCTCGCCCAAGGGGTGGACCGGCCCCGAACAGGTGGACGGCCGCAAGGTCGAGGGCAGCTGGAGGTCCCATCAGGTCCCCCTGACCGGCTTCGACAGGAACCCCGAGAGGATCAGGCTCCTGGAAGAGTGGATGCGGAGCTACGGTCCCGAGGAGCTCTTCGACGAGGAGGGCGCGCCCATGCCGGACCTGTCCTCCCTGGCCCCCGGGGGGACGCGGCGCATGGGGTCGAACCCCCACGCCAACGGGGGCCTGCTGCTCAAGGACCTGGTGATGCCCGACTTTCGCCGGTACGCGGTGAGCGTCCCCCGGCCCGGCGGCGCGGTCGAGGAATCCACCCGCGTTCTGGGGCGGTTCCTGCGGGACGTCATGGAGCGCAACGCCCGCCAGCGCAATTTCAGGGTCATGGGCCCCGACGAGACGGCCTCCAACAGGCTGGACGCGCTTTTCGAGGTTACGGGCCGCACCTGGATGGACGACCTCCTCCCCGAGGACGAACAGCTCTCGCGGGACGGCAGGGTCATGGAGATCCTCAGCGAGCACACCTGCCAGGGCTGGCTGGAGGGGTACCTGCTCACGGGGCGCCACGGCTTCTTCTCCTGCTACGAGGCTTTCATCCACATCGTGGATTCCATGTTCAACCAGCACGCCAAGTGGCTCAAGGTCGCCCAGTACGAGATCCCCTGGCGGCGGCCCATCGGCTCCCTTAACTACCTGCTCACCAGCCACGTCTGGAGACAGGACCACAACGGGTTCTCCCACCAGGACCCGGGGTTCATCGACCACGTGGTCAACAAGAAGGCCGACGTGGTCCGCGTCTACTTCCCCCCGGACGCCAACACCCTCCTCTCGGTGGCCGACCACTGCCTGCGAAGCCGGGACTACGTCAACGTCATCGTGGCGGGCAAGCAGCCCCAGCCCCAGTGGCTCGACATGGACTCGGCCGTCAAGCACTGCACCTCCGGCATCGGCGTCTGGGAGTGGGCCAGCAACGACCGCGGCCGGCAGCCGGACGTCGTCCTGGGGTGCTGCGGGGACGTGCCCACCCTCGAGACCCTCGCCGCGGTGAGGATCCTGAGGGACCTGGCCCCCGACCTGAAGGTCCGGGTGGTCAACGTCGTTGACCTCATGACCCTTCAGCCTGAGGAAGAGCACCCCCACGGCCTCTGCGACCGGGACTTCGACGCGCTCTTCACGCGGGACCGGCCCATCATCTTCGCCTACCACGGCTACCCGTGGCTCATCCACCGGCTCACATACCGGAGGACCAACCACCACAACCTCCACGTCAGGGGTTACAAGGAGGAGGGAACCACGACCACACCCTTCGACATGGTGGTCCGCAACGATCTGGACCGGTTTCACCTCGTCGGGGACGTCATCGACAGGGTCCCGGGCCTGTCGCCCATGGCCGCCTACATCAAGCAGTACATCCGCGACCGCCTCATCGACCACCGGGAGCACATCCGGCGGTACGGCCAGGACATGCCCGAGATCACCGGCTGGTCGTGGGAAGGCGAAACCAGGTGAGGACCATGTCAATTCGCTGGCCAAAGCCGTTTTTCCCTGTTAACTTTTTAGTGTGCTCCAGGGGTTTTCGCGGCCCATGACCCGGAGCATCCCCCCCTCACAGCACCGATGAAGGACTCGCCATGCGGCCTGACCTGCTGCTGATCCACACGCCGGCCGTCTACGATTTCCGGCGGCGTGCCACCCTTTACGGACCCATCTCGGACGTCATCCCCTCCACGCCCGTGTTCGAGATGTACCCCCTGGGGTTCGCCACGCTCTCACGGTACCTGTCCAGGAAAGGCTTCAACGTCAGGATCCTGAACCTCGCCATGAAGATGCTCCTGAACAGGGATTTCGACCCTGTCTCTCACATGCGGAGGTTCCGTCCGAGGATGTTCGGGCTGGACCTGCACTGGCTGCCCCACGCTCAGGGTGTGATGGAGGTGGCCCGCATCCTCAAGGAGCTTCACCCGGACACGCCCATCGTCGTGGGAGGGCTCTCGGCCTCCTATTACCACCGGGAGATCCTGGAGGGTTACCCCCAGATCGACTACGTCATCAGGGGTGACTGCGCGGAAGAACCGCTGGAAGAGCTCCTGAGGGTCGTGCGCCGGGGAGGCGACCCCTCCGGCGTCCCCAACCTGTCCTACCGCACGCCGGGGGGTCCGGCGGGAGGTGAGATCACCCACGTCCCGGACACCCTCGACAACTACGACTTCGACTACCGGCACATGGTCCGCAGGGCCTTCTCCACGAGGGACCCCTTCAGCTACCTGCCCTTCAGAAAGTGGTTCTTTTATCCCATCACGGCCGTCCTCACCTGCAAGGGCTGCATGTACAACTGCATCACCTGCGGCGGTTCCCACTTCGCCTACGGCCGCGTGGCCAACCGGCGCCGTCTGGCCCTGAAGGACCCCGAGATCGTGGCCAGGGAGGCCGCTTCCATATCCACCATGCTGCGCGGCCCCATCTTCTTCACCGGCGACATCCTCCAGGGCGGTGTAGAGCACTTCCACCGCATGATGGCCGCCCTCCGGCCCCTCAGGATCCCGAGTGAAGTGATGGTCGAGTTCTTCGCCCCCCCGCCCCGGGAGATCCTGGAGGAGCTCACGGCGACCTTCAACCGGGTCAACATCGAGATCTCCCCCGAAAGCCAGGAGGAAAAGGTCCGGGCCGCCTTCGGCAGGCCCTTCGACAACGGCTCCCTCGAGCGTTTCATCGTGGACGCCGGGAGGACAGGGATCCGGCGCCTTGACCTTTTCTTCATGACAGGCCTGCCGCACCAGACATCCGAGTCCGTGTCCGGCATCGTGGACTACTGCAGGGACCTTTTCCAGCTGACCAACGGGTCCATGAAGCTCAATCCCTTCATCGCCCCCCTGGCCCCCTTTGTTGATCCGGGCAGCATGGTCTTCGAGGATCCGGAACGTTTCGGATACCACCTTCGCTTCCGCAGCCTGGAGGAGCACAGAAGGGCCATGATGTCGGAGAACTGGAAGGAGATGCTCAATTACGAGACACGCTGGATGAGCAGAGACGCCCTCGCCCACGCCACCTACGAGGCGGGCATCGGGCTGACCAGGCTGAAGGAGCGGCACGGACTCATCAAGCGGCGCGTCATGGAGCGGGTGGTGAACCAGGCCCGGGCCGAGATGGACCTCCTGGACAGGCCCGCAGGGTGGACCCCCGACACCACGCCTGTCCGGCGGCGTTCCCTGGCCAGGCTGCTGGATCCCCTGCACCTGGGCGGAGGAAACTCGCTCTGCAAGAAGGAGGAACTCCAGATGCCCGTGAGCCCGGTCCGACTCCACTTCGGCAACCTGCTCCGGATGCTCTTCCTGGACCGGGCCCCTGTGAAGGTGAAATCACCCTCGGAAAAGGACATCCCCCGGCGGTAGATGGTTCGGACCGCTTGGGGGCTGCCCGGCGGGGCGGGCCGGGCCGCCGGCGCCCGGTGATCCCATCAGTTTTCACGACGGACGTTCAGCCTGTTCCCCCCATTGTGGTATGGTGGGCATGGCCCAGGTGGAGGATGGGGTCCCGGACCCCTGTCCCCATCCCGGTTCCTGGAGATCCTCGCCGGACATCGCCTGTGGACGGCGCCATGTCGCGGCGGGAAATGGGAGGTCTGCCCCATGGCCGCTTCGGATGACAGGAGACGCCGGGTCGCCTTTCACGAGGCCGGCCACGCCTTCATGATGGTGCGTCGGGGCCTGGGGATCCTGTCGGCCACCATCGAGACCTCCCACGCCGCACCTGGCGACACGCGCGGCCTCACCCTCCCGTCCACCGTCCTGGAAGAGAACCAGCCGGAACTTTCCGACAGGTTCGCAGCCTGTGCCCTTGCGGGGAGCGCGGCTGAGCACTACCTCATGGGGAGTTGGGACGAGGAGATCCTCCAGGCCAGGGCGCACGACACGGGACGGGCCAAGAGCTACCTCGTCATGTCGGGCAGGGAATACCGTCCCGAGGCCCTGGATTTCATCATCCAGTCCATGGCCAACACGGTCCTGGACGAGATCGCCGCTCACCGGGCCTGGCACGCGGTCACCGTGCTCGCGTACGCCTTGCTGGAAAAGGGGACGCTGACGGGAAAGGAGGTCATGGATGTCCTGGGCGAAGAACCTTGACCCCAGGCGTCTGGTCACTGGATCCCGGTGTCCTGGCGCAAGGGTGCCATCGAGAGGAGGAGCCTTTGAGTGAGGGAAAGGATCGAAGGCACCACCTTTGCCCCTGGTACCTGGCCTACACCTTCGACAACCCCCTGCGCCGTCTCATCCACGATCCCGAAAGGATGCTGGGGCCCTGCGTCCGGCCCGGGATGACGGTCCTCGACGTGGGGTGCGGGATGGGCTTCTTTTCCCTGGGGCTGGCCCGGCTCGTGGGAGAAGGCGGGCGGGTGATCTCCGTGGACCTGCAGCCGCAGATGCTGCGCGTCCTGGAGAGGAGGGCCCGGAGGAAAGGGCTGGCGGGGCGCATCGAGACCCGCCTGGCCGGCAGCGACGGCCTGGGCATCCATGAGGCCGTGGACTTCGCACTGTGCTTCTGGATGGTCCACGAGGTGGGCGACCAGGCGGCCCTCTTCGGGGAACTGTTCCGGATCCTCAGGCCCGGGGGGCATCTGTTCGTGGCCGAGCCCTCCATGCACGTGAGGGCGGAGGAACTGGAGGCAAGCGTCAAACAAGCGCTGACGGCGGGTTTTGAGGAGGTCACGCGCCCCGGGGTGAGGTTAAGTGCGGCGGTGGTGCTGAAGAGATGAATATCGGGTCTCAGATCTCGGGTCCCGGATCACCCATTCCGGCTGATCCCGTCCGCATGATGCGATGATGAGGCCGGGGTGGCTGTGACCGGGCCGGGCGGGGCTGTCTGGGTACACGATCTTGACCCTGTCCTCGCGAAGGTCGGGAGCCTGGAGCTGCGCTGGTACGGGCTGTTCTTCGCCCTGGCCATGGTGCAGGGGGCTGTCCTGTGGATCTGGCAGGTGAGGCGGTCGGGCCGCAGCTGGGAGGATGCCGTACCCTACCTGTGGATGGGGATCATCGGCGTTGTGGTCGGGGGGCGGCTGGGAAACATCCTGTTCTACAACGGGGACCGCCTTCTGGCAGGCCTCCCATCCGTTCTTGCCAACTGGCGCGGCGGCTTTTCCAGCCACGGCTCCACCCTGGGCATCCTGGCGGCGCTTTACATTTACGGCAGGCGCCATGCCATGCCCTATATCGAGGCCCTGGACCGCTTCTCCCTCTCCATCCCCCTGGCCACCGTGTGCGTGCGCCTGGGCAATTTTATCAACGGGGAGATCGTGGGCAGGGCCGCGGCTGTCCCGTGGGCGGTCATCTACCCGGCCTATGACAGGGCTCGCGGCCTGCCGCTCACACCGCGCCACCCTTCCCAGCTCTACGAGGCGGCGATGGGGCTGATGGTGTTCGCCATCCTCTTCGCCGTGGACTGGAAACTCAAGGAAAGAAGGCCCCGTGGACTCATGTTCGGCCTGATCCTCGGCTGCTATTTCACGGGCCGGTTCCTGGTGGAGTTCTTCAAGGAGCCCCACGTCCTGGACCCCTCCTTTCCCCTCACCATGGGACAGATCCTGTCGGTGCCCTTTGCCCTGACAGGGTGGTGGTTCGTGGTGACGAGGATCAGAAATAGAAAGGCCCCGGATGCATGATCCGGGGCCTTCAGCCGGATTCCTTTCCTGTTTCCCTCAAGTCCCTTCCTACGGCAGCCTCACGCATCTTACGTAGATCTTAAACCCCATGGAAGCCTTGGTGCCTGTCCCAATCCCGCCCGTGTTGAAGTTTATGGTCCACGCATCCTGGGCGAGACCGTTGGTTGT
>CP070682.1:622496-625023 GCA_020352595.1 bacterium | reverse complement strand
TACGTGAGCCTCAACGAGACCCTCGGCGGCATCAACAAGGCCCTGAAGAAGGGCGAGGAGCTCCAGATCAACGTCGACATCCACGGCAACTACCTGACGGAGATCGAGGGCACCAAGGGGTACATCACCCTGGACATCAAACCCTCCCCCGAGAAGTTCTACAGGCTCGAACTGGTGGACGATCCGGAAGGGGTGCGCCAGGAGGAGAACAGCACCGTGGTGACCACGGTGACGCCCCCAGGCACCACCACCACCACGGTCACCGATGAGGTCACCTACAAGGACAACCTGAAGTTCTCCATCGAGCTGGGCCGGCGGTTCCACGACACCGTCTTCCGCCTCGGCTACATCGAGTCGTCCTTCGGCCTGGGCATCGACCGGTTCTGGGCCGACGACGACCTCCGCCTCTCCCTGGACGCCTGGGAGCTGGACCGCGAGGAGAACCCCAGGCTCAGGCTGGCCGCATCCTGGACCTTCTGGGACTTCTTCCACCTCGACGTCGGCGCGGAGGACATCATCAACGAGAACCGCGACCCCCTCTACCTTGTCGGATTCGGCCTCTCCTTCGTGGACGAGGACCTGAAATACATCCTTTCCCGGTCCCCCATCCCCTAGCCCATGGCGCGCCGCGGCACCGTCTTCGTCTGCCAGAACTGCGGGGCCACCTCACCGAAATGGATGGGCCGGTGCACCGACTGCTCCACCTGGGGTTCGGTCATCGAGGAGATCAGGCAACCGGAACGCCCCTCCGCCCGTTCCGGGACCGTGAGGGAGCCCGTTCCGGTCACCAGCGTGCCGGAGGATTCCGCGCAGCGCATCCCCACGGGCCTGGGGGAACTGGACCGGGTCCTCGGGGGCGGCATGGTCCCGGGCAGCGTCATCCTCCTGGGAGGCGACCCCGGCATCGGCAAGTCCACCCTCCTTCTCCAGATCCTGGCGCGCCTCGCCTCCCCCTCCAGGAAGGTGCTCTACGTCACGGCCGAGGAGTCCATGAGCCAGATCAGGATGAGGGCGCGCAGGGTCGGCTCGGAGTCGGACCACCTCATGGTCCTCGCGGAGACGGACTTCGGATCCGTGGCCGGGACCATCGAGAAGTGGGCACCGGACACGGTGGTGCTGGACTCCGTCCAGGCCCTCCACCATCCTGATATCGGGTCCTCGGCGGGAAGCATCAGCCAGGTGAGGGAGATCGCCTCCGAGGCCGTGGGCCTTGCCAAGGGCCGTGACCTCACCACCTGGCTGGTGGGGCACGTGACCAAGGAGGGGGCCATCGCCGGCCCGCGCACCCTGGAGCACATGGTGGACACGGTCCTCTACTTCGAGGGGGACTCCAGCCACACCTACCGCATCCTCAGGGCCGTGAAGAACCGGTTCGGATCCACCAACGAGATCGCCCTGCTGGAGATGACCGGCCAGGGGCTCGTGGAGATCACGGATCCCGCCGGCCTCTTTCTCCCATCCACGGGACGCAGTTCCCCCGGCTCGGCTGTGGTCATGGCGCTGGAGGGCTCCCGTCCGCTCCTGGTGGAGGTCCAAGCCCTTGTGGCCCAGACGCCCTTCCCCAACCCGAGGAGGACCGTCTCGGGCTCGGAACTGTCCCGCGTGCTGCTGATCCTGGCCGTCCTCGACAGGAGGGCCGGCATCCAGACCGGAGGGCTCGACGTCTTCGTCAATGTGGCCGGCGGCCTGCGGCTGACCGAGCCGGCGGCGGACATGGGTCTGGCCCTGGCCCTGGTCTCCAGCATCCTGGAAAAACCGCTGCGGGGGGGCACCGCCGTCTGCGGGGAGATCGGCCTGTCGGGGGAGGTGCGGCCCGTGCTGCGCCTGGAGGGGCGCCTGAAGGAGGCATCCCGCCTGGGCCTGACCAGGGCGCTGGTGCCGGCCTCGGGCGCCGACAAGCTGCCGGCCATCAAGGGCATGGAGGTGGTCCCCGTTGAGACCGTCGAGGAAGCCGTTCACGTGGCCTTCACCTGAAACCCTGGCGATCCTTCTCGCCGCCGTCCTCCTCTCGACGTTTATGGCTCCCCGGGCAGCCAACCCGGAGAAGCTGCCTGAACCTTCGCGCCTGAAGGCTGTCCAGATCCTCATCCTGCCCGGCCCGGACGAGACCGGAGCGCGCCTCCACCTCAGGAAGCTCCGGGACGCCGGGTTCGACACCATCATCCTGAGGGCCTTCCACCTGGCCGGCGACAGGCCCCACCCCCAGGCCGCTTCGGCCGTGACCGCCGCCACCGAGGGGGTCTACTTTCCCACGGGGAGGGCGCCGGTGGTCATGGACCTGGTCACGCCCTTCGTCCGCATCTGCCGCGAGGAGGGGCTGCGCCCCTTCGCCTGGATGGTGACGCGCCGGGCCCGCTTCGGGAACCCGAACCTCTCAAGGGACAGGGTATATTCCGGTACCGGGGACCCCATAGTGCCCACGGAGGAGCTCGACATCCTCGACCCGGCCAGCCGTGATTATCTCGCCGGGCTCTTCCAGGACCTCGCCGCCACGGGGGTTGAGGGGATCCTCCTCCAGGACGAACTG
>CP070682.1:619894-622396 GCA_020352595.1 bacterium | reverse complement strand
GAAGCCGAACTCGTTGTTGGTGCCGTAGGTGACGTCAGCCCCGTAGGCGACCTTGCGCTGGGCATCCCCCATGGCGTTCTGGATAACACCCACCTCCAGGCCGAGGAACCGGTAAATGCTCCCCATCCACTCGGAGTCACGGCCGGCGAGGTAGTCGTTGACGGTCACCACGTGCACACCCCTCCCGGTGAGGGCGTTGAGATAGACCGGCAGTGTGGCGACGAGGGTCTTTCCTTCTCCCGTCTTCATCTCGGTGATCTTGCCCTCATGGAGGATGACCCCGCCGACGATCTGCACATCGAAGTGTTTCATGTCCAGAACCCTCCTGGACACCTCCCGCACCACGGCAAAGGTCTCGGGCAACAGGTCATCCAGCGGCTCCCCCTTTTCGAGGCGCTCACGGAAACGGGGCGTGTACCCCTGCAGCTGAGCGTCGTCCAGGGCCCGCATGGTCTTCTCGAGGTCGTTCACCCTGCCGAGGGCAGGTTCGACGCGCTTGAGTTCCCGTTCGTTCTTGGTGCCGAAGATCTTTTTGGCCAGAAGATTGATCATCGCTGATGTTCCCTGTTTCCTTTCCTGTCAGTAAAGCTCCCGGAGCGGGTGTCGTCCATCATCCGCACAGGATACCACCTGGACTCTTTCTTGGAAACAGATGTCGGACGCCTGCCAAAGAAATCGGCCCCGGTGGTCTCACCCCCGGGGCCGATGGGTCCATGATGGAAACACGTACGGTCTTCAGTTGAGGATGTACCTCATGGGGTTTATGGAAACGCCGTTGACAACGACCTCGTAATGGAGGTGGGGCCCGGTGCTGCGCCCCGTGTTGCCCACGCGGGCGATGAGGTCGCCCCTCTTGACCTTCTGCCCCAGCTTGACCTCCATGTTGGAGAGGTGCCCGTATCTGGTCACGAGGCCGTAACCGTGGTCGATGAGCAGCATGTTCCCGAAACCACCCTCACGACCGGAGAACACGACCAGGCCGTCGGCGGGCGCGATGACGCCGGTGCCCGTCCTGGTGGCGACGTCCAGCCCCTTGTGCATCTCCCGTCTTCCGGTGAAGGGCGAGGTCCTGTAGCCGAAATCCGAGGTGAGCCATCCCTTGACCGGCCAGATGGAGGGGGTGGAGGCGAGCAGGGACTTCTGGTCCTCGAGGTATTCCACCAGTTCCTGGAAGCTGCGTTCCTGGATACTGACGTCCGTCCTGAGCCTGTCGAGGCCTCTGCTCATGTTGTTGAGCAGGGCCTGGTCCTGGAACGACAGCTCGGCCTCGAGGGGATTGAAAGGCTCGGGGTTCTCGCCGCCGATGCCCATGACCTGTTCGGGATAGATCACACCGTCGAGGTCAGCCATAACCCTGAGCTTCATGTCGAACTGCCTGAGCCGGTTCATCTCGCCCTGCAGGTCGTCGATGGACTTGGCGAAGGTGACCAGCTGCTGCTGCTGCTGCCGCGTCTCCATGCGCAGCCTCTCGAGCTCGGATACCATCTTCTTGACGCCGTAATAGTCCGTCATGAGGTATCCAAGGCCCAGAGCCAGCAACGCCACGCCGATGATGGTCCCCCGCACAATCAGTTTCGGTACCCGATATTTCCTGACCTTGGTGGTCTCATCGGGCAGGATCATGATCGTATACTTCTTCTTCGTCACTCAAACTCTCCCGTCGAAAGTCCCTCGGTCATCTTCAAGGCGGCCCGGCAGGAATCAGCCACATTCCCTGCAGGGACGGGGGAGGCCATGGGCCTCTCCCCTACCGGCCGGAAACTGCTCGGCCGGCGCCAGCCAATACCCACGTGACGCTCACCACGCACAGACCCATCGGTGGATTGTCGACCCACCGGCGTTTCCATTAAGATCCCGAAAAAACTAACATAACCGCACCCCAAATGCAAGAGATGGCATTAAGCCCCCGAAAGGATCACCTTGTCGAAAAGGAGGCTGGGTGATCCCAGCGATCCGTAGAAGGTCAGGTCATCACCCACCGCCGCAAGCCGCGCCATGAGATCGAAGAGGTTGCCGCTCACGGCACCGTTGCGGAAAGGGCGCGTAACCTCGCCGCCCTCCAGTATGTAGCCCGAAGCTCCCAGAGAGAAATCCCCCGACACCCTGTCTATGGTGTGAGCGCCCATGAGGCCGCTGAAGCGGATGGTCGTGGATCCGGGCAGGAGGGAGTCAATGGGATCGGGACCCTGCAGGATGAACAGGTTCGAGGGGCCGGGAACCGGTGTTGAGGCCAGGGACCCCCGGAATCCGTTCCCCGTGGGTTCTTCGGACCAGAGGGCCGAGGTTTTCAGGTTGTGCAGGCACCCGCTGACGACGCCATCCTCCACGAGCCGCCTGGGCACGGGCGGAACCCTCTCGTCGTCGAAGGGAACCGTACCGAGTCGCCAGGGCAGGGTTCCGTCATCCACCACCGTCAGGCAGCTGGAGATCACCTTCTCCCCGCGCCGGTACTTCAGCCGCGTGCGGCCCTTGTGGATCTCCTCGGCGGTAAAGGTGGTGTGG
>CP070682.1:614044-619794 GCA_020352595.1 bacterium | reverse complement strand
CCTTTAGGGCCGTATGGCCATAAGGCCTGGGGTTTTCACGCCAAGCCGCAAAGCCGCAAAGAAAGGCGGATCTCAACTGGGGAAATCATAATCGATTAACTACCCTGTAAATCCCATCCTTGATCCAAGCTTCACCAAAATTGATGAGTAGGCCAAGACGCATTCCAGTGAGCTTTAGGTAAGTGAGCAGTTGCTTCTTATGTGACCGGTTTACCTTCTCGACGGATTTCAATTCGAGTATGATCATATTCTCGACAACGATATCAGCGCGGAATCCTTCATCGAATTTGATTCCATCATAGACGATGGGGACCGGCGGTTGTCGCTCGATCTTCAAGCCCCTCTTGGTGAGTTCGTGGCTCAGGACGGCCTCATAAACTGATTCGAGCAAACCGGGACCGAGCCTGGTATGAAGTTTGTAAGACGTGTCAACGATCTCCCTGGCCAGCAGATTGTGTTGGTTCATGTGGAAACCCCCTCATTAATTAGGTTTGATTTCCCAAATTAGAGTTCAAGATCTGTGCCTTTCTTTGCGTCTTTGCGGCTTAAGCGACCGACCTGTCCGCCGACTTGTCCGCCGTAGCCCTTGCGGCGAAGGCGGAAGCTGGATGGGTAGAGTTGGCGAAGGTGGAAGGGAGCGGGCGTGAGGCTGCCTTTCGGGCCGTGTGGCCATAAGGCCTGGGGTTTTCACGCCAAGCCGCCAAGCCGCCAAGAAGATCAAGATCTGAAGAGTTTTATAGTGACCAGATTCTTCCCCCTTTGCGTCTTTGCGGCTTAAGCGACCGACCTGTCCGCCGAAACTTCAGCGAAGGTGGGAGGGAGCGGGCGTGAGGCTGCCTTTCGGGCCGTGTGGCCATAAGGCCTGGGTTTTTCACGCCAAGCCGCGAAGAAGATCAAGATCTGGGGAGGTTTATGGTGACCCGATCCTTCCCCTCTGCGTCCTAAAACAGGGAGAAAAGGAAATAGAGCCAGGGCAGGACCAGCAGCAGGCTCACTGTGGTGATCAGCCAGCAGGCGTTGGCCAGTTCCAGGTCGAGGTCGTAGATGGAGGTGACCACCACGGCGTTGAATGCCACCGGCATGGAAGAGGCGATGAGGACGACCTTCATGGGAAGGCCGCCCTGCATCTCGTGGAAGCCCAGCAGGTATGCGGCGGACCCGGCCACGAGTGGCAGGATGAGAAATTTGATCAGGAACATGGCGGCCCCTTCGACCACGTGGTTCCGGACGCTGGAAAAGTGCATGCCAAGGCCGATGGACAACAGGAGAAGGAAAACACCGACGGGCACGAAGAGACTGATGAGGGTCTCGTAAACCGGGGGCCGGCTGATCCCGGAGAGGTTGAGGCACATGCCGGTGATAAAAGAGCCGCTCGCCACCAGGAAAAAGGGGTCTTTAAACAGCGCCAGGATGTGGCCGCCCTCGGCAAGGTTCTCCTCTTTCATCTTGTAGAAGCGGGCCACCGGGAAACCGATCCCGTAGTAGATGAGCTCTTCGAAGATCTTGTAAAGGGCCAGGAGGGCAAACCCCCTTTCCCCGAAAAACACGAAACTGGTCAGTCCTCCCAGAGAGCCGATGTTGGTGAAGGACCCGCAGCAGAAAAGCACCCCTTTCTGCAGACTCCCTTTCCTGAGCAGAAAAGCCGTGCCCAGGCCCAGCGCACCGCCCAGGAGCAATACGCTGGATCCGATGAGCGGCAGGAGGGTGATGCGCAGGTCCCTGAAGGGGATGATCCAGAAGGCGCCGACAAAGGAGACGGGCATCAAACCGAGTATGCTGACCCGCTGAAGAGTCTTGCGCAGGCGCGGCAGAACGAGGTCATGGCGTATGACCTTCAGGCGTATGACCTGCTGCAGGACATAACCGCTGATAAGGCCCGAAACGATCAGCCCCAGGGTGAAGATGAGCTTGGACATCTGATCAGCTGACCGTCCTCTGTCCGGCAGACGAAAGGGAGCCGGGATTCAAGAATGGGTCGCGACGCTTCAGGGGGTGGCTTCCAGGGGGGACCTCGTCACCTTTTCCCAAGCGTCCTCTGCGAACGGAATAGCCGGAAAAGGGATCCTGCCGCTGAAATGACCTCCCGCGCCTCGTTCTATTGGCTGCCGAGGAGGAAGGAGAGCCTGCGGGCCGCTTCCCTGAGCGGCGGGAGGATCTCGTCCAACCTTCCCGGCGTCAGCCGCTGCGCGGGACCACCCAGGTGGATGGCGTAGTCGACCTTCCCCTCGTGATCGAAGACCGGTGCGGCCAGGGACACGGCGTCGGGCACGACCTCCCCCTCGCTGGTGGCGTACCCCTTCAGGCGAACGGAATCCAGTTCCCGCTCCAGCTCCTTCCTGGCGGTGATGCTCCTGGCCGTGTACTTCCTGAGGGCCTTGTCCCCGAGGACCCGGCTTCTTATGTCCTCGGGGGCCCAGGCCAGGAGGACCTTCCCCGGCGCCCCCGCGTGGAGCGGCAGGGGCTCGCCCTCGCGGACGGTGTAGCGGAGGGAGGAAGGGCCGACCCTCTGGATGACGCAGAAGCGGCTCATCCCTTCCCGCATGAAGATGGCCGCTGATTCCCCCGTCGCCGTGACGAGTTCATCGAGGATGGACCCGGCCGAGTGGAACAGGTTGTGGGTGTTTTCGTAGATCTTGCCCAGGATCATGATCCTGGGGCCCAGTTCGTAGGTGGCGCGTGCTGTCTTGACCAGGAAGCCCTGGGCGCTGAGCGTTCCGCACAGCCTCATGATGCGGCTCTTGTAAAGGCCGGTCTTTTCGCTCAGAGCCTTGAGGGACAGCTCGGGCTCGCTGACGGAGAAGCAGTTGAGGATGGCCATGGCCTTGGCCACAGTGTCCACCTGACGGTCCGATTCCCGGACGCTCTTTCCGCCTTTCTCAGTCACGCTTTGCCCCTTTGAGCACCCTTCTCATCCGGCCGGGAAGGGCCCGGCCCAACCTGGCCTCGAGGAAAAGGACGGCGTCGCACAGGACGTCGATGTCCACACCCGTGTCCACGCCCATGGATTGGAACATGTTCACCGCGTCCTCGGCGGGGATATTCCCGGCGGCCCCCTTGACGAAAGGGCATCCCCCGAGGCCGCCGGTGGCCACGTCGAAGATGCGGACACCCGCTTCGTATCCGGCGAACATGTTGGCCAGTCCGAGGCCTGCGGTGTCGTGGAGGTGCAGGGAGATGAGGACTCCTTCAAGCTCCCTTGCGGCCCGCGAGACAAGGTCCCTCACGGAGTAGGGAGTTGCCATTCCGGCCGTGTCGGCCAGGTTGACCTCGGCAGCCCCGGCCTCGGCCAGGCGTTTCGTGCCGCGGATGACCGCGTCCGGTTCGATGGTTCCCTCGTACACGCAGCCGAAGCTGCACTGAAAGCCCGCCCTGACCTGCACGCCTTCCGAGACAGCCCTGGCGATGAGCCCCGTCATGGTTTCCAGGGCCTCCTCGGCCGGCATCCCGGCGTTCTTGCGGCTGTGGGTGTCGCTGGCCGAGACGGACATGCTCAGGTGACGGACCCCGCAGGCAAGGGCCCTCTCCAGCCCCTTTTCGTTGAGGACCAGGGCCGTGAGCACCACTCCTTCCACTTCACCGATGGCCCGGACCAGCTCATCGGTGTCCGCCATCTGGGGCACGATGCCGGGATGGACGAAGGATCCCACCTGGATCCGCCTCAGGCCTGAGCGCGCCAGAAGGTGGAAAAGCTCCAGCTTCTCCTCGAGGGTGAAGATCCTGGACTCCATCTGGAGGCCGTCCCGCAGGGCCTCGTCCTCCAGGAGCAGTTTCCGGGCGCCGCCTGCCCTCGCGCCTGGACCGGCGGCCATGTCAGCCCTCCCCCGGGAGGGAGACCAGGACCTTGATGCGGTTCGGCGCGTGGAAGTTCCTTATGGCGCTGTCGAGCTCCTCGAGCCCGATGACGCCGGAGATGAGGGGAGTGGGGTCGATGCGCCCGCTTTTCAGAAGTTCGAGAACGCCGGGGAATTCGTCGGTGTAGATCATGGAGCCCTTGATGGTCAGCTCCTTGCGCACGATCTGGGTCGTGAGGACGGGGTGCGCTTCCCCGGGCAGGCCCAGGAGGGCGATGCGCGCTCCCGGGGCGGCCAGTCCGATGGCGGTGGCCAGACCGGACGGCGCTCCGCTGGTCTCGTAGATCAGGTCGAAGGAGGACGGTTCCAGTTCTTCCCCACCGCCCACCAGGAAGGTGCGGTGGGCCCCCATCTTCGCGGCCAGTGCCAGGTGCTCAGCCAGAAGGTCTGAAACGGTGACGCGGGCCTTGTGGAGCCTGGCGAGGAGAAGGGTGAGAAGGCCGATGACCCCTGCGCCGATGATCAGCACCCTGTCCCCCTCTCCGGGTGACAGGATCTTCAGGGCGTGGGCGGCCACGGCCAGCGGCTCCGCCAGGGCAGCGGTCCTGTCGTCGATCCCTTCCGGTACAGGCCACGCGTATCTGGAAGGGACCTTGACATACCGGGCGAAGACGCCGTTGATGTCGATGCCCAGGCGCACCTTTTCGTGGCAGATGTTGTCCAGTCCCGAACGGCACAGGTCGCAGTCCCAGCAGGCGAAGTTGGGCTGGATGACGACCCTCTGTCCCACGGAGACGTTGGAGACCCCGGGCCCGACATCCTCGACGACGCCCATGCCTTCGTGCCCCGGCACAACGGGGAGGGGGACGCCGAACTTGCCGTTGTACAGGGAATAGTCGGAGCCGCAGACGCCGGCCAGGGTCACGGCGATGACGACCTCCCCGGGACCCGACACAGGATCGGGCATGTCCTGAACAGACAGGTCTGCTGTTGCGTTGAGCACTGCTGCTTTCATGGTGGTACCTCCGTGCAGGGAGTGAGAACCGGCTCCGCGGTGGACCCGGTGCGCTCCGCCTAACAGGAGTCAGGCCTCCGGGGCCCGGATACCGGCGAAACCGCCGCCGCTAAATAGTATCACGTCCCTTACAGTAGGACAATATGGCGGGCAGGCATGCGTCCATCGCCAGGGGAGTCATACCGGATGGACGGGCGGCTGACGGTATCCGGCGTTTGTTCGCCTGGATCCATGATACTCGCCATTTGACTGTCGGGCAGGCGTCACATAGACTCTAATAATAAAAAAAGGTTTGACAAACACAGGAGCGCATTTTATCCTATTATTAATCACTTTGTTCTATTAGGTAGGATATTTGCTCCTGGGACCCCGTATCAAGTAGAGTTGTGCCCGTTAAAAGGTACCAGAGGGCTTGGCTTCTTCCAATGACGCGAGGCAACCGTTGAGTTCCCCCCAGCCCCGGTATTCCGCCAAGTGCTAGTTCTGGGAGATGTAGCGTTGCTGTTTGGGACATAACCCTCAATGGGCAAGCTAGAGCCAGCTCAAAGCCGCCGCCAATAGCCACTCCGTTAATCCCGGCAATGATAGGCTTCGCTATCTTCTCAATCTTGCTGAAGATCCTATGCCCTGTCCTGGAATATGCCAAGCCTCCACTTAGGTCAAGGTCCTTAAGGTCCTGGAAGTCAGCCCCCACCGTGAACGCCTTTTCCCCGGAGCCGGTAATTATCCCGACCCATATGTTGTCATCTTTCTCTATCTCGCCCAGAGCTGATTCCATCTCCAAAAGAGTTGCCACATTCATTGCATTTAGGGCTTGGGGGCGGTTTAGAGTTAGCCAGGCGACCCTTTCTTTCACCTCGAACAAAATGTTCTCAAACATCTGTCACCGCCATACTTTCTAGACTTCAGAAATACCTAGCGCACTACAGACTACGCCATAATTT
>CP070682.1:610709-613944 GCA_020352595.1 bacterium | reverse complement strand
TTTGAGAGGTAGTCGCAGCCGCCCTCTAGGTAAGCGCACCGGAAACAAAGGCTGTCCACCAGAAATCCGGTTCTCCTGGGCGGCATCGGTTCCTTGCCGACGACGTGCTCGATGTGGGCCGGGTCTATCCTGCCGCTGGCGAGCCCCTGAAGAAGGACACGGAAACCGCCGCACTCGCTCTCCCCGCCCTCCCCCTTGAAGTACTCGCAGTACCCTCGGCAGGCCATCTGGACCGCGCATCTGCGAGGATCCCTGCCTGCCCCCACGAGGAGCGCTGCGTCCCCGGCGGTGACGCCCCCTGGCTGGTTAGCTTTCAAGGGGTGTGGCCTCCAGATCCTTCAGGCTCTCCACGCGCACCCTCTTGATCTGCCGCTCGCTGGAGCCCAGGATGGTGAACCTGAGCCCCTCCCAGTAGACCGTTTCACCGGCCGCCGGCACCCTTCCGGTCAACTCCATGATGAACCCGCCCACCGTCTTGGCCGGTATTTCCCCCCCCCAGTCCGGGAAGATCTTTTTCAGGTCGTCCACGGGGGTGAGGCCGGAGACCTCGAGCGCCCCCGAAGGGAGGCGCCGCATCATGACCACCTCCCGGTCGAATTCGTCCTGGATCTCTCCCACGAGCTCCTCGAGGATGTCCTCCAGGGTGATGACCCCCTCGGTCCCGCCGAACTCGTCCACCACCACGGCAAGGTGGATCCGTTTCTTCTGAAACTCCCGTATGGCCCGTCCGAGGTGGGCGCTCTCCGGGACGAAATATGGCGTGTGGAGGTGGTCGGAAAGTCGGAAGCTGTCCCATCTCTGGACCGGTTCCACCAGGAGGTCCTTGACGTGGAAGACCCCCACCATCTCGTCCATGCTCTCCCGGTAAACGGGAAGCCTGCTGTGCCCGCTCTCGTTGACCACCTGGAAGATCTTCTCCAGGCTGTCCGAGACCTCCAGGGCCACCACCTCAGTCCTGGGCACCATGGCGTCCTTGACGGTCTTGTCCTGGAACCTGAGGACACGGTCGATGAGGTGGGCAGGGTATTTCTCGATGCCCCCCTCCCTGGCGCTCAGGGCCACGAGGAACTGCAGTTCGTCGGCCTTCACGGTGGTGAAATCCTGGGATGGGTCGCCCCCTGTCAGGCGGATGAGACCGTAGGTGATACCCGTGAAGAGGCGCGTCAGGGGCCAGGTGAGGTAGTAGAACACAGCCAGGCAGTAGGCGGAGATCAGGACGATGCCCTCGGCATACCTCCTCGCCATGACCTTGGGCGTGATCTCACCGAAGACGAGGATGACCAGCGTCATCACCCCCACCGCCACCGCGAGGCCGCGGTTCTCGAATATCCGGGAAGCGATGTCCGTGGCCAGGGCCGAAGCGAAGATGTTGACGAGGTTGTTGCCTATGAGGATGGAGGTGAGCAGGGCGCTGGGCTTTTCAACCCAGATCCTGAGGGGGTCCGATCTTCGTCTTCTTTCATAGATGAGGGCCTGGAACTTGGCCCTCGAGAGGGTGAGAAAGGCGGTCTCGGCCCCCGAGAAGAACCCCGACAGCGCCAGGCACGCCAGGATGGTGATCCACTCCCATGTCGGTACGGACTGCATCGGGGCCGGTGGTCAGAAGCTCTGGAGGAACTCCTCGCTCTCCACGTAGGAGACGTAGGGTTCCTCGCGGGCCCGCTGAGCCTCGCAGAACTGGTGCACCCTCGACACGACCTCTTCCGTGTCGCTGGTCATGGAGAAAAGACCCAGTTCCTCCTCCTCGATATAGCCGCTGCCCACCATCTTTTCCGTGAGCCAGCCGTAGAGCCCCTTCCAATAGGACTCGTCGAAGAGGATGATGGGGAACTTCTGCATCTTCCCCGTCTGCTTGAGCGTCAGGGACTCGAAAAGTTCGTCCATGGTACCGAAACCGCCGGGCAGGACGACCAGGGCGCGGGCGTACTTGACGAACATGACCTTTCTGATGAAGAAGTAGCGAGAGGTGATCTCGATGTTGGCGTACTTGTTGGGAACCTGCTCGCGAGGCAGGGCGATGTTGAGCCCCACGGAGGTTCCCCCCGCCTCCGCGGCGCCACGGTTGGCCGCTTCCATGACCCCCGATCCGCCGCCCGTGACGACGGCGTACCCCTCCTCGGCGAAGCGCCGGCCTATGCGCCTGGCCGCCTTGTAGACCTCCTCGCGGGGATCGCAGCGTGCGCTGCCGAAGACGGTCACGGCATCGGGGATCTTGGTCATCACCTCCATCCCGGTGACCATCTCGGCCATCATGCGGAAAACCCTCCTGTTGTCGAGCTGCTCCTGATGCAGCCTGGACAGGATGGGGTGGATCTCTCTGGAAAGAACCTCCTCGAGCAGCGCTTTTATGATGCGGCTGGTCTCGTTGTCGCCCACATGCTCTCCTTTCTGGAAAAACAGCGCCTGCATGAGGCAGGCTTTCAATGTTTAGCAGATACCGCCATGGACATCAATGCCCGCGGTGCCGGCTGCTGACTGACCTTGGCGCGACACAGCCCCTTTTCCTTTTGGCCATATTCTGATATCGTGTCATGCTTTTCGAGGGTCCCCTGGCAACACGACCTCGGGTCGGGAGGGGAGAGGGGCCCCGCATGGAGGTGAGCCCTTGACAGAGGCCCAGAAGAAACCCAGGCCCGGCAGGGTCTTCGAGCCCAAGTGGATCGCCTGGGAGATCACCGGGAAGTGCAACCTCAACTGCATCCACTGCAGGTCCAGCTCCACCATGGGGTCCCACCAGGGAGACTTCTCCCTCGAGGAGGCCAAGGCGCTCATCGATGACATCACCTCCTTTGCCAAGCCCGTGGTGGTCCTCTCCGGCGGGGAACCGCTGCTGAGGGAGGACGTTTTCGACATCGCCGCCTACGGCACCAGCAAGGGCCTGCGCATGGCCCTCGCCACCAACGGCAGCCTGGTCGATGACGCCGTCTGCGACAGGATCAAGGAGTCCGGCATCCGCATCGTCTCCCTGAGCCTGGACGGTTCGACCCCCGAGATCCACGACGACTTCCGCAAGCAGCCGGGGGCCTTCGAGGCTACCTTGCGCGCTGCCGGCTTCTTCCGCAAGCACGGCATCGAGTTCCTCGTCAACTCCTCTTTCACCAAGCGCAACCAGCACGACATCCCCAACGTGTACAGGCTGGCCAAGGAGATCGGGGCCGTGGCGTGGTACATGTTCATGATCGTCCCCATGGGCCGCGGCGAGGACCTCATGGCCGAACTCATCTCCAAGGAGGAT
>CP070682.1:607518-610609 GCA_020352595.1 bacterium | reverse complement strand
GGGTGACACAGGCGCCACCCTGGGCCTGCTCCCGAAGAACTTCGGCGCCAGCACCCCGGTCATGAGCCCCACAAAGAGCGCGGCGGCCACCAGAACGTATATCTTCCTGTTTTCCATGCCAAACCTCCGTGCGGTATCGGTGAGGGCGCGGTCATGCCGGTCTCCCGTCACAGGTAGCGCCTGATCTGATCCTCCAGCTCACCGTAGGAGTGGTAACCCACGAGCTTTCTGACGAGTCTCCCTTCCCTGTCCACGATGAAAAGCGTGGGGATGGTTGCGACCCCCCCGAAAGCCCTGGTGGTCCTGTCGTTGCCCATGAGGATCCTGTAGGGGATCTGGTTCTCGTGGATGAAGGGGCCGAGGACCTCCAGCCCTTCCCTGTCCATGGCCACCCCCAGCACCACGAGCCCCTTGCCGGCGTAGTCCCTGTGTATCCTGGAAAGGACCGGGATCATCTCCTGGCAGGGAGGGCACCAGGTGGCCCAGAAATCCACCAGGATCACCTTTCCGCTGTAATCGGAGAGCTTCACCATGGCCCCGTCCACAGCGGGGAGGACGAAATCCGGAGCCCCCCCGGACAGTTCCTGGCCGGCCTCCTTGCCGGAGCAGCCGGCGAGAGCGGCGGTGAGCAGAAGCAGCAGCAGGCCGCGCCTGATCATGAGCTCTCCTCCGGGCTGCCGAGGCTGCCCTCGAGCCTCTCCAGCCTCCGTTCGAGGGCCCGCCTCATGAGGGAGAGCCTGGCCAGGTAGAGGCCGACCCCTGCCCAGATAACGGCATAAGCGGCATAAAGGTAGTTCATGTTCTTCACGACAACTGTTCCTCCAGCATGGCCTCCAGGCTCTGCGCCCGGGATTGGATGCGCTCGATATGGTATCTCTCACGGATGAGAACGCCCGCCAGGAGCAGGAAGGCCGCGACGCTCGTGATGAGAGGCGGGATCATGGCGGGGTCCATTCCCCCTCCCCTCCGCAGGACGATGGGGTGGATCCCCCTCCACCACCGCACGGAAAAGTAGACGATGGGAACGTCAACGTAGGCCAGGACCGCGAAGACCGCCGCGGCCATGGCCCCCCGGTAGCCGTGGACGGAACTGCGGAGCACGAGATATCCCACGTACAGGAACCAGAGGACCAGGGTGGTGGTAAGGCGAGGGTCCCAGACCCACCACTTGCCCCACACCGGCCTCGCCCAAAGCGGCCCCGTCACCAGGACGAAGGTGCAGAAGAGGACACCCACCTCCGCTGCGGCAACGGCCAGGTCGTCGAAGCGGGGCGACCTGGTGAGGATGAAGAGAAGGGAGACGACCAGGACAAAGGTGAAGGAGGCGAATGCTGCGGCCGCGCTGCCCAGATGGAAGTAGAAGATGCGCTGCACGTCCCCCATGGTCCTCTCCGTGGGAGCCACCAGCAGGGCTGCCGTCAGGGCGGCGACCATGGCCGCCCCGGCCGCAAGGCACAAGCCTGTGCCGGCGTGCTTTTTCATAGGGTCTCCCTTGTCCTCCCTCGAGACGGCAAGCCCGGATGCGCCACGGTCAGGGCCCATTTTATAACCATCGGGATCATTCCTCCACCACAAGGGGGAAGAGAAGGCTTCCGAGGGCCAGGAAGATCACGTCAAAGGCCGCGAGTCGTCCGATCCAGGCAGCCGCTTCGCCGGGCTCCCCACCCTGGACCGCCACGGCAATGACCCTCACCCCGCCAACGAGCACCGGAAGGCAGAGGGGCAGCAGGAGGAGGGGCAGGATGATCTCCTTCCCCTTGGCGTGGATGGTCACCGCCGAGAGGATGACTCCCAGGGCCACGAAGCCCAGGTCGCCCAGGAGGATGCCCGCCCACGCGGTCAGGGCCCCGCGGAAGGGGCTGTAACCGTACAGCACACCGAAAATGGGCCAGAGTATGCCCTGGAAAACCACCATGAACACGAAAATGGACAGGCATTTCCCCCAGTACACCTGCACCCTGTCGCACGGAGCCAGAAGCAGCCCCGTGAAGCAGCCGTTCTCCCTCTCCCTGTCGAAGGCCCTGTTCAGTCCCAGGATGCCCGCGAAGAGGCAGGTGATCCAGAGGATCCCCGGCGCCATCTCCCCCGGGGCCGCAGAGCCCGGGACCGCCGAAAAGGAAAAGAGCGTCAGCACGAGGAAGGAGAAGACCGTCAGCGTCACGATGACCTCGCGTCCGCGCAGTTCGAGAAGCAGATCCTTCCTCAGGATGGCCAGGGCCGGTCTCATGGGCCGCTCCCCTGCAGGATCTCGACGTACATGGTCTTCATGTCGGGCTGCACCGGTCCGACGTGCAGCACCTTCCCCTTCCCCAGAACAACCACCGCCTCCCCCAGTTCCCCCACGGCATCCATGTCGTGGGTGGCGATGACCAGGGTCCTGTGCCCGTCCCTGAGGGCTTCCAGGGCCCTGGCGAAGGCCCGGGAGGACTGGTAGTCCAGACCGCTGAACGGCTCATCGAGGAGGATCAGGTCCGGCGAGTGCAGAAGAGCCCTCCCGATGGCGAGGCGCTGCTCCATCCCCCTGGAGAAGCCGCCCGCCCTGTCGTTCCTGCGATCCCAAAGACCCATGAAGCGCAGCATCTCCTCGGCCCGCGACAAGGGGTCCTCAAGGCCGTAAAGCCTGCCGTAAAAAATGAGGTTCTCCATGGCCGTGAGACCGGGGTAGACAAGGGAGGCGTGTGCCAGATACCCGGTCTGTCCCCGCCAGCCGGAACCGGACCTGATGTCCCGGTCCTCGATGGTCACCCTTCCCGTGGTGGGTCTGACCCTGCCGGCAAGGATGCCCAGAAGGGTGCTCTTGCCGGCCCCGTTGGGTCCGAGCAGGACAACGGAACGGCCCCGGGCCACCTCCAGATCCACGCCCCTGAGGGCGTGGATGTGGCCGTACCTTTTCACGAGCCCCTCGGCCTTCAGGAAAGCCTTCACCGATCCAGCCTCCCAAACCCCTTGCCTGCGGTCCTGACCTTCCGCAACCTGGCCCGTCTCCTGGCGCCCCGAGGCGATGACGGCTCCCCCTGCCCGGCCTCCCGCGGGAAGGCCACCTCGGCCGGCGTCCCCGGCGCAGGCCCGCCCTCCTGCCCCCGCTCCCTGT
>CP070682.1:604177-607418 GCA_020352595.1 bacterium | reverse complement strand
GGGCTGTACGAGAACCTCCTCTCGATCCACGGCAAGGGGGAGGTTGAAGAGAAGGTGACCTTCGTGGGGGTCAGGGAGTAGGAGGGATGAGTATGAGTGATCTGACACTGAGAGAAGCCGCGAGGAAGCCAGACGGAGTCGCATCGGGTCACAGGCTCTGTGCCGGCTGCGACGAGCCCATCGTCGTGAGGCAGATACTGAAGGCCACCCGGGGACCGACCATCGTCACCTCGGCTACTGGCTGCATGGAGGTGGGCACCAGCATCTTCCCGTACACCTCCTGGAACCTGCCCTGGCTACACGTCGCATTCGAGAACGCAGCGGCGAACGCGAGCGGGATCGAGGCGGCGTGGCGGGCGCACAGGAGGAAGGGGACGGGCCCCCTGGCGAAGTACGAGACACTCGACGTCATAGCCATAGCAGGCGACGGGGGAACGTACGACATCGGCTTGCAGGCCCTCTCCGGGGCCCTGGAGAGGGGGCACGACTTCACCTACGTGCTCCTGGACAACGAGGCCTACATGAACACGGGAATCCAGAGGAGCGGAGGAACACCGTTCACGGCCTCCACGACCACGAGCCCCGCGGGCCGCGTGGTCCCGGGGAAGAGGGAGTGGAAGAAGCCGATTGACGAGATTGTCATCGCCCACGAGATACCCTACGTCGCCACCATCAACGCGGCGTGGCCGAACTCCGCTGGATTCCCGTGTTCATGTAGGCCTCGTTGTCAAGGCACAGGTAGATGAAATCATGCCCCCGCTCCAGTGCCCCTGAAAGGGCCTGAAATCCGATGTCCGAAGTCCCCCCGTCTCCACCCGTGATCACGATCTTGGCGCTGTCTTGGGGGATCCTGCCTTTGCGGGCGATAACCTTTCTTGCGGCCTCCACGCCCGATCCTACAGCAGCGGCATTTTCAAAGGCCACGTGAATCCAGGGCACCCGCCAGGACGTCTCAGGATAGGGAGTGGTCACGACCTCCATGCATCCGGTGGCGTTGATCACAATCGTGTCTTCGCCCGCGGCCTTCATGGCCAACCTGAGGGCCAGTATCTCTCCACAACCCTGACAGGCCCGATGCCCAGACGCCAAGGGTTCGAAACTGGGCATATTCTTAGCGGTAATCTTTTCAATTTCTGCTAACATTTCTTTGCTCATGATACCCTCACGTCCAGAAGAGAGTAGAAATCAGATTGGGGCTCACCATCGAGGGATCTTTTCACGAGTTCACGGAATGTCTCCCGGCTGATGTCTCTGCCCCCAAGCCCGGCAATAAAATCCAGGATAAGGGGTTTTTCCTCCTGCTGGTAATAAGCGGACCGCAATTCCGTTCCCACGGGTCCCCCGTGCCCCCCGGGAGACAACATGCGGTCGAGGACTGTCACGACCCGAGCGCCTTTCAGGGCCTTGAAAAGGGCCTCGAAAGGGAAAGGACGCCACAGGCGGATCCGGGCCAGACCCACCCTGATTCCCTCTTCCCGCATCTCATCTACAGCCGTCATGGCCGTCTCAGCGATAGACCCCATGGCGACGAGGATGATCTCGGCATCATCGGTTTTATGGGTTTCAACGGCCCTGTACCGTCTTCCAAACCGGGTCTCGAACTCCCTCCAAATGTCCTCCAGCACGGCTGAAGCGCGGATCAGGGCATCTTCCTGCTGTTTCTTGACTTCCGTGTAGACGTTTGGCGACCCGAAGGCCCCCATGGTTCTGGGCTTTTGGGGATCCAGGGTACGACCGGGGCGAATGGGCGGCAGAAATGCGTCCACCTCTTCCCGGTCCAGGAGGATCACCGGTTCTATCACATGGGAAAGGGAAAAACCGTCCATGTTCACTATTACAGGCAGCAGCACGCGATGGTCTTCGGCCAGTCTATAGGCCTGGATGATCAGATCGAACACGTCCTGGCCGTTTTCGGCAAAGAGTTGAACCCACCCCGTGTCTCTCTCGGGCATGATGTCGGAATGGTCGGCCCAGATGTTGATCGGGATTGAAATGGCCCGATTCGCCACCGCCATGACTATGGGCAGTCGCATGCTGGAGGCTGCAAACAGGATTTCGTGCATCAGCGCCAGCCCCTGAGAGGCCGTTGACGTGAAGGTCCGCGCTCCGGCCGCCGCTGCTCCGACGGCAGCGCTGATGGCCGAGTGTTCCGACTCTACAGGGACGTATTCGGCGTCCAAGCGGCCATCGGCAACCAGCTCGGCAATGTGTTCGACAATGTGGGTTTGGGGGGTGATGGGGTAGGCCGGGATCACGTCTACATTAGCCCGCCCCACGGCTTCGGCCGCCGCCATGGAAACCTCAATACCGACTCGCTCGCTCATTTGTCCTCACCTTTCATCTCGATGGCCTTCTTGGGGCACTGCGCCGCACAAATGCCGCATCCCTTGCAATAACGCTCATCCGCCACGAAGCCCCCTTCCTCTTTGGCAAGGTAGGCCGAGTCGGGACATAGGATCCAGCAAAGACCGCACTGGACGCATTTCTCATAGTCCGTTACCGGCCGCCCGGTGGTCCTCCAGTTGCCGGTTTGAAATGCCACGGTACTCCCGGGCTCCGGGATATCACATCCGATCTCCAGGTCTTCCCAGGCATGCAGGGCATCAATGCGCAGCCCCTGGTCCCCGGGAGGAACGCCCGCACTGCCTCGGCCCTGGGAAGAGGAGTCCGCCGTTCCTATGACGGTCGTTTCTTTTCCAGCGCGCGCTATGGCCTTCAAGTTTTTTTCAGCCAGCCGGCCGAAGCGTTGTTTCACAGGCCCCTCCAAGGACGCCCCGTCCACGATATCCGTGGCTTGAACCAGGGCACCGATCATGGCCGTGTTCACAATGGGGACTCCCAGAACCTCAAGAGCGATGCGATCCGCATCGGCAAGCGCCAGCAGGTACTTGCCCTTCAAGGCATCGAACTCTCCGGACTGTGCTGCCGGGCTGTTGACAACGACGGTGCCCCCTTCCTTGAGCCCCTCACACACGTCCACCGTACTCATCAGGCTCGGATCCAGGACCACGACGATGTCCGGGTGTTCTATCTTTTCCCTAAGGCAAATAGGAGTGTCCGAGACCCGCAAATACGCCGTGACCGGGGCACCTCTTCGCTCGGCCCCGAAATTCGGGAAGCCTTGTGCGTAACGATTCTCACTAATCGCTGCCTGAGCCACCAACTCTGCGGCCGTGACTGCACCCTGGCCGCCCCGACCATGAAACCTTACCTCTATCATGAAATTCCCCTATCGCAGTTC
>CP070682.1:596439-604077 GCA_020352595.1 bacterium | reverse complement strand
CGTGGACGCCGTCCAGGCCCCGGACCGCTTCCTCCACGGCGAGGATCAGGCCCTGTTCCACTTCCTCGGGGCTGGCCCCCGGGTACGAGACGCGGATCCTGACCACGTCGGCGTCCGTGTTGGGAAAGACCTCCTGGGTGATCCTGCTGAGGGCCAGCAGACCGCCCAGCAGGCAGAAGACCATGATGAGGTTGGCGGCCACGGGGTTGTGGGCCATCCAGCCGATGGCCCCGCGGTCAACGGGCCGTCCGTAACTGATTGCGGTTCCCGTGTTCTGGTTCAGGTCTGCCATGTTGGATCTTCCTGTGTCCGGTGGGGGAGTACCCCTTCGGAGGCGTACCCCGGAATTTCCTCTGCACCGGCGGCCTGGTTATTCCTTTCCCGCTTCCCTTTCCCCGTTTCCCTTGTCAGCCGGAGCGGCGTCTTCGCCCTGGACCCGGACCTCCATCCCCTCCACGGGGGCGGAGAGATCAGACACAACGAGGCGCTGTCCGGGTTCCAAGCCCCTGGCCAGGACCTGCTCGGCCCCGCGCCAGACCACATCGACTTCCTGGATCCTGAGGCGGTTCTCGCCGTTCACGGTGTAGATCATGTTGCCGTCTTTCAGGTGAGCCAGATCGATGACGTACACGTCCTCGACCTTCCGGCCCTGTATCTGAACGCTCACGTAGTCGCCCAGAAGCATGGGAGTCCGCTGGCCGTTGTTCTTTGCCAGGTCCAGCGGGTCCTCCACTTCGATGAGCAGGCGGGCCAGGCGGCCGCCGGGCTCCAGGTCCCCCATGAGCTTGAGAAGCCTTCCCTGGCGTTCATGGCCGCTTCCTGATCGGACCAGTGCCCTGCTGCCGGCAGCACCGCCCTCGTCGGGCAGTATGACCCACTTGAGGCGGTCCAGGGGTATGAGGGCCTGGACGTGATAGGCGTCCACCCCGACCAGTTCGGCCAGGGCCGCCTGCGCCGAGACCTGGCTGCCCACGTCCACGTGGGTGCTTCTCACGACGGCGTTGAACGGAGCCCTGATCAGGGTGCGCTCGAGGTCCAGCTCGGCCTGCCTGACCTCGGCTCTGGCGGCCTCCAGAGCGGCCTGTCTCTCGGCCAGCTGGGGCTTGCGGAGAGCGAGTTCGCGGTCCATCTCCGAGGCATTATCCTCCAGGCCCAGGATCTCCCACTCGCTCCTGGCGATCTCCTGTCTGCCCTGCTCCGCCTTGAGTTCGTTCACGGCGGTTTCCAGGACAGCCTTTTTCCTGGTCAGTCCCAGTTCGTAGTCCACGGGGTCGAGCCTGACCAGGACCTCCCCTTTCCTGACGATCCCCCCCTCGATGAACTCGGGATGGGTCCAGGCCACCTGTCCGGCGACCCGTGTCTTAAGATCCACCGCCACGGCCGGCACCACGGTTCCCATGACCGGGACGTCCACCTCATGGTTGGAGGAGGACATGGCCTGCACCCTTACGATGGGGGCGCTGAGCACGGGCCTGCGCCGCTCGGGTTTCGGCCTGTTTATCATCATGTACGCCGCCACTGCCGCGGAGACGGCCAGGACGACGAGACTGGCTACAGTGAGGGCCAGCTTCTCCCGTCTGGAAAGCGGAGGGCGGCCGTGGCTGTCAGTCATGCTCACCTCGCTGGTTAAACGTTCAAGGGGCAAAGCTAAGAGCTAAATGCCCGTTTCAAGGGACCGGGAACGCGAACCCCGAACACCGATGATCCAGACTCCAGACACTAGACTCCAGACTCTGTTCTCTGGATCCCGGACATCCCCCTCTATCCCCCCTCGCTGCGTTCCGTGATCCGGTCCCTCAGTTTCTCATCCATCCATCCGCCGCCCAGGGCCCGGTGCAGTTCGACCCTCTGGCTGAGCCTTTCGAGCCGCGCCTGGACGATGGAACGCTCCAGCCTCTGGGTCCCGGTGAGGGCGCTCAAAACCGGCAGGTAGTCGCTCAACCCCTTCCTGTAGCGGGAAAGGGCCTCCCGGTAGCCGTCCCTGGATATCCTGAGCTGTTCCCTGAGGGCCTCGATGTACTGTACCTGTTTCGTCTCCCTCACGAGGGCGTCTTCCACCTCGCCGATGGCGCCCAGCACCGTCTGCCCGTAAGAGGCCAGGCGCTCATCGAGCATGGCCTCCCGCCTGGCCACCTCCGCTTTCCTGGATCCCGCGTCAAAGAGAGGCGCCGTGAGGTTGGCCGCCAGGGAGAGGAGCCAGCTGTCCAGGAGGTCGGACCATCTGTCGGAACTGTATCCGGCGGTGCCCGTGAGGTTCACGGCGGGCAGGCGGTCGGCCCTGGCCGCCGCCACCTGCCCCCGGGCCGCCATCAGTTCCAGTCCCGAGGCCCTCACGTCGGGCCGCCTCGACAGCAGGTCGGCTGGAACGCCAGTCTCGGGCAGCGCACCCACCTCCGGAAATTCGCTCTGCGAAAGCCCGAGGTCCGTTCCGGGGGGTTTTCCCAGGAGCGCCGCGAGCTCGTTTTGCACTGTCCGGAGGCGGGCCTCGAGCTGGGGAAAGGCGGCCTCCGTCTCGGCTACGGCCTGCCGCTGCTGGTAGATGTCAAGGGCATTGGCGGCGCCCTTGAGGTACCTGAGTTCCATGAGATCCAGGATGGTCCTGTTGGTAGCCAGCTGCTCATCCAGGAGCGTCAGCTGCTGGCGGACCGAGAGCAGCTCCAGCCACTTGAGCGTCACTTCGGAGGCGAGGGTCAGGGCTGCGGTGTTAAGGTCCTCCCTGGATGCCTCGAACTCCTGAAGGGCCGACAGGTGCCGTGCCCGGACACGGCCCCAGAAATCGACCTCGTAACTGCTGACGAGGGAGAGGCTCCTGGACCGGTCCCTGACCGTCCCGTCGTCCGTCTTCCGGGTGGTCTGGGAGGCTCCGGCCGTGAGCCTGAGGTCCGGCAGGCGGTCCGCTCCGGCCTGAACAGCCAGAGCCCTCGACTGTTCGAGCCGAGCGAGGGATTGCCTGAGAGTGAGGCTTCCCTGCATGGCCTCCTCCACGAGGGCGCTCAGTTCCGCGGACCCGAACCCCTCCCACCACCTGTCCGGCGCGGGCGCGGTCTCGCCGTAAAGGGTGTAGGCGCCCGGTATCTCGGCGGGAGCGGCTGCCGGTCCCGCGGCCTGGCGGTGCGCGCACGAGACCAGTGTGGCGAGGAGGACGAACAGAGCTGTTGTGCTCCTCTCGAGACGAGGCGACCGGGATCCGGTATCGGCGGGTGACTGGCGGGTCAGCATGTCATCGTGTATGAGCCCTTCGCTCCAGGGTTCAGGGGGGGGAAACTCCGGACTGCGAGGGCGTGTGACGCCAAGGGTATTGCGTCTTTCCAAGTCTGATAGATTGCACCCTTTTCATGAAACAATAAAGAGTAATTTTGCCGCTTCTGCCGGGTTCGGGTCGATGGTTCAGGTTTCCTGGCAATGGGTACATCCGGTTAGTGCGTACCTGAACGGTGTCGCCCCGATATGATTCAGAGCTGTCACCGCAGAGGGCACGGAGGACGCGAAGAAGGGACTTGCTCGCCCTCACCTGACCTTCCCCCCCCGGGGAAGGGATCTCATTGAGATCAGCCGATGGGCTTCCTGACACGGAGATCAAAGTGAGCTTTCATCGCCGTGTCAGGGAACGCATCCGTTCAGGTGAGGGCAAGCACTTCCTGTGGGCACCGGTGTTGGAGGGGAGGCTGCGGGGAAGGGCCGTCTTGGCAGGCCCTTTTCCCAGTACGGACTGCTGCCTTTCTCCAACAGCGGTTTCCTCCGTGATCTCCGTGGTCTCTGCGGTGGATCAGCCCTTACGATAAACGGGTTTAAAGCACAACCCCCTTAATAGCGGGTACCCATTTCCAGGAAGAGCCACATTATAAAGCCTGCAACTCAGGACTTTCCGGCAGTGACCGGAACATCGTGAGGACCGAGGGCCGGGTTTCCCGGAGGGCGCATTATTTTGTTGACTTTATCATATTTAGTATATATTTTGTTTTTACCATACTGAAATGATGGGCAATCAGACAGCCCGTCACCATGGGGGCGAAGCACAGGATGGGAGGCTCGCTGTGCGAACTCCCGTTTTTTAGGAAAGATTATGTTAGATTTTATAATTTTGTATATTATGTTAATTTCAACTGGTGCAAGCGATCACGGGACAGACCGGCCAACAATGCTCGGGTTCTGTGCCGCCTGCCATCGAGGTGTGAGGAGCGCCTGACGGGATTCCCGGACCGGGGCGCACTCCAGAGGTGGTTTCCATGACAATGACACGTCTGAAAGGCAGTCAGAAGGGCTTTACACTCATCGAGTTGATGATCGTGGTGGCCATCATAGGCATACTCGCGGGCATCGCCATACCCAACTTCCTGAACCTCAAGGACAAGGCCATCTGGGGAACGGCCAGGGCCAACCTGGACGTCCTCAGGTCAGCCCTCGCCTCCTACGCCGCAGAGAAGCTGGACAACTTCTACCCCGTGGGGACCATCGACTTCGCCGGCATGCGGGTCGTCCTGCCTAACGCGAGCCTTCCGGCCACCGAGAATGGCTCCAAGTTTATGACCGGCTCCTTCCAATACACCAGCAGCGACGGGATTACATACTCCATCACCGCCAACGCCGCCAACAGGGCTTCCGACCTCCTGGTGGCATCCCCCAGCGGCATCACGCCCAACTCCTACGAGGATTACGCGCGATAGGGAAGGGGGAGAAGAACAAGGCAGTAAGTTCCAAGTTCTAAGTGCTGAGTGCTGAGAACTTGGAACCTATATCCTGGTTCTTATCTCCTATCCGGCAGTCCTCCCGGTCAGTTTCCTCCAGCCGGAAGCGACGCTTCCGTGCAGGTTGCCGAGGTCTTCGATGACCATGTAGAGGCACGGCACCAGCACGAGGGTGATGACCGTGGCGAACAGGATCCCGTAACCCAGGGATATGGCCATGGGGATCATGAACCTCGCCTGGATGGCGCGCTCGAACATCATGGGCGCGAGGCCGCCGAAGGTGGTGGCGGTGGTCAGCAATATGGGCCTGAAACGCTGGATGGCCGCGTCGAGCACAGCGTCGTGGATGGACATCCCCTTTTCCCGGATGCGGCGGTTGGCGAAGTCGATGAGGATGAGGGAGTCGTTGACCACCACCCCCGAAAGGGCGACGATGCCGAACATGCTCACCACGCTCAGGGAGTAGCCCATGATCATGTGGCCTATGACGGCCCCGATGATGCCGAAGGGGATGCTGGTCATGACGATGAGCGGCTGGATGTAGGACTTGAAGGGCACCGCCAGCATGGTGAAGATGAGGATGAGGGCGACGGCGAAGCCGATCTTGAGGCTCCCCATGCTCTCCCGCGTCTCGGCGGCCCTGCCCTCGAAGCTGTACTGCAGGCCCGGATACATGGCCGCGAGTTTCGGCAGCTCCGTTTCCTTCAGGTCGGCCTCCACCTCGCCGGCCCGGCTGCGGTCGTTCATGTCGGCCGTGACCTGGATCACCCGGCTCCCGTTGCGGCGCACGATATTGGTGAAGGCGCGTCCGCGGGTGATCTCCACCACCTCCCGGAGGGGCACGAAGGCGCCGGTGGGGGCCCTGACCATCATCTCCTGGAGGTTGTACTCGGATACCCTCTCCTCCCTCGGCAGGCGGACGGTGACGGTGAGCTCGTTGCGGCCGCGCTGCTGGCGCAGGACCCTCGACCCGAAGAAAGCGCTCCTTATCTGCCGCGCCACCTCCTGTGCGGTGAGGCCCAGGGCCTTGCCCTCGGGTTTGAGGGCGAAGTCAAGCTGCTCCTTGCCCGGAGAAAACCCGTCGTCGATGTCCTTGACCAGCGAGTAGTGGGCCAGCTCCTCGGCCAGCCTGGCGCCTGCCTCCTCCAGCACGTCCGTGTCCCTGTGGGACAGCTCCACCGTTATGGCAGAACCGTGACCGGGCCCTCCGAAATCCGAGGCGAAGTTCAGGCTCTCCGCCTCAGGAACGGTCCCCAGGGCCTCCCGCCACCGGCTGGTGAACTCCCTCGTGGACATGATGTCGTCCCTGATCTCGGGATCGGCCAGGTAGACGGTCATGTAGAGGTTGTGGCTGCCTCCCCGGCCCACGCGGGCGTAGATGCCGGTGACCAGTTCCGGGTGACCGGATCTTTCCACCACCTTCATGGCCGCGTCGTGCATCTTTCTGGCCACGGCCTCCGTCTTTTCGATGGGGGACCCGTACGGCAGGATGGCCGAGGCCCGGGCGAAGTCCGACTCCACCCTGGGGAACAGCCCGAGGCCCATGCGCCCGCTGACGGCGTAGAAAAGGAAGAAGACCAGGACGGCGAGGCCGATGGCCACAACGAAGTAGCGCCTCGACAGCGCCGCGTCCAGGAAAGGCCCGAACCGGCCGCGCACCCATCCGGTGAACCACCTTGAGAAGTTCTGCTGGCGGTGGTGGAGCCAGGAGCGCGGGCCCCGCTTCCCGTCCTTCCTGAGCTTGGCGTGGTGCCCCAGGTGGGCCGGCAGGATGAAGAGGGATTCGAAGAGGGAGATCATGAAGGCCGTGCAGACCACCAGGGGGATCATCTTGAAGACCTTCCCCATCATGCCCGGAATGAAGTACAGGGGAAGGAAGGCGGCGACGTTGGTCAGGATGCTGAAGGTCACAGGGGTCGCGATCTCCCGGGTTCCCCGGACGGCGGCGGTGAGGAAAGACTCTCCCTCCTGATAGTAGTGGTAGACGTTCTCGCCCACGATGACCGCGTCGTCGACCACGATGCCCACGGCCATGATGAAAGCGAAGAGGGTGATCATGTTGATGGAGACGTTCATCACCGGGAAGAAGAGCAGGGATCCCAGGAAGGAGATGGGGATCCCCATCATCACCCAGAAGGCCAGGCGCATCTCCAGGAAGATCCCCAGGATGATGAGAACGAGGACGACGCCCAGGGCACCGTTCTTCAGAAGCAGTTCGGCTCTCTGGCGGTAGGCGAGGGCGTTGTCCCTGAGGATGTCGATGCCGATGCCCTCGGGCAGGCTGCCCTTCAGGATCTCTATCTGCCGGTAAACCGCGTCCGCCACCTGGATAGGCGTCTGATCCCCGATGCGGAACACGTCCAGGAAGACCGCGGGCTTTCCGTTGAAGGTAGCGAAACTGTCGGCCTCCTCGTACGAGTCGTCCACGACGGCGATGTCCTGAAGGAGGACCTGGGTTCCGTCCGGGGCCGTGATGATGGGGATGCGGGCAAACTGCCGGCCGTAGTCCCTGCGTTCCTTCATCCTCAGGAGGATCTCTCCCCCCACCGTCTTGATGCCTCCTCCGGGCAGGTCCACGGCGGCCCCCCTGAGCCTGGCGGCGACGGTTTCCAGCGTGAGGTCGTAACGGCGCAGGTTTTCCTGGGGGATCTCGATGGAGATCTCAAGGGGGCGGACACCGTCCAGTTCCACCTGGGTGATGTCGGGGTCCGAGAGGAGCTGGTCCCTGACGAGTTCACCCAGTTCGTGGAGGGCGGCTTCGGAGGCGTCTCCGTAGAGGATCAGATCGATGACGTTACGCCTTCTGGAGACGATGGTCACCTCGGGCTCGTCCGCGTCCTCGGGGAAGGTGCCGATGCGCCGGACCTCGCTCTCGATGTCGTTGGCCAGTTTCTGCAGATCCTGGCCCTCGAGAAGTTCGACGCTCACCTCGCCGCTGCCCTCGCCGGCCGTG
>CP070682.1:592403-596339 GCA_020352595.1 bacterium | reverse complement strand
CTCGCCGTAGAGGATGTAGGGCCTCAGGTCTACGTGGCGCCCCTCGAAATGGTCGCCCACGATCACCGGAACCCGCGAGAGCTGCACCACGGGCTGCGCGATGTAGTTCCTGGGGTTGGCTTCGATCCGCCTGGCGAACTCCTCCCGCTGGGCGCCGGTCGAGTGGGGACCGACGAGCATCCCGTAGCCGCCGGACTCCGCGGCCGGTTTGACGACCAGGGAGTCCAGGTGCTCCAGAACGTACTTCTTATCCTTTTCGTTCCAGCACACGTAGGTGGGAACGTTGGGGATGATGATGTCCTCGTCAAGGTAGTAGCGCACGATCTCGGGGACGTAGGCGTAGATAACCTTGTCGTCGGCCACCCCGGTACCCGGGGCGTTGGCGATGGCCACCCGGCCGGAACGGTAAACGTCCATGAGGCCGGGCACACCAAGCATGGAGTCGGCCCGGAACACCTTCGGGTCCAGAAAGTCGTCGTCGATGCGCCTGTACAGGACATCGACACGGTCAAAACCCTGCGTGGTGCGCATCATGAGCCGGCCGTCCATGACCACCAGGTCTCGCCCCTCCACCAGATCGACGCCCATCTGCTTGGCCAGGAAGGCGTGCTCGAAATAGGCCGCATTGAAGACGCCGGGTGTGAGGATGGCCGCCGTGGGGTTGTCCAGTTGCTCCGGAAGAAGGGAATAGAGTGTCTCCAGGAGCCGGCTGGGGTAGTCCACCACGGGACGCACCCGGCAGGATTCGAAGGCTGCGGGGAAGGTGCGCTTCATGACCGCTCTGCTCTCCAGGACGTAGGACACACCCGAAGGGCATCTCAGATTGTCCTCGAGAACGTAGAACTGCCCGTCGGCATCGCGCACGATGTCGGTCCCGGTGACGTGGCACCACACGCCCAGCGGCGGCTTGAGGCCCTTGCAGGCTTCGCGGAAGGAACGGCACGAAAGAACGACCTCCTCGGGAACCACACCGTCCTTCATGATCCTGCGCTCGTTGTAGACATCATCGATGAAGAGGTTGAGAGCGGTGACCCTCTGTTTGAGCCCATCTTCCAGCATCTTCCAGTCGCAGGCGCTGACGATGCGGGGGATGGTGTCGAAAGGAAGGATGCGTTCGGCCCCTTCCTCCTCGCCGTACACGTTGAAGGTGATCCCCAGCCTCAGGAGGGCGCTCTCCGCCGCGACCTGCCTGCGCCGCAGTTCCCCGTCGGGAAGCTCGTTGATCCTCTGCACGAGGGGGGTGCAGCCGGGCCGTGCCTTCCCGGGGGCCGAGAAGACCTCGTCGTAAAACTCACCCGTATCGTAATTCTCGAAATTCAGCTTTTCCATAAGCCTTCCGTCTGTTCTTCCCGTGGGCCATCAAGGCAGAAGCGAGGGCACCTTTCGGAGCCGCTCACCCCTATCGTCCATTTTGCACCAAGTGTCAACCATCACCTGCCACCATTTCTCGAACTCCGCCTCCCGCCGGGTCCGGAAAGCACCCCAACGAAAGCCTTCCGCACGACGGAAGGCAAGGTGGCCGTGGCGGAAAAACCCTGCGCCAGCCGTAAAGTATACACCCCATCCACCCATTGGCAAGGGAGAGTCCGGGAGGGCGCAGGGGTTGGGAAGTGAGGGTGAATCCGTGACGCGTGTTCCAGACCCCGGGCTCCAGGCACCGGTCTCAGGAGGACGCCCGCGCTGATACACGAATAATGATCTTCCCGACGGGACAAGGCCCTTTTCTGCGGACCTCATCGGCTGATAGAATGTGCAAGGCTGTTTTTCAGGTTTCCTTTTGCGGCAGATGGAGCGCACTGGGGAGAGGACCCATGACCTACGACTTCGACACCATCGTCGACCGCCGGGGCACGGGCAACGAGAAGTGGGACGGCATGGAGGCGCGGTACGGGGTGTCCCCCGCCGAGGGCCTCGCCCTTTGGGTGGCCGACATGGAGTTTCTGCCGCCTCCCGAGGTCAACGAGGCCATCCGGACCGCGGCGCAGCACGGCATCCACGGATACTGGGGCGACCCCGGCCCCTACCTCGATGCCGTGGCCGGCTGGATGCGGCGCCGCCACGGGTGGGAGGTCCGGCCGGAGTGGATCTTCACCACCCACGGCATCGTCAACGCCGTCAGCCTGGCCGTCCAGGCGTTCTGCCGGCCCGGAGACAAGGTGGTGGTGCAGCCCCCCGTTTACTACCCCTTCTTTGGCGCCATCACCGCCAACGGCTGCGAGGTCGTGAACAACGAACTTGTGCGTGTGGACGGCCTGTACCGCATGGACCTGGGTGCGCTGGACCGCATGGTGGACGCGTCCACCCGCATGCTCATCCTGTGCAGCCCCCACAACCCGGGAGGCAGGGTGTGGAGCAGGGCCGAACTGGAGGACCTCGCCGGGTTCTGCCTTTCCAGGGACATCCTCATCCTCTCCGACGAGATCCACCACGACCTCGTCTACGAGGGGCACACCCACACGGTCCTGGCCACCCTGGACCCGGACATAGCCGGCCGTGTCGTCACCTGCACCTCGGCCTCCAAGACCTTCAACCTGGCCGGGACCATGACGGGCAACGTCATCATCCCGGATGAAGGCCTGCGCAGACGTTATCAGCTGCAGATGACGAAGTGCGGTCTCTACGCCCCCAACAGGTTCGGGCCCCTGGCGGCGAAGGCCGCCTACGACCACGGCGAACCCTGGCTGGAGCAGCTCCTGGTCTACCTGAGGGCCAACAGGGACCTGGTGGATCGGGAGGCCAGGGATAAGCTGCCGGGGGTGACCTCCATGCCCCTGCAGGGGACCTATCTCGCCTGGCTGGATTTTCGGGAGACAGGCCTGCCTGCGGAGGAGGTCGTGAGGCGTGTCCAGGCGGAGGCGAAACTCGCCCTGAACCACGGGGCCACCTTCGGCCAGGGGGGCGAAGGGCACATGCGTCTTAACTTCGCCTGCCCCCGCGGCATGCTCCGGGAGGCCCTCAGCCGCCTGACACGGGTGTTCGGGGCGGAGGGATCGGAGATGGCAGGAGGCCGTGGCTCATGATCCACGGTGATATACTTCCTGTATCTTCACCGAGGAACGGCCATGTTTCCTTCGATGGCGAGATATGCTCTGGGCATCTGCCTGATCGTCGTCATGGCGGATCCCGCAGGAGCCGGGGACCGCGCCCTCACTGTGTACGGCGGGCGCGTCACCGATGAAAGGTGGTTCGAGTCCCTCTCCCTCAACGCCCGGTTCGTGGACGCCTACATCCTCGTCACAGCCCTGGCCTGGACCGTGAAATCATCACGCGAGGGGGGCCTCGCCGTGGAGGTGGAAGGCCAGGTGGCCCGGTACTTCGGGGACCAGGACCATCTGGAGTTCAACCTCCCCGTGGCCCTGCGCTGGCACCGGTTCTCCTGGGATCACGTGGTCGACACCAGCCTGGCCTTCGGACTGGGTCCCTCCTGGGCAGCCGAGGACCCGGAGGTGGAGAAGGCCATCAACGGGTCCACCCGCCAGTTCCTTGTCCACTGGTTCGCGGAGGTGGCCCTGGGCCCGCCCGGCACCGCCTGGGCGGCTGTCTTCCGCCTGCACCACCGGTCCACGGGCTTCGGCCTCGTCGCGGACGACGGCGGGTCCAACACCCTCACGCTGGGTCTGAGGTTCCGTTTTTAACAGGAGCGGAAGAGTTCCGGGGCGGAGTCCCGGCTGCCCGGATCTGGGTTGCCGATCCCTGTTCACCGGTCCGGGGATCCGGCATGCCTCCCTTCCAACCTCAGGGATCGTGCTCGCCCGGCCAGGGGCTTGCGTTGGAGAGGGTGACCACCATGGTGGTGGGACCCACGGCGGCGGCCCTGCGGAAGGCGTCCAGGAGGGCTTCGAACAGTTTCTCGTCCTCCCCCCAGACCACGGTGCTCATGGTGCCGATGTCGCTCTCGAGGCCGTGATCGCCGAAAGCATCCAGGGCCGCGCCGAT
>CP070682.1:589063-592303 GCA_020352595.1 bacterium | reverse complement strand
CCAGAGGTATCGCTGTTTGACGTCCTCGACCTTCCTGAAGGCCAGGTGCAGCACGGCCCTGCGCACCAGGACGATGACGAGGATGATCAGGAAGGAAATGGCGAGCTTGTAGTAGATCAGCCCACCCGCGCCGAAGGTCTGTTCCATCCACTCCTTCAGGGATCTCATGGAGGCAGCTCCTTTCACGGGTGCGTCTTCGGGTAAGGGATCGCGGGTATTCTATCACCTCGATGGGAGCAGTGGCACTGGTTTTGGCCGGTCCTGTGGAAGGGGGACAGGGGAGTCCCGGGAAGGGGCTCGGGCCGGCGGGGCGGTCTCAGCCCCGTGCCGGAACCAGGTGGGTCCAGATCTGGGAGACGATCATGCCGGCCAGCATGAGGGCGCAGCCGCTCAGCCCCCTCAGGCCCATGGTCTCTCCCAAAAGGATCCAGCCGCCCAGAACGGCGAAGACCCCCTCCATGCTCAGGAGGATGGAGGCGTGGGCGGGGTTGGCGTCCCGCTGGGCCACTACCTGGAGCGTGTAGGCGACGCCCACGGAGCCCAGTCCGCCGTAGAGGATGGGGGTGGCGGCCCGGAGGACGGGGGCGAGGGCCACCGGCTCGTGGAGGAAGGCTACCACAAGGCTGAGGACGGAGCAGACGGCGAACTGCGCGCTGGCGAGCAGGAGCGGGTTCATGCGTGGTGACAGCCAGCTGATCCAGAGCACGTGGGCCGCCCACATGAAGGCGCTGAGGAGCACGAGGAGATCCCCCTTCACCATGGTGAAATGCCCGGTGACGCTGAGAAGATAGAGTCCTGCCGTGGCTAGGGACGCTCCCACCCAGGTGCCCGCGGAGGTCCTGGGGCCCCACTTCAGGCTGACGATGGGGACCAGGATGACGTACAGGCCCGTGATGAAACCGGCCTTGCCGGCCGTCGTGGTGACGATACCCACCTGCTGGAGGGATGCCCCGGTGAAGAGTATGAGGCCGGCCAGGACCGATCCGGCGGCGCCCTGCCATTTCCCGGCCCTGGCCGGCCAGTTCCCGCTGCCGGGACCGTTTCCGAACCCAAGCAGGATGAGGGGGACCAGGGAGAGGCTGCCGAGGGCGAACCTGACACCGTTGAACAGGAAGGGCCCTATGTGCTCCATCCCAGCCCGCTGGGCCACGAAGGCGAAGCCCCAGATGGCCGCGGTGAGGGTCAGGAGGAGGTCGGCTCTGAGGGTGGCTTTTTCGGTTCCCGGCATCGCACCAGAAAGCAGACTTTTTTCGGTCATGTCAAGGTGAGACGGGGCTCGAGCATCAGGGCGGGGAAGGAAGAGCGAAGGAGCGGGGTCCTGGTACCGGGACCGGGCACCAGGTGCCCTGGCCCCTTCCCCTCCGCTCCCGGCTCCGGCTTCCTCAGGCCGCCGTGTCCCGGGCCTGGTACAAGTGGACGTCCCGCTGGGGGAAGGGGATCTGGATCCCCTCCTCGTCGAGGCGAAGTTTGATCTTCGCCATGATGTCGAAGTAGATGTCCCAGTAAGTGGCAGTGGGGACCCAGGGACGGAAGGCGAAGTTGACGCTGCTGTCGGCCAACTGAAGGACCGCCACCACAGGTGCCGGGTCCTTGAGGATCCGCTCGTCCTCGCCGATGATCCCCATGAGGACGTCCCGGACCCGCCGCACATCCTCGCCGTAGCCGACTCCCACGATGATGTCCATGCGGCGAACGTCGTTGCGCGTGTAGTTGATCAGGTTGTCCCCGGCGAGCTTGCCGTTGGGGACGAAGACGGCCTTGTTGTCGGGTGTCTTCAGGCGTGTGATGAAGATGCCCAGCTCCTCCACGCTGCCGGAGACGCCCGCTCCCTCGATGAAATCGCCCACCCGGAAGGGGTGGAAGAGGAGGATCATGACCCCCGCCGCGAAGTTGGAAAGGGAGTTCTGAAGGGCGAGGCCCACGGCCAGGCCCGCGGCGCCCAGAACGGCGATGATGGAAGTGGTCTGGATGCCGATACGGCTCAGGGCGGCTGTCACCACGAAGACCACCAGGGCCGCGTACAGGAGACTCGATCCGAACTTGACCAGGGTGGGCTCGATCTCCCTCCGGCCGAGGACCTTCCTCACCATTCCCCTGAGGATCCTGGCCCCCCAGATGCCCAAAACAAGGATGACAAGGGCGGACGCAAAAGAGATGCCCGACGTCGTCGCCCAGTCCACCGCTATTGAAAAGAACCGCTCCATCGCCAACCTCCTTCTCCATGATCGAGTTCCGGTCGCAGGATCGCTGCACGGTCGCGCACAACGCTATTGTAGCAGGGACAGCGTGGACCACAATCTCCCCTCCCGGGGTGGCCGGCCTGTCGGGAGGGGCCCCCGGAAGATCGGACCCTTATTCGGCCAGGTGTCCCACCCACTGCACGTTGAGTGTGGCGACGCCGAACTCCTCCTCCACCCTGCCCCTGAGAAGGTAGGGCCTGTGGCGCGTGAGTTTCCGGCAGAACCTCTCGTAGGCCCTGGGAAAGAAGGTGGTCTCGAAGGTGGCTGTGGTGTCCTCGAAGGTGACGAACTCCATGGGTTCGCCGTGCTTCGTGCTCACGGGCTTGCCCGTGACCCACCATCCCGCCATGGTGACGGTCCTGCCGACGTGATCTCCCATTCGGGCGGCGGGAACCGTCCTCACCCGCTCCAGCATCTGCCGGTAAAGGGTGAGCGGGTGTCTGGATGCCAGCAGTCCGAGGGTGTCGATCTCCTGGTTCAGGACGGTCTTCTCGTCGTAGGGCCGCGGCACCGGGAGGCTCGACTCGCCGTCTTCGAACAGTTCCAGGGTGCCGGTGGACCTTCTGCGGTGGGCGGCCAGCAGGCGCCACTGGAGGGCCGGGCGCTGCGCGAGCCCCTCGAGGATGTCGAAGCCCCCGGCCCGGATCAGGAGCCGGACGTCGGCCGGGTCCAGTGCCGTGCGTTGGAGAAAATCCGTGAACCCGGAGTAGATCCCGCCCTTCTCCCGCTCCAGGAGGAGCGACTCCGCCCCGCCGCGGCTCAGGCCCTGGACCTGCATCAGGCCCATGCGGATCCATCCCTCGCCGCCCCTGTACTTCCAGGCGCTGTCGTTGATGTCGGGCTGCAGGACCCTGATGCCCATGCGGCGGGCCTCGGAAAGGTAGGCGAAGGGCGAGTAGAAGCCGCCCTGGTTGGAGATGACGGCCGCCATGAAATCGGCGGGATAGTTGGCCTTGAGCCAGGCGGATTTGCAGCTGACCAGGGCGTAGGAGGCGGAGTG
>CP070682.1:585233-588963 GCA_020352595.1 bacterium | reverse complement strand
GCGGCAGCCTTGTCAGGTCCGTTTTCATTCCCGGAGCCGAGGGCGTAGAACTGCTGCTCCAGGCTGCCTCAAGGCTGGGGGCCTGAGAGTGAAGCCCCTGGTGGTGGGGATCTCCGAGTTCCTGATGGCCCGGAGGCCCGAGAGGATGGTCACTTACGGCCTGGGTTCGTGCGTGGCCATCGTCCTCTACGCAAGGGAGCAAGGGCTGGGGGCCATGGCCCATGTCATGCTGCCCCTGGCATACAGCGAACAGGACCACGCCGTACCTGCCAAGTTCGCGGACACGGCGGTGTCCACCATGGTGGACCAGATGGAGCAGCAGGGCGTGAACGCCGCGGACCTCGTGGCCAAGATAGCCGGCGGGGCGGACATGTTCGCGGGGCAGTTCAAGGGAAAGAGCAGGAGGATCGGCGCCCGCAACGTCATGAGCGCCAGAAAGACCCTCGACAACTTCGGCATCCGGCTTCTGGCCCAGGATGTCGGCGGGACCGCGGGAAGGACCGTTGAGTTCGACACGGACACAGGCCTGCTCACCGTCAGGACCCTGCGCGGCGGTGTGAAGCAGCTGTGAGGACCGGGTCCGAAGAAGGATGGAACCGGACAGGAGACTCCCATGGGTAATGCGAAGCTGATCGATGGCAACCTCATCGCCGGGAAGGTGCTCCAGGAGGTCTCGGCACAGTCCGCGGAGTTCAGGCATGACAGGGGACGCCCTCCGGGGCTGGCGGTGGTCCTGGTGGGAGAGGATCCGGCCAGCGCGGTGTACGTCAGGATGAAGATCCGGGACTGCGGACTGTGCGGCATAGAGTCCTTTTCGCACAGGCTTCCGGCCACCACCACCACGCGGGAACTGCTGGATCTCATCCAACGCCTCAACAGCGACGACGATGTGGACGGCGTCCTGGTTCAGCTCCCGCTCCCGGAGGGGATCGATACCAAGAAGATCCTCGACAGCATCGATCCCGCCAAGGATGTGGACGGTTTTCATCCTTCCAATGTCGGGCGCCTGGTCCGCGGGGACAGCCAGGTCCTGGTTCCGTGCACGCCCTCGGGCGTCATGCGCATGCTCGACGAGGAGGGAGTTGACCCCAAGGGAGCTCACGCTGTCGTTGTCGGCAGGAGCGATATCGTGGGGAAGCCCATGGCCCTGCTCCTTTTGCACAGGCACGCCACGGTGACTATATGCCATTCGCGGACCCGGGACCTCGCGGAGGTCTGCCGCACAGCCGACATCCTGGTGGCTGCCGTGGGAAGACCCCTGATGGTCCAGGCCGACTGGGTGAAGAAGGGGGCGGTCGTCATCGACGTGGGCATGAACTCCCTCGGACCAGGTGACGCCCCTTCCGTCATCCTGGAGGACCCCGCGCGGCAGTCCGACTTCGAGAAGAAGGGGTACACCCTCGTCGGCGACGTGTCGCCGGAGGCCGGCAAGTCCGCCTCCCTCATCACGCCGGTCCCTGGAGGGGTCGGTCCCATGACACGGGCCGTCCTGATGCAGAACACCCTGAAGGCGGCGCGGTGGAGAACGGATTGACGTCTCCAAACTTCAGCGCCCGCCGGGATCGTTGCGCCGCCTTCAACCAGACTTCACGGACCGACTGCGCTGCAGCTGAGACCGTCAAGAGGCTGAGGCCGTCGGGCCTTGAGCGTTGGATCCTGAACGTTGACCCTTGAACCCTGAGCAATGAACCTGGAAGGTTGAACCTCTAACCCGGAACCCTCTATGGACCGCCGCCAACTCCTTGAACTGCTCGAGCGCATCGCCTCCGGCGAACTGGCCCCGGACAAGGCCCTTCAGGACCTGGTTGACTTCCCGGCTGCAAGGCTGGAGTTCGCCCACCTGGACACACACCGGCTGGTCAGGCGGGGGATCCCGGAGACGGTGTTCGGCGAGGGGAAGACGCCGGAACAGATCCTGAGCATCGTGGACCGGCTGTCGGGCACCGGGGACCCGGTCCTGGTGACCAGGATCTCTCCGGAGGCCGCCGATCTCCTGGTAAGCCGCTGGCCGGAGGCCCGGCGCGACCCCCTGGGGAGGACATGGAGCATGGGGGCCCTCCCGCCTGCGGGCGGGAAGCAGATCCTCATCGTGGCGGCCGGGACATCGGACCTTCCCGTGGCCGAGGAGGCGGCAGCCACCGCCCGCTTTCTCGGCAGGACGGTGACGAGCGCCTACGACGTCGGCGTGGCTGGACTCCACAGGCTCGCCGCCCACAGGGAAGACATGGACAAGGCGGGAGTGATCATCGCGGTGGCGGGGATGGAGGGGGCCCTTCCCGGCGTGGTGGCGGGCCTCGTTTCCGTGCCGGTCATCGGTGTGCCGACCAGCGTCGGCTACGGGGCGTCCCTGGGAGGCTTCACCCCCCTGCTGACCATGCTCTCCTCTTGCGCCTGCGGCCTTACCGTGGTGAACATCGACAACGGTTACGGCGCCGCGGTGGCGGCACACCTGATGTTGGGGGCCGATGTTGGACACGGTGACGCGCAGACGCGGTGACACGGAGATCCAGTGTACCGGTGCACGAGTGCACTGGTGCGCTTTTCTTTACGGTTTCAAATGCCCCCTGAGACCTGAGATCTGAGTTTTGAGATCTGAGATTGGAATATGACCGGCAAGCGCATCCTTTTCATAGACCCCTTCAGCGGCATCTCCGGGGACATGCTCCTGGCGGCCCTCATCTCCCTCGGCGCCCCTCTCGAGGACGTCACGGCCGCCGTGGAGACCGTCATCCCCGGTGAGGTCCGCATCGAGCCGGTCCAGGTCACCAGGTCGGGCCTGGCCGGTCTTGAGTGCCGGGTTGAGGTCGTGGGTGGACCCGGGCGCAGGACCCTCGGCCAGATGCTGGAACTGCTGCACCGGTCGGCTCTGCCGGAGGGTGTGAAAGAGGCCGCGGTCCGCACCCTGGGCAGCCTCGGCAGGGCCGAGGGGGCCGCGCACGGAAGACCGGAGGGGCCGGTCCATCTCCATGAGCTCGGGGGCCAGGACACCCTTGCCGACGTGGTCGGGGTCCTCACCTGTGTGGCCCACTTCGCCCCGGACCTCGTCCAATGCGGATCGGTGAACCTCGGCCGCGGTTATGTGTCCACGAGCCACGGGGAGATGCCCGTTCCCGCTCCGGCCACCGCTTTCCTGGTCCAGGGCATGCCGGTTCACGTCAGGGGGCCCGAAGCGGAGCTCACCACGCCCACCGGGGCGGCTCTCGCCGCGGAGTTGGCCGGGGCCTTCGGCCCCATGCCGTCCATGACGGTGCACGGTGTGGGGACGGGGGCGGGGGGCAGGGACCACGAGGGCCATCCCAACCTCCTGCGCGTTTTTCTCGGGAAAACCGACCGTGCCGGGGGGCCGGAGACAGCCGTGATGATCGAGTGCGGCATCGATGACGTGAGCCCCGAGTACCTGGCCCCCGCCGTCGAAGCCCTCCAGGCGGCCGGCGCCAGGGAGGTGCACCTCATCCCGGCCTTCACGAAAAAGGGCAGGGTCGGGGTCCTCCTGCGCGTTCTGGCGCCACGCATGGAGGCCCGGGACCTGATGGATGAGATCCTCGAGGTCACAGGAAGCGCTGGAATTAGGTCATGGAATGTGGAACGCTTGGTGCAGCCCCGGCAGACCCTGACGGTCACCACCGCCCTTGGTCCCGTTTCCGTCAAGAGGTGGCGGTCGCCGTCGGGGCGCTGGCGGTTCAAGCCCGAGTTCGAGGAATGCCGGAGGCTGGCCGAGAGGGAGGGGATC
>CP070682.1:579937-585133 GCA_020352595.1 bacterium | reverse complement strand
GGGGGAACTTTCCGGATCCCCAAGGAGCGATGCGGAAATTTGAACTGTGTCAGTCCATGGGGTATTTTGGATATTATGGCAACGTTCAAACGAGTTTTTCCCGGACACGAAACTCAAGACACCAGACGCTGCAAGCCATGACTGATGCCCCTGTTCCTCTCACCCGTAGACACTTCCTTTTCCTTGCCGGGACCTGCGTCGGCGGCCTGATCCTCGGCTGTACCGTCAACCCGGTCTCCGGCAGAAGGCAGCTCATCCTCGTCTCGGAGAGTGACGAGCGGCGCATCGACCGGGAGAACAGCCCCCACCAGTTTTCAGCCGATTACGGACAGGTGCCCGATCCGCAGCTTGTCCGTTACATCCAGGGCGTCGGCGCTTCCCTTGCCGGCAGGACCCATCGCCCAGACCTCCCCTACCGCTTCGTTCCTCTTAACGCCACCTACGTCAACGCGTACACCTTTCCGGGAGGCAGCGTCGGGATCACACGGGGGATCCTGCTGGAACTGGGCAGCGAGGCGGAGCTGGCGGCCCTCATAGGCCACGAACTTGGGCATGTCAACGCCCGCCACACCGCCCAGCAGATGAGCAAGGGAGTCCTGGCGGCCCTGGCCGTCTCGGGCCTGGCCTCGGCCGCAGGGGACATGGGCGAACGCAGCGAGAAGGTGGCCGCAGGTCTCGGACAGATCGCCTCGGGGGCGCTTCTGGCCCGCTACAGCCGCGACAACGAGCGGGAGGCCGATTCCCTGGCCCTTGAGTACATGGTCAGGGCCGGCTACGGTCCTTCAGGCCACACGCGGCTCATGGACATGCTCAGGAGCCTTTCCAGCCGCAAACCGGGGGCCATCGAACTCATGTTCGCCACCCACCCCATGAGCGAGGACCGTTACAGGAGTTCCGTGGCGGCCATCTCCCGGATGCCCGCCTCCTCAAGAGAGCTTCCCACTCACAGGGAACGCTACATGGACAACACCATCGGTTTGAGGGCCATGTCCGGAGCCATAGGCCTGATGCAGGAGGGTGACAGGCTCATGAAAGCCGGCAAGTTCCGGGAGGCGGAAGGTCAACTCATGGAGGCTCTCCGGCTCTCCCCCGGGGACTACGCGGCCCTTCTCATGACCGCCCGCTGCCAGCTGGCACTGGAAAGAGCCGGCCTCGCCCGGCGCTATGCCGAGGACGCTGCTGCCGTGTATCCGGGTGAACCCCAGGCCCTCCACCTCCTGGGCATGGCCGAACTGTCCCTGGAGCGTTATGACGCGGCCCGACTTCACTGTCTAAACTACGAAAAATCCCTGCCGGGCAACCCCAACACCGTCTTTTTCATCGGACGATGCGCGGAGGGCATGGGCGACCGGGAGGAAGCGGCCAACAGGTATCTCGCCTACCTGAAGGAGGTGGACAGGGGTGAGAATGCTCAGTACGCCTACTCGCGACTCAGGCAGTGGGGATACGTAAAATAGTGCTGAGGACTGAGGGCGCAGGGCGCCTTGAAACCTGTGCTAAGCAGTGGGGATACGTAAAATAGTACTGAGGACTGAGGGCGCAGGGCGCCGTTGAAACCTGTGCTAAACTGTCTGGCAAAGCGTTATGCTGCACTGCTAAATCAACAGTATGATATGTTAAATGCTTATATATAATAATACCTTATAACGCTTATTTAACGTTAAACCTTATGTCTGGCAAGGGGTTGTATCCCATTTCTACTGCGCCCCGCGCCCTGCGCACTCAGACCTGCCTGCGCCCTCGTGGCCGAGGAGGAATTCCATGCCCCTGATCATCCGCTGGTTCGTCTACGCTCTGGCTATCGCCATCGCCGCCTATATCCTGCCGGGGGTCCACCTGAAGGGGGTGTTCGCGGCCCTCGTAACGGCCATGATCCTGGGCCTTGCCAACGGCATCGTGCGTCCCGTCCTGTTCGTGCTGACCCTCCCCCTCACCGTCCTGACCCTGGGACTCTTCATCTTCGTCCTCAACGCCCTGATGGTGCTCCTTGCCGCCTCTATCGTTCCCGGCTTCGAGGTCGCCGGGTTCTGGTGGGCGGTTCTCTTCTCCCTGGCCCTGTCTGTCGTGATGTTCTTCCTTGGGGAGCTGACCGAACCCAGGGAACGCACGATCCGATACGTGCGCTATGGCGGGGAGGTCCGAAGGGAGAGGGACGTAAACTGAGGGACTCGCTGCTGGCGTCCCTCTGTTATGACACGGGGACTCGGGGAGGGGGAGACAGGGAAAACGACTGTTTATCCCTATTAAATTCAACCGATAACGAGACTATCATCAACGAAGATTTCCAAGAACCCTCTGAACCCAAAAAAAAGCTCCCGCAATGTGCGGGAGCTTTCTATTTTTGCGGTTTCCGGAAGAATTAGCTCTGCGTCACCGCGTCCCCGGGTCTCCGCGTCAAGCGGTTAAATACTGGCTCTAACCGGCCGCAAAAGCATCGATAATTTTATTGAAGGTCGCGCTGGGGCGCATGGCCTTCTCTGTTTTTAGCGGGTCGGGGTGATAGTAGCCACCGATGTCCTGGGGCTTGCCCTGGGCGGCGAGCAGTTCGGCGTTGATCTTCTCCTCGTTGGCCTCGAGCTCCTTCGCCAGTTTGGAAAAACGCTCCCTGAGCCTGGGATCCCTGGCCTGCCCGGCGAGGGCCTGGGCCCAGTAAAGGGCGAAGTAGAAGTGGCCGCCTCGGTTGTCGATCTCGCCCAGCTTCCGGGCGGGAGCCCTGTTGTTCTCGAGCCACTTTTCGTTGGCCGCTTCCACCGACTCGGCCAGCTCGATGGCTTTCTCGTTGTTCATGACATTGCCCAGGTGCCTTAACGATTCGGCCAAAGCGAGAAGCTCTCCGATGGAATCCCACCTCAGGTACCCCTCCTTGACGAACTGCTGCACGTGCTTGGGCGCCGAGCCTCCCGCCCCGGTCTCGAAGAGGCCGCCGCCGTTGAGCAGCGGTACGACGGAGAGCATCTTGGCGCTGGTGTTGGCCTCCAGGATGGGGAAGAGGTCCGTGTTGTAGTCCCTGAGAATATTTCCAGTGACCGAGATGGTGTTTTTCCCTTTTCTCATCCTCTCGACAGAGAATTTCGCCGCTTCGGCCACGGGCATGGTGTGAAATTCCAGGCCCTTGGTGTCATGGTCCTGGAGATACTGTTCGACCTTTTTGATGAGCTGGGCGTCGTGGGGCCTGTTCTTGTCGAGCCAGAATACCGCCGGCCAGCCGGTGGCACGGGCCCTGGTCACAGCCAGTTTCACCCAGTCACGGATGGCCTCATCCTTGACTGTTGGTGCCCGCCAGACGTCTCCCTCCTCTACCCGGCTTTCCAGGATGGTTTTGCCCGCGGCATCAACGATGCGGATGGTACCATCACCCGGAGATTCGAACGTCTTGTCATGGGAACCGTACTCCTCCGCCTTCTGGGCCATGAGGCCGACGTTGGGAACGGAACCCATGACCGTGGGATCCAGGGCGCCGTTGGCGATGCAGTCCTTGACGACCGCGTCGTAGAGGCCCGCGTAGCTGTGGTCCGGGATGGTCGCCTTGCAGTCGTAGGTCTTGCCGTCGGGGCCCCACATCTTCCCGCCGTCGCGGATCATGGGGGGCATGGATGCGTCGATGATGATGTCGCTGGGCACGTGCAGGTTGGTGATGCCCCGGTCCGAGTCCACCATGGCCAGCCGCGCGCGCTTCTCGTACACGGCCTGGATATCCGCCTCGATGGCGTCCCTCCTGGCCTCGGGCAGTTTCTTGATCCTGGCGTAAAGGTCGCCGATGCCGTTGTTGGGGTTGAACCCGAGCTCCTCCAGCGTGGCTGCGTGCTTTTCGAGAGCCTCCCTGTAGAACACCTTGACGCAATGGCCGAAGAGGATGGGGTCGGATATCTTCATCATGGTGGCCTAGAGGTGGAGGGAGAAGAGCACGTCCTTGGCCTTGGCGTCCTCGATCTGCTCCTCGTAGAACTTCACCAGGGCCTTTTTGCTCATGAAGGTGGCGTCCACCACCTCTCCAGCCTTGAGGGGCAGGCTTTCCTTCAGGACCTTCACGCTGCCCTTGCCGTCCACGAACTCGATCTTCGCGGTCGTGTCCTGGGCCATGGTGGTGGACTTCTCGTTGGAGTAGAAGTCCCCGGTCCTCATGGTGGACACGTGGGTCTTGGAGTCCGGCTTCCACTCGCGCATCCTGTGGGGGTGCTTCCGGGCGGCCTGCTTGACGGCCTCTGCCAGCCTGCGGTCCGAGTTGCCCTGGCGCAGCACCGGGTTGACAGCGCTCCCGAGGACGACGGCATAGCGCTCCTTGACCTTCTTCTCAGCGTCGCTCTTCGGCTCCTCAGGATAGTCGGGGACGTTATAACCCTGCTCCTGGAGCTCCTTGATGGCTCCCTTGAGCTGAGGGATAGAGGCGCTGATGTTGGGAAGCTTTACGATGTTGGCCCCTCTGGTCAGGGCCAGCTTCCCCAGGGCGGTAAGTTCGTCGGGGATCTTCTGATCTTCGGTCAGGTTCTCCGGGAAGTTGGCGATGACCCTGCCCGCCACGGAGATGTCCCTGAGCTCAATCTCGATCCCGGATTCCTTGGCGAAGGCGCGGATGACGGGAAGCAGGGAGTAGGTGGCCAGCGTGGGGGCCTCGTCCGTCAGGGTCCAACTGATCTTGGGCGTTTCCTTTGCCATTGTCGTCCTCCTGGAATGCTCTTGGGAATTAGTGCGAGAGTGCAGGGGGTGCATGAGTTCATGAGACCATTGCACTTCTGCACTACTGTACTGATCATGTAACTTTGTGTCGGGAACAAGAAGTATACAATATACCGTATACGTATATCGGCCGGCAGCGGTACTGTCAAGGGTTAAGGCGGGGATACAGGGCCCAAAAAACCAAGTGCACAAGTGCACAGGTGCACCAGTGCACAATGTTTCTTCAACGGTTCATCGATTCCCCGTTTCCCAGTTTCAGGAAATCTTCGATGCTTCTTACGAAATCAAGAGCAGCCTTTTCCTCCATCCTGTCGAACCCCGTCGCCTCTCTCCCGATACGCTCGTAGAATGCCCGGATCCGGGGCCCGTCCTCGTCGTCGAGCTCCTCCATCCTCATGCGGCCGCCCAGGATGGCCGTGGCGAAGGGTTTAGAGGGCAGGAGCCGGGTCAGCTTCTCGAGGTTCCTGATCCCCCCCTCGCCCGCCTTCGGGTTCCAGAGGGTGTCGCCGCACACCACGAAGG
>CP070682.1:576789-579837 GCA_020352595.1 bacterium | reverse complement strand
TGATAGAGCTGGCTCAGAAAGGGGAGGATGATTAGGGATCCAGGGTCCGGGAGCCAGGATCCCAAGAGGTGGACCCGCGAAACCCGGAACACGCGTGACCTTGCTGAACGTCCAATCCTGAGCGTCGGGTCTTCTTTTTCACCCGGAACGCAGCACCCCGCCAGCCCACTCTTGACCTTCCACATTGATCCTCCTTCCTGACTTCACGGGTCATCCAGCCCTGCAAAAAGGTCAGCCTCCTGTCGCCGGCCGTCCCCTGCCCCTGTTTCCGCGTCCTGCGTCCATGATGAAAAAAATATGTAAAAACAGGTGCTTTCGGCGAACCTGATCTCGGCGGGTTCTCCCGCTTTCGTGTGGCACGGAATTGGCAAAACCGCTAGAATGACGAGATGTCATCCCGCAGCAGGCTCCTGAAATGGTTTTGAACACCGGTTTGGGGGGTCCAACTGCCGTTGAGATGGATGATGTGACATCCCTCCGGGGGGAAAGGAGAGAGATGATGAGAAAGTGGAATCCTATGGTGATCGTCCTTTCGGTTGCCTTGGGCATGGGCCTTGTGATGGGTTGCGGTGGAGGCGGAGGCGGAGGCGGAGGCAGCGAATCCGTCAACTACGACGGAAGCCAGGATCCCGCCGTCATCGACACCACCTCAGCAGTGGCACTGGCCAAGAATTCCGTTGAGTTCATGAACAGCGACCCCAGCGGGGGGTCCGGTCCGCTGGCCGTCGAGGGGGGCGCCTTCACCGGCATGGTGAAGGACCCGTCCAGGGCAGTGGAGTACGCCCTGGGCTATTTCAGAAATTCCAAGAACGACGGGTCGGTCCAGAGCCTTTCAGCCAGTGTCGAGCCCCTGGCTGTGATGTGCCAATCCGGGTTCTGGGGCACAGGGTCGGCGGGCGGCGAAATTTGGCTCGAGATTTGTGGAGACCCGGCGGAGATGCAGGGGACCGTTTACTTCCTGAGCATCGGGTTTGACTTCAGGGATTACGACGACGGCACGGAATACCTTGACGGGGAACTTGTCGTGCAGGGCATCTATGACGAGGACGCGGATGGAGGCGAGGGCGATTTCGTGGATGACATCAGAGTGATCTTCCGCGACCTGACCACACTTTCGGCGTCGGAGGACTCCTACATCGACGGCTGGGTGGACTACGACGAGAGCGCCGGCGTGTACACGATAACCTACAACCTTTTCCTCGTCGACAACGACGCCCAGGACGCTGTCTGGCTCAGCAACTACACCTACGTCATGAACGACAACGACGATACGGTCACCGTCAACGGCCGCCTCTATGACTACGATGACGGATACGTGGACGTGACCACCGAAACCCCCCTGGCATGGGCGATGCACTATGACGTCGGCCTGGATGAACTGGTTTTCGACGACACGTACCCGACCGGGGGCCTGATCAGGTTGACCGGAGCCGGTGGGGCGTGGATCGAGATCGAGTTCCGCGACAACGCCGGCACTCCCGAGCTGCAGGTGACGGTGGACGTGGACAACGAACCCACCGACGATCCTCTCTGGGAATGGCAGTCCTCCTGGCAGTCCTGGGTCCCGGGGTAATCTTCGGCATCAGCCATCCGCGAGGCATGGGGGGCAGAGGGACCGGTCCCCATGCCTCGCGCGCACAGCGTCGGGATCCCCATAGGGGCAATGGCCCCAACCCTGCTGGGCAGCATGGGACCTGGAAACCGGAGTCCGGAATACGGAGTCCGGTTTTCAGCGTCCAGAGTCCTCTCCTGCGCCCTTCATTGACTTTCCCCCCCATTTCCTGTTAGCTCCATACCATGACACAGAACGGGGAAATGGCGGCCGTGGACGTCTCCATCGTCGTCCCTGTCTACAACGAGGTGGAGAATATCCCCGAACTGGTGGAACGCACCTTCGCCGTGATGGAAGCCTCGGAGCGCTCCTTCGAGATGATCCTCGTCGACGACGGGAGCACCGACGGCAGCGAGGCGGTCTACTCCTCGCTGGCCCACACCTATCCCGGCCTGAAGGTGGTGCGCTTTACCAGGAACTTCGGGCAGACGGCCGCCTTCGCGGCGGGGTTCGACCTGGCCGCCGGCCGGATCATCGTGACCATGGACGGGGATCTCCAGAACCCGCCCGAGGAGATCCCCTCCCTCGTGGCGGAGCTCGAACACAGGGAACTCGACCTGGTCAGCGGGTGGCGCAAGGACCGCAAGGACAGGGCCCTATCGCGCAAGGTTCCCTCCTTTTTCGCCAACCGCATCATCAGCCGCATCACCGGCGTGAAGCTGCACGACTACGGGTGCTCCCTCAAGGCCTACCGGGCGGATCTTCTCAGGAACGTCCAGCTTTACGGGGAACTCCACCGGTTCATCCCGGTGCTGGTGAGCATGGAGGGCGGGCGCATCGCGGAGAAGCCGGTCAGGCACGAGGCCAGGACCAGGGGCCGCAGCAAGTACGGCATCTTCAGGACCTACAAGGTCATCGTGGACCTTCTGACCATCACCTTCCTGAAGCAGTACGGGGACCGGCCCCAGCACGCCTTCGGCTTTTTCGGTCTCCTGCTGCTCGGCGGCGGAGTGGTGGTGGACGGGTACCTCGCGGCCCTCAAGCTCATCGGCGGGCAGGAAATAGGGGGGCGTCCCCTGCTCATCCTCGGAACCCTCATGATCATCGCCGGCATCCAACTCCTGTCCATCGGGCTGCTCTCGGAGGTCATGGCACGGACCTATTATGAATCGCAGGGAAAACCCAGATACAGGATCCGGGAAATCATCGGCCGGTAGCCCGGCGCGGAAAAGGATCCTCTTCTGGGCGAAGGTTGCCGTCAGCGCCCTGGTCCTGTTCCTCGTCCTTCGCAGCGCCGACCTCTCCCGGACCTTCGGTTTCATCGCATCCAGCCGCAAGGGCCTGTGGCTCACGGCCCTGGCGCTGCTGCTCCTCTCCCAGGCGGTCTCCACCTTCCGCTGGCACACCCTCCTGCAACCCCTGGATTTCAACCTCCCCTGGCCCAGGGTCTTCAGGATCTACTTCGTGGGGATGTTCTTCAGCCTTTTCCTCCCCAC
>CP070682.1:572292-576689 GCA_020352595.1 bacterium | reverse complement strand
CATCGGCCTGGCCCTGCGCAAAGCGGGGGGCGGAAGAGTCCTGTCCCTCGAGCACGATGAGGTCTACGCGACCCGGACATCGGAAAATCTGGCCCTCTACGGCCTTGGCGACTTCACCAGGGTCATCCACAGCCCCCTCGAGGAGATCAGCATCGGGAAAGCGTCCCATCTCTGGTACGATCTGTCAGTTCTGGAAGAGGGACTCCCCAGGATCGACATGCTCATCATCGACGGGCCTCCGGGTAAGACACAACCGCAGGCGCGTTATCCGGCCCTGCCCCTTCTGGCGGACCGCCTGCACGAGGAGGCCGTGATCCTCCTCGACGACGGGAAACGTCATGACGAGAAGTTGATCGTCCAGAGATGGTCGGAGGACCACCCGGGACTGATGGCATTGAAGATCGATACGGAAAAGGGCGCCTTCATGATCCAGAAGGTCGGAGGTGGTCCACCACGGATGTCCTCCCGGATTCCCTGACAGCTGGCAATTCGCGGAAGGAAGACTGCTGCTGCAAGATGTGTCCAGGTTTTAAGGATGGGCGGTGGCGGCTCAAGGTGCACTGCCTCCCGACACCCGACAGCCAGGTGTAACAGGTTCTTATGCAAAGAGATCCGTCCGGAAACAGAAAGATCGCAGTTTTCATCTCCTTCTCCGGCCAGGGCGGTGTTGAACGCATGGTCAACAACCTCGCCCGGGGACTGACGGGTTGCGGATATGAGGTTGACATGGTGATGGCGAGAGCCACCGGCGAGCATGTGGAGGGTATCGCGCCTGAGATCCATCAGGTCAGACTCGGGACCAGACACACCCTGACGGGCCTGCCCGGCCTGGTGCGGTATCTTGTCAGAAACAGGCCGGCGGCCATCCTGGCGGTCAAGGACCGCGCCATCAAGGTCGCCGTCATGGCAAGGTGGTTCTCGGGATCGAAGGCCGTTCTCGTCGGGAGGCTGGGAACGACGGTCTCGGCCGCCATCGAGGGCCGCGGACGGATCCGCAGGTGGGCCTGGTATTGGGGCATGCGCACATTTTACAGGCACGTGGACAGGATCGTCGCCGTCTCCCATGGGGTGGCAGAGGATGTTCGAGCCATCACCGGACTTCCGGAATCTCAGGTGGCGGTGGTCCGGAATCCGGTGGTCACGCCTGACCTTCACGATCTGGCCGGCCAAAAGGTGGATCACCCGTGGGTCGGTGACAGGGATGTTCCTCTCATCCTGGGTGTGGGCCGGTTGACGCATCAGAAGGATTTCGCCACTCTCATCAGGGCCTTCTCCATCGTAAGTTCCCAAAGACCATGACGTCTCCTGATCCTCGGTGAAGGCAGGAAGCGGGGGGATCTCCAGTCCACCATCTCGTCCCTGGGGCTGGGAGCAGACGCCCAGCTTCCGGGCTTCGTTCCCAACCCGTATGCCTATCTCGCCGGCGCCTCGCTCTTCGTCCTGTCGTCGATATGGGAAGGATCCCCCAATGCCCTCACGGAATCACTGGCGCTGGGAGTTCCCGTAGTTTCCACAGACTGCCCCAGTGGACCCAGGGAAATCCTCCAGAACGGCCGCTACGGAACCCTTGTGCCCATGGGAGACGCCAGTGCCCTGGCCCGGGCCATGCTGGACACCCTCGGTGACCCTCTGCCTGCTGATTTTCTCAAGGGAGCCGTTGTGGAATATGCCCTGGACAGGAGCGTGGCCGGTTATCTTGATGCGCTGGGATTGGGAAACCACTGAAAGGCTTGAAAACTGCCTCAGTCCATGTTTTCCATGAGACGGAGGATACGGGCCACGTTTCGACCGCTTGCCCCAGTTGCCTCGGATGAGGCACCTTTTGCACTGGCACCCATTTCCTTGAGATCCGCGGGTCTGTTCCTAAGGTCCCTGACAGCCCGTGACAGGGAATCAGCATCCTCCACTACGGTGCAGCCACCCTTTTCGATGAGAAGCGCGGCGATATCCCTGAAGTTCTGAACATGGGGACCCGTCAGCACCGGCACGCCGTGCATGGCGGGTTCCAGAAGGTTGTGCCCTCCCACCGGCACCAGGCTGCCGCCCACGAAGGCGAGGTCGCCCATTTCATAGAAGCCGTCCAGGACACCCATTGCGTCCACCAGCAGCACGTTTCCCGAAGGTTCTCCACCGCTGGCCGTCTCCGAGTACCGGGTGAAGGGAACGCCCCTCCTTCTGAGAAGGCTCGCCACCTCGTCGAACCTCTCAGGATGCCTGGGAACGAGGGCCAGGCGTAAATCACCCTCACCCTGGGCCTTTAGCAGGTCGAGCAGGATGCTCTCCTCCCCATTGTGGGTGCTTCCTGCCACGAGAAGGAAGCCTTTGCGTGCCCATGCCCTGACTGCTTCGGGAATGGGAACGTGGAGGGGCAACCTGTCGTACTTTGTGTTCCCGGTCACCTCCACCGATCCGGGTCTCGCCCCTATCCGGATGATCCTCGAGGCGTCTTCCTCACTCTGCATTAAAAACAGGTCCACCTTCTTCAGAATAGGGCTGAAGAACCAGCTGAACCGGACATACCGCGAGAAGGAATGGTCCGAGATACGACCGTTGACAACCACGACCGGGATCCTCCTCCGGAAACAGGCGGCGAAAAAGTTCGGCCATATCTCCGTCTCTGCAGTGATGAAGATCTCCGGTCTGACACGATCCAGTGCTCGCCCGATTACGAGGGGGAGGTCGAGGGGGAAGAAGAAAATGGAGGCCGCAAAGGAACATTCCTTGCGCGCCGTGTCCTGGCCGGTGGGAGTCACCGTGGAGAGGAAGACTCTCCCCCTTGCCCTGTCATCTTCCTCGAGGAGCCAAAGCATGGGGCTTACAGCCCGCACCTCTCCCACGGAGACGGCATGCACCCAGACTGTTTTGCCACCGGCGGATGGAGCGGCCCCGAACCTCTGTGCAATGCCTCTCCTCCTCTTCCCGACGAAAAGAAGCTGGTAGATCACCCCGGGCAGGGTCACCATCACTGCAAGAACGATGATGAGGTTGTAGAGCAGGATCCTCCAGAGCATCTCGACTTCGCCCCTAATCCGGTGGATCGCCCGAAGGCCCCTCCAAGGTTGAGCCCTCGCCCGTCGCGTAGCGAACCAGTTCCGCGTTGATGCTCCCGATCCTGACTTTGCTCTTCATGAGAACCGGCATGTGCCTTTGGTCATCGGTGACCCAGACGTACAGGTCCCCCTTCCGGCGGAAGATCCCCTCGAACTTCAGTTTGGGATGGATCTTCAGCGTCCTGAACCTGCCGGCCGCCACCTCGATCTCCTCTTCGGCCAGCACGTCAACGGTCAACTCCCAGTTCTTCCTGCCCTCGAACACCCGGAAGATCAGTGAATCCCCCACCTTGAACGTCTCGTTCCTCATGGCGTATAGGGATGAGAGGTTGTCGTGGGTACCTTCCGGGATCTCGTAGACCTGGCTCTGGGTCTGGTCCTCCTCGCGGACAATGCGCGTGACGATGTGACGCTCCTGGTCGAAGATGAGGACCCTCCTCATGTGTTTTCCGCCCTCGTTCATGTTGAAGACATACTTCCTCGTCAGGCCGTCGGCAGGGTGCATGTGAGTCTCGTACCGGTTCCTGACCTTGTAGAATATGTCGATCAGGCTGCGGGATTCGGCGGTGGAGATGACACGGTAAAGGGCCTGACCGCCGACGACGTCGCCCTCCACCACTTCCATGACCGAATCACCCGCGGCTATTCCCGACCACTTGAGCACGTACTCGAGGCGCTCCCCGGGCGCGAAGGCCGTTATCGGCCCTGCATCCGTGGGCGGAGCGAGTGCCAGCAGGAGCAGCACCTGCAGGCAGAGGCTGCTGAGCGTCGGTTTCAAGAAACTTCCTCGGCCAGGATGTGCTCTGTTGCCTCCGAGAGGTCCCGGGCGGCGATCACGCTATCCGGAACCACACCCTCGACCTCCTTGCCGGTATCAAGGAGGATGGACCTGATACCCATCCCGGTCCCCATGACAACGTCCCTTTCCGTATCCCCGACCACCCATGAGCGCTCGGGGCTGACGTGAAAGTCCCTCATCGCCCTCTCTCCCATGAACGTCCCGGGTTTCCGGCACCGGCATCCGGCATCCGGATGGTGAGGGCAGTAGTAGATACCGGCGAGAAAGACGCCCTCATCCATGAGCAATTTCGCCATTCGGATGTTGACGGCAATGGCCGTTTCCTCGTCGAAATAACATCTCCCGACACCGGACTGGTTGGTGATGACCAGCAGGAGAAAACCCTCTTCCTGGAGCCTCTTCAACGCGCCTGGAACCCCCGGGTAGAAGGCTATGCCGTCCGGGTCCCCCAGATAACCGGTCTGGTCCAGAAGCGTCCCGTCCCTGTCGAGGAGGACCGCCTTTTGTCGGCCGCCCGAACCATGTCTCCATTGCTTATTCATGACCTG
>CP070682.1:569419-572192 GCA_020352595.1 bacterium | reverse complement strand
GCTCGCGATGCCGTGGCTTGTGTGCAGGAACAGCACCACCATGGCAATGATGTAGACAGCCGCGACCCCCCAGTCCATAAGCCCGCCGACCATCATGCTGTAGACGTCGAACCTCCCCTGGGCGTCCAGCACCTGCACGACCTCGGGGGTCACCCTCAGGGTAAAGTGGAGCAGATGGAAGACGATGAACGCCAGGAGCAGCAGCCCCGTCCAGATCATCGTGTTGCTGGCGAAGGTGACCTTCTGTCTCTTCTTGACCGCATACTTGCCGGGGTTGGCTCCCCAGTTCTCCAGGGTCAGGGTCACGCCGAAGAAGACGTGGATGCACAGCATGACGAACATGAAGGCCCTGAAGGGCCAGACCACCAGGGGCAGAGAGTGGAGGTGCTCCGCGTAGGCGTTGATCCAGTCGGGCCCCACGAAGATGGTGGAGTTGCCCGCCAGATGCGCCACAGCAAAAAGCACCATGAAGAAACCGCTCACCGCCATGAGCACCTTTCTGCCGACGTTACTGGTTAGCAATGACATGGCACCTTTCCTTATCGAGTGGTTAGCGTGATCTGCGGTTAAGGATCGATCCTGGGATTGTTTTCACAAGGGATGCCGGGGGAGCCCTCCTTCCTGTACACCTTCTCACCCCGACCTCCTTTCGGCGCCTGCCGGGCGGTGTGACGGGAGGAAGGCTGAGGAGCGGCTCTTCCTCCCTTCCCCTCCCTGATGCGGCGGGCACCCATGTGGAAATGACCGGCCGTTGGTGGCGACAGGCATGCGGGCGGCCCGAAGAGGCCATCCTGCGGGTGAGCTACCGCTCCCCGGCCATCAACCGACCAGTTCGTAACCCAGCTTCAGCGCCCTTTTGTTGAGGTCCTCCGTCCCCTTGGGGACCCGGCTGAGGACCGCCTTCTCGACGCTCTCCAGCGATACGGCGTCCACAAGGGCCGCGATGGCGCCCAGGGCCACGATGTTGGCCACGAACACCTTCCCGACCCTCTCCTTGGCCGTGTCGATGATGGGCAGGTGGTAGACCTTGTAATCCCCCTCGGGCAGCTTGGTGACCATCCTGGAGTCTGCCAGGAGGATCCCCCCCTGCTTCAGATCGTGGTAATACTTGTCGCATGCTTCCTGGGTCAGGCAGAGCAGAAGGTCTATCTCGGTGGCCTTGGGATAGTCGATGTCCCCGTCGGAGATGATGACCTCCGATTTGCTGGCTCCCCCCCTGGCCTCGGGGCCGTAGGACTGTGTCTGTACCGCGTTGATCCCCTCGAAGAGAGCGACGGCCTCGGCCAGGATGACGCCTCCGAGCACAAGTCCCTGACCCCCCGCACCGCTGAGCCGCACTTCATACCTCTGAGCCATTTTGTCCTCCTGATCAGGCGCTCCGGACCTTGTCGATGATCTTCTGGTACTCGTCGCAGTACTCCGGCTTGACCTCCTGGCGGAAGACCCCCGTGAGGATCTTTCCCTCCTTCTTCTCCGGGGGCAGCTTCTCGGCAGCCTTGAGTCCCACGGTGTTGTCCTTGAACCAGAGGATCATGTCCGTGGCGCTGCCCAGCTTGTTCCTCCTGCCGTAGGTCGTCGGGCACGTGCAGAGGGCGTCGATGACGGAAAATCCCTTGTGTGTGATGCCGTCGGCGATCTGTCTCTCCAGCGGAACGGTGTGGTACGCGGTGCTCCTGGAAACGAACGTGGCGCCGGCGCCCATGGCGAGCTCCACGACGTCGAAGGCGTAGTCCGGGTTCCCGTAGGGCGTGGTGGAAGCCAGTTTGCCGTGGGGTGTGGTGGGGGAGAACTGCCCTCCGGTCATGCCGTAGATGTTGTTGTTGAACACGATCATGGTGATGTCGATGTTTCGCCTGCAGGCGTGGATGAAGTGGTTGCCGCCGATGGCGAGGGCATCCCCGTCTCCGGCCACGGCGATGACGTTGAGTGTGGGATCGGCCATCTTGACGCCGGTGGCGAAGGCCAGTGAGCGTCCGTGGGTGGTGTGGAGGGTGTTGAAATCCACGTAGCCGGGCATCCTTGAGGCGCAGCCGATGCCGGAAACGATGACAGTGCGGTCCTTGTCCAGGCCCACGCGGTCGATGGCCCTGACGATGGATTTCATGACGATGCCGTGGGCGCAGCCCGGGCACCAGATGTGGGGCAGCTTCCCGGGCCGGATATAGTCGCTGTAGTTGAAAGCCATCACGAAACCTCCCTGATCCTTTCGAGGATCTGCTCCGGAGTGATGGGTTCTCCGTCGGCCCGGTTCACGCCCACGACCCTGGCCCGTCCCTCGATGCACCGCTGGACCTCCTCGATGATCTGGCCCAGGTTCATCTCCGGGACGACGATCGTGTCGACCCTGTCGGCCATCTCGATGGTTGGCCTGATGGGGTAAGGCCAAATGGTAATGGGGCGGAGGAAATCCACCGCGATCCCCTCCTGCTCGGCCTGTGCGATGGCGGCCCTGGCCGACCTGGCGCTGGAGCCGAAGGATACGATCCCCACCCTGGCTCCCTCGGCCTGCTGGTACTCGTACTTCTCTATGATGTCCAGGTTTTCCGCGATCTTGGCCAGCAGCCTCTCCTCCTCCGGCTGGACCAGGGAAGGCTTGTTGGTCGGGAAACCCGTCTCATCGTGGTTCAGCCCTGTGACGTGCCAGCGGTACCCTGAACCGAAATCGGCCATGGGCGGGATGATCCCCTTGCTGATGTCGTAGGGTTTGTACTGCTCGGGGGGGACGTCCGGCCGGGGTCTGTCCCAGATCTCCAGCTCGCCCTCCACGGGGATG
>CP070682.1:565148-569319 GCA_020352595.1 bacterium | reverse complement strand
GAGTTCGCCGCTGCCGGCCCCCGGGGACGCCTTTCCGTTCACCTGTACCCGGGATACTGGGTTTCCAGGCCCCTTCCGGAAGAGGAGATGTCGCCGGGCCAACTGGAGCGATGGGCCAGGAGCGTCGCCCTCGGGGAAGGGGTGAACGTCATCCTGGCGACCCCGGACGGCGGCATCGTCCGCATTTCGGGAACGGGGAGGATCACGGGGCGGTCGCGGGGATGACCGCCCCTTCAGCGAGGATCGGGGAGAGCGGGGAGGGATCATGCCGGGAGAGGTTGTCGGTCCCATGGAGTTCCCGGGGGGGAGAAGGTTCGAGGTGGCGGTCCACGATCTTCTGCGCGAGGAGACGGACGCCATCGTCAACGCCGCCAACGGACGGTTGTCCCACGGGGGAGGAGTGGCGGCGGCCATCGCCAGGGCTGCCGGCCCCTCCCTGGTCCGGGAAGGGGATGAACTGGTGCGGCGGCAAGGTGACGTGCCCACCGGCCAGGCCGTCGTCACAACGGCGGGCGATCTGCCTTTCGAGGGGGTCATACACGCCGTGGGCCCCAGGATGGGGGAAGGGGACGAGGAGGACAAGGTAGCCCATGCCCTGGACGCGGCCTTTCTCAGGGCCCACGAACGGGGATGGCGGTCCGTGTCCTTCCCGGGGATCAGTTCGGGTATCTTCGCCGTTCCCCATGACGTGTGCGCGAGGGCCTATTTCAGGGCGGTGAAAGAGTTCTGGGCGCGACACGGCGACTCATCTGTAAGGCTCATCCGGCTCGTCCTGTTCGAGGGGCCCCTCCTCGACGAGGTTTCGGCTCTCCTTGAAACGTGAAGAGAGAGAGGAAAATTCAGTTCCGGGCCCGGGATACGGCCATTGGAGTGCCGGACAAACTCCCGTTGGTGTCCCTCCCTCCGTTTCCGCGCTGGTGAGACAAAAAGAGGACGGCCCTGGCCGTCCCCGGGTGTTCCTTCCCGCCGCCGGCGGGACAGTGTCAGGCTCAGGAGAACCCGCCGCTGTGGGAGTGGCCGCAGCCGCCCCCCCCTCCTGAGGACGCCTTGGACTCGGTCCCCGAGGCCGAAAAGAGGGAGATCAGCTTCTCCGGCTTCCCGGCGCCGCACTCGGGACAGGAAAGGCCGGATCCGTCCTCGCTCCTGCTGGTGATGGTCTCGAACTGATGGCCGCACTTCTTACATCGAAACTCGAATATCGGCATAGTGGTTACCTCAAAAAAATCAAGTGCACATGTGCACCAGTGCGCCGGTGCACCTTCCAGACACTAGATACTGTCCTTCTCCTCCAGATACTTGTAGGCGTTGTAGGCCGCCGTGGCCCCGTCTCCCACCGCGCTGGAGACCTGCCTGATGGACCCGGACCTCACGTCGCCCGCGGCATAGACCCCCTGCACCGAGGTCCTCATCCCGGTGTCGGTGATGACGTACCCGCCGGCGTCCATTTCCACCAGATGGGAGACAAAGCCCACCTGGGGCGTTATGCCAACGTAGATGAACACTCCGTCGGCCTTCAGGAGGCGCGTCTGCCCGGACTTCACGTCCTCGAGGAGGAGTTCCTGGACATCGCTGTCACCTTTGACTTCCCTGAGGACGGTGTTCCACTCCATGGTGATCTTCTCGTTGGCGAGGGCCCTCTGAGCGCTCAGGGGAACGGCCCTCAACTGGTCCCTGCGGTGGACGATGTGGACCCTTGAAGCGAACCGCGTGAGGAAGAGCGCCTCCTCGACGGCTGAATCGCCGCCGCCGATGACGGCCACCACCCGGTCCCTGTAGAGCGCTCCGTCACAGGTGGCGCAGTAGGACACGCCCCGGCCCGTGAGCCTCTCCTCCCCCGGAACACCCAGCTTGTTGGGAGTGGCGCCGGTGGCGATGATGACCGTCCTGGTCCTCACAGGGCCGTCGCCGGTGTTCACGACGAGGGAGTTCTCCTCCCTCACGACGCTTTCGACGCTGCGGTACTGGATGGGCAGCCCGAACACCTCGGCCTGCTTCTGCATCAGGTCCGCCAGTTCGAATCCCCCGATGCCTTCGGGAAAGCCGGGGTAATTCTCGATGTGCGCGGTGGTCACCATCTGGCCGCCGTAGGCGCCCTTTTCCAGGAGAACCACGTCAAGGAGGGCCCTGGATGCGTAGATGCCTGCTGTCAGGCCGGCCGGGCCTCCCCCTATTATCACCATGTCACGGATCTTGTCCGTCATCTGGGCCCTTCCCTTTACTACCTGTGGCGGCTGGTCTTTGGACCTTTGTCTTTGTTCATCGCACTGCCTGGATCCCCACCGGGGACCGTCAACAGCTCCCTCAGGTGCCGCCCCTGGAAGCCAGGAGCCAGATAAGCACGATGACAATGATGAGGATGCCGGTGCCGTTCATGCGTTGGTCAACCTCCTGTGATCCTTGAGGATGCAGCGGTCGGAGACGACGTCGAGGCCGGCCCTTCGGCACATCTCCTCGGCCTCCGGGTTGGACACGCCCTCCTGCAGCCAGAGGACTTTAGCCCCGACGGCGATGGCTTCCTCCGCGATGGGTCCCACCGCTTCGGATCTCCGGAAGACGTCCACGATCTCCACGGGGAAGGGGATGTCCCTGAGTGAGTGGTAGACCTTCTCTCCCAGGATCTCGTCACCGTCCGGCCTGACAGGGACGATCCTGAACCCCGCCGATTGGAGGTAGGACGCGACCCTGTGGCTGGCGCGGTCAGGGTCGGGGGACAGGCCCACCACGGCCACCGTCCGATATGTCGTCAGGATCTGCTCGATGTCCATATGTGTTATTGTATGCCAGAAACCCGTGTTATTGAAATGGCCCTCTGCATCATTTAACTATTTATAATATACTAATAACATTTCAGGCGGATCTGTCAAGGAGGGAGGTCACCATGAAGGCGAGGATCACGGTCCTTTCGGAAAATTCGGTCATCAGGCCGCGCGGGCTCATCGGGGAGCACGGCTTCGCGGCCCTGGTGGAGAGGGGCAAAGAAAAAGTGCTCTTTGACACGGGGCAGGGTTACGCCCTCCTCCACAACGCCCGCTTCCTGGAAGTGGACCTGGCATCCGTAAAAAAAGTGGTCCTGAGCCACGGACACGACGACCACACCGGCGGCCTCGCCGAATTCCTCAAGACGGGAGGTCCCAGGGATGTCTACGCCCACCCCGCCCTTTTCCACTCCCGGTTCAGGGAGGTGCCGGACGGCCCTCCCATCCCCATCGGCATCCCCTTTACCAGGCATTACCTGGAGGGTCTGGGAGCCCATTTCCACCTCAGCGAGGAACCCCAGGAGGTGAGCGAGGGGATCATGACCACGGGTGCGGTCCCGCGGAGGACGGCCTTCGAGACGGGGGACGCCAACCTCGTCCTGGGCTGCGAGCACGGAAGCGGCCCGGACCCCATATCGGACGACCTGTCCCTCATCGTGGAGGGGGGATCGGGCCTGGCGGTCCTCCTGGGCTGTGCCCACGCGGGTCTCGTGAACATCCTCAGGCACGTTCAGACCCTGGTGCCCCAAAAGCCCATCCGGGCTGTGGTGGGGGGCACACACCTGGGATTTTCCAGCGAGGAGCAGATGCAGGGCACTCTCCAGGCCATGGCATCCATGGGCGTCGACAGGGTGGGGGCGAGCCACTGCACGGGTCTCGCCGGTTCGGCCCGGCTGCGCGAGGCCCTCGGGGACAGCTTTTTCTTCGCCGGGGTCGGCGCGGTGCTGGAGTTATGAAGAAGGAAGAAGAAGGGAGGAGGAAAGGTTGAGTGCGTGCGTGGGTGAGAGGGTGAGTGAGTGGATGAGCGAATAGGGGAAGGGTGATCATGATTTGACTCAGAGATCTGAGATCCGTCCTCTCTGTGACACCGGAATCCAGACACCAGACAACGGCCTTTGTCCCTGGACCTCGAACCCGTCCTGCCCTACCTTCATGCCCTCTCCGCCCTGTATGATCTCCTCAATTGGAAATCCGGGGTGATTCCTGTGCGAGAGGTGAGAGGTGTCTCGGGCAATGGCACCCGTTGGCCCGTGCGTCCTGGCCGGGTTGAAAACATTGAGGCGGCAGGCCTTGAGTCGCGAGTCTGTGCTGTAACAATTGTTCCCCCTATTGCGTATGAATTGTCAGGGTTTAACCGAGAGGAACTTTCGCACTACGCGTGGGGGAGGGTCGGTCTGTCATGAACTGCCATAAGT
>CP070682.1:562087-565048 GCA_020352595.1 bacterium | reverse complement strand
GCCACGGAACGCAACTCCTCGTCCGCATGGTCAGGGCCATCAGCGAGGGGCTCGACGACGCCGCGGTGAATGTCTCCGATTTCATCAGGGAACTGGAAGGACTGGAAAAAGGGATCGCGAAGAGGGATGAGGAGGACCTGTCCCTCCTCATCAACGTTCCCCTGGGCATGACCGACATGCTCTCCGAATACGAGGAACACCGTTTCAGGGACAATATCGGCAAGCGTATCCCCTTTTACAAGGTGACCTGCAGCTTTCCGCTGGAAAGTTTCGACGTGGATCTGGAAAAGCTCGGTGCTGCCATCAAGTCGGCGGGAGAACTGCTGACCACGCTCCCCGAGACGGAGATGGGTGGAGAGGGGAAGATCGGTTTCACCCTCTACTTCACCAGCAGGGAACCCGGGGACAAGATCAGGAAAGCCGTTGAAGGCGAGGGGAGAAAGTTCGAAGCGGTCCCATTCATCGAAAGGCGACGTTCCGAAGACGATGGCGAGAGCGCCCCCTTCGAGGCCCCGGCGCGGTCCGAGGACGTCGATCAGTTGGAAGACGAGATCAGGGGGATGAGCCAGACGGTCCGCGTGGATATCCTGAAGCTCGACCATCTGATGAACCTCGTGGGCGAGCTGGTCATCCTGAGGTCCTCTTTCACCAACGTCTCGTCCAATCTCAGGGCGTCTGCCCTGGGGATCCCCACCGAAATCCTCCTGGATCTGGACAAGAGCAACTCCAGCATGGAAAAGAAGCTCGTGGACCTCAGGGACGCCGTCATGGACATCAGGATGGTCCCCATGGGCCAGCTGTACAACCGGCTTCAAAGGGTGGCCAAGAAGATCGCAAGGGACCTGGACAAGAAGGTCAACCTGCAGTTCATGGGGCACGACACGGAACTCGACAAGATGATCATGGAGGAGATGGTTTCGCCCCTGCTGCACATCGTGCGAAACTCCCTCGACCACGGCATCGAGGACTCCAAGACGCGCAGGGCCAAAGGCAAGAACGAGATAGGCACTGTAAAGGTCTCTGCGTTTCAGCAGGGCAACCACGTCGTCCTCGAAGTGGAGGACGATGGAAAGGGCATCGACATCGAAAAGGCCCGCAGAATGGCTATCCAGAGAGGGGAGATCAGGCGGGACGACGCGGTTTCCACCGAGGAGATCCTCGACCTCCTGTTCAAGCCCGGGTTCTCCACCAAGGAAGGCGTTACGGAACTGTCGGGCCGGGGTGTGGGCATGGACGTGGTCAGGAAAGATCTGGAGAACATCGGCGGGACGGCGGAGATACACACCGTCAAGGACAAGGGAACCCGGGTCACCCTGACCCTCCCCATTACCCTCGCCATACTGCAGGCTCTTCTGGTCAGGAGCGGCGGCAGGACCTTCGCCATCCCCATGGGGTCCATCCAGGAAACCATCGAGCTGACCAGGGACCAGATAAAGACCATGCAGGGCAGGGAAGTGATCACGCTCCGGGACAGGACTTTGCCCCTGATCAGGCTCGAAAGGATCTTCCATCTTGACCCGGAGCAGGAGGATCGGGAGATCTTCGCGGTGATCGTAGGGATGGCCAGCAGGACAATGGGACTCGTCGCAGGCGAGCTGCTCGGAAAACAGGACATCGTCATCAAGCCCCTGGGCGACTCCTTTTCCAAGAGCGTGGGGCTTGCCGGCGCAGCGGAGCTGGGTGATCAGTCCACCATCCTTGTGCTGGATGTCGCGGGGTTGATGATGGAGGCCATAAAGATGGGCGCTGTGAGCAAGAGGGCCTGAGATCATGTACCTTGACCACTACGGTCTTTCAGCCAAACCCTTCGACAAGACGCCCAATCCGGCCTTTTTCTACCGGAGTCCCATCCACGAGGAAGCCCTGGCCCGCCTCCAGTACGGAACGGAGGAGAGGGAGTTCACCATCCTGACGGGAGAGATCGGGACCGGAAAGACCCTTCTGAGCAGAGCCCTCATCGACTCGCTGGACGACCAGTATCTTCCCATCCTGCTCATCAATCCCAGGCTCACTCCGAACCAGTTCCTCAAGACAGTGGCCAGCAGGCTCGGGATCGGATCGCCTTCCTTTTTCCGGACGAACCTGCTCGATCAGATCAACGAGGCCCTTTTCAGGCTATACGAGGAGGGAAGATGTCCGGTCATCATCATCGACGAGGCGCAGCTCATTCCATCCAAAGCCACCTTTGACGAGATCAGGCTCCTGACCAATTTTCAGCTGGACGAAGCCAACCTGCTCTCTCTCATCCTCATCGGGCAGACTGAGCTCAGGAGGCGGTTGAAACACAATTCCTTCGACGCCATCAGACAACGGGTCGGCATCAGGTACCACCTTGGGCCTATGGGGAGGGAAGACACCGGGAACTACATCTCTCACCGCCTGCAGGTGGCCGGTGGGGATCCTGGCCTCGTCACACCGGAAGCCGCCGACGTGATCTTCAGATATTCGGGCGGACTTCCCAGGGTCATCAACAACATCGTCTCCAATGCGCTCCTGATGGGCTTTTCAAAGGATCTCTCGCAGATCGGACCCGACATCATCCTGGATGTCGTCGAAGACCTGGAGCTGGAACCCGTCTGAAAATAACCTCAGGTGGAGGTAAGGTGATGGATCTCGTTCAGATCAGGAAGAAGGCAAAGTGCAGGAAGACCAAAGCCGCCGGCGGGAAAGAGGAGAAAAGGGAAAAAAGGACCGTAAAAGGGCCGGAGGAGGCACCGGCGCCGCCGGCTCCCGAAGCTCAACCTGCCGTCGCCGCGAAGAAGGAGCTCCAGGGGGAACCCCAGCCCGTGGAGGAAACAGGAGGATCCATGACCAGGGGGAAAAAGGGCGGGAGCCGCCGGTCACCTGACAGCACAGACAGCCTTCAGAGCCTCAGGGATGTCCTGATGAGCCAGCACGATGAGAGGAAGGAGGAAGAGGAGGAAGAGCAGCTCCAGCTCCTGACCTTCATGCTCAGCGGCG
>CP070682.1:557104-561987 GCA_020352595.1 bacterium | reverse complement strand
TCGCGTTCTGTTTCGGGGGGGCGGCCGCCGGCCGCGTCACGGCAGGACGAGCAGGCTGACGGTCCCGGGGTGAGGAGAACCTAACACTAATTGATGTACAAAGTCAAGAATATTATTGAAAATACCACACCGAATTATGTGTAAATAGGGGCCCCGCCAGGCATCGGGGGCCGTCAGGAAGAGAGGATGGCGAGGTCCTCGGGGTAGTTGATGTTGGAGAAGGGGTCCCTGCCTCCGGGAGCGGGAGTGATGGGCGGTGTGACAACGTGCAGGCCCCGGAGGGCCTCCATAATCCTCAGGGAACCCTGGTCGAGGCTCCTCTTGATGGCTTCCCGGCAGGACCTGGAGTACAGGGCGCACAGCGGCTCGACGCCGCGTGGGCCCCGGGGGATGACGGCGTCGGCAGGCCGGGGATGATGGGCGATCTTCCGGATGATGGCAGCCGAAACGAAGGGCATGTCGGCGGCCAGGACAAAGACGAGGGGGTCCGGAGACCTTTCCAGGGCGGTGTAGATGCCCCCCAGGGCCCCGGCTCCCGGGATGAGGTCCTCGGTGACGACGAGCCCCAGGGCCTCCAGCCCGGGCCTCGCGTGTCCCACCCCCAGGACCTCGCCGAAGAGAGAGGCCAGCAGGCTGTGCAGGTGCACCAGAAGGGGCTTGCCCATGAAGGGCAGGAGGACCTTGTCCTGTCCCAGGCGGCGGCTGCGGCCTCCGATGAGGATCGCCCCGGTGATCCCTTCCAGGGAGGCGTCCGCCGGGGTCATGACCTCTCAGCCCGAGTCACCAGCCAGTAGACGACGGCGAGGATGAAGAGCGTGCCGATGCGCATGCCGTACTCGGTCAGGTTGCCGTGCTGCAGCGACCCGATGAGCACCTTGCGGATGAAGGCCACGATGACGATGCCGATGAAGACGTTGATGGAGATCTTCTTGCCGCGCAGGTGCTGGACCTCCGTGGAGAGGAGCTCGATCATCATCCAGATGATGAGGAGGGAGCCGAGGGCGGCCACGACGCTGGTCTCGAGCCTGGGGCTGCTGAAGGCGGTCATCACGTCGTGGACGAAGAGCCAGATGACCCCCAGGGAGACCACCGCCAGGGCGAGGCCCAGAACAAGGTTGAGGCCGTGGGTGAACCGCTCCAGGAGGTTTATGAGCGCCGTCTCGGCCCGGGCGTGGAGGAAGTACTTCTTGAGTTCCGCCTGGCGGTAGGAACTGGTGAGGACGTCGAGGTTGATGTCCAGGATCTTGGTGATGGCCGTCAGGGCCCGGTCCCGGTCCTCGGGCGGCAGGTCCTGCTCGACGATCTGGGCGATGAACTGCCGGACGAGGGTCATGGTCGCGTTGACCAGGTGGCCGTCGAGGCTGATGTCCACGTGGACCCTGCCCACCTTCCGGAGGTTCTGGAAGTAGGGCTCGTCGTAGGTGCCCCCGAAAAGCCTCATGAACCAGCCGCCGAAGGTCATGGCATGGTGTTTCTGCTTCTCTTCCGTGGGGAAGAACTCAGCCATCATCTCCTGGCTCATGAAGTATTCCATCATCTCCTGGCCGAACCGGTCCCGGTGGTTCTTCATGACGGGCCTGAGATCTCCCAGGATCTTCTCCTCGGCCGGGGTGAACTGGTAATGGTCCTTGATCTTCTTGGCGGTGATCATGTAAAGAGGTCTCCTTGACAGGTGCCGGGAACGAAGTCCTGAAATTTTAAGGACTAAGTACCAAGTACCAAGTACATGCTCCCCGGATTGGCGGTCCCTAATACTGTCCCTCGGGTCCCGTCAGCCATCTCTCCTCTTCCCCGATTATATACACCCCCCGGTCGTCCCTGGCAAAGCCCAGGTCCTCCAGCTGGCTCCTGTCGTGGATGGGGATCAGTTCTCCCATGGCGTCCCTCTCCTGGCCGGTCATGTGCCAGAGGTGGATCTCCAGGAGCAGCTGGTCGGGTTCGATGCCGATGCCCTTCTTGACGAAGAACGGATACTCGTACGCCTCCACGTCGTTGAGGGGACAGTAGGCGATGGGAAGAGTTCTTTCGGTCACGGTCCTTTCGCCTCGCTTAAGCAGAAAAAAACAAAGCCCTCTGGCAAGGCGCCCCACTGCCCTCTGCGCGCGACGGCGGGCAGGCCGGCAAGCATAAAGGTACGGCACCAGGCGCCAGACCCATTGGCTTTCTGTTTAACATTTTTCCCCCGCTTCTGAAAAGGGCGCCGGTTAAGTGCTAATACTTCACGAGGTAAAACTTTAAACTTGACTTTTCCGGTTAAGTTGTGCCACCCTTCACCCCCTACATATATCGAGACGTGTTGGCGTCCTTATCGAGAGTGGTGGAGGGACGGGCCCTTTGAAGCCACAGCAACCGGTCGCGCTTTCCGCGCGGCGCCCGGTGCTAATTCCCGCAAGTTTTCTTGGGAGATAAGGAGTCGGGTGATTGAATTTGCCCCTCCCTTTCCCGGAGGGGTTTTTTTATGGCGATGGAAGCAGGGCCGTTCCCCGGCTCGCTCCTTCCGGTCGCCCGGGACGCAGGGAAAGTCACGGGGCTTGTTCCGGGGCGTTCATCCAGGCCCCCCAGACCGTCGTGGCGTCCTCGCGTGAGGCAGCAACCAGCAACAAGGAGAAGAAGGCATGGCCAAGGTGAAGAAGAGTTTCGAGGAGATCAACGAGCGGATCCGGTCCGGCAAGGCCGTCGTCCTCACCGCAGACGAGATGTCGGACCTCGTCGACGAGGTGGGGCCAGCCAAGGCGGCCAGGGAGGTTGACGTGGTCACCACCGGGACCTTCGGGATGATGTGCTCCTCCGGCGCCATGTTCAACTTCGGGCACACGACCCCCAAGATCAAATCGGCGCAGGTCTGGTTCAACGACGTGCCCACCTATGCTGGGCTGGCGGCCGTGGACGCCTACCTGGGGGCCACGGAACCGAAGGAGGACGACCCGCTCAACAGGGTTTACCCCGGGCGGTTCCTCTACGGGGGAGCCCACGTCATCGAGGATCTGGTGGCCGGCAAGGCCATCAACGTCCGCGTCAAGGCTTACGGCACGGACTGCTACCCGGCCAAGAACGTGGAGATGGAGAAGACCCTGGAGCAGATGCCCTACGCGGTGCTCCTGAACCCCCGAAACGCCTACCAGAACTACAACTGCGCCGTGAACCTGGGCGAGAGGACGATCTACACCTACATGGGCGTCCTCAAGCCGGACGGCGGCAACGCCAACTACTGCAGCGCGGGCCAGCTCTCCCCGCTGCTCAACGACCCCCTTTACCGCACCATCGGGCTGGGAACGAGGATCTTCCTCGGCGGGAACGAGGGGTTCGTCATATGGCACGGCACCCAGCACAACCCCAACGCCCGCAGGAGCGACAACGGCGTCGTGCGCTCGCCGGCCGGAACCATTGCGGTCCTCGGTGACCTGAAGGGGATGAAGCACAGGTACCTCAGGGGGGCCAGCATGCTCGGCTACGGCATCAGCCTCTTCATAGGCCTGGGCATCCCCATACCCATACTGGACGAGGAGATGGCCAGGTACACGGGGGTCAGGGACAAGGACATCCACACCAACATCGTTGACTATGCCGTGGACTACCCCCAGAGCACCGGCAAGATCATCGGCGAGGTGAGCTACGAGGAGCTGCGCAGCGGCACCATCAGGTTCAACGGCAGGGAGATCCCCACCTCGCCGCTCTCCAGTTATCCCCTGGCTGTCGAGGTGGCGACGGAGTTGAAGAGGTGGATCCTGGAAGAGGGGTTCACCCTTGGAGTGCCCCAGCACCCGCTGCCCGGGCCGAGGAGTTGACGGATCATGGCGCTGCCGGAATTTTACCATAGGGATTACCGGGACCGAGCTGTCCCGGACGGGCTGGTCTCCTTCCGCGCGGCGGTGGGTGAGACCGACCTGTGGATCGCCGCGTCACGGGATCTCACCGCCGAGGCTCTCAGGTCCATCAGGGAGCACAGGGGCGGCATCGAGGCCTATATAGATCAGCACCCGGGCTTCGCGACCTCCCTCACGCCTTGGAGGGAGAAGGCGCCCAAGGGGTCGCTGGTCGCCAGGATGGTGGATGCCGCGGCGGCGGTGGGCGTGGGGCCCATGGCCTCGGTGGCCGGGGTCATCGCCCAGGCCGTGGCCGTGGACCTGGCCGCGAAGAGCTCGCGCGTCTTCGTGGAGAACGGCGGGGATCTCTACCTCATCGGGGGAGGCCGCCGCTGCGTGGGTCTCTGGGCGGGACACTCGCCCCTCAGCGGGAGGGTCGGCCTGATGGTCGATCCCCGGAAGGGGCTGGCCATCTGCACCTCTTCCGGCACCGTGGGACCCTCCCTGAGCTTCGGCCGTGCGGACGCCGCCACCGTGCTCTCCCCCTCCGGGGCCCTCGCGGACGCGGCGGCCACGGAGCTGGGCAACAGGGTCAGGGGGGTCGAGGACATCGAGCGCGCCGTCGACTGGGCGCTCTCCATCACCGGTGTCACCGGGGCCCTCGTGATCATGGGCGGCGTCTTCGGGGCCAAGGGGGACGTGGAACTTGTGCCGCTGAAGGAGAGTCAAGGGTCCAGAGTCTAGATTCCAGAGTCTAGATTCTAGATTCCAGAGTCTGTAGACAGGCCCTCCCGGGGTCTGAAATTTGAAATTTGCAATTGTATCTATAAGGAGTCCGTCATGGAAAAGACCGTCATCCTCAGGTTCACGAAGAAGACGTGGAACAAGCCGGTCATACATGGGCTGTCCAGGAACACCAGCCTGGTCTTCAACATCCTGGAGGCGAAGGTGCTCCCCCGCCAGGACGCCTACGCCATCATGAGCCAGGAGGGGACCGAGGAGGAGTACCGCAAGGGCATCGAGTACCTCAAGTCGTGCAACGTGGAGATCGAGGAGGTCCCCGACACCATCCAGCGGGAC
>CP070682.1:554388-557004 GCA_020352595.1 bacterium | reverse complement strand
TTGTTAATCTCAGATCTCATATCTCATATCTCATATCCCAAATTTCAAATTTAAACCTGTTGCCCAAATCAGGAAAATGGAAAAGCAGTCTCACGCAGAGGCGCAGAGGTCGCAGGAAAAAAGAGTTCAAGGGTTACCGTTGTCACCATCCCCGAGATGAACATGCCTATACCGGCCAGAAACCATGAGTCTGTTCCCGGCACCATTTATCTCGATCTGACTCTGCGGTGCAGCCTTGAAATGGCCGCGCTGCGTACTCTGCGGTGAATCAGATTTAGATTTTCCCGGAAGCCGGACACCAGACGCTGCACCAATACTTACTACCTCAGCTTGTCAGGCAGCAAGTATTGGTGCACAGCCGCGGCCCCGAGAAACACCACAAAGCTCAGCACAAGCAGCGTGACGAACCCCGTCCCCCTCCGGAAAAGGAACAGGGCCGCCATGAAGAAGAGGACGGTGGGGACGATGGCGAAGAGCACGGACCTCGTGAAGGTGTGGGCCAGCTGGTAGTCGCCCGTGTCCACGTAGAGCCAGATGAGGGAGAGCAGCGTCGTCAGGGGCATGGCGGCGATGAGGCCGCCCAGGGACGGCATCCTCTTGGCCAGTTCGCTGACACCCGCGATGATGAAGGCGGAAACGAGGACCTTGACCAGGAAGAAGACGCCAGGGGCCAAGGAGGGCACCTATTCCCTGGTCAGGCGGTCGATGGCATCCGAGATCTTCTTGAGAGGCTCGGGTTCCAGGCTCTGGATGGCCATGATGACGGTACCATCCCTGTCCACCAGGACGGCGAAGGGGATGATCTCCACACCGTAACTGTCGAAGATCTCCAGCTCAGGGTCCAGGATGACATCGTAGTGCATCTTGGCCGCGTAGCGCTTGACCTGGGCCAGCATGCGGTCCGTTGGGGGGTCCCCCGCGATGCCCACGATCTCGAACTTGCGTGTCTGGAACAGATCGTGGATCTTGTTGAGCGCCTCGATGCGGCTGATGCAGTCCCGGCAGAAAACAGACCAGAAGTTAAGGAGCACCACGTTCTTGCCCAGGTGGTCACGCAGGTTGAACGTGTCACCCGTGAGGGTTTGCGTCACGAAAAGGGGGGCCCTGTCCCCGGCCTCCACCGTGAAGGCTCTTGCCGGGACGACCTGTACTGCAGCCAGCGCCATGCAGGCCGCGGCCGACAGCAGGAACGCCGTGAATCTTCGAGATCTCATCTGTTTTCTCCCGAACCCTCCGTCCCGGGTCCTCTCTGGCGGTCCATGGCCCAGGCGATCCTGCGGAAGACGCCTCTCATGATCCTGGCATCCCTGGATGTCCTCAGCCCGCGGCTCAGGATCTCCCTCAGGTGGACCATGACCTTCTCCCTCGGATTGCGGATGAAGAAGCCGCTTCTCTCCAGCACCGAGGACATCTGCGCCAGCACCTGCTCCCGCTCCTGGCCTGTGGACCCTCCGAAGGACCTCACGGAGGAGGGTTCATCCACCCCTACCCGCAGCTCGTAGGCGAGGACCATGACCGCCTGCGCGAGGTTCAGGGAGGGGCAGGCCGCGTCCGCCGGGATGGACACGATGCCGTGGCACAGGGAGAGTTCCGAGGCCGACAGTCCTGAGTCCTCCGGACCGAAAACGACGGCCGCCCTGCCGTCCGCCAGATTTTCCAGCAGATAGCTGCTGGCTTCCCTGGGGGTCATGATGCGCGTCCGGCTGCTCCTGACCCGTCGGGAAGCGCCGAGGACCATGTCCTGACCCTCCAGGGCTTCCTCAAGACTATCAAAGGTCCGGGCACTTTCCAAGACTTCACTGGCCGAGGCTGCGAACATCCTGGCCTCGGAGACGGCATAATCCTCCGGGGCGGCCAGGATGAGGCCCCCGAGCCCCATGTTGCCGACGGCCCTTGCGGCGGACCCCACATTGCCCCCGTACCGGGGACGGCACAGGACGACAGACACCCGTTTGAGGCGTTCGCTGCTGCCGGGGCCGGTTGGGCACACACGTTTCATGGGAGGGTTCCGGTTCGAGCACTCTGGTCATGGGGGCAAAGGAAAGGCTGCCCTTTAAACCCGTCACAGTCGGTGGCCGCTTGGTAAGGAGGGGAACTGTGCGGGGACGAAGAACCGGATTTCGAATCAAAGCCTGCGCGTTCAAAGCGTTTCCGATTCTTCCAGGCAGCCTGATTCAAGTATACCTCTCCCCTGAGCCACCGCAACCGTGGGCAGGAAAAAATCCGGGCGGCCTCATCAGCGGAAGACGAACCTGTGATCGTGGATGCTGGGCCTTCCCAGTTTGTCCTGAAGCGGCTGGTGACACGAGTGGCAGTCGACATCCGAGACCGACGCGAAGCCGTGTCGGGCGTCGTTGTGGATCTCCTCGTGACAGCTCAGGCAGTGCTTTGCGAGGGTCAGGTCCACCCTGCCCTCAGCAACATCCCGGGCATACTGGACGTGAAGGCCCTTGCACTGCTTGCACTGGAACCTGCTGGGGTTGAGGAAGTTCTCGACCCAGAAGGCAAAGGAGCCGAGCCTGTCCTCCAGGGTCCCGTCCCCCTTGAAGCTTTCGGCGCCCTGTCCAATGTGGGGCAGGAGCCCCCTGTAGTACTCGGCCAGGTCCGTCCCCGGAA
>CP070682.1:549390-554288 GCA_020352595.1 bacterium | reverse complement strand
TAGAAGGTGGTGGTCTTCCCGGCCCCGTTGGGCCCGAGCAGACCAACGACCTCTCCAGGTCCCAGATGCATGGAAACCTCGTTCACTACCGTCATGCCTCGGTAGGCCTTGGTCAGGGATATGGCTTCCAGTCCGCGCATGGTCCCTCACTGTCCGGGAGTGACGAAAACGGCTCTTACCGGTCCGAAGAAGGTGGCTGTCCCCTTTTCGAGTCTGTAGATGATCCTCTCAGCCTCCACGCTGGTCCCTTCCCTGGAAAGCCTGGGTGAACCCGTAAGTTCCACAGTGTTCTCAATGAGGTCAAAATGGGCTTCGTCGGCCTCGACCCTGTCCATTTCCCTGGTCAGGACGACATGGCCCGTTGCCGTACCGGACAGGACCCTGGACAGATCCTCCCTGGATGTCCTGACCGTCAGGCGATCGCAGCTCACGTCCGCATCGGGGAGGCTCACACGCACCTTGCCCTCGAAGATCACATCACCGGTGCGGTCCTGCATGATGAGCGTTTCTGAAAGGATGCTGATCTGTTCCGCCTGCGGCCCGGCAAGGGCCGTGGAAAGGGCAAGGAGCAGGGCCAGGAGCGTAAAAGAGGGTGTTCTCAAGGCATTTCCCCCTGCCGGGTCCAGACCGTTCTCACATCCTCCCTGACCATCGTCCTCCCCGTGTCCACTCCGTAGCGTGCCCTGCCGCCGCTGATGCTGAAGGGGCCCCTCGTCAGCATCACCCCCCCTGATGCCTCCAGAACCGACCTGGCCCAGGCCCACAGGACGCTGGGGGCCAGGAAGCTGGAACCGGACTGACCCTTGACGGCCACGTTGCCCTCGAGATGCAGGACCATGGTCCCGGAATCGTAACGGCCCCGGTCTCCGACGACGGTCACACGCTCGGTCCCCTCTGACGTCATCCTGGCCGAGACCTCAAACAGGACGACCTCCCTCTCGTTCTCATAGGTCGCCCTGCGCGCCCTGATCTCCCATTTTCCCCCCGCCGTGTTCTGGACGATGGCGAAGCCTGTCATTTCCAGGTCATTGGAGGCCGGGATGCTCGCGGGGACGAAGAGAGCCGCTAGGAGCAGGACAACCGTCAGTGGCGGGGTGATGCAGTGGCGGTGAGTGCATCCTTTCCAGATGTGACCCATGGTTGAAGATTAACACACCGGGAGGGGAAAAAAAAGGTTGTGGCGTGATTGTTGCATGCAGGCTTGGTCAAAGCAGTCAGCCTGCTGTGTCATGCAGCCCGTAGCGTTCCATGATCTTTCCGTAAAGACCCTGCGCCTTGAGGACGAACAGGATCAGTTCCCTGGCAGCACCCGAACCCCCCTTCGCCTCGGTCACCATGGCCACCCGCTGGACGACCTCGGGCACGGCATCGGCCGGCGCCGCGGAGAGTCCCACGGCCTGCAGGACGGGGAGGTCGACCACGTCGTCCCCCATGTAGGAGATCTGGTGAGGTGCAAGTCCGGTCCGGGAAAGAAGGCTCGACAGAACCTGTCCCTTGTCCTTGGCGCCCTGGTATACGAGACGGATCCCCAGTTCGTCGGCCCTTCTCTGGACGATGGAACTCTCGCGCCCGGTGATAATGGCCACTTCCAGTCCGGCACGGAAGGCCATCTTCACGGCGTGGCCGTCCCGGACATCGAAGGACTTGATCTCCTCCCCCGAGGATGCGTATGTGATCCTCCCGTCGGTGAGGACGCCGTCGACATCGAAGGCAAGCAGTTTGATCTTGCCTGCCGCCTCAAGGAGGTCTCCGGACCCATGTTCGCGCCCCTTTACCGGCATCGTTCAGGCAACCCCCGCTTTGAGAATGTCGTGCATGTGCAGGACGCCCACCACTCGGCCACCGTCACCCGTCACCGCAAGGCTGGTTATGGAGTGGCTTTCCATGATCTGCAGGGCTCTGGCAGCCAGCGCCTCGGGGTTTATGGCCTTGGGAGACCCGGTCATGACCTCCCCTGCCGTGAGGGCCAGCGGGTCGGTTTCGCGCTCCATGAGACGCCTGAGATCCCCGTCCGTTATCACCCCCAGAAGTCCGCCTTCGCCATCCGTCACCGTTGTGAAGCCGAGTTTCTTGGAGGTGATCTCCAGAAGAACCTTCTTCATGCCGGTCTCGGGGGTCACCGCGGGGATCTCTTCGCCCGTGTGCATGATGTCCGAAACGGTCAGGAGCCTCCGTCCGATGGCTCCGCCCGGGTGGAAAAGGGCGAAATCCTCCTCGGTGAACCCCTTGAGCTCCAGAAGGGCAATGGCCAGAGCGTCCCCGAGGGCCATGGTAACGGTGGTGCTGGCCGTGGGCGCCAGGCCCAGGGGGCATGCTTCCTCCGTGACCGAGATGTCGAGGACGACATCGGCCCGCGCAGCGAGGGTGGAGCTCCTGCTGCCGGTCATGCAGATGATGGGCACACCCAGCCTGCGGACCGCCGGCAGCATCCTGATGACCTCCTCGGTCTCGCCGCTGCTCGACACCGCGATGAGGACGTCCCCCCTCGCCAGCATGCCGATGTCGCCGTGACCGCCCTCCGCGGGGTGGAGGAAAAGGGCGGGGGTCCCGGTGCTGGAGAAGGTGGCCACGATCTTCCGGCACACGAGACCGGATTTACCCATGCCCGCCAGGACCACCCGCCCCCTGCAGGATGCCAGCAGCGCCACGGCCGAGGCGAACTCCTCACCTAAACGCAGTCGCGAGTCCTTGAGGGACTTCTCCTCGATCATGAGCACCCTTTTCGCGGACTGGATTATACGGTCCCGGTCGGCGCCCTTCGTCAAAATTCCTCCTCCAGGACTCTCCTGATGGTCAGCAGCTGCCTCAGGAGCCCTTCAAGACTGTCCAGGGGCCACATGTTGGGACCGTCACAGGGTGCGTTGTCCGGGTCGTCGTGCACCTCCATGAAGACTCCATCCACCCCGCAGGCCACTGCGGATCGGCACAGGTGTGGAACGTACTCCCGCAGACCTCCCGACGAGCTTCCGAGACCACCGGGCAGCTGGAGGCTGTTCGTTGCGTCGTAAACCACCGGCAGCCCGAGGCTCCTGATGATGGGGAAGGACCTGAAGTCCACGACCAGATTGTTGTACCCGAAGGTCGTCCCCCTCTCCGTGATGACCAGGCCCCCGCCGGACCGGACCTTGCCCATGATCCCTCCGACATCCCAGGGGGCGAGGAACTGGCCCTTCTTTACGTTCACCGGCTTGCCCGTCTCGGCGGCGGCCGTCAGCAGGTCTGTCTGCCTGCAAAGGAAGGCCGGGATCTGGAGCATATCAAGGGTTTGGGCGGCTCTGGAGGCCTGATGGGCGTCGTGCACGTCTGAGGTGACCGGAATACCGGTGGCTGCCCTGACCGAGGCCAGGATCTCGAGTCCCTTCTCCAGACCGGGCCCCCGGAACGACTGCACCGAGGTGCGGTTGGCCTTGTCGTAGGAGGCCTTGAAGATCAGGGGGATCCCGACGCGGCCGCAGATGTCCTGCAGCCTTCTGGCGATGTTCAGGGTGTGCTCCGGCGTCTCGATGACACAGGGGCCGGCTATCAGGACCAGGTCGCTCCCCCCTCCGATGGACACGCTGCCTGCAGTCACCGGTCCGGTCTTGTGGGTTGTCATGGGTCTTTCCCTTTTCCGGCCAGGCTTGCTGCGATGAATCCGGCGAAGAGGGGGTGCGGCTCCCACGGCCTTGATCTGAATTCGGGATGGAACTGACAGCCGACGAACCATGGGTGGTCCTGATGCTCGATCATCTCCACCAGCCGTCCGTCCGGCGAAGTCCCCGATATGACGAGTCCCTTTTCGCTGAGCAGGTCCTTGTATTCGGGGTTGAATTCGTAGCGGTGCCTGTGCCTTTCAGAGATCTGCTTCCTGCCGTAAGCGCGATGGGCCTGGCTTCCCTCCCTGAGGACGCACGGGTAGGCACCCAGACGCATGGTCCCCCCCTTGTCGGTGACCTCCCTCTGTTCGGGCAGCAGATCGATGACCGGATGCGGTGTCTTGTCGTCGAACTCGGAGCTGTTGGCCCTTTCCAGTTCCGCGACGCTCCTGGCGTATTCCACCACCGCCAGCTGCATGCCGAGACAGATCCCGAAGAAGGGGACCTTGTTTTCCCTGGCAAAACCCGCCGCCCGGATCTTGCCCTCCGTCCCGCGGTGGCCGAACCCCCCGGGAACGAGGATCCCGTCGGCACCCGAGAGCAGCTCTGCCGGATCACGGGCCTCCAGTTCCTCGCTGTCGACGTATCTCAGGACCACGCGGGCACTGTTGGCCAGCCCTCCGTGCACGAGGGCCTCGTTGAGGCTCTTGTAGGACTCGACGAGGCTGACATACTTGCCCACCACCGCAATGACCACTTCCCTCTCCGGGTTGTGCACCTTGTCGACGATCCCCTGCCAGACGGTGAGGTCGGGCGCCCGGGTCCACATCCTCAGGCTCTCGATGATCTGCTGGTCAAGGCCCTCCTCGTGGAACACCAGGGGGACCTGGTAGATGCTGTCGACATCCCGCGCCGTGATGACGGCTTCGGGGGTGACGTTGCAAAAGAGCGCGATCTTGTTCTTGATGTCCTTGCCCAGGTTGCGGTCCGTGCGGCAGAGCAGGATATCGGGCTGAATACCGATCTCCCTGAGCTTCTGCACGGAATGCTGGGTGGGCTTGGTCTTGAGCTCCCCGGCGGTCTTGATATAGGGCACCAGCGTGAGGTGGATGTAGATGACGTTGTCCCGTCCCACGTCCACCTTGAACTGCCTGATGGCCTCCAGGAAAGGAAGGCTCTCGATGTCGCCCACGGTGCCCCCGACCTCGCAGATGAGCAGGTCCACGTCCTGGGCCGCCGCACAGATCATGGACTTTATCTCGTCGGTGATGTGGGGGATCACCTGCACCGTGCCCCCGAGATACTCGCCATGCCTCTCCTTGG
>CP070682.1:545061-549290 GCA_020352595.1 bacterium | reverse complement strand
GGGGGACCTTCCCCTTCCCGAGCACCCTGAGGCCGCCAGGCGGCTCATGGCCAGGGTCAGGGGCCTCTCCCCCTATTCGGCCTCCCAGGCCCTCCTGAGGGCCTCAGGAGGGGGCAGGAGGGGCCTTCTGGACGCTCTCAAGGCCATGCTGGCTTCGGCCACGGGTGAAAAGGGCTACCTTTACCATGCCGGTGCAGCCGCGCACCTTTCACCCTTCGAGCCGGTAGTGGACGTGGACGGGGACCGCGTGGAACCTTTCGTCCCCTTTTCGGCCGCCGCCCGGGCCTGGCCGGGTTCCGTACCGGCGACGGAGCCGGGCAAGGGGCGGGACGTGGAGCTTCTCCAGGATGGCCTGCGCCGAAGGGAGAGGGAGATCGAGGCGGCCCTGTCAAAGCTGCACAGCGAACAGGAGCGGTGCCTGGAGAGCGGCCAGGTGCGCCTCATGGCGGAAACGCTCCTTGTCCATACCTCGCAGGTGCCTCACGGGGCCTCTTCCGCCCTCCTTCCCAGTCCGTACGACGCCGGCGTCAAGCTCAACATCCCCCTCGACCCGGCGCTGTCAGCCCATGAAAACGCCAACCGTCTCTTCGCCAGGGCACGGCGGCTCAAAAGAGGCCTCGAGGAGGTCAAGGGGCGCCGCGATGCGCTGAAGGAGGAGAAGGCCCGCCTGGAGGCGGCCATCAGGACACTATCCGACACCGGGGACGCGGACCCTGCCCGCGAACTGCTGGGCCCGGAGGCCCATGGCCAAACCTTTAAAGGGCGGCGAGCCTCAAGGACCCGCATCGGCCCCGGCAGAAGGTACATCGAGGGGGGGTTCACCATCCTGGTCGGGAGGAGCGCCGTCGACAACGAGAGGGTCACCTTCCAGGTGGCGGGCCCCGGCGATCTTTGGCTCCACGCGAGGGATCACCCGGGGTCCCACGTGGTCATCCTGACGGAAAAAAGACAGGTTCCTGATCCGGTCCTCTACAGGGCAGCGGAACTGGCCGCCGAGGGCAGCGGTGCCAGGAACGAATCCACGCCGGAGATCATGGTCACGGAGAGGAAGTGGGTGAAAAAGATCAGGGGCGGCAGGCCCGGCCAGGTCGCCGTGGAGAGGTACAGGACCATAAGGCCGAAGAGGAGGATCTAGCAGGGTGCTGAAAAAGTCCCTTGTGGACTTTTTCAGCGTCGGGTTGCCTGGGGCGGCCCGGCTCAACCCTCCCAGATCCTTCGTGTTTTTACAGCCCGGATCCGGGACCCGCCATGGCGGGACCCCCGCGTCGCCCTATCGGGCTGCGTTTTCAGGGGTTTTTCAGCAGCCTGATAGTTTCTGGTCTCTGGTTTCTCGTGTCCCACCTTCGCCGGAGGCTACGTAGGGCAGGCTGGTGTCCGGTTACTGATTTCCGGTCTCGCTGTTTCCCGTGTCCTGTTTCTCACGGGAGAGCCAGCGAGGACGTTCCTCATGAAACGAGACACCAGACACTAGATACCGGGATCCTCTAGCATCGAAGCCCCGACACCGAAGAGCAGTACCAGGCACAACAAACTCTTCCTCTCTCTCCCCTTCTCCCACGCTCCCACGCTCCCCCTCCACGGACTTCCCGGCCCGAGCCTTTCCCCCTGAGTGTGTTACACTGCTTGCATGGCTGCCTGTATCCTCTGCGGTCGTTCCGACATCCCCGTCGCCGCCCGTCTCGGCGCCTGCGGCCCGTGCTTCAGGGAGGGTCGGCGGACATCGTCCTCCTTGGCGGGCCGCGTCCACGCCAGGACCAGAGCCGAGTGGGATCTGCCGGAGGTGACCCCTCGTTCGGAGGAGGGCCTTGCCTGCACCGAGTGCGTCAACGGCTGCCGCATGGCCGAAGGCGAAACGGGTCTTTGCGGCCTGCGCTCCAACAGGGGAGGGAGGATGACAGGCGCCACGGAAGAGGTCGGCAAGGTCTCCTGGTATCACGATCCCCTTCCAACCAACTGCGTCGCCGACTGGGTATGCGCGGGGGGGACCGGAGCGGGCTACCCCCGTTTCGCCCACTGCCCCGGTCCCGAGCGGGGTTACCTCAACCTGGCGGTCTTCTTTTCCGCCTGCTCCTTTGACTGCCTCTTCTGCCAGAACTGGAGCTATCGCCAGGGCATGCACCGCCCGGGCGGCAGGACTCCGCAGGAGCTGGCCGACGCCGTGAGCGACACGACCTCGTGCATCTGCCATTTCGGCGGTGACCCGGGCCCCCAGGCCCCATGGGCCATCAAGGCCTCCCGGCGAGCCCTGGAGTGCGCAGGTGACCGCATCCTGCGCATCTGCTGGGAGACCAACGGCTCCGTGCACCCGGACCACCTCGATGAAATGCTCGACCTGTCCCTCTCCACCGGCGGCTGCGTCAAGTTCGACCTCAAGGCCCTCAGCGACCCCCTTCACCTTGCCCTGACGGGTGTGACCAACCGGCGAACCCTCGCCAACTTCAGGCGAGCGGCCGGTCGCACGGCAGGGAGGCTGACACCTCCCGGCCTCATCGCCAGCACGCTCCTCGTGCCCGGGTACCTCGAGGCAGAGGAGGTGGGCTCCATCGCCTCCTTCATCGCCGGTATCGATGCGGAGATCCCTTACAGTCTCCTCGCCTTCCACCCCCAGTTCCGCATGACAGATCTGCCCGCGACCAGCAGGCAGCAGGCGGATGAGTGCCTCGAGGCAGCCCTGGAGGCCGGGTTGAAGAGGGCGAAGGTGGGCAATGTGCACCTCCTGCGGTAAAGGATGGGACGCAGCGCACTCATTCTTGAACATTGAAGGGATAGAGGTGGTATCCGGTACGGCCCTCACGTCGGCGAACAAACTGGGCTGCCGGTTCCAGCGCCGGGGGGCGGTGCACAGCGCTGTCCATCATCCACGCCGCACCCCATAAAGGAGCCTTTGATGCTTTTAAAAGACAGGGTCGCTCTCATCACCGGAGCAGGACGAGGCCTGGGGAAAGCCACGGCGGTGGCCATGGCCGGCGAAGGCGCCTCGGTGGCCCTCCTGAGCAGGACCAGGGCCGAACTGGAGGAAACGGCGGCCCTGGTCGAAAAGGCCGGAGGCAGGGCCCTGGTGCTGCCCGCCGACGTCACAGACGAAAAGGCCGTGAGAGAGGCGGCCGCCAGGACGGGGGCGGAGATGGATGGCATCAACATCGTTGTCAACTGCGCCTCCATCGTGGGGCCGGCTGAGCCCCTCCACGAGGTGGACCCGGACCAGTGGAACCGCACCCTGGCCGTCAACCTGACCGGTGTCGTGAGGGTGTGCCAGGAAACCGTCCCCTTCATGATCCGGGCCGGGGGCGGTCGTATCGTCAACGTTACCTCGGGCCTGGCCCAGATCGTCATGCCGATGTTCGGGGCCTATTCGGTGAGCAAGGCGGGTGTCAACCATCTGACACGCATCATGGCCGAGGAGTTGCGTGGCTACGGCATCCAGGTAAATGGTCTGGATCCCGGCGTCATGGACACGGGGATGCAGGAGGAGATCAGGCGCATGGGTCCGTCGGTGCTGGGAAAGCCTCTCCACGACCAGTTCCTCTCCTTCAAGGAGGGAGGGCACCTGAAACACCCCGGAGAGGTGGCCCGGCTCGCCGTTTTTCTGGCATCGGACCATTCCGTCGGCATCACGGGAGAGATAGGCGGCGCAGCCGAGTTCAGGGACTACGGGTACGGGCTGGGGGATCAGTACTGAGGGCGCAGAGCGCGGGGCGCAGCAAACCCGTCTGAACCAAAATCTGAAAAATGTTCGGGATAATTCTTTCGGGGAAGCTCGGGGCAACGCACTGCTGTTCACCAAAAGGAAAATCAAAACTGCAACTAACCATTAACTTTTAAATATGCCAGCTGCGGTGGCAAGACAGCTATTAAAGGTCTTCCTGCGCTCCGCGCCCCCCCCCCAGCGCCCCCCGCCCCCCCCCCAGCGCCCCCCGCCCCGCGCCCAGCGCCCCCCGCCCAGCGCCCGGGCGGCAGCGACGGCATCGTCGACCGTGGCAGCCGGATAGCCTTCAGGTACGGGGATGCCATACTCGGAGAAAAGTGCTTTTGACTGAAATTCGTGCAGATTCATGGGGCGTCCTGTGCTTGGCGGTATTGTGTGACAAACGCGTTCATTTATCAAAAATTAAAACAGGAACACGAATCAGGGGGTAAGCGACATTCCCTGGTGGTGTTAAAATCCATGCATGCGAGTCGAAGTCATTCGATCCATTGCCGCCATCGATGCCGGAGTCTGGAATGCCCTG
>CP070682.1:538113-544961 GCA_020352595.1 bacterium | reverse complement strand
CGCCCGCGTCGGGACATCCGGCACCCCATTCTCAGGGGGGACGTCCCCTCGCCTATCAACCCCCCCACGGGCTGCCGTTTTCACACGCGCTGCCCCTACGCGGAGGAGGTGTGCCGCGTGCATCAACCCCCGCTGAGGGAGATGGAGCCCGGACACACGGCGGCCTGCCACTTCGCCGGCCAGAGGCCCAGCCTTTTCAAACCGCCCGCCTGAGTGCTACGGTGATCCAGGGGTACGGAAAACGCCGGTGCTCCGGACAGCGGGTCCCTGACCCGGGAACAGGAGGAGATCCCCATGAAAAAGGAGCTGAGCGCCGAAGCCATCCAGCACCTCGCGAGGGGGTTCAGCAGATCCCGGGTCCTCCTCACCGGAGTGGAACTGGACCTGTTCACCCTCCTCGCCGGCGAGCCCCTCTCTGCGGCCGAGGTCACCTCGAGGCTGGCCCTGGACCTGCGCGCCACCACCATCCTCCTGGACGCCCTCGGTGCCATGGGGCTGCTGGAGAAGAGGGACGGGTTGTACGCAACGCACCCGGAGGTTGCGGGCCTCCTCACCGAGGGCTCCGGGGAGTCCGTACTGCCCGGGCTCCGGCACTCGGCCCACCTGTGGCACACGTGGTCGCAGCTGACGGACATCGTCCGCAAAGGCGGTCCCGCACGGCGGCCGGAAGCGGGCGGGGATGAACGGACGGAGGCTTTCATAGGGGCCATGCACGTCCGGGCCCTCAGGGACGCCCCGTCCGTGGTGGAGGCGGTGTCGCCGGGGCCCGCCAGGGCCCTCATAGACGTGGGCGGAGGTTCCGGTTCCTACACCATCGCCTTCCTGAGGGCGGTTCCCGGCATGAGGGCCACCCTCTTCGACCTGCCCGAGGTGGTGGAGATGGCCCGGCGGCGCATGGAGGAGGAAGGCCTTGCGGACCGGGTCACGCTGGCGGCCGGCGATTACCACGAGGACGAACTGCCGCCGGGCCACGACCTGGCCTTCCTGTCAGCCATCATCCACCAGAACAGCCACGAGGAGAACACGGCGCTCTACCGGAAGGTCCACGGGGCCCTCACCACCGGCGGACGCGTCGTGGTGCGGGACTACGTCATGGAGCCGGAGCGCACCGGGCCCGCATCCGGCGCCCTGTTCGCCGTGAACATGCTGGTCAACACCCGGGGCGGGAACAGCTACACCTTCGAGGAGATCAGGGAGGGGCTCCAGGCCGCAGGCTTCCGGGAGGTTCGGCAGATCCGCGACGCTGAGATGTCGTCCATGGTCCAGGCTTACAAACGTTAAACCGGCTATGTGGATGTGTGGTGAGGAAGGCCCCGGAGCTGGCCGGCCCCGGGGCTGCGGTGTTCGAGGGAGGACGCGGCCATGGCAGCGAAAAAGGTGAGCGGGGCGATGACGGTGGACGTGCTGGTGGAGATCCCCAAGGGCAGCCGCAACAAGTACGAGTACGACAAGAAATTGGGGATCATCCGTTTTGACCGGATGCTGTTCTCGGCGGTGCACTACCCCAGCGACTACGGTTTCATCGTGGACACCCTCGCCCGGGACGGGGACGCCCTCGACGCCCTCGTGCTGGTCTGGGAGCCCACCTTCTCCGGCTGCATCATCGAGGCCCGGCCGGTGGGCGTCTTCAAGATGGCCGACGAGAAGGGACCCGACGAGAAGATCCTCTGCGTGCCCATCGCCGATCCCCTTTGGAACCACATTTACGAGCTGGACCAGGTCCCGCCCCACCTCCTCAAGGAGATAGAGCACTTCTTCTCCGTCTACAAGGACCTCGAGGAGAAGAAGACGGGCATCGAGGGCTGGGGCGGGCTTGACGAGGCCGTTGCCTTCATCGAGGACTCGCGTCTGCGTTACAGGAAGGGTTGAGGGACAGGGGGAGGTTCCCGGCAGCCGGAGGCCGGTCGTTCCCCGGGTTCCGGCGTGCTACACGCACTCCCGGGTCTTGTGGAACCGGATGCCGGGGTTCTTCTCGATGATGAAATCCATCATCCATTCGCTGGGGGCCAGGCAGGCCAGGTTGGAGCCCGCGTCAAGCGTCAGGTTGGACCGGTTCCTCTCCTCGAACTCGGCCAGCGCCTTCCTGTCGTCGCACGCGACCCAGCGGGCGGCCGCGTAATCCACCGGCTCGTAGACGGCGTCCACTCCGTACTCGTTCCTCAGACGGTCCACCGTGACGTCGAACTGGAGGATCCCCACGGCGCCGAGGATGAGGTCGCCGTTAATCAGCGGCGAGAAAACCTGCACGGCCCCCTCCTCTGAAAGCTGCATCAGCCCCTTCCTGAGCTGTTTGGCCTTGAGCGGGTCTCTCCGACGCACCCTTCGGAACAGTTCGGGAGCGAAGCTGGGAACGCCGGTGAACTGGAGAGGCTCACCGGTGGTGAAGGTGTCGCCGATGCGGATGGTGCCGTGGTTGTGGATGCCGATGATGTCCCCCGGGTAGGCCTCCTGCACGTTCTCCCTGTCCTGCGCCATGAAGATGGTGGCGTTGGCGAGGCTGACCTCCCTGTCGAGACGGAGGTGCCGCACCTTCATGCCCCGGGTGAACTTCCCCGAGCAGATGCGCAGGAAGGCCATGCGGTCGTGGTGGGCCTTGTCCCTGTGCGCCTGGATCTGGAAAACGAACCCTGAAAACTGCTCCTCGTCGGGGAGGACCAGCCTGGTGGTGGTGGGCCTGGGGCCGGGCGGCGGAGCGATGCGCACGAAGGAGTCGAGGAGCTCCCGGACGCCGAAATTGTTGATGGCGCTGCCGAAGAACACCGGCGTCTGGTTGCCCTTGAGGTACTCCTCCAGCTGGAACGGGTTGGCCGCGCCGTCCAGGAGTTCCAGGTCGGACCGCAGCTCGTCGGCCTGCCTTCCCAGCTGTTCGTCCAGGCGCGGGTCGGCGAGGTCGGTGATGGTGACCAGATCCTCGGTCACCGTGTCCCGCCCGGCCTCGAACAGGTGCAGATCACCCCGGAACCGGTTGTAGGTCCCCCGGAACCGCTTGCCCATGCCTACGGGCCATGTGAGGGGGGCGCACTCGATCTGAAGGGAGTCCTCGATCTCGGTGAGGATCTGCAGCGGGTCCATCCCCTCCCGGTCGAGCTTGTTGATGAAGGTGATGATGGGCGTGTTGCGCTGGCGGCAGACCTCCATGAGCTTGCGTGTCTGGGATTCGACGCCATTGGCATTGTCGATGACCATCACGGCGCTGTCCACGGCGGTGAGCACCCGGTAGGTGTCCTCGGAGAAGTCCTGGTGGCCGGGCGTGTCGAGCAGGTTGATCTCGCAGTCGGCGTAGTTGAACTTCATCACCGAACTGGTGACGGAGATGCCGCGTTCCCGCTCGATGGCCATCCAGTCGCTCGTGGCGTGGCGGCGGGCCTTGCGGGCCTTGATCTGGCCGGCCAGCTGGATGGCCCCGCCGAAGAGCAGGAGCTTCTCGGTGAGGGTGGTCTTGCCCGCGTCGGGGTGGCTGATGATCCCGAAGGTGCGCCGCCTGGCGATCTCTTTCCTCAACTGCTTCAAGGTGTATCCTTCCTTTTCATGGTGGTTCAAAACGGGCATTACTACAGCCGGCGTCAGAGAATGTCAAGGGCGGCGTTGCCGGGGTACCCGCTGTCCTGAGGGGACCGGCGGGCGACGTCCCCCCGCATTGCGTTAACCCCGGATTGATGATAGTTTTTTTCCTTCCCGTGACAGCAGCCCGCCATCCAGGGAGATACCGCCTGGTTGTGCCCGGTACGAAGAGGAACGAGACACCATGAGCCACCCAGATGTCCGCATCGCAGGACACTTCCGGTTCCCCTCGGAGGACCGCCACGGGGCCGAGTCCGTGGACGGCGCTTTTGAGGAGGCCTCCTGCTGACCATGACCCTCAACCTCGTACAGGTGCAGCTGGGCGAAAGGTCCTATCCCATTCACATAGGCACCGGGGCCTGGGACCTCCTGCGGCAGGATCTGCGACAGAGAAGTTCCGCCGGCAATGTCATGGTGGTGACCGATGAGCGGGTCCACTCCCTCTACGCGGACCGCATCGGGGATCTGGCGGATGCTGTCAGGCCCGCCGCTGCCGTCGTCGTCGTGCCGGAGGGGGAGGGGAGCAAGTCCTTCAGCCAGCTGGAGGGGATCTGCCGGAAGATGACCCGGGCCGGTCTGGACAGGGGCTCCCTGGTCATCGCCCTGGGGGGAGGCGTCGTGGGGGACCTGGCGGGCTTTGCGGCTTCCGTCTTTCTCAGGGTCATCGGGGTCATCCAGGTCCCCACCACCCTCCTTTCCATGGTCGACAGCAGCACGGGGGGCAAGACGGGCATCAACATCCCCGAGGGCAAGAACCTGGTGGGCACCTTCCACCAGCCGCAGGCGGTCTACGCCGACACGGGTGTCCTCAGGACCCTCGACCCGAGGGACTGGTTCTCTGGAATGGCCGAAGTGGTCAAGATCGCCCTGACCCTGGATCCCGAACTGTTCCACTACCTCGAGGGCGTCATGGACCTGGGACCGGACGGGGGGGTGGACATGGAGCGCATCGTCACCTCCGCCTGCCGGAGGAAAGCGGAGGTCATAACGGCCGACGAGTGGGAATCCGGCCCCCGCCTGGTGCTGAACTTCGGGCACACCCTCGGCCACGCCCTGGAGATGTCCATGGGGACGGGTGAGATCCGGCACGGGGAGGCGGTGCTGCTGGGCATGAAGGCCGCCCTGGCACTGTCCCGCAGCATCTGCGGCCTCGACGAGGACATCTTCCAGAGAGCCATGAGGGTCCTGGACAGGGTCCCCGCCCCCGAGGTCAGGCTGGGAGAGGATCTGGAAGGGTTCATGAGCCGGGACAAGAAGAGGGTCGGGGGGAGGTTCCAGTCGGTGCTCCTGGAGGGCATAGGCAAGTGCCGTGTGGTCCAGCTGGACGACCCCGGCGACCTCGTCAGGGCCCTGCAGTCGCTGTGACAGACAGGTTCTCCGAGGGGCCCGGGATGGATCCCGGTCCACGGCACCTGGATTGGACGTTATGCGTGAGAAAGACAGGAAAAACATCATCCTGACGGGGTTCATGGCCACCGGGAAGACCACGGTGGGCAGGAGCCTGGCCTCCAGCCTCGGCTACGATTTCGTCGACACCGATGAGATCATCGAGTCGCGCATAGGCATGACCATCGCCCAATTCTTCAAGAAGGAGGGGGAGGCGGCCTTCCGCAGGATGGAGTCGGATCTGGCCCGGGAGCTCTCTGACAGGAGGGGGCTGGTCATCTCCACCGGCGGCCGGTTCATGCTGGATCCCGGCAACGCGGCCGCACTGGGCAGGACCGGCCGGGTTTTCTGCCTGGTGGCCACCCCGGAAGAGATCCTCCAGCGTGCGGAGGGCGACAGCCACGTGCGCCCGCTGCTCCAGGTGCCCAATCCCCTGGAGCACATCGTGGAGCTGCTGCAGCAGCGCAAGAAGGGGTACGGGCAGTTTCCCCAGTTCGTCACCTCGGAGAAAAGCCCGGCCATCGTCGCCGGAGAACTGGCAGGGATCCTTGCGCAGGGGCCGGACGTCCGCCTGCCCATCACGGCACGCAGCGACCGTTACGAGTTCATCGTCGGCGGGGGGCTGCTGCCGTTTATTTCCCACCTGGTCGGCACCGAGGGGCCCATAGCCGTCATCACCGATGACACCGTCGGTCCCCTGTACGCCCGGAGCTGCGGTCCGGTGGACATCGTGCTCACAACGCCGGCCGGCCGGCAGCACAAGACGCTGGCGACGGTCCAGTCCATCTGCGAGCGGCTGCTGGAGGCCGACTTCGACCGCAGCGGCACCATCGTCGCCCTCGGCGGCAGGGTGATCAGTGAACTGGCCGGCTTCATCGCGGCGACCTACATGCGGGGGGTGGACTGCGTTCAGTGTCCCACCAGCCTCCTGGCCATGGTGGATACCAGCATCGGCGGCAAGACCGGCGTCGACCTGCCGCAGGGCAAGAACATCATCGGCGCTTTCAAGCAGCCCAAGACCGTCATCGCCGATGTCGCCACCCTGCAGAGTCTTCCCCCCAGGGCCTTCGCGGCCGGGATGGCGGAGGTGATCAAGCACAGCCTCATCGCCGACTCGGACCTGCTGCGCAAGATCGAATCGGGAAGCTGGATCCGGACCGCCGGGGATATCCAGCAGCAGATCCCGGAACTTCAGGCGCTGGTGGCCCAGGCCATCCAGGTCAAGATCAACATCGTCCAGGAGGACCCCTACGACCTGGGGCGCAGGGCAGTGCTCAATTTCGGCCACACCTTTGCCAACGCCATCGAGGGTCTCAGCCACCACAGCGTCAGTCACGGGGAGGCCGTGGCCATGGGGATGATGGCCGCCACCCACCTCTCGGTGCGCCTGGGTCACTGCCCCCGGGAACTGCAGGAGAGGATCGAGGCGGTTCTCCGGTCGGCGGGCCTGCCCACCCGGATCCCTGCCGGACTGGCTCCGGATCAGCTGCTGCCCGCCATGGGAAGCGACAAGAAGAAGAAGGCCGGCCGGCTGCGCTACGTGCTGATAAGAGATGTCGGGGATGTTTTTGTCTCGGATGACGTCCCTGATGAAGCGGTCCTGGAAACCCTTGATACCTTGAAATCCTCTTGACACTTCCTGGCGTGATCAAAAAGCGCCAATCTGCCCTCTGGCTCCCATCCCGGGGTTCTCACGCCAAGCCGTCCCTCGACAAGCTCGGGACCGTGAGCCTGTCGAACGGCCAAGCCGCGAAGAAGATCAAGATCTGGGGAGGTTTATGGTGACCCGATCCTTCCCCTTTGCGTCTTTGCGGCTTGAGTGACCGACCTGTCCGCCGACTTGTCCGCCGTAGCCCTTGCGGCGAAGGCGGAAGCTGTATGGGTAGAGTTGGCGAAGGTGG
>CP070682.1:530574-538013 GCA_020352595.1 bacterium | reverse complement strand
GCAAACCCATAGCGGTACCCGTCCAGGGACCGAGAGAAATGGCGTGAGACGGGTAGATGTTAGTTTATCATATTTGTCGGAATATCGTCCTTGATATTCTAGAAGGAGTTTGGTTAAGTTAGTCAACAAACCGGCAGCGCTCCCGCCATTCCCCCCCCACCCCACGGGAGCGCTGCCGGAACTTTTGAACGTGGGTGAACCACAATTTCAGAGAAGGAGGTGATGGTGTTTTTCGTGACAGAGAAGGTGGAGTGGGGGCCCCCACATGGTCTAAGGAGGAATTCCCCAAAGGAGGTAATGAGACCATGAAAAAGTTCAGATCGCGTCATTCGTTATTCCTGTTCGTGCTCATAGGTTGTGTCCTGTTCTTCGGACAGGCCGCAGAGGCGGCGTGGCCCGAGAGGCCTGTCGAGTTCGTCATTTCAGCCGGTGTGGGAGGTGGAGCCGACAAATACGCCCGCTTCCTCATCGGCCTCAACGTCAAGGGCAAGTACATCGAAGAGGCCATCCTTCCCGTCAACAAGGAAGGTGGTGCGGGCGCGGTTGCCATGCAGTACGTGCTCAGCCAGAAGGGCAACGACTACATGATGCTCATCACCCTGAACAGCTTCCTCACCACGCCCCTGTTCCAGAACCTGCCCTTCTCTTACCGTGACTTCACCCCCATCGCCCTGCTGGCGCTGGACAACTTCCCCCTCTGGGTCCACAAGGACAGCGCTTACAAGACCGTTGACGACTTCATCGCGGCGGCCAAGAAGGAGAGCCTGACGGTGGGAGGAACCGGCTCCAAGCAGGAGGACGAGATCGTCTTCCGGGCCATCGAGAAGCTGGCAGGCACCAAGCCGTTCAAGTACGTGCCCTACAAGGGCGGCGGTGACGTGGCCAAGGCTCTTGTCGGCAAGCACGTGGAGGCCACCGTGAACCAGGTCAGCGAGGCCGGCGGATTCTTCCCCGAGTTCGTGCGCCCTCTGTGCGTCTTCCAGGACGACCGCCTGGCCATCAAGGGCTACGAGGACGTGCCCACTGGCAAGGAAGCAGGCGTCCCGCTCAGCTACACCATGATGAGGGCCATTTTCGCGCCTCCGGGCATCTCCAAGGAGGCCCAGGCCGGCCTGACGGAACTTTTCCGCAAGATGTCCCAGGACAAGGAATGGCTGGAATTCGCCGACAAGACAGGACTCAAGTCCACCTTCCTCACGGGTGACGAGCTGCGCAAGTTCGCCGATGAATTTGAGAAGACCCACATCGAGATCATGAAGGGCCAGGGCTGGATCAAGTGACCCACGAAAAGTGTCCCGCCTGAGGTTGATTCAGGCATGATCTGACATGCGGGGGGGGTGACGGGCATTTCACACCCTCACCCCCCCCTTCCAGAAAGGGCTAGGAGGCCGACTTGAAAAAGGGTGAGCTTATACTTGCCGCGGTGTTCGGCATAGTGGCGCTGATATGCATTGGCGAATCCATCAGGCTGGGCTTCGGCTGGGAGGAATGGGGACCTAAAGCGGGCTTCGTCATCTTCTGGCTCGGGCTCCTGCTCCTGGTGTCGTCCGGATCCATCTTCATCAAGGAGCTGCGCAAGAAAGCGGAGGAGCCATTCTTCATCAGCAGCAGAGGGATGTGGGAAGCCATCCGGGTGCTGGCGCTTTCCATCGGACTGACCGTCGCCATATCGTACCTGGGGGTCTACATCTCGACCTTCATCTTCTGCGCCATCTTCAGCAGATGGCTGGGCAAGCACAGATGGCCCGCAGTTGTCGCTTTCACGTTCATCACGACGCTGGCCGTCTATTTCGGTATGGAGAAGGGACTCAGCATCGCGCTGCCCAAGAGTCCCCTGTACTACAAGGGACTGTTCATCTTCTGAGCTTCAGAGGGATGACATTCATGATGAGCAGTGCCGTGGAGGGACCCGATGGCCCGAAGTCCCTGCCCGGAACGGCAGGACACCGGGTCCCCGGCGCGTCCGGGAGAGCTCCAGCACCCTGAGGGAACAGACAGCCCGCTTCGGGGCCGTTCCGGGAGCGTCTGCCGGAGATAACTGGAAAATGAGCCCTTCGAAGGCCGTTGAAGGCTTCACAGTGGAGGGTAAGACATTGAACAGGCGAGGTTTTAAGAGCGGGATCAGAACAGGAGGCATCGATGGAAACCTTGGCTAACCTTATGGTGGGATTCGGGGTGGCGATACAACCCCTCTCCCTCCTCTTGATGACAGTGGGGCTGTTGCTGGGCCTGGCCATCGGGGTTCTCCCCGGGCTGGGGGGGACGGCGGGCGTGGCCCTCCTGCTTCCCCTGACGGTCCTGGTCCCGCCCGAGGTGGCCATCATATTCCTGGCCGCCATCTACTGGGGCGCACTCTTCGGAGGTGTCATCACATCGGTTCTCTTCGCCATACCGGGGGAGCCCTGGTCGGTGGCCCTCATCTTCGACGGGTACCCCATGGCCAGGCAGGGGAAGGCGGGGCTGGCGCTGGCCACCGCCTTCCTCTCCTCCTTCATCGGCATTGTCATCGCGGCCTTCTTCTTCGTGGTGGCGGCCATGCCCCTGGCGCTTTTCGCGCTGCGTTTCGGGCCGCCGGAGATGTTCTGCATCATGCTCCTGGCCTTCAGCACCTTCGTGGGCCTCGGCACGGGGCACCCGGTCAAGACGCTGGCCAGCACCGCCTTCGGACTTCTTCTGACGGCGGCGGGGCTCGACGTGGTCACCGGGATGCCCAGGCTGACCTTCGGCACCATCCAGTTCCTCAACGGCTTCCATTTCGTGCCTGTGACCATCGGCCTTTTCGGCATCGGGGAGATCCTCGTGGACGCCGAGGACCGTTTCACCAGCGAGGAGGAGCTCAAGCAGAGGATCCAGGCCAAGGTGGGGTGGAAGGACGTCGTTGAGGGTATGATCGAGATCAAGAAGTTCTTCCCCCAGACTGTGGCCGCCTCCATCATGGGGTTCTTCGTGGGGGTCCTTCCCGGAACCGGAGCCACGCCCGCCTCCTTCCTGGGCTACGGGCTGGCCAAGCAGTACTCCAAGAACCCTGAAAAGTACGGCCATGGGGCCATCGAGGGGATAATCGCCCCCCAGTCGGCCGCCAACTCCGCCGGGTGCGGCGCACTCCTGCCCATGATCTCCCTGGGCATCCCTGGGTCGCCCACGGCGGCGGTGCTCCTGGCGGGTCTATACATGTGGGGGCTGTGGCCCGGACCGCGCCTGTTCATGGAGCAGCCCGTCTTCGTGTGGGGTCTCATCGCCAGCCTTTTCCTGGCGGGTACGGTATGCCTCCTCATCTGCCTGCTAGGGACGCCCATGCTGGCGTCCATCATGAGGATCCCATGGGGCCTGCTGACACCCATCATCGTCATCGCGTGCTTCGTGGGGAGCTACGTCATGCGCAACCTCATGTTCGACGTCTGGGTCACCCTGATCTTCGGCATCGTGGGGTACGGGATGAAAAAGGCCAAATATCCCCTTGCGCCCCTGGCGGTGGCCCTCGTGCTCGGAGACATGACGGAGAGGTTCCTGAGGCAGAGCCTCATCATGAGCGACGGGTCCTTCGGCATCTTCTTCACGCGCCCCATCTCGGCGGTCTTCATGATCGTCGCCATCTTCCTCTTCGCCCTGCCGGCCTTCAAGTACTTCAGGGCCAGGATGAAGACGGGAGGCGAGGCGGCCCAGGCCTGATGAGGGATGCCGCAGCCCATCGGGACGATGGTTAAGGAGACGGCGACGGTGGTCCCCCGTCAGCATGCAGGAGGGTAGGGGCGCCATGGCCCGGAAATGCAGGCTCCTGATAACCGGAGGAGCGGGATCGGTGGGCAGGCACTGGACCTCGGCGCTGCTGGAAGAGGGCCACGAGGTCAGGGTCCTGGACAGGGACGTCGAACCGCTCAAGGGTGTGGTGCATGAGAATCTGACGCTCACCCGGGGCGGTGTCGAGGACAGGGACATCCTCGAGTCGGCTGTCCAGGGAGTTGACGCCGTCCTGCACCTGGCCTGGAGCTTCTCCGGCGACCCTCTGGAGATCCTCGAAAAGGACCTTAAAGGGCACGTTTATCTCCTCGAGGAGTGCGTCCGGCAGAATGTGAGGCACCTGATCTACACCAGCACGGCAGTGGTCTACGGGAAACCCAGGTATTCCCCCATAGACGAGGAACATCCCCTTTTGGTGGAGGAGGCCCGGAAACCCCTATACGGCATCTCCAAGGCCGCTGCCGAGAAGCTCTGTCTGATGTACTGGAAGGAGAGGGGGCTGCCGGTCACCGTCATGAGGTTCTGGTGGGCCTTCGGAAAGGACATCGCCGGCAAACACCTCAGGGAGATGCTCAAAACCGCCGCGGCCGGAGGTCCCATCGAGGTGCCGGGTGAATCCGGCGGCAGTTTCGTGGCCATGGACGACCTGGCGAAGGGCATGGAACTTTGCCTCTTCAACCCCAAGGCCTACGGCCGTACCTTCAACTTCTCAACCGTCTATGTGAGTTGGGAAGAGGTTGCACACATGGTCCGGGATGCCACGGGCTCCGGCTGCGAGGTCAGGAGCGTTCCGAGGGACCAGTGGGCGGGGAGCGCTTTTCTCGCCGATCCATGGGATCTGTCCGACGCCGCGGCCCGTGACCTTCTCGGATACCGACCCACGGAGGCCTCGCTGGCCAAGGCGTCCCTGGCGCAGGCCATAGAGAGGACGTGGCGGGACATGACCCGGGGCGGACAGGACACCTGATCCGTCCGGACCTGGAACAGGGGAAACGCACCCTTCATACTGGCGCAGCGGCAACGGAATACGGAGGAGAGAGAGGACGATGGAGCCCATCCAGATCATCACAACCCTTATTTTCGTGGTCACGATCATCTTCGTCATCATCCGCAAGATCGACACCGTCGTGGCCGCCCTTCTGGGCGTCATCGCCATGGTGGCCGTGGGGAGCATGACGGAGGTCCAGGCTTTCCAGTTCGTGGACTGGAACGTCATGATGATCCTCATCAGCGTCTGGCTCATCGCCGGCTACTTCGGCAAGACGGGCATCCCGGAGTTTCTGGCCGACCGTACGCTCCATCTGTCGAGGGGGAACATCCCGCTCTTCGTGACCCTCATCGGAGGCCTCGCCGGCTTCGTGTCCATGTTCATCGACAACGTCGTTGTCGTGCTCATGCTGGCCCCCATCATCTTCCACATCCGTAAGCTCTACGGCTTCGCGGCCACGGGACCCATCCTGTTCATAGGGCTGTGCTCCAACTTCATGGGCACGGCGCTGCTGCTGGGAGACCTGCCGCCGCAGATGCTGCACAGCGTCTCGGGCGTGGAGTTCGCGGGCTTCATCTGGCACTCCGGAAGGCCCTCGTCCTTCTTCATCCTCACCGTGACCTACCTCATCGTCTGCACCCTCTTCTACTTCAAGTTCCTCAAATCGCCCCTGTCCGCCTGTGTCCTGGACGAGGAGGCGGCACACGCCGCGGTGGGCCAGCAGGTTGAGCACCTCAAGGACAAGAAGTTCGCCTTCCTGGTCGTCGGCGGGTTCCTGCTCACCATCATCGGCATGTCGCTGAGGCAGTACCTGGGCGTCAAGCTGGGCTTCATCGCCTTCGCGGGGGCCATCATCCTGGTCCTGGCCATCGAGATCCTCAAAAAACCCCTGAACTTCGACGTGCCGGATCTGGAGGAGATGCTCTCGGACATAGAGTGGAACGCCATCGGCTTTTACGCGGCCCTCTTCGCCCTGGTGGGAGGGCTGGAGCACACCCACATCCTTGACATCGTGGCTGGCTGGCTCGTTCCCTTCATCCAGAAGGGGCTGCTGGTGGGAACGTCTGTTCTTTTCTGGGTCACCGCCCCCTTCGTGGGTGTCGTGGAGCACGACGCGTTCATCCTGACGCTCCTTTACGTGATCCGGGACCTGGGTGACACCCAGGGGATCAACGTCTGGCCGTACTACTGGGGTCTCGTCTGGTCCGGCACACTGGGCAGCAACCTCACCATCGCCGGAGCTCCCGCTCTCTTCGTCGCCCTTTCCATGGGAGAGAAGGAGGACGGCGTGAAGTTCTCCCTCAAGGAGTTCTTCGGCTACACCGTCCCCTATGTCATCGCATCCCTGGTGATCTGCTATGTGCTGATGGTTCTCGTCTGGGTCCTCCCGTACATGAAGTGAGGACCTCGATGGCGGGATCCGCCCCGCAGGGAGGACGCGGGGAGGGCGGGCACACGGGGCAGAAAACGGCCACCTGAAAACCGGTTCGGCGTTATGGCGTTTTTTCGGCTTTATTGGATGGATTTTGTGTGATAGCATCCCGCCCCGGTCTGAAAGGGGAGCACCCTCTCCCCTGGGGGCGGGGGCTTCCGGGAGAGAAAGAAGGCCGGTAACGAGGTATATTTTATACAGATGGGAGGTTTGCCCTCACGGGGACCACAGTGCGCGGGGACTCTGGGGACACGACGCTGGATCATTCAACATGGTAAAGACCAATCCCTGAACTGGAGCGGATCAATGAGTACACAGAGAATCGCAGCACTGGAGGGAAGGGCCACGGATGCCATGAGGCAGGTGGCCGAGGCTGAGAAGGTCAGCATCGAGGAGGTCCTCGGAGCGCTGGCCAGCGGAGAGGCCGCCATCCCTGCCAACCACGCCCACAGATCCCTCAAGCCGAGGGGTATCGGAAAACCGTTCACCGTCAAGGTCAACGCCAACATCGGCACCAGCCTGGCCTGCAACGATCCCGACCTGGAACTGAGAAAGCTCCAGGCCGCCATAGATGCCGGTGCCGACGCCGTGATGGACCTTTCCACCGGGGAGGGCATGGGAGAGCTCAGGCGGGAGATCGTCCGTCGGTCCACCATCCCTGTGGGTACCGTTCCCATCTACGATGCGGCCATACGAGCCTACCAGCGGGACGGGGACCCGTCGCGCTTCACCTCCGACGACCTCATCGAGGCAGTGGCGCGACACGCCGAGGACGGTGTCGATTTCGTCACCCTGCACTGCGGTGTGACCCGCTCTTCCGTGGAAAAGGTTCGCAGCCACGGCAGGATCACCAGGATCGTCAGCCGCGGTGGGTCCCTCCTGGCCGCCTGGATGGAAAGGGAGGGACATGAGAACCCCCTTTACACGCGCTACGATGAGCTCCTGCAGGTCCTGAGGGAGCACGACGTCACCATCAGCCTCGGGGACGGTCTCAGGCCCGGGAGCCTTGCCGACGCCACGGATCCCGCCCAGATCGAGGAGCTGGTGACCCTTGGTGAGCTCACCGTCAGGGCCTGGGAAGCAGGTGTCCAGGTCATGGTGGAGGGGCCGGGACACGTTCCCCTGAACCAGGTCCAGGCCAACGTCGTCCTCCAGAAGAGGCTCTGCCACGGCGCACCCTTCTACGTCCTCGGACCCCTGGTCACGGACATAGGGGCGGGCTACGATCACATCACGGGGGCCATCGGCGGGGCCCTGGCCGGGATGGCGGGCGCCGATTTC
>CP070682.1:527890-530474 GCA_020352595.1 bacterium | reverse complement strand
GGGCCAGGAACTCGTCGAAGGTGCTCCCGGCGCCCATCTCGTCGCCCTCCATCAGCAGGCCGAGGTCCGAGACCTGGATCACAGGGCCGGCCGCCAGCACCGACGCCCGCTTGAGGGTGTTGATCAGTTCCCGGACGTTGCCCGGCCACAGGTGCTTTAAAAGCACCCCCATGGCCCCCTCGGAAAGGGACTTGGGCTCCTTGCCCTCCTCGCTGGCGAAGGTCTTGAGAAAGTGGTCGGCCAGGACCGGGATGTCCTCCCGCCGCTCCCTCAGCGGAGGCACGCGCAGGGAGACGACGTTGAGGCGGTAGAACAGATCCTCCCTGAAGTCCCCCTGCTTGACGGCATCCCACAGGTCGCGGTGGGTGGCGGAGATGACACGGACATCCGCATGCAGCGGCCTCTGCCCCCCCACGCGCTCGAACTCCTTGTTCTCCAGGACCCTGAGCATCTTGGCCTGGAGGTTCAGGGGCATGTCGCCGATCTCGTCCAGGAATAGGGTCCCCGCCTCGGCCTGCTCGAACTTGCCCTTGCGGCTCTCGATGGCCCCGGTGAAGGCGCCCTTTTCGTGCCCGAAGAGGACGCTCTCGAGCAGGTCCCCAGGGATGGCCGAGGCGTTCACGGCCACGAAGGGTTTGCCGACCCTGTTGCTGAACCGGTGGATGGCCCGGGCCACCAGTTCCTTGCCGGTGCCGCTCTCCCCGAGGATGAGGACGGTGGCGTCGGTGGCCGCCACCCTCCCCATGGCCTTGAAGAGGCCTTCCATCAGGGGGGAGGTCCCGATCATGTCCTCCATCTCGGCCGGCATGGCCTCTTCCGTCCTCTGGGTCTCGGCGGTCCTGGCGTGGGCGAGGCCCCTGGCCACCCTCTCCAGGAGGACCGGGATGTCGAAGGGCTTGGGAAGGTAGTCGTAGGCTCCGCGCCTCATGGCCTCCACGGCGTGGGTCATGATGTTCTGGGCCGTGATGATGAGCACCGGGATGTGCGGCCGCGATTCCCTGAGCTTGCGAAGCACTGTCAGGCCGTCGATGTCCGGCATGAGGATGTCCAGGACCACCAGTTCGGGGTTGGTCTCGGCTGCGGCGGCCAGGCCCGAGCGCCCGTCCGGTGCCGAGGTCACCAGGTAGCCCTCCCTGGTGAGGGACTTCTCCAGGACCCAGCGCATGCTCTGGTCGTCTTCGATTACGAGGATCTTGTTGGCCATGGGTTTCTCCTGAAAAGCGAATCTCAGATCTCACCCTTCGACAAGCTCAGGGCAAGCTCAGGGCGGGGATCTCAGATCTCAAAGCAGGGTTCCGGCACTTCCCCGACACGCCGTCACCGCGATACCTGCATCCGGACATGGCTATTCACCCTGCCCCGCCTTGAGAGGCAGATACACCCTCACCAGCGCCCCGCCTCCCTCCCCGTGGTCGAGAACGAGGGTGCCGCCGTGGTTCTGAACGATCTGTTCGCTTATGGCCAGGCCCAGCCCCACCCCCTTGGATTTGGTGGTGTAGAAGGGCATGGCGAACTCCCTGACGTCGGAACCGAAGCCGGGCCCCTCGTCCTGGACGATGACCTCCAGGACGCCGGAACGGTGTGCTCCGCCCTGAGCGCCGCCCCCTCCCACGGGGGCGCCCACGGGGACCAGGGTCCGGACGGTGATCCGGCCGCCCTCGGGGGAGGCCTCCACCGAGTTCTTCAGAAGGTTCAGGAAGACCTGGGTGAGCCCGTTGCGGTCCCCCCGGATGGTGGGGAGGCTGGGGTCGTAGAGCCTGGTGAAGGTCAGGCCGGACGTCTCTTCGGACAGTTCCATGAGGGTCAGGACCTCGTTGAGCACCTCGTGGATGTTGATCTCCTCCAGGCGCACCTCCTCGCGGGGGATGGCCGCCAGGAGGCCCTCCAGCAGGCCGTCGATGCGCTCGACCTCCCTGAGGATGACGTCGCAGTACTCCACCACGGGGCTGCCCTCCTCGAGGTCGGCCCGCAGGAGCTGGGTGGCCCCCTTGATGCCGCCGAGGGGGTTCTTGATCTCGTGGGCCATGCCCAGGTTGAGGACTCCCAGCGTGGCGAGCTGGTCGGCCCTCCGGAAGGAGCGGTCGATCTCCTTGAGCAGCGTCTCGTCCCTCATGAGCAGGGCCGCCCCGACGAGGGTCCCGTCCGACTCCTGGACGGGGGAGGCGCTCACCGAGAGGGCAAAAAGCTTTCCGTCGGGGTCCCGGAAATCGATGCCGCTGTACACGAGGGCCCGGTTCTCGTCCAGGCAGGCCCTGACGAGGTCGGCCATCTCGGGGTTCCCGGGAAAGACCTCGCCGGGGCCCAGGCCGGCCAGGGCCCTCCCGGACCTGCCCAGGATCCTCTCACCGCCCGGGTTGATCCTCAGGAGGCGGGCCTCCCTGTCGAAGAGAAAGAGCCCCTCGACCAGGGAATCGAACAGCAGCAGTGCAGTGTCCAAATTGCAGGGTCCGGAGAAAAGGAAGGACGAGTACGGAAGGATGAAGGATAACGGCTGACCTCTGCCGGCGTAAAGACCTTGCCCTATTCCCCCTTTTTCCTTCCCTCTTCGTCCTTCAGGTTGAAAAACTCCCCGGCCAGGGCAAGG
>CP070682.1:523755-527790 GCA_020352595.1 bacterium | reverse complement strand
TGTTCTTGGGAGCGATCTCGTCCCTGAGCTCCGCCGGCACCTGCTGCCGGCGCCATCGGTTCCGGAGTGCAATGGCCACGCACCTCTTGGCCATGTTCTGGCCTATGATGAACCGGTCCAGGCTGTCGACGATCTCGCGTGGCGTGAAGTTGTGCTGGGTCATGGGTCAAATCCCTGATCTCATATCTCAAATCTCAGATCTCAGATATCAAGCTGGTCCAAAATCCAAAATCCAGAAAGTTGTTTGGCCGGAGTAGAGCCCTGTCCAGCCTTAACGGCTCTGCAGTTTGTTACGCAGGCCGGTTGGGAACCCGGGGGTGCCCTTACCAGACACCCGATACCGAACTCCGGCCACTGTTTATCCCAGTTCCTCCACGTGGATCTGGTCGTTGGTGTAGACGCAGATCCGCGCGGCGATGGAGAGCGCCTCCTGCACGATCTGCAGGGCGCTCATCTCGGTGTGCCGCACCAGCGCTTCCGCCGCGGCGAGGGCGAAGGGCCCCCCCGACCCGATGGCGAGCACATCCCCTTCCGGTTCGAGAACGTCCCCTGTGCCCGAGATCAGGAACATGGACTGGCCGTCGGCTACCGCCATGAGAGCTTCCAGCCGCCTGAGGACCTTGTCCGTCCGCCAGTCCTTGGCCAGCTCCACCGCAGCCCGCGACAGGTTCCCCTGGTACTGCTCCAGCTTCTTCTCGAACCTCTCGAAGAGGGTGAAGGCGTCCGCCGTCGAGCCGGCGAAACCGGCCAGGACCTTGCCCTGGAAGAGGGGACGGACCTTCCGGGCGGTGTGCTTGATCACCGTTTCTCCGATGGTGACCTGGCCGTCCCCCCCCATGGCCACCTTGCCCATGCGCCTGACGGCCAGGACGGTCGTGCCTCTCATTCGCCCCCTCCCTTTCGCTCTGATCGCGGGTGGGATCTGTCGTAGACCTCCAGCAGCCGGTCCAGGGTCACGTGGGTGTACCGCTGGGTGGTCTGCAGGCTCTCGTGGCCCAGCATTTCCTGGATCGCCCTCAGGTCCGCGCCGCTCTCAAGGAGATGGGTGGCGAAGGTGTGCCTGAGGACATGGGGGCTGATCCGGTTGTCGAGCCCGCAGTCCCTGAGTCTTTTCTCGAGGCGCTTCTGGATGCCCCTGACACTGAGGCGTCCGCCGCTGCGGTTCAGGAAGAGGGGAGCGTCGCTCCTTTCAAGGGGCCACCTTCCCGATGCCTCCAGGTACCCGGCCAGCCTGCCCGCGGCCCTCTGCCCCAGCGGCACGATGCGGGTCTTGCGGCCCTTGCCCCTGATGCGGACCAGGCTCCCCTCCGCGTCCCAGTCTCCCGCGTTCATCCCCGCCAGTTCGCTCACCCTCAAACCCGATGAGTAGAGCAGTTCCCAGATGGCCAGGTCCCGCAGGTCCGAAGGGCTCTCTCCGGCCGAGGCGTCCAGCAGGGACGTGATCTCCTCGAGGCTCAGGAACCTCGGATTGATCCGCGGCAGTTTCGGTGTCGGTACGCCGTCGCAAGGGTTGGCCTGGAGGAAGCCCTCGCGAACGAGGAACCTGCCCAATGATCTGACGGCCGAAACCTTGCGGGCCATGGTGGAGCGGGCCAGGCCCCGTCGGAACAGGTGCCCGAGAAAGGATCTCACGGCCTCGGGACTGCCCATGGGCAGGCCCCTTTCCCTCACGTGGGCCAGGTACTCCGCCAGGTCCCTCCTGTAGGCCTGTACGGTGCTGTCCGAGGCGTTCCTGACCTTCCCCATGTGGTCGAGGAAAGCCTCCATCACCTTGTCCGCTTCCGCGATCTCCTCCTGCTGCCGGATGGAACGCGTCATGGGATGTATCCCCCTCGGAAAATAAAAATAATATTGCTTTTACGGGGTAAAGTCCAGACCAACCGGGAAGGTGCGGGGGGGACAGGATCCCCGGCCGGGTCCGGAGGGATCCCGGGGCCTAACCGGCAGAAACCGGGATGCCCGCCCGGGTGCTCTCCAGGTACGCCGCCATGTCATCCAGAGCCCTGAGGGCCAGGGCCTCCCTCCTGCGGTCCTTTTTCAGGGTCGGGTCTTCCGGCGGCGGCAGAAGGCCGAACTGGGCGTTCACGGGCTGGAATGGGGCAGGCTCGGGACATGAGAGCCTGTCGAGGATGGCCCCGATCATCGTCGTGGGAGGAGGGGGCTCGGGTTCCCGGCCCTGGAGGGCATGGCAGACGTAGAGTCCCGTCATGAGGCCGCTGGCCGCGGATTCCACGTACCCCTCCACGCCGGCGAGCTGACCGGAAAAGAAGAGGCCCGGTCTCCTTCTGGCCCTCTGGAACCTGTCCAGTGCCGAGGGGGCGTCCACGTAGGTGTTGCGGTGAATGGTTCCCATCCTCTCGAACCGGGCCTTCTCCAGCCCCGGGATGGTGCGGAAGACGGCCTCCTGGTCCCTGAAGCTCAGGCGGGTCTGGAATCCCACCATGCTGAACATGGTCCCTTCGCGGTTCTCCGGGCGCAGCTGGACCACCGCGTGGGGTCGTCTGCCTGTTGCGGGATGGGTAAGGCCCACGGGCCTCATGGGACCGAAGGCCAGCGTGTCCACTCCCCTGGACGCCATGACCTCGATGGGCAGGCAGGCCTCGAAGTACCGTTCGTCCTCAAAGTCCCGGGGTTTCAGGGTGTCCGAAGCCCTGAGGGCGCTGACCAGGCTCCGGTACTGCTCCCTGTCCAGGGGGCAGTTGACGTAGGAGCCCGATCCGGGCTCCTGGTACCGGTCCTGTACGAAGACCGTCTCCCAGTCGATGCTCTCCGCGTCGATGGTGGGCGCGATGGCGTCGTAGAAAAAGAGGGACTCGAGACCGAGCAGGGTCTGAAGAGAGGCCGAGAGCGCGTCCGATGTCAGGGGGCCTGTGGCGATGACCACGGGCTCCCCCCGGGGTACCTCGGTGACCTCCTCCCTCCTTACAGTGATGTTTCCGCGGTCCCGGATGGCGCCCTCAACGAAGCTGGAAAAACGGTTTCGGTCCACGCACAGGGAAGACCCGCCGGGGATGGATGCGGCCGCCGCCGCCTCCAGGATGAGGGAGCCGGCCAGGCGCATCTCCTCCTTGAGGAGGCCGTTGGCACGGTCCGTGCGCGTTGATTTCAGGGAATTGCTGCAGACGAGTTCCGCGAGGTCGGCGGTCCTGTGGGCGGGGGTCGATCTGCCGGGCCTCATCTCCAGGAGCTCGACGGCATATCCCCTGCGCGAGATCTGCCAGGCCGCTTCGCACCCGGCGAGGCCGCCCCCGATGACCCTAACCGGTTTCATCTCCCTGGACCCGGTGGCCGCACGTCTTGTCGGCGCACACGAGCACGTCGCCTTTCCTGGTGGCGCGGTGCGTCATGACCTTGAAGCCGCAGGCCGGGCAAGGGACTGCCCGCGGTTCGTCCCAGAGGGCGAATTTGCAGGCGGGGTAGGAGGAGCATCCGTAGAATGTCTTTCCCCTTCGGGTCCTGCGGACCGCGAGCTCCCCGGTGCAACCTTCCAGGGGGCAGGGAACCCCCGTTGAGAGGGGACGGGTGCCCCGGCATTCGGGGTAGCGCGTACAGCCCAGAAAGGGCCCTCCCGGCCCCTGCTTAAGGGCCATGGGGCTCTCGCACTGGGGACATCGTTCGGGCCTCTCCTCCCCGCTGGTCAGATGGAGCCGCCCGTCAGGGGACCGGGTGAAATCCGAGGTGAAACGGCATTGGGGATACCCGCTGCAGGCGAGGAACTCGCCGGTCCTCCCGCTGGTCTTCACGAGGAGGTCCCTGCCGCATTCAGGGCACTTGAGGTCGGTCTGCCCCCAGGTGAACTCCTCGTCCTTCTCCTCGACCTTGGCGAGCTCCGAGGTGAAGGGGCTGTAGAACGCCTCCAGGACCTCGCCGTAACTCTTGCCCCCTTCCTCCACCAGATCCAGTTCGTCCTCCATCCTGGCCGTGAACTGCACGTCCACCAGGCGGGGGAACCTGCTGACGAGGTATTCGTTGACGCCCATCCCGAGGGATGTGGGCACGAACCGACCGTCTTCCTTCAGGGCGTAGTGACGCTTC
>CP070682.1:521132-523655 GCA_020352595.1 bacterium | reverse complement strand
CGGTGCCTTACCGTCAGGGCCGTCCAGCTGCCCGTGATCTCCCCATCCCCCTGGAAAGAAGCCCGGTCCTCCGGTTCGAGGGACCACGCGTACCGGATGTCAACGGGTTGGGGGTAGTCGTTCCTTATCCGGCCCGAGACATCCAGGACCAGGGCCTCTCTGGTCACGGCGAGGCTGTCGACGGAAAGGCCCTTCCGGCCGATGGCGCCGCTGGCCGCGATGCGCTCGATGACAACGGGATCCCCCTGGTGGGGGATAATGGTCACATCCTCGACCACGCCCCCATGAAGGCGCAGGGTAAGTGGAGTCCTGATCTCGGAGGGCCATTCCCGGTCGGGGGCCTTGTCTTCGGAAGAAGGGGGGAGGCGTACGGCCAGGCCGCTGACGGCAACTTCCGCCAGGTCCACTCTTCCCGCCAGGAAGGACGATAGGACGAGGTCCGCTGTAAGGTCTGCCGCTTCCACCACGAGGTCCCCGTCCACGTAGCGCACTCCGTTAAGGTGCATGGGGCCCGCCACCCTTCCCCGCGCCTGGTCCACCGTGAGAGTTCCCGGCGCAAGGGAGCTTGCCTGGGCCACGAGGATGCGCAGCCCGGGTTCGGTCAGCAGGAAAAAGCCGCCGGCGAGGGTGACGATCCCCGCGACAGACACCGCCAGGACGGCGATGAGCCGGAGCCTCACAGGTCGGGCCCTATGTTCAGATGCAGGCGCCACGGTTTCCCTTCCATGGTCACGGCTCTGGCGTAGTCGAGCCGGATAGGGCCGATGATCGTGTGCCAACGGATCCCCGCCCCCGCTCCCGTCTCGAGGGACTCGGACGTTTCGTTAAAGGCGTTGCCCGTGTCGACGAATACGGCCGCGCCCCAGTTTTCAGAGAGGAAGAGCTCCACCTCGGCACTTCCCACGGCCAGGTGCCTACCGCCCACCACCTCTCCGGTGCTGTCGGTGGGGCCCAGGGACTTGTAGTCGTAGCCCCTCACGCTGCGGTCACCACCGGCGAAGAAACGCTGGGAGGAGGGGAGCTCGAAAAACTCCTGGACCCAGCTGGTTCCCAGCTCCGCCCTTGCCAGGAGCCGAAGCTCCCCCGACAGGGAGAGGATGCCCTTGAGAAAAAGGGAGGCCTGGGCGAAGGAGGTTTCCGAGAAGAGCTCCTGCGACGCGCCCTTCAGCTGAAGGATCCCCTTGTATCCCTTCGAGGTCCGGATCCGGTCATCGGCAACCACATGGGTCCAGTTCACACCGGGGATGAGGAGGATGCTCGTGCTCGTGTCGACGCCGGCTGTGAACCTCTCCTGCTCGAAGTTCAGGAACAGGGTCTCCTGGAGCTTTCCCCTCAGCCGGGTGAGGCTGGTTCCTGCAAGGTAGGTCTCGCGGTCCACGTCCTCGACCCTCTCCCTGGACCAGCCCAGGGAGTAGTCGAGGTGGTCGGTGCGGGGACGATCCAGGGGGATGATGTACTTCGCGGTGAACTCCTGGGTCACGGTTGAGGCAACGAGGTCCACCGTTGAGCGGTGCCCCTTCCTGTTGACCCTCCGGTGCACCCAGCCCACGCGCCCCCTCGGTCCCGTGTCGGTGCCGTAACCGAGGCCCGCGGTGATCTTCCGGGAGGGGCCCGGCAGGAGGTGCACCGTTATCGGGATCTCAAGGTCCACGGCCGCATCCCTGGGAGCCCGGACGTCCACCCTCTGGAACTGTCGGGTATCGGCGAGGGCCCTTTCCAGGTCCAGAAGGGCGGTCAGCCTGTAGGGGTCGCCCTCCTCGATGGTGACGAACCCGCGCAGGTATCTCTCGCCGAGAAAATCCTGGTCGAAGATCACGGGGCCGAAGCGGAACCTGGGACCCGTGTTCAGTTCGAGGAGGACATCCGCCGTGTCGCGATCGGGGTCCACCTCCACCTCCTTCACGGGGAACCGGGCGTCCAGGTAGCCCTCCTGGCGCAGGGCGTTGAGCACCAGGCGCTTGCCTTCCTCGTAGACCCCGTGGACCAGGACCTCCCCCGTCATGAGCCTGAATTGTTTGAGGGCCTCGGCGGTCTCCGGCTGGCCCTGGCCGGGTCCGGTAACCGTCAGGGAAATGCGGCCCACGCGGACTGGTTCGCCGGCATCAACGCGGTAGACGGCTGTCCACTGCTGACCCTCCGACTGCAGGTCCGCCTCGATAACCGGCCGGTAGTACCCGAGGGGTTCGAGGGCAGTGCGGATCTCACCGGGGGCGCTGCCGTGGAGCCTGCGGATCATGGACGGGTTCAGATAGGGGTGTGCCTTGCGTTTTTCGATACTCAGGGTGAGGAGGACGTTCTGCAGCAGATCCCCCTCGATCCCCTCGACCCGGACCTGAAGGCTCAGCGAGGCCGTTTCCTGGGCCGCCGCCGGTGCCGCCAGGAGAACCGTAAAGAGGCATAGAACCCGGATTATTTTCATGCGCATGATGTTGTTTTGGAAGGTGGTCACTCCACTAATTTAGCACTTTGGGGGCAGCAGGAGGTATGGGAAAAGAGGGAAGAGTTCCAAGAGATAAGAGAGTG
>CP070682.1:517981-521032 GCA_020352595.1 bacterium | reverse complement strand
CTTCGTGTCGGGCCCGCCCCCCATGGTCGGGTCTGTCATGAAGTGCCTCGACTCCCTGGGCATCGACAGGTCGAGGGTGGTCAAGGAGGAACTGAAGGGTTACGAGACACTGGTCTGAGGAGGAAGGAGGAGCGGAAAATGAGGCAAGAGTTCAGAAGATAAGGTTCAAGGGTCATCCTCCTTCACTGTAACCCCGGTTCCTGGCAGTCGGGGCATGGGGACCAGCTTCACCGAAAATTTTTCTCAAAACGGCAAGGGGCGCTGTGAGCGCCCCTTGTGAAATTTGAGATATGAGATCTGAGATTGGTTTTCAGAACCCCAGGTTCAGGTTCAGACCTGCCATGTAGTAGTCCCCTTCCTGGGCGAAGGCCGCCCCGATGTCCAGGAACCCCAGGCCGACACCCGCGTGGATGAGGGTCGGCGAGCCGCCCAGGCCTGAGTTGTTGCTCAGGCCCGCCCGGAGGGCAATGGCCCACACGTCGAACTCGGCCCCCAGGGCCCACTCCTGGTACTCCGTGGCGTCCTCCAGGGAGTTCTCGCTGATGTCCAGGTCGGCGGCGATGGTGACCATGGGCAGTCTCACTGCCGCACCGATCCGGTACATGGGATCGAAATCAATGTCTCCGAGACTCGGGCCGTTGACGTCCCGGGCCACGATCCCCACGTCCACCATGGGCATGAGCCCGAAGAGGACACCCACGTCGATGGCGGTGGCCGTCTCATCGCTCTCCGTGCCGGATGTGACGTCGCCGATGCCGATACCCGGGTCGGTGAAGATGTCCTCGGAGCCTGAATACACCGTCGCGTCGATCTGCCGCAGGTTGGCACCCACGACGATGTTGCCGAAACTCTTGGCGCCGGTGAGGATGATCTGCCTGGCCTCCACGGCCCGGTATTCAAGGCTTCCAGCCAGTGTGGGCAGTGTAGTGCTGGTGATGCTGGGAAAAGCGGTTCCGAAGATCAGGCTGCCGTAGGACACGCCTGCACCGATGCCGAAGGCGGAAAAACCCGCCCCGGCACTGACGGACCCCTGGACGTCCACGGAACCGCCTTCCTGTTCGAGGCGCAGGAGGATGTCCTGGGCGGCCGGGTCTGTAGGCCCGAGGTTTTCCAGGTCGTTGAGCAGATCCTCCAGCCCGATGTGGTCCTCGAGGCGCAGCACGATGTTGGGCACCGAGACCGCCACGGTGGTGTTCTCACCCAGCAGGGCCGGGTTGTACTGGACCGCCCCGATGCCGTCGCCGGCGGCCACGAAGGCGCCGCCCATTCCCAGGGCCCTCACGTCCGTGGCGGGGAAGGGCCGTGCCCAGGCCGCAGCCGCCACGGCCAGGACCATCAGTGGAATAACCAGAAATACGGCCAACCGTTTCATGTCGTCCTCCTTCACCCCCTACGGGGTAGTGCTTTCATATTCGGCTAATCTCTCCGTGATTTCAACAGGCAATGAGCACCAACCCGGCATGGATTGCAAGAATCGAACCGGAGGACACTGCCCGGAAACGCCGGCATCCACGCCCCCGTGTGGACCATCTGCGAAAAAAGTTCAGACCTCGTGCCCCAAAACGCTCCATGGCCGGCAGGCGGCAAGGCACCCCGGCACCACCGTGCGAGCCCGGACTTCCCGTTTGCCCGGATCGTCAAAAATGTGTAGAATTTTTTTGTACTTTCAGGGACCATCCACCTCAATGGAGGAAGGAGACGCATGAAGATAAGTTCCATCATGTCGAGACAGGTGGCCACCGTCACCCCCAGGACCACCCTCCTCTCCGTTGGCCGGCTCATGAGCAGGAAAAGGATCTCCTGCGTCGTCGTTGAGGAGAAGGGGCGCGTCATCGGCATCATCAGCGAGAGGGACCTTGTGCGACGCCTCGCGGAAAACGGCGGCAGCGTTGCCGGCATAACCGCGGGAAGGGTCATGTCCGCGCCGGTTGAGACCCTGGCCGCGGACATGGACGTGGAGCGGGCCGTCTCCCTCATGGCCGAGAAGGGGTTCCGGCGATTCCCCATCGTGAGCCAGAAGGGGACGCTGGTGGGCATCCTCACCCAGTCCGACGCCCTGAAGGCCTACATGAAGGAGTTCGAGACCGTTCACGAGAGGGTGAAGGACCTTTCGGTCAGGGACTTTCTCACCGGCCTGTACAACCGCCGTCTCCTCATAGCCGCCCTGGAGAAGGAGTTTTACCGCTCCAGGCGCCACGACATCGCCATGACCCTGATCATGGTGGACCTCGATGACTTCAAGGATGTCAACGACCGGTACGGCCACCAGCACGGTGACCAGGTTCTCAGGACCGTGGCCCAGATCATCCAGAGGGGCGTCAGGAGCTCGGACATCGCGGCGCGGTTCGGGGGGGAGGAGTTCGTCGTCCTCGCGCCCGACACGGACGCCGACAACGCCCTCAGGCTCTCGGAGCGGCTGCGCAAGGCCATCGCCGAATCGGGGATCACCGCCAGCTTGGGAGTGGCCCGTTATCCCAACAACACCAGCAGGTTCCCGGAGGACCTGATCCAGATAGCCGACCAGGCCATGTACCAGGCCAAGACCCTGGGCAAGAACAGGGTGGTCCTCTGGACGAGCAGATCAAAGGAGAATAAAGATGCAACCTGACAGCAACGGCCACACCCTGGCTGTTTTCGTCGATTTCGAGAACATCGCCCTCGGCTTCAAGGGGAAGGACAAGAAAAGCAGGAAGTTCGACATCCACCTGGTCCTGGAGCGCCTTGTGGAGAAGGGCAAGATCGTGGTGAAGAAGGCCTACGCGGACTGGGTCAGGTACTCGGACTACAAGCACGCCCTCCACGAGGCCGGGCTCGAGCTCATAGAGATCCCCAAGCGCCAGATGGACGGCAAGAACTCGGCCGACATACGGCTGGTGGTGGACGCCCTTGACCTGTCCTGGGCCAAGGAGCACATCGACACCTTCGTCATCGTCTCCGGGGACTCGGATTTTTCACCACTGGTCTCCAAACTCAAGGAGAACGGCAAGAGGGTCATCGGCCTGAGCCTCCAAGAGTCGGCTTCCCAGCTGCTGACCGAGAACTGCGACGAGT
>CP070682.1:514024-517881 GCA_020352595.1 bacterium | reverse complement strand
TCTACTTCACTGCCTCAGCGGAGGTGGGGAACAGCGAACTGTGGGTCTACGACGATGACACCGACAGCGCACAGATGGTGACGGACCTGTATCCCGGTGGGAGTTCCTCCCCGTGGGGCCTGATCGTGTATGGCGGGATGCTTTTCTTCGGGGCCGAAGACGGCTCCGGGAGGACGCTGTGGTCCTACAACGGCGTGGATGCTCCCGCCAAGGTGGCGGGGGCCTCTACGGTTCAGACCGGCTACGACGACGACGGGGCCGTGTTTGACGGCAGCCTTTATTTCAGCGGCTATAACACGGCCAGCGGTTTCGAACCCTGGCGGTACGACATGCTGGCGGCCCCCTCAATGCTGGCGGATATCAACTCCGCGGGAGGTTCCTACCCGTGGCAGTTCTTCGTGTACTGAGAGCGGTTGCGGGGGGACGGCCACTCCCTTCGACCAGGCTCAGGGCAGGCGACAGGCTTCCGGCTTCGCTCCTTGAGCTTCCACCGTCGCTAAAGCTATGGTGGACAAGACGACGGACAGGCAGGCCAGGGTCTTCAAATATCAAATCTCGGGACAGGAGCTCGGGCTCGCGGCGTGAATGGCGGCGCCTTGTGCGGCAATGGTCCGGATCAGCCCCATTACCGCCCCGACGCTGAATCCCAGGAAGGAGGGCCGCCATGGACATTGCCGGGCGCACACCCTTCGGAAGGACGGGCGTTCTGGTGAGCCGCGTCGGCATCGCTTCGGGCTACGGCGTGCCCGCCACTGCCATGGAGAGGGCCTACCACGAGTACGGGGTGAACTACTTCTACATATCCCCCCTTCTCAACCTCTCAGGCATGGTCACGGCCATCCGCAACCTGGCCCCCGGCTGCCGGGACGACCTGTTCATCATCCTGGCAAGGCCCTACTTCGGGGGCTTCGGCGGCCGCAGCCTGGAAAAGTACGTGGACAGGTGGCTGGCAAAACTGGGCCTGCAGTGGCTCGACCTGCTATTCCAGGACGTGCGAAAACCGTTTAAGCCCAGCCTGATGGAGGGCATCAGGAGCCTCAAGGAGAAGGGCAAGGTCCGCTTTGCCGGGATATCAAGCCACGACCGGCCTCTCTTCCCGAAGGTCGCCCGGGGCGAGGTGAGCACCCCATCGGATTTTTTGCACATCCGCTACAACGTCGTCCACGCGGGAGCCGAGCAGGATGTTTTTCCCCACCTGCCGGCAGACAACCGCCCGGGCATCGGTATCTACACGGCCACCTGCTGGCGCAAACCGCTCAGGGACAAGAACATGCCTGAAGGCGAAAGACCTCTCACAGCGGCCGAGTGCTACCGCTTCTTCCTATCCCATCCCGATGAGCACGTCTGCCTGACGGCCCCCAAAACGGCCGGGCAGATGGAGGAGAACTTCAGGGCTCTCGCGAGGGGAGCCCTGGATGAAGGGGAGATGGAGAGGGTCAGGAGGATAGGAAAATACATCTACGGCAGGTGACGCGGGCGGTTCACCTCATGTCACCTCCACGGATGCTCCGGCGTCGAAGGGGTTTGTCCTCAGCGCGAAGGAAAAGAGGTAGGGGTAGCGTTTCCGGAGATGGCCCATGTAGAGGACCCATTCCCGGACCAGGATGGCAAAGGCGCGGTTGACGTCCCCGCTCAGGTGGGCCACGTCCGTTTCCGTCAGGTCGTGAAGGTCCTTTCTGGCCCCCAGTTCCTCGGCGACGTGGGTGACAGACCACAGGAGTTCCGTGAAATTCTCGTGTTCCAGAAGGTTGGGGTTCTCGAGGAGCCTGACCAGGACCTCCTTTTTCTCCCTGAGAAGACCGTCAAGGGCGACGAGATCGCTCGGGGCGCAGCGTATCCTGGGACTGATCTTCTTCAGAGAGACCAGGGCCTGGGTGTAGCGCTCGTCGTCCCACCCCCTGATGTCCGAGAGCAGGTCGTCGAGGGCCTTGTCCCCCCTGGCGTAAAGGGGCGTCAGGCGCTCGAGGAGCTGCGTCCCCAGCTCCGTGAAGAAAACACCGATGACCATGTTGATCTTCTCGAGGCGCGTTTTCTTCTCCCTGCCCTCGAGGAGGCGATGGATGATGATGGTGACCAGGAGGACCTCGAGGGGGACGAAGGCGATGTCGCCGATCATGTATATGAATATGTGGTGGGGGTCGTGGAATATCAGGAAATGCCCGAAGTATAACAGCGCGGACGCCCCGACGAGGAGGCAGGACAGCGTTACGAACCACCTGTGTCCACTCATGCCGGACTCCTTTCCGTATTTCGCCCAAGATCTCCGGGTGGTGACCCGGTCGAGGCGAAGCCTTCCCCCGGTGCACCGGGAACCGGATGACACACGGCTCCCGACGTCAGGGGTCCCGGCCCCTGGTACGGGGATCGCTCTTTCCAGATGGCCAATTATAGGTCCCCGGGGACGGTCCTAACGGGGCAGCGTGATCGGCCATGCGATCAGATAGGTGTTTATGGTCCTCACCTTGCCGTAGGGAAAGATCTCCCTGGCATTGCTGTATTCATAATCGGAGGGGTTGAGCCCGATCCCGTGGTGAAGGACGACCTTCCGCTCGAAGTCCACCAGGTTCCACAAACCGTAACTCATGTATGCCGGCGAAAGTACCGTGAAGCCGGCTTTCCCCGTCGGCAGGTGGACCACCGTGACCCCGATGAAGTCGTCGGCTTCCGACACCCACTTCCTGTCCGCCCGGACGACGTAATCCCCGATCTCGCCGAGGGAGCAGGACCTGAGAATGGAGGAGCGAAACAGCATCTGCCGGTCGATGGAGGCCTCGATGGAGCGCATCTCCAGGATCCTGCCGATGTCCACGATGACCTCGGCGGTTCCGAAATAGAGGAAGAAGCTGCGCTGGAAATCGGCGTCGCTCCGGTACTTCGCCTCCATGCCCCTGTCGCCCCTCATCCTGTAGTAATCGGCCTGCGACTGGAAGTGCGTCATCTGTCCGAAGGCGTAGGAAGAGCCGAAGTCGGTCTTTTCCTTGCCCAGCTTTTCCACCTCCCCCTTCAGGCGCGGGATGGCGGCGTCCAGGGCGGCGAGGTCCGCCTCGCTCGACACCGGGCTGACGCCGTGGGAAAAAAGCCTCTTCCCCGATGACGGATCGAAGCCTGCGGCGGTGAACTCGCTGGTGTAGACGATCCTGTCGGGATAGTCCCTTAGCTTGACCGGGTACAGCCAGCCGGCGCCGGTGGCCCGGGACTGGAAGACCCTGTCGCCGCTCCCGGCGTCGAGGGCGATGAGGGAGGAGGTCGTCCCGAAGTAGACCCTGCCCTCGCGCTGGACGATGTTGCTCATCACGGGCTCGGGCGCGGCGAAGGACCACAGTCTGCTCCCGTCAGCCCTCGACAGGGCCAGCAGCAGGTGCCCGCCCGCGCCGCTCCCCGCCTCGAGGCCCCTGACGAACACGATCCTCCCACCGGGGGAGATGGCCGACGGCTGGAAACCGTCCGGCATCCTGATGGCCCAGCGCGTCTCCCCCGTTCCGGCCGCGACGCGCACCAGTTGCCCCTTCACGTCGAAAAGCAGCAGGTCGTCGCCGTCCAGGACGGGGGGTGGGCCATCCGGTGGCACCGCCAGATCATCCCGGAGCCACAGGTCCCTGCCGTCGACCATGGACAGCCTCGAGGCCGTTTCATGCAGGAGCCAGGCGTCGTCTCCTGAGGACAGGATGTACGGCAGGCCCTGCCGGCCTCCGGCGTCTTGCTGCCGTCGCCACCGGACGGATCCTTCCCCCACGGTGACGCAGTGCAGCTGAAAACCTGTCTTTCCTCTCACGGCGGCCAGAATCACGCGTGATGCGGGGGCGGGGAAAAAGCCCGTGTCGGGGCTTTTGAAAGTTATCGACCACATCTCGGTCCCG
>CP070682.1:508013-513924 GCA_020352595.1 bacterium | reverse complement strand
TACACCCACGCCGGCCCGGAGATCGGGGTCGCCTCCACCAAGGCCTTCACGACCCAGATCATGTGCCTGACACTCCTCGCAGTCTACCTGGGCCGCCGCCGCGGGGTCCTGGGCCCCGAGCGGGCCAGGGAGATCCTCGGCGCCCTCCTGGCCGTCCCCAACCACGTGGAGCAGATCCTGGAGGGGGAGAAGGTCATCGAGGACCTGGCGGGCCTGTTCTACAAGCACTCCAACTTCCTGTACCTGGGGCGCGGTATCCACTACCCCATCGCCCTGGAGGGCGCCCTCAAGCTCAAGGAGATCAGCTACATCCACGCCGAGGGCTACCCGGCCGGCGAGATGAAACACGGCCCCATAGCCCTCATCGACGAGAAGATGCCGGTGCTGTTCCTGGCCCCCCGGGACGGGGTCTACGAGAAGGTCCTGTCCAACATGGAGGAGGTCAAGGCACGGGGTGGGATCGTCATCGCGGTGACCGACCACGCCGACGACCGGTTGAAGGAGAAGGCGGACCACCTGGTGCAGGTGCCCAGGACGGATCCCCTGCTCTCGCCCATCCTCAGCACCATCCCCCTGCAGCTCTTCGCCTACCACGTGGCGGTGCTCAAGGGGACGGACGTGGACCAGCCCAGGAACCTGGCCAAGAGCGTCACCGTGGAGTGATCATGAACCCACCGGCACAGGACATGGGGGAGATCAGGAAAAAGGTCAGGAACCGTTACTTCGACCTGCTCTTCACGGAGGGGACGATCATCATCGCCCTGGCCGTGGTCATCGGTTTTCTCAGCGGGCTCGGCGCTGCCGGTTTCATCGCCCTGATCAGCCTCATACGCGGCACCCTCTGGGCCCCCTGGGGTCCCTACAGCGGATTCATCGCCGGGGACGTGACGAGCATCCTCATCCCCTTCATCCCGGCCCTGGGGGGCCTCGTCCTCGGACCCATCTCGGCCCTCTTCCCCTCGGAGGCCAAGGGCCACGGGGTTCCGGAGGTCATGGAGTCGGTGGTCCTGCGGGGCGGCGTCCTGAAGCTTCGGACCATCTTCATCAGGGCCATCGCCTCGGCCATCACCATAGGCACCGGGGGCTCGGCGGGGCGCGAGGGCCCCATCGCCCAGATCGGCAGCGCCATCGGGTCCACCGTGGGGCAGCTGTTCAAGATGTCGGGCAACAACACCCGGACGCTCCTGGGCTGCGGTGCGGCCGGCGGCATCGCCGCCACCTTCAACGCTCCCATCGCAGGGGCCCTCTTCGCACTGGAGATCATCCTCGGGGACTGGAACGTGGCCACCTTCAGCCCGGTGATCATGTCCTCCGTCATCGCCACCACCACCTCCCGCTACATCCACGGCAACCAGCCGGCCTTCGAGGTTCCCTTCTACCAGCTGGTCCACCCCGTGGAGATCGCCTTCTACATCATCCTGGGGCTCCTCGCCGGACTCGTGGCCCTGCTCTGGATCCAGACCCTGGACAGGTTCGAGCACTTCTTCGAAGAGAAGCTGCCCATCCACCCCTGGCTCAAGCCGGCTATCGGGGGGTTCATCGTCGGCGTTGTCGGGCTCGTCTTCCCCCAGATCTTCGGCAACGGGTACGAGCCCATGAGCGAGGCCCTCATGGGGAACATGGTCGTCTGGGTGATGATGCTGCTGATCTTCCTCAAGATCATCGCCACCTCCCTGACACTGGGTTCGGGGGGTTCAGGGGGGGTCTTCGCCCCCTCCCTCTACATAGGGGCCATGCTGGGAGGCTCCTTCGGGACAGTGGTCCACGGTCTCTTCCCGACGGTGACCGCCACCAAGGGAGCCTACGCCCTTGTGGGCATGGGTGCCCTCGTGGCAGCTGCCGCCCACGCGCCCCTGACCAACATCCTCATCCTCTTCGAGCTGACGGGCGATTACCACATCATCCTGCCCATCATGGTGGCCTGCATCGTGAGCACCCTGACCATCCGGGGGCTCTCGCCCCACAGCATTTACTCCATCCGCCTGCACAAGAGAGGGATCACCATCGAGGCCGGCAGGGAGGTCAACGTGCTCCAGGGACTGAGGGTCAGGGACGCTATGACCTCCCAGGTGGAGGTGATCCCCGAGAGCATGCGCTTCAGGGAGATCCTCCGTCACATCACCCAGAGCAAGTTCTCCAACTTCCCCGTCGTCAACGCCAACGGCGAGCTGAGCGGCATCCTCTCCTTCCAGGACATCCGTCAGCACGTCTTCACCCCGGAGCTGGAGCACCTTGTCGTGGCCAAGGATCTGGCCACCCCCTCCGTGACCACCGTCAACCCGTCGGACAACCTCAAGGACGCCCTGGCCAAGCTGGCTTACCGCAACATCGAGCAGCTGCCCGTGGTGGACGCGAGGAACCCGAAAAAACTGGTGGGCATCCTGACGCGAAGGGACATCATCACGGCCTACAACAAGGCGATCTTCAGGTATGAAACAAAAGGGTAGAACCCTCTTTCCCCTCAAGGACCTCAATCCCAGCCAGAAGGAAGCGGTCACCAACACCGAGGGCCCCCTCCTCGTCCTGGCCGGCGCGGGCAGCGGCAAGACCAGGGTCATAACCTACCGCATCGCCTACCTCCTGCAGGAGCGCAAGGTGCCGCCCTACGCCATCATGGCCGTCACCTTCACCAACAAGGCCGCCGGCGAGATGCGGGAGCGGGTCATCGGCCTCGCCGGGAGGGACGGCCGGGCGGTCTGGATATCCACCTTCCACTCGGCCTGCGTGAGGATCCTGCGGCAGCACATCGACCAGCTGGGAGTCAGCCGGCACTTCTCCATCTTCGACGACAACGACTCCGCCCGCCTGATCAAGGAGGTGCTGGCGGAGATGAACGTCGACGCCAGGATCCTGCCACCGAGGAGGGTGTCCTACCTCATTAGCCGGGCCAAGAACGCCCTCCTCGATCCGGACCACATCCAGGAACAGGGGGAGGTCCGCAGGGACCACCTGATGGAGAGGATCGTCCAGGCCTACCGGATGTACGAGGAGCGGCTGAGGCGTTCCCAGGCCCTGGATTTCGACGACCTGCTCTTTTTCACGTGGCGTCTTTTCAGCGAGCACCCCAAGGTCCTGCACTCCTACGAGAAGCTCCTCAGGTACATCCTGGTGGACGAATACCAGGACACGAACCACGCCCAGTACCAGATCATCCGCCAGCTGACGGCCGGACACCGGAACCTGTGCGTCGTGGGCGACGACGACCAGAGCATCTACCGATGGCGCGGGGCCGACATCACCAACATCCTGGATTTCGAGAAGGACTTTCCCGAGGCCGCGGTGGTCACCCTGGGCGAGAACTACAGGTCCACAGGGCACATTCTGGGTGCCGCCTCGTGCCTCATCGCGCGAAACACGGGCCGGAAGGAGAAGGAACTTCTGGCGGTGCGTCCCGAAGGCCAGAAGGTGACCGCTTACGCCGCGCTGGATGAACGCGACGAAGGGGATTTCATCGCCTCCACCATCCACGACCTGATGCGCACAGAATCCCTCAGGCACTCGGACTTCGCCGTCTTCTACCGCATCAACGCCCAGTCCCGAGCCGTTGAGGACGCCTTCCGTCGCATGAACATCCCCTACATCATCGTCGGCGGCGTGCGTTTTTACGACCGCCGGGAGATCAGGGACATCCTCTCCTACCTGCGTCTGATCCTCAACCCGGCGGACTGGGGCAGTTTCGAGCGGGTCATCAACGCACCTTCACGAGGCGCAGGGAAGGTCACCCTCCAGCGGATCAGGGACGCGGGTGCCGCGGGTACCGGCCCGGAGACGTCTGCGGCCGAAGCCCTTTCGAGAGGGGGCATCTCCGGCAAGGCGGCCCGCTCCATCCAGGCTTTCCTCGAGACCCTGGCCACACTGCGGGCGAAGCTTCCCATAACAGCCCTTGACGAGTTCGTCGTAGCCGTCCTGGACGAAACGGGGTACCTGAAATCCCTGCAGGACGAGCAGACGGACGAGGCGCGCAACCGCATCGAGAACCTCCACGAGTTCCTCACCGTGGTGGACGACTTCCTGAAGGAAGGACCGGTGGGGGAGAGGGACGGCACCGATACCCTGGCGGCCTTCCTGGACCAGGTTTCCCTGGTTTCGGACATCGACTCCTGGAAGGAGGAGGGTTCCTCGGTAACCCTGATGACCCTTCACACCGCCAAGGGGCTGGAATTCCCCGTGGTCTTCATGGCCGGCATGGAGGAGGACCTGCTTCCCCACTACCGCTCCCAGGGCGAACCTGCAGAAATGGAGGAGGAACGGCGACTCTGCTACGTGGGGATGACCAGGGCCAAGGAGAGGCTTTTCCTGACCATGGCCCGCAGGCGCCGCCTTTTCGGCCAGTACGACAACACCTTCCCCTCAAGGTTCTATTCGGAACTGCCCGCTGAGCACGTTGAGCTGCACAGGGACACGGCCTACCCCATCCCCGGCCTTTCGGATTCCCTGTCCACCTTTTACACCGTTCCGGACGGGAAGGTGCCCATCGGCGAGTTCACCTACGTTCCCGAACCCGTGGAGGGGGAGGATCTCCCGCGTCCGGGAGCCCAGGTGCGCCATCCCATGTTCGGCGTCGGGCAGGTGATGCAGGTGGAGGGGGCCGGCGGCGAGGCCCGCATAACGGTCTACTTTCCCCGCGGAGGCAAGAAGAAGCTCATCGCGAAGTACGCCAACCTGGAGGTGCTCCAGGAATAGGAGACTCCCGGTTCCGCGTTCTGCCCCGGGGTTCCGTTTCTGTCAAGACCCGGGCAATGGGCATCACCCACCGGATTCCGACCCCCCCTCCCTTGACACCGGGAACCCGCATCTTTATACAGGACGATGGACCTCACCACCTTTGAATCCACCGGAAGGAGTATGCCTTGAGAATTCACCGAGCATTGAGCGTTCCCCTCCTGCTCCTCTTTCTGTTCAGCCTCACCGTGGGCATATCTTACGGCGTCGAGGAGCGCCCCGACTTTTCCCTCTTCGAGTACAAAAGCGGTCAGAAGAAGTCCTTCAACGACATCCTCCTCACCAGGGCCAACGTCATGGTCGTGACGGAAACCACCTGCGTTTCCTGCATCAAGGAGTTGAGGTCCCTGGATTGGCTCCGGGCCAAATACAGGGGCGACATGGCCGTGATCGGTGTCTTCGTTGACAGGGAAGGGGAATCCCGGGTCATCCGCTATCTGGACTACTACAAATTCGACCTGGACATGTTCCTCGTGGATCCGGGCAACGAGATCCCACTGAAGTTCAAGGTGGACTTCCTGCCGACGATGATCATCTTCGACGAAAAGGGCAATGAGGTACGCAGGAAAAAGGGGTTCGAGCAGGGTGACGAGAGCCTCATCAGCGCCATGGTGGACGAGGTCCTGAACCGCAAGAGAGCCGCCGCGCGGGCGGTCCCCACGCCCTCAGCGACGGCTGTTGCGCCGGAGAAAAGGACCACCGGGTGCGCCAGCACGGGGTGAAGGGGATCCCAGATCTCATCCTTCGACAGGCCCTTCGACAGGCTCAGGACGGGCTCAGGACGGGCCCTTCGGCAGGCTCAGGGTGGACAGGGCCGACGAGACACGCAGGGCGTGAATCTCAAATCTGCCGTGTAACCCCGGCAAAGCCGGGGGCCTGAACTGTGAACCGCTCAAAGCGGTTGTCAAAACCTCGGGCCGCCTGAAGGTGGCTGTTGCGCAGCCGACAGGCATCACGACGCAAAAAACAGCCTCACGCCCGCTCATCACGCCTGGGGCGTGACTCGCTCAAGCCGCCAAGACGCCAAGAAAACCCTGTATTAAAATGGGGTTAACCCCCTCATGGGGTCTGCCTTTCTTTGCGGCTTCGCCGTTCGGCAGGCTCACGGTCCCGAGCTCGTCGAGGGACGGCTTTGCGTGAAAACCCCTGGCACTTGGGCTGTACAGCCGAGGTCTACGCTGCCAATCGC
>CP070682.1:504236-507913 GCA_020352595.1 bacterium | reverse complement strand
CGGTTGCCCACCACCCCCTCAAGATGGCGTGTCTACCAGTTCCACCACTTCGGCAAAATGAGGACCCATTATTTTCAAAGGCCCTGCTTTTGTCAAGCCTCGAGCCCCCGTGTCACGCCTGAGAATATCCTGTTTTAATCATCTGGCTATATCTGATATATTTTCCTGATGGTTTTTGCCTGGAAGGAGGAGCTGTGAAGGTCAGGAAAGCCGTCATTCCCGCGGCAGGATTGGGGACCAGATTTCTGCCCGCCACCAAGGCCATCCCCAAGGAGCTCATGACCCTCGTGGACCGCCCCCTCATCAGCGAGGTGGTGACGGAGGCCGTGAAATCCGGGATCAGCGACATCATCTTCGTCACCGCCAGGGGAAAGGCCGCCATCGAGGACTATTTTGACATCGATGCGGCCCTGGAGTCCCACCTCGAAGGGAAGGGAAGCGAGGGGGTCCTCCGGGAGATAAGGCACATTTCACGCATGGTCCAGGTCTCGTCCGTCCGTCAGAAGGAACCCAGGGGGCTGGGACATGCCGTCCTGTGCGCCATGAACGCGGTGGGTGCCGAACCCTTTGCCGTGATCCTCCCCGACGACCTTGTGGATTCCCCCATCCCGTGCCTGGCGCAGTTGGCGGAGGTCTTCGGAAACACGGGTAAATCCGTGGTGGCCCTTCAGGAGGTGCCCCCGGAGGAGACCCACCGGTACGGGATCATCGAGGGCGTTCAGACTGGCCCGAACACCTTTCGCATTTCAAGGTTCGTCGAAAAGCCCCCCCCGGGCACGGCGCCCTCCAACCTCGCGGTCATCGGGCGTTACGTCCTCGTCCCGGAGATCTTTCCGGTTCTTGCCGGTCTCGAGCCGGGGTCCGGCGGCGAGATCCAGCTCACCGACGCCCTCGACCGCCTGGCAGCCAGGGACGAGGTCCACGGACTGGTCTTCGACGGGATCCGGCACGACGCGGGTGACAAGCTGGGCTTTCTCAAGGCCACGGTGCACTACGCTCTCAAGGACGAGAGCCTGGGACCGCCTTTCATGCGGTACCTGTTGGACACCCTTGCCGTACGTGGCGGCAGATGATAGCCGTACAGGGTGACGGATGAAGAGAAAACGCGATTTCACCTGGAACACCGGCTGGACGCTGACGCGCTTCCAGCGCCTGGTTTACGAGTTCTCCGGCAGGTTCCCCAAGGCCCCCGACTGGGCCGGAGAGACCTCTGAACCGGCCATGGACATCTTCGAGAAAGGGGATGAGGTGGTGGTGGAGATGGAGGTCCCCGGCATGGCGAAGGAGGAGCTGAGCGTCACCATCGAAGAGGACCGTCTCAAGGTCCAGGGTTTCAAAAGGGGCGGCGGGGACAGCGGTTGCCTCAGATACCTGTGCCTTGAACGGGAATTCGGTATTTTCAGGAGGACCGTGACCATCCCGAGCAGCGTCGACACAACCACGCCCCGGGCAACGGTCGTCGACGGCATCCTGCGGATTAGCTTCAGGAAGGTCAACGAACGTCGAAGGTCCATAGTCGAGGTCCCCATTGTCGACTGATCCGTCCAATACGGGAGACGTCAGATGAGCGAAGAGCAGGAAAAGGGAGGGCAGGAGGCAGGCGGCAAGGGCGAGGAGGGGAACCGCGAAGGCCTGAGCATCCCCGATGTGCTGCCGCTGCTGCCCATCCGCGACATGGTGGTCTTCCCATACATGATCGTTCCGCTCATCGTGGGCAGGGAGAGGTCCATCCGGGCGCTGGACGAGGCCCTGAAGGGCGACCGGCTGATCTTCCTCACAGCCCAGCACAAGAGTGAGGATGAGGAACCCGGGACGTCGGAGATCCACGATCTCGGCACAGTCAGCGTCATCGTCCGGATGCTCAAGACCCCCGACGGCAAGGCGAAGATCCTCGTTCAGGGGCTTCAGAGAGGCCGGGTCAGGGAATACCTCAGGACCGAGCCCTTCTTTTCCGTCCGGCTGGAGCTCATCGAGGAGGCGACCACCCTGCCGCTGCCCGTCAAGGTGGAGGCCATGGTGAGGGCGACGAGGGAGAGCCTCATCAGGGCTGTGCAGCTGGGGAAACCCGTTCCGCCAGACGTTCTTTCGGTGGCGGACAACCTCGAGGATCCGGGACGCCTGGCGGACCTCGTCGGGTCGAGCCTCGGGCTGGGTCTCGAGGATGGTCAGAAGGTCCTGGGGACCGTGGACCCCTTCGAACGCCTGGTCTACGTCCACGACCTGCTGGACCGCGAGGTCAAGGTCCTCGAGATGCAGCAGAAGATCCAGGACCAGACCAAGGAGGAGCTCGACAAGACCCAGAGGGAATACTATCTCCGGCAGCAGCTCCAGGCCATCCAGCAGGAACTGGGAGAGAAGGACGAGAGAGCTGTCGAGCTCGATGAGTTCAGGACGAGGATCAGCAAGGCCGGCATGCCGGCCGATGTCCTCGAGGAGGTGAACAAGCAGCTGGACCGCCTGGGGAAGATGCACCCTGATTCCGCCGAGGCGGCCACTGTGCGGACGTACATCGAGTGGATGGTGGAGATCCCCTGGAAGAAGGCCACCAGGGACCGTCTCGACCTGAGGGCCGCCCAGACGGTCCTGGACGAGGACCACTACGACCTCGAGAAGATCAAGGAGAGGATCGTGGAGTACCTGGGGGTCCTCAAGCTCAAGAAGGAGCTCAAGGGCCCCATCATCTGCTTTGTGGGCCCGCCCGGTGTGGGAAAGACGAGCCTGGGAAAGTCCATCTCGAGGGCCATGGGACGGGAGTTCGTGCGCATGTCCCTCGGCGGCATCAGGGACGAGGCGGAGATCCGGGGGCACCGGAGGACCTATGTGGGAGCCCTGCCCGGGAGGATCATCCAGGGAATGAAGCAGGCCGGCTCGCGCAACCCGGTGTTCATGCTCGACGAGATCGACAAGCTCGGGGCTGATTTCAGGGGAGACCCTTCCTCCGCCCTCCTGGAGGTCCTTGATCCCGAGCAGAACCACAGTTTCCGTGATCACTACCTCGGGGTGCCCTACGATCTTTCTGCCGTCATGTTCATCGCCACGGCGAACCTGGCCGACCCCGTCCCGCAGGCCCTCCGGGACAGGATGGAGATCATCAGGCTGGCCGGCTACACCGCGGTGGAGAAGAGGCACATCGCCTTCAGGTACCTCGTGCCGAGGCAGCTGGAAAGGAACGGCATCCCCTCCGGACAGCTGTCCCTCTCGGAAGGGGCCCTTGACAGGATCATTCTGGAATACACGAGGGAAGCCGGCGTGAGGAACCTCGAGCGCGAGATCGGGAACATATGCCGGAAGGTGGCCAAGAAGATCGCCCTGGGGAAGAGGGCCAGCACCAGGGTGACGGCCAGAAACCTCGAAAATTACCTCGGTGTCCCCAGATTCCAGAGCGTGCGCAGGGAGGATGAGGCGAGGACGGGGGTGGCCATCGGCCTCGCCTGGACGCCCGTGGGCGGGGACACGCTCAACATCGAGGTCTCCGCCGTCAAGGGGAAGGGTTCTCTGACCATGACGGGCTCCCTGGGTGACGTCATGAAGGAGTCAGCCCAGGCGGCCCTCAGCTACATCCGTTTCCGCAGCCAGGACCTCGGGATCTCACCCCAGGAGATCCTGTCGCGGGACATCCACGTGCACGTTCCCGCGGGGGCCACGCCCAAGGACGGCCCTTCGGCGGGAATAGCCAT
>CP070682.1:501497-504136 GCA_020352595.1 bacterium | reverse complement strand
GGGTGCCGAAGAAGTCCCTTTGGTACTTTATCCGCGTGGGGGGGCCTGGGGCGACCCGGCCCAACCCTCCCAATTCCTTGGTTTTTTTACCGCTCGGATCTGGGTCCCGCCCGGGCGGGACCCCCGCGTCGCCCTATCAGGCTGCGTCTTAAAGGGGTTTTTCAGCAGCCTGCTAGAAATAAACACTCAGTCCAAAGGCCAGGTACTGGGAGTTATTGGCGTTTTCCCCGGCAAAGCGATCACGGTACGCGAGGGAAGCCGCCATGGGAACGGAGAACTTCTTGTCCATGTAAAGGGAAACGGTGGAATAGGAGATGTCCACGGTGTAGACATGCTCGATGTAATCGGTCTCGTCTTCCAGGGACGGGTAATCTCCGGAGACCCTGTTTTTCATGCCCAGACCGTACTTGTAGACAAGCCCCAGGCTCCAGGTGTCAGAAAGGGAGTATTTTCCGGAGAGCTCCAGCTCAATGGTGTCGCCGATGTCCCTGTCCACCCTCTCCTTGACGTCGGTGATGGGTATGTTGACATCGGGGGGCACTCTCAGGGTTTCCTTGGCGGGCAGCACCATTTCGTACCTGAAGGTCCCGTTCAGGACGAGGTCCTCGATGCCCTTGAAATCGTTGTTGAAGTGGAAGTTCAGAACATACGCGCCGTTGCCGAAGGCCGTGTCGAGCAGATTGTCGGGATCGTCCACCTCGCCGGTGGGGAACGTTATACCTCCCGTAAAAGCCAGCTGCCAATCCTCATCCCTGTAATACTGGTATCTCAACCCGGCGATGATGTCCCCGATGCCGCTGTCCGACCAGGTCTCGAACCACTCGTAGCCCAAGGTTGTCTCCAGTTGGTCCAGGATGAATTGTGTGGCGCAGGCGTCATCCGCTCCCGGAACGCCGGAACACCCGATAAAGGCGAGGGTGGCCGCATCCCCGCCGCTGGTGTCGATCCTGGCCTCTCCGAGGTCCGTTTTCTGTCTGCTGAAGGGTATGGTCAGGCCGATGGAGACCCTGTCTGAAAGACCGTACTGATAGGTGATGTAGGTGTAGAAATACTCATACTCGAAATCGATCACGGTCGTCCCCAGGTCCAGACCGAAAAGGCTGGCAATGGAGAGGCCCGTGTAATCGGCATACACCTTCTCCTTGTCACCGCCGGGGCCGAACTCGGTGTCGATGGGAAGGTAGTAGGTGGACGTAACACTCAGGTTCGAGATCCCCTTCGGCAGAACCTCGGCGCTGTCTGCGAGGCAGTTCGCGGCCAGCAGACCGACCGAAACGATGCACGTGAACAGACACCTCCCGAATCCCTTCGCACTCATGTCACCCTCCCTTCCCGTTAAAATCTTTACCACCGGCCCCTGTCAAAGGATCTTCACCACGACGACCGTAATGTCGTCGTGGGGCTCCACGTCCCCTGTGAATTCCATGACATCCCTGAGGATGGCGTCGTGCAGCTCCGGGGCGCTGAGGTTCCTGCTCCTGTTGATGACCGCCATGAGACGCTCGAATCCGTACATCTCATCCCGAGGTCCCAACGCCTCCACGACACCATCGGTGTAGAAGATGATCTGGTCGTCGCTCCCCAGGTTGACGAGGGTTTCTCTGTAGTCGCATTCCCTTACGATACCGAGGGGAAACCTGTCGCCCTCAAGCTCCACGATCCGGCATTCCGATGACGACCTGGAAGCGATTATCGGCAGCGTCTGCCCGGCGCTGGAGATGGTCAGGGTCTTTTCCACCGGATCTATGACTCCGTAGGAAAGGGCCACGAACATCCCCTGTTTGATGTCCTGCTTCAACCTGAGGTTGGCCGTTTTCATCATGTGGTGGACGGGCTGGGTCTCCTCTGCCAGCATCCGGAAGATGCTCCTGGAGGCCGCCATGACCAGGGCCCCTGAAACCGCCTTTCCGCTCACATCGGCGACAATAACACCAAGCCTGGCGCTGTTTTGCCCCTGGTTGAGGGTGATGAAGTCGTAAAAATCCCCTCCCACTTCCCTGGCTGAAACGGAGCTGGCCGCCACCTGGATGCCGTCCAGCCGGGGAGGTTCCTTCGGGAGCATGCTCACCTGGAGATCGTGGGCGATCTTGAGCTCCTCCTCCATCCGCCCCTTTTCCAGGTTTTCCTCAAAGAGCCTCGCGTTCTCGAGGGCCACGGCGCTCTGATTGATTATGGTCCTGAGGAGGTCCAGATCCTCGGACGTGAACATCTTGCCCGATTTCTTTCTCCCGAGGGACACGATACCTCTCAACTCATCCTTGTACTTGAGGGGGATCATCATCTCGGATCGGAAGTCATGGAAACCCTGCAGGAGCTCCTCGCGTCGGGAAGCCAGAGCGGGGTCAAGTTCAGCTTCAAAGCGGAAGAGGACATCCTCTTTTTCCGTTACCGCCTGAAGGACCGCGTCGTCGCCCTCGAGACTGTCACGCCCCATGGGATCGTTGCCGCTTTCACGAGTGGAGACCCTGTAGACTCCCCTGTCCGCATCCCGGAGGAGAAGGCAGCCGTTTTCCAGAAACATCTCGTTGACCACCGAACCGACGAGGGTTTTATGGATCAGGACAGGTTCGAAGAGGGATATCATCGCATCGCTGATATCCATTATGGTTTTTCTGTAGTCATAATGTGACCGGTAGAAG
>CP070682.1:498201-501397 GCA_020352595.1 bacterium | reverse complement strand
CCCAGCGGGGCTCGGCTGGTCTTCCTGACGGGCACGGAGTTCATCCTGGTCGGGGTGGCCCTGGGCGACTCGATGATCGGGCTTCTGGACGAGCAGACCGTCCGCAGCCTGACGCCGCTCTTCAGCCTGGGCCTGGGCTTCGTCGGCCTGATCTTCGGGATTCAGCTCGAGCTCGACAGGGTCTTCCGCTTCCCGACGCGCTACCTCGCGATGGCCGCCCTCCAGGCGGTGTTCACCCTGCTGGTCGTCTTCTGGCCCTGCTACTTCGTCCTGGAGCGGCTCTTCGGAAGCGACGAGCGGTCCATCCTGATGGCCTCCCTGGTGCTGGCCGCCACGGCTGCCTGCACCGCCCAGACGGCGCTGGCCCTGATCGGTGCGGAGTTCAAGCTGCGCGGCGCCCGGCTGATGGAGCTGCTCCGCTACATCTCGGGCCTCGACGCTGCCTTCGCCCTCGCCGTCTTCGGCCTGGCGTTCTGCCTGATGCGCACGCACTCCGTGCTGGGCTTCGAAGCGGGCCTCGGCCTGCAGTGGTTCGCGTTCTCTCTGCTCCTCGGCGCGGCGATGGGATGTCTCCTGCACCTGCTGACCCGGACCCGATGCAACGAGGAGGAGCTGCTGATCTTCGTGGTGGGCGTGGTGGTCTTCTCCGCCGGCATCGCCCTCTACGTCGAGCTCTCTCCGCTCTTCATCAACACCATCGTGGGGCTGGTAGCGGTGAACCTGCCGGGATCGAAGGAGCGGATCTTCAATCTGCTGGTGCGGCTGGAGAAGCCCTTCTACGTGGTGTTCCTGATCCTGGCCGGAGCGATCTGGCGTCCCGGATCACCCTGGGCGCTGCCGCTGGCCGCCCTCTACCTGGGTCTGCGCCTGGTCGGGAAGGTGGCCGGCGGAGCTCTGGCGGCGAGGGCGGTTCCGGCCGAGGACCGGCCCCCGCTCGCGCTGGGTCTGGGCCTGGTCTCCCAGGGCGGAATCGTGATCGCCATGGTCATGGAGTACTACCAGCTGAGCCCGGCGGGAGTGACCGGCGCCGTGGTCACCGCCGTGCTGATCGCCGTGATCGCCAACGAGCTGATCAGCCCCTCACTGGCCCGAATCGCGCTGCGCCGGGCCGGGGAGATCTCGCCCCGGGTCGAGGAGGCGCTGGCCGAAGGGGACGACCGCAAAGCCCGGGAAGAGGCGATCCGGCACTCCGCGTCCTCCGAGGAGGAGGACACCGGGTGAAAGACGATCTGTCGGTCGTGGTCCAGCAGTGCGACACGACCCTGGGGGACATCGACGAGAACCGCGGGCGTATCGAGGCGCTGACCCGGGATTGCCGGGGTGCCGACCTGGTCGTCTTTCCCGAGCTGGCCCTCACCGGCTACTCGGTGCGGGAAGGCGCCGAAGGCGTGGCGGTCTCCCTGGACGCGGGGTGCCCCCTCACCCTTCCGGCCGACGGGCCCGCCGTCGCCCTGGGGCTGGTGGAGCGGGGTGATGACCAACGGATCTACAACAGCGCCTCGGTCTACCGGGGTGAGGTGCTCCTCCACCGTCACCGCAAGGTCTACCTTCCCACCTACGGGATCTTCGAAGAGGGACGATTCTTCGCACCTGGCGCGAGCCCGGTGCTCCCCTTCGACCTCATTCCCGGATGGCGCACGGGCCTCCTGGTCTGTGAGGATTTCTGGCACCCGGCTCTCTCCTATCTCCTGGCGATCCAGGGTATCGACCTCCTGCTGGTCCTGTCCGCGGCGCCGGGCCGAGGAGCCGTGATGACGTCGCAGGGCGGGGTGACCTTCACCTCCTCCGCTCCCTGGCTTCAGATGGCCCGCACTACCGCACTCCAGTACGGGCTTTATCTCATCCTGTGCAATCGGGCAGGGGTGGAGGGGGAGCTGACCTTCGCCGGCGGATCCATGGTGGTGGCACCGGACGGCGGAGTCGTGGCCTCCGCCCCGGAAGGGGAGGTGGCCCGCCTGAACGTCGTCCTCGATCCGGATCTCATCCGCCAGGCTCGGGACCCCTTCTCCCATCTGAGGGAGGAGGATCCCGTCCGCCTCAGGGATGAACTGAATCGCTTCCTCAGGGAGCGGTGACGCCTTAGACTTGATCCATGAGCAGCCTCACCGCACTCGCAGCGCTTCAGGCCAGCCAGGACATGGCCGTGGACACCGTCTTCATGATGATGCCCCGAGACGGGCTCGCCACCGCGGAGGCGGTCTCCTCCATCGTGGTGGCCGCAGGTCTGGTCGTCCTCTTCCTCATAGCGGTGATCCTCCTCCTCCAGCTTCGCCGTCTCAGCAAGACGTTGGGCTCGGTGGCCAGGAGGCTGGAGAGGAACGCCGATCCTGTGCTGGACAGAGCCCGCAGCGTGGCGGAGAACGTGGACTTCATCGCCGCATCCGTGCGCACGGACATCCAGAAGCTGAACGAGTCCGTGGGACGGATCACCGACCGGCTCAACCAGGCCTCGGACCGGGTGGAGGCCCGGGTCGAGGACTTCAACGCACTCATCGAAGTGGTACAGGCGGAAGCCGAAGATATCTTCCTCGATACCGCAGCCACGGTCAGGGGAGTGCGTGCCGGCGCCAGGACCCTGGGCAACGGTGAGGGCTCCCCGGGGGAAGGTCCGGCACCGGCGGCGCGAAGGGCGCCGGCCCCCGCGCGATCCGGGGTGGCGGAAGGGAGCGAGGAGGGGAGCGGGGGGGCGGACGAGGACGGGACCTCGGAGGATGCGGCGAATGAGCGAGACGTGGAGGGGAAGAAGGGATAGGCGTTGGGGGATGTCTCTACCTCTGAGCGCCGCCTTCATGGTCGTGGGGTGGCTTCTACTCCTGCCCGACAACCTCCTGGCGTGGGGCCCCGGCACACACGTGGCCCTGGGAGAGGCGGTGCTGGATGCGCTGTATCTCTTGCCGCCGGCCGTGAGGCTCATCCTGGGACGCTTTCCCATCCACTTCCTCTACGGCTCGGTCTCCGCTGACATCTCCTTCGCCAAGAAGTACGCGCCGGAGGGGAGGCACTGCCACGACTGGAGGATCGGGGAGGAGATCCTGGCCTCCGCCGAAAGCGACCGCATGCGGGCCACCGCGTACGGATACCTGGCCCACCTGGCAGCCGACACCGTCGCCCACAACCTCTTCCTGCCCCGGCAGCTTCTTCTCACCAGCACGACCCAGGCGTTGGGCCACACCTACTGGGAGCATCGCATGGACGT
>CP070682.1:495383-498101 GCA_020352595.1 bacterium | reverse complement strand
GCCGATGGACTTCCTGACACGGAGATCAAAGTGAGCTTTCATCGCCGTGTCAGGGAACCCATCCGTTCAGGTGAGGGCAAGCCTTTCCTGTGGGCACCGGTGCTGGAGGAGAGGCTGCGGGGGGAAGGCCGTCTGTGCAAGCCCTTTTCCCTGTGCGGGCTGCTGCCTTCCTCCAACAGCGGTTTTCTCCGTAATCTCCGCGGTCTCTGCGGTGGATCAGCCCTTTCGACAAACGGGTTTTAAGCACAGCCACCTTGATAGCAGGTATCCATTTCCCGGAAGAGCCCAGATTTCAAATTTCAAAGAAGTCCTGAAAAGACTTTTCGCCCACGCGCCCATGCACCCACCCATTCACCTGCCCTTCCCTTCCTTCCCTCTTGCTCTTCCCCTTTCAAAACCCTTAAAGTAGCCGGATGGAAACCGACGCCGCTGAAAGGACAGCATCGGTCTCACGGTGGTGGATCCTGTTCCTGGTGCACTTTTCGGTCATCGCCTTCGCCTTGACCCTGCAGATGATCCCCCCCCTGGTGCCGCAGCTCGTCGCACGGGTGGGGCTCACACATGCCCAGGCCGGAGCCCTCATGGGTCTGTTCACCCTGCCGGGGATCTTCCTTGCGCTTCCCGGAGGGCGGGTGTCCGACGTCATCGGCCCGCGCCGTGTCGCCCTGTGGTCCCTGGCGCTCATCAGCCTGGGCACCTTCCTCATGGTCCCGCTCATGCCCTTCTTCCTCTACCTCGGCAGGGTCTGCTCGGGCATCGGGGCCGGTGTCTTCATCGTGGTGACCCCGCAGATCATCGTCCGGAGGTTCGCCGGCAAGGAGCTCGGCCTGGCCATGGGGATCTTCAACACCGCCGTACCCATCGGTTCCATCGTCGCCTTCAACGGACTGGGTTACCTCGCCGGCCGCTTCGGCATCCTGGTCGTTATCACGGCCACCGCCGGATTTTCCCTGGCGGCTCTCACGGCCTTCTTCCTGACCTACGCGGATCCTCCGGCGCCGGCTGCCCCTGAAGGAGGTGCCGGGGAAGCCCGCCGGCTGGGTGTCGGGATATGGCTCGTCGCCATCGTCTGGACCCTCTTCAACATGGGGGTCCTCTCCTATTTCACCTACTCCATCGACCATTTGACGGAGGGCGGGCTCGCGGCCACCTCCGCGCGGTTTCTGGGCAGCCTGCCCATGATGCTGGCCATCGTCTTCTCGCCCCTGACAGGGCTCATCCTGCACCGCACGGCGCTGCGCTGGACCCTCCCGGGGCTGGGGTGTCTCGTGTGCGGGGCCTCGGTGTTGCTCCTCTTGCGCGGCTCGGAGGGACACCCTCTCCTGTGGTCCATCGTGCTCGGTCTGGGGCTTTCCCTGGTTCCGCCAGCGGTCTTCACCATAGCAGGTGAGGTGCTGCCGCCATCCCGCATGGGGGTGGGCTACGGGCTGCTCAACACACTCTTCAACCTGGGGGTCTTCTTCGGGATCCCCCTGGTGGGGAAGGCCAGGGACCTGACACTGTCCTACGGGGCCAGTTTTTCGCTGATGGCGGCATTCCTCCTGCTGGGGGGCTTGCTGTCATTAATATCAGAAAAGTTGATATCGAAATGATATCTAAGTCAATAAACTTCGGCCTCAAGTCTCTGGGCCATTATCCCGGGACGTGAGAACCGGAGGCTGCTTCCAAGGAGGTAACCATGCTGCTCAAAGGACAGACTGCCATCGTCACCGGGGCCAGCCGCGGCATCGGAGCCGCCTGCGCCATCCTTCTGGCCAGGAACGGTGCGGCCGTGGGGGTCAACTATCTGGGAAACAAGGAGGCTGCGGACCACGTCGTCGGCAGGATCCGCGAGGAACACGGCAAGGCCGTGGCCGTTCAGGCCGACGTGAGGGACCAGCATCAGGTGGAACGCATGGTCAAGGCGGTGGAAAAGGACCTCGGACATGTGGACATTCTCGTGAACAACGCCAACATCAACTTCCCCGTCAAACCGTTCGTGAAGTTCTCGTGGGAAGATATGGCTTCCAAGCTCAACGGCGAGATCGGCGCGGCCTTCCACTGCTGCCACGCCGTGCTGCCCGGTATGGTCGAGCGGGGACGCGGTCGCATCATCAATATCAGCAGCGGCCTGTCCAGGACGCCGGGTGACGGGTTCGTCGCCCACACAACGGCCAAATCGGGTCTGGACGCCTTCACCAAGGCCCTGGCACACGAACTGGGGCCTCACGGCATCACCGTCAACACCGTGGCTCCGGGCCTCACCGAAACGGATGCCACGGCATGGCTGCCGCAGGAGGCCAAGGACGGCGCTGCCGCGCACACCCCCATGCGCCGGATAGGGCAGTCGGAGGACGTGGCCGGCGCCGTGCTGTTTTTCGCCAGCCACTACAGCAGCTTCATCACGGGGACCTGGCTCCCGGTGGACGGTGGAAACAGCATGTTCTAGAGCCGTGTGGGGAACGAGAGGCCGAGGGCCCGGGCGCCGGGTGCAGGTTGAAGAGCGAAGAGGCAGGGAAGGGTTCAAACCATCTTATCTTTTTGGTCTCTTTGCGCCTTGGCGCTGGAACGCTGAAGGGCAGCCTCACGCAAAGACGCGAAGAAGGGGAAAAGGTTAAACCCTCTATTACTTTTGTGTTTCCTTTGCGCCTTGGCGTCTTCAGTGAGTCCCGTTGACAGGGGGACGAACGAGCGAGAGCCCCGGCTCTTGCGCAAATTCCGTAAAAGCTGTCTCTCGGG
>CP070682.1:488421-495283 GCA_020352595.1 bacterium | reverse complement strand
TGTGCCCGACCCCGTCCCCTTTCCGCGGCCGGGCGGCGCCGGGGGGTTGCAGCAGTCCACCGGCTTTACCGGGTTGCTGGCCACGGATTCGGCCTTCATCTCCTGGAGGATCTTCCGGGCCCTCTCCCTGAAACGGGCCAGGAGGGGCCTGGATTCCTTTTCCTTCACGGTTTTCCTCCCGGAGCCACCCCGCGGCGTCCCGGGACCGCGAGCAGCTCACCCCGCATGGAGGGAAAGGGCATGGACAAACCGGCCAGGCCGGACAGCAGCAGGAGCCAGGCTCCCGGCGCCCAGGCCTCAACCCATGCGGCAGTTCCGTCCCCCGTTCCAGGGGCCAGTGTGAAGGTCAGAGCCAATAACCCCGCAGCGAGGGTGGAGAGCAGCGCTCCCATGAGCGGAGTCGGCGTCTTCGACGTTCCTTTGAGCCTGTCTGTGTTGTCAATCATCGAGGAGATCCTCATGGTAATCCCTTCCGGACCCGCGGCCGCCCTTCGACACCCTGACGGCATCCCTTTTCCCGTCCCCGCGGCTGCGGGATCCCGGAGATGATCTGCGCCTCACGGGTGCCGCTGCGGTCCGCCTGTGCCTGCCGATCATGAAGGCGGCGAGGCTGATGCCCGATAGCACCAGGAGATAACCCAGGATCCTGGGGTTGAAGCGGCTGCCTGAAGACCTCGGTTCCAGAGCCGCATTGGCCACGAGGACGTTCGGTCCGAACCTGTCCACGAAGGCCTGGATGATCTGTTCCTCTGAACTGCCTCCACCCACCAGGGCCGCTATCTGGCCCCTGTAGTCATCGGAGGCGGGACATTCGCAGGTGGAAAGGGCCTCATCGCAGGAACCACACGGGCACATGAAGTTGAGGGTGACTTTGGAAGGCGAAACGGCCCACAGGGCGCCTGGGGCCAGGAGGAGGGCCAGTGTCATCGCCGCGGCACGGGTCGCGCTGGTAAGGGTCATCGCGCATCCTCACTCTCTCCCCTCCCGCGGTGTTCACGGCTCCCCAAAATACAAAGGACCTTCTCCCGGAAGGTCCTTTCTCCACCGAAAAGATAAGCAATATACAACACAAAGTCAACGGCAGATCTGGCGTTTTTATTGATAGTAGCGGAAAATTCCTGGCGCCCGGGCCTTCCTGTCCCTGAAAAGGACGGCCTCCGCCCCCGCGGGGGAGGATGAGGGCCATACAGGGCCCGAGGGTTCAGTGGCGCGGAACGGCCCGGCTTGGGGTGGAATTTCACGAAGCCCCTTGACAAGCCATGGGACAATCTTTACTTTGTGTCCGGGTAAGGAAAGCATCCAAGCGGGAGCCATAACACAGCCGGGGAGAAGAAAAGACGGTACGATTGAGCGTTCCCGTTCCCCTTTTTCCATGCCGGACACCGATCTTGTGGACGGCCCGATTCCTCAATCCGCGACAGTTCCCGGTACTTATCCCTGACCACGCGCACACTCGTTTCCCGTCGCGCCACAAGGTGCCGTCGCAGGTGAATGGATTCCCCGGGGGTACTGTGTGACGCCGATGCCGTGTGCTGTCCGGCCCGGGTGCTCACGCCGGACCTCCGGACAGCAGCCAACAGAACGGAACATGTTCCTATGAAAAAGCCCAACATGAAAATCCTCGTGGCCGTCCTGGCGGTAGTCGCCGGCGTGGGATACCTGATATTCACAGGCATCTCGGACACGGGGGTCTACTACCGCACGGTCAGCGAGGTGCTCAACGGCGCCAACATCTTCGACGGGCGGGCCATCCGCATCAGCGGCGAAGTGGTGGAGGATACCGTGGCGTACGACCAGGAGAAGCTCCTCCTGACCTTCAGCGTCCGTGATACCGACAACCGGAGGGTGACCATGCAGGCCAGGTACGAAGGGGTCATGCCGGACGCCTTCAAGGAGGGCGCCGAGGTGATCCTCGAGGGGACATACAGCCAGGTCAGCAACCTCTTCAGCGCCACCACTCTGCTGGCCAAGTGCCCGTCCAAGTACGTGGCCGAGGCCGACGCCGAAACCGGATCCGGCAAGTAGGAGGCACCCGTGGTCACTTTGGGAAACCTCTCCCAGTACGCCGCCCTCGCTTTCACCCTGGGGGCCATGGTCCTTCTTGTTGTCGGCATCGCCCGCAACGATTTCCGCTTCATCATCAGCGGGAGGCGCGCCTTCGCCTTCACGGCCCTCTTCACGACGCTGGCCGCCGCCAGCCTGACCTGGCTTTTCGCCACCGATGCCTTTCAGGTGGAGTACGTCTCCTCCTATTCGGACCGGGCGCTGCCCTTTTTCTACAAGATCACGGCCTTCTGGGCAGGCCAGGACGGGTCCCTCCTGTTCTGGGTCTGGGTGCTGAGCCTCTTTGCCGCTGCGGTAGCCCACAACACGCGCCACGAGCTCGAGCGCCGTCCCACACCCTTCATCTACCTGGTGATGGCCGGGTGCATGGGCTTCTTCCTCTTCCTCCTGACAGGCGTGACCAACCCCTTCGACCTCCTCTCCTTCACCCCCAGGGATGGAAAGGGCCTGAACCCGCTGCTGCAGAACCCCGGCATGATCTTCCACCCCCCGACCCTGTTCCTCGGCTACGTGGGCTTCACCGTGCCCTTCGCCTACGCCCTCGGAGCCCTGCTGGGGGGCAGCCCAGATGAATCGTGGTTGAGGAAGACCAGGGTCTGGAACGTGCTCTCGTGGGTCTTCCTCACCATCGGGATCATCCTCGGCGGCCAGTGGGCCTACGTCGAACTGGGTTGGGGAGGCTACTGGGCCTGGGATCCCGTGGAGAACGCCTCCTTCATCCCGTGGCTCGTGGCAACCGCCTTCATCCACACGGCCATCATCCAGGAGCGGCGCAACATCATGAAGGTCTGGAACATGGTCCTCATCGTGCTCACCTTCGTCCTGTGCGTTTTCGGGACCTACCTCGTCAGGAGCGGCATCCTCCAGTCCGTCCACGACTTCGGGGCCACGGGTCTGGGGGGCTACTTCCTCCTCTTCCTCACGGCCACCGCCCTGCTGGGGGCCGGGCTCATCATCGCCAGGTTCAGGACACTGCGAACGGAACACTCCCTGGAGTCCTACCTTTCCAGGGAGAGCACCTTCCTGTTTAACAACGTCATCCTGCTGGCCCTGGCCTTCGCCACCCTCTTCGGCACCATGTTCCCCCTCCTGTCCGAGGCCGTCACCGGCAACAAGGTCACCGTCAGCCAGCCTTTCTTCAACAGGGTCAACACCCCCCTCTTCCTCGTCCTGCTCATCATTACAGGACTGTGCCCTCTCATCGGCTGGAGAAAGGCCTCTGCCTCCAACCTCCGGAAGAATTTCCTCGTGCCCGCAGCCGCCATGCTGGCAGGGCTGCTGGCGCTCTTCGTCGCCGGCATCAGGCAGGTCTACCCCCTCCTGGCCGTGGGCCTGTCCATCTTCGTCGCAGGCACCATCTTCCAGGAGTTCTGGACCGGGACGAGGGCCAGGATGAGGCTCACCGGCGAGGGCGCCTGGGCCGCCTTCCCCAGGCTGATGTGGAAGATGCGGCGCCGCTACGGCGGTTTCATCGCCCACCTGGGGGTGGTGATCATGGTCATCGGCATCACGGGTTCTTACGCCTACAAGCAGGAGAACCAGGCCACCCTGCGCAGGGGCCAGACCATCGGCGTGGGCGACTACACCCTCCGGTACGACAAGGCAGGCAAGTACAACGACCGGAACCGGGAGGTCTACGCGGCGGAGTTCTCCATCTACAAGGACGGGCGCTACCTGGACAAGGTCCGGACCCAGAGGCGCTTCTACATCAACGCCGAGCAGCCGACGACGGAGGTGAGCCTTCGATCCACCCTCCTCGAGGACCTTTACGTCACCATGCCCGCCGTGGGGCAGGACTGGACGGTGACACTGAGGGTGGCGGTGAATCCCCTCGTCAGCTGGGTGTGGATCGGGGGGTTCGTCATGGTGTTCGGAGGCGTCATGGCCATCATACCGAGGCTTGGCAGAAGGGAGGTCGTCAGCGATGCCCCTTAGTCCCCTGAGAGTCATCACGGTCATCGCTCTGCTGGCCCTGCTGCTCCCAGCGGCGGGTCATGCCGTCACATCCAGCGAGGTCGAGGCCGAGCTCATGTGCGACTGCGGGTGCGGCGACGTGCTCGTCAACTGCACCTGCGACCGGTCCGAGGAGATGCGCGCCATCATCAACGGCATGATCAGGCAGGGGAAGTCCCGGACCGAGATCCTGGGGATCTTCGTCTCCCAGTTCGGGGAGGTGATCCTGGCCTCACCCAGGAAGGAGGGATTCAACCTCTTGGCGTACGGCGCTCCCATGGCCGCCCTGGCGGTGGGTTCTGTGGTGGCCGTGTCTCTGGCCAGGCGGTGGAGGTCCTCCAGACGCGAGGAGGAAGAGGAGGAGAAAGGGGCTCAGGACGAGGGCCTTGACGACGGCATGCAGGAGAAGATCGACCGTGAACTGGACAAACTGGAGGATTGACGGATGGTGAAGGTGATTTTCGCCCTCGTTAGCCTGGGAGCCCTCTATTACGTCCTCATCCCGCTCATAGGACGCAGGGTGGCCTGGGTGGAGAGGGAAAGGCCGGAAGACGAGAGGCTCCGCGACCTTCGCACCCAGAAGAGGATCAGCCTCAGGGCACTGAAGGACATCGAGTTCGAACTCGCCTCGGGCAAGATCAGCGAGGCGGATCACAGGGAACTGAGAGAGCACTACCTCAAGAGGGCCTCCAGGGTGATGGCCCAGCTGGAGGCCCTTGAGGCGGAGGGACCCTCCGCTCCGCGCACTGAGGAAGACGATGCCGAGGCCCATGCCGGCGAGACTCTGAGCCGTCACGGGAAAAAGGGTGAAGGGGGGCTCGAGGAAGAGCTGGAAGGGGAGGGGGAACAGGTGGATCCCGGGGCTCTTCCCCATGATGGGGATGACGGCGAAGTGGAGGACGACTGGGACGAGGAGGAAGAAGACTGGGACGATTCCGACGAGGACTGGGACGAGGAGGAGGACGACACCCGTGAGGGTAGATCCGCCAGTGAGGACGGTGTGCGGGTCCAGGATCTCGACGGTCACCCTGTACGCGGTGTCCGGGGCCCCGTCATCGCCGTGCTCGCCCTGGCATTTGCCCTGGGCACAGGGGTCGCCTTCTTCGAGATGGGCAAGAGGTCGGCGCAGCTCGCTCCCGAGGCGCCGGTGGCGTCCCTGCCAGGGGCCGATGCGGAACAGGCAGGCCTCGAGCACCTGGTGAAGTATGTCCAGGAAAACCCCTGGAACGTGACCTCCCACCTCATCCTGGGGGAGTACTACCTGGAAACGGGAGATGTCCAGCTGGCCCTGACCCACTTCATGAACGCCGAAGAGTACGCGCCGGCCGACGGCAGGGTCCTCGGCAACCTCGGGAAGGCCTACCGGAGTCTGGGTAATCCCGACCTGGCCATGGAGAAGTTCCAGGCAGCATCAAGGGCCGAGCCCGGATCGCCGATCCACCTCTACCAGATGGGGCTGGTTCTAGGCTTCGACAAGGGAGACCGGCGGCAGGCCCGGAAGCTGTTCGAGCGCGTCCTCGCCATGGACCCCGATGACCGGCTGCGCGCCGAGGTCATGGAGCAGATGGAAAAACTGACACCCGGCGAAGGGTGACGACCAGTCCGGGAAGGGGCGGTCCACCCGCCATGAACCTTCCCGGGCCTTTGTGTACCCGCGACTCGATGTGATACCATTCCCCCATGAAGGCCAAAGCCGAGACCATCAGGATCCGGTACCTTTACAGGTCTCTGGTCCTCAGCGGAAGGATAAGGGTGCCCCTGCGGTCGGCGCGCAAACTCATCGGACCCGACTGCGCCTATCACCTCTACGGCCTCCCCTCCGCCGGGGACAAGGGGAGTGAGCGAAGGGACGGCAAGCGCCACAAGGCGAGAACCAGACGGTGATCATCCGGCATCGGCGGGCCACTCAACGCCCTTGTCACCGATACCGGAACTGTCGTAGAATCCGTGGCATCTGACAGACGCGACCTCGACGGCCAGGGAGAGCGGTTTGCCAAGGGACACTTACATCTGCCCATTGTGCAGAAAGACCAGGAAACGGGAAAAGTACCACTGCCGGGACCACTGCATGGACATGTGCAGCGACCATGTGAGGGAGACGGCCGTGGGCCGCTTCCTCTGCCTTCACTGCGAGAAGGTGGTGCACCGGTTCCTGCACAACGGCCGCGAGTGGGTCCAGGCCTGATCCACAGAGCTTCGGTTCCCGGCTTCGACGCCTGAGAACCGCCGCCGGCTTCCCTCCCGAAAGACGGATCTTCAAGTCTCCTCTTCTATAGGTACCAAGCACCCCATTGCGGGTTCCGCGTCCGGACTCCAGCCGGATTGCCAGCCGCAGGCCTGTGCGGCCTCGGCCGTTCCCCAGTCACGACCCGGGCGGTTAGCTGGGACACAGAGGGCCCGGTTGCCGGAACTGTTTAAGTTCCTCAACGCGGGCAATGGAAAAGGCAGCCGCCGCACTTGTGCGGTCGTCCTCGAGGATGTCCACGGCCCCGGATGATCTTCGCGGGATGTTTCTGGATAGGGTTCTCGAGGCTGGGCCCCCATCCCGGAGCCTGTTCAACATTCCTTCTCCAGGGACAGCGCGGTTGCGGTGCACAGGGGAGGGTTGGGGCGGTACAGGGAGCACGCGGGATGCCTGTGGTGGGGGCCGAGGTGATGCACGCAGCAGAAGCTCCTGCCGTCCAGGGAGTTGCGAAGCAGCAGCGGGCACATCCGGAGGCGAACTCCATCGTAGAACCAGCACACGTAGCTGGGGTGATCCCCTTTTCCGATCTTCCTGACGAAGTCCGCGATCAGGGCATCCTGGTCATGCCACTGCCTGGCTGTCCTGGCGGAGACGGGACCG
>CP070682.1:484841-488321 GCA_020352595.1 bacterium | reverse complement strand
CCGGTTGGAGAAGGAGTTGTCCTGCCTGGACCGGAAGCGGGCGAAGAGGGAAGCCGTGATCACGGGAGCCGGGACGGCTGTGTCGATGGCCTGCTGGACCGTCCAGCGCCCTTCCCCCGAGTCGTCCACGTGGCCCAGGATCTCCGAGAGCCGGGCGTCCCGGGCGAAGGCCTCCTCGGCCAGTTCCAGCAGCCAGGACCGGATGACGCTGCCCTGGTTCCAGAGGTGGGCCACATCGGCGTAGTCGAGGTCCTCCCCGTAGGGTGAAGCCATGAGGATCTCGAACCCCTCGCCGTAGGCCTGCATCATGCCGTACTCGATGCCGTTGTGGACCATCTTGACGAAGTGGCCGGCGCCCGTGGTCCCGCAGTAGAGGTATCCGTCCTCCGGGGCGAGGGTCCTGAAGACGGGCTCCAGGCGCTGGAAAGCCTCCTTCGGCCCTCCGACCATGGTGCAGTAGCCTATCTGCAGGCCCCAGATGCCGCCGGACACGCCCGCGTCGAGGTAGGCGATGCCGGTCCCCTCGAGCTCGGCGGTGCGCCGGATGTCGTCCCTGTAGAAGCTGTTGCCCCCGTCCACGATGATGTCGCCGGCCTCCAGGAGTACCCTGAGAGCGGCGATGGTGTCGTCCACGGGCTTTCCCGCCGGTATCATGATCCACACGACGCGCGGCTTTTCCAGCTTCCGGACAACCTCCTCGAGGGAATAGGCCCCGATGGCCCCCTCCTTGACGATCTCGTCCGTCCTGTCCCGGGTCCGGTTGTAGGCCACCACCTGGTGGCCTCCTCCCATCAGCCTCCGGGCCATGTTCATCCCCATCCTCCCGAGACCGATCATTGCGATCTGCATGATGCTATCCTCATGGAATGTAGATCTTCCTGAGCCTGTCGAAGGGCTGGCCGCATAGACGGTCCTCCTCCATTTGAAATTTCAGATCTCAAATCTCAAAAGGATCTGAAGAACAGTTCGCCCACGCACCCACTCACGCACACACTCCACCCTTCCCCCACTCTACCACATTTGGCCAGAGTTTAAGGCGCCGCGAGGGGAGGGCGGGGAGTGGGGACAGGAAGGGCTAAACTAGAGATTCGTGCGGTAGCCTATGTCCAGGGAGTACTCGAAGACGTCGTAGTCGTAGGGAGAGTCACCGATGGTGAGCATGCCAACGTGCACGCCGAGGATGACCTTGCCCACCCGGTATATGGAATAGATATAGAAGCCGGTGGCCAGCCCCGTGACATCCACCTCGTGGCGCTCCGGGACCAGGAGGTCGAAGTCGGGGTAGACGATGACGTCCCCCTCCAGGGAGACCAGGCCCAGGGCCAGGCCCATGCCCGTCTGGTAGGTCGGCTCGGGCTCCCACACCAGGACGGGGGCGGCGGCAAGGTACAGGCCTTTCACCGACGTGCCGAGGTCCTCCATGTCGAAGGTGAAGGGCGTGTCCTGCCGGTCGAGCTTGAAGAGCGTCAGGCTGTACTGCATGTACCAGCCGAACCGGCTTTCCCCGAAGAAGCGGACGGGGGACTCGAGGCTGAAGGTGGGGGTGGGCACCATGTCGCCGTACATGCTCACCAGGATCCACTGGTCGTCCGTGACGTCAAGGCCGGCGCCCCTGAAAGAGATGCCGAAGCTGCCCCTGTAGCCGTTGCCCAGGGGTACCTCGGCCCCCTCGTCGTCCGGCGCCGCGGCCGCAGGGGCGGCAGCCAGGGAAAGGGAGAGCAGGACAGATGCCAGGAGCCACCGGCGCCTCACCGCTGCCTCCTGCCCCCGGTCCTGATCTCCTCGTAGAGCGTGCGGTGCCAGGCTGACACCGCCTCCGGTGCCATCCCCATCTCCCTCAATACGCCGGCCGGGTCGCCGCAGACAGCAACCGGGCACGTCGCGTCCAGGCCCTCCAGTCCGCACTCGGCGTACTCGTAGGGGTGGAGCCTGCACAGCAGCGGCCGGACCTGGAGATCCAGGAGGCATCCCCTGTCCCCGAGGAAGACGCAGGAGCCGTCCTGGCGCCGGGCCAGGGTCCTGCGCCGCTCCCCGTTCAGGACGTTGATGCTCCAGACAGGGTCGTCGCCGCCGTCCTCACGGTATTGGGGCCAGGGTGCCTCCTCCGTGACGAATGCCCCGGCCCCGGTGGCCCGGGTGATGCGCTCCACGTCCCCCGGCGTCAGGTAGATCTGCCGGTTGACGCAGCACGACTTCCCCGCCCGGGCGCACCCGGCGCAGATGCTGTCCGATGATGTTTTCATCTCCTGACCCGTGGCCCTGGGTGAGACCTCCAAGCCGAGCAATGCCACAAAAAACACCGGCGCGAGCCGGCGCTGTCTGCTTCATTCTATCTATGCGAGGGTTGTCAGATGGTCTATGTGGACAGGCAATATACTACACCCGGAGGGATCCTTAAACAGAATTCCACCGCAGGTGCCTGCCTGAGGCGCTCCCCGGGCTGGCCGTCCCGGTGCATCCTCGGGAACCGCCCGGCGACGGTCTCCCCGCCGTTCAACCGGGCTCAGGAGCCCTTATTTCCCCTTCCCCCAGATCCTCTCCAGATACTGGTCCCTTCCCGAGTTGTAGCGGTAGTACTTGTACCTGAGCGGGTTCTTCATGTAGTAATCCTGGTGGTACTCCTCGGCGCGATAAAAGGGTCCCGCCGGCTCGATCTGGGTGACGATGGGCCCGTCGAACCTCCCGGATTCCTCCATGGTCTTCCTGGACTCCTCGGCCAGGCGCCTCTGCTCCTCGTCGTGATAGAAGATGGCCGAGCGGTACTGGCTGCCGACGTCCACGAACTGCTGGTCAGGGGTCGTGGGGTTGATCTGGCGCCAGAACACGTCCAGGAGCTTTTCGTAACCGACCTTTTCAGGATCGTACACGATCTGCACCGCCTCGGCGTGCCCCGTCTTCCCGGCCGACACCTCCTTGTAGGTCGGGTTCACGATCATCCCCCCGGTGTAGCCCGAGGTCGTGGAGAGGACGCCCTCGATCCTGTCGAAGGGCGGCTCCATGCACCAGAAGCACCCGCCGGCGAAGGTGGCCATTTTCAGGCCCTCACGGACCTCGCCCATGGCCCCCTCCTGAGCGGCCCTGCCCGTGACGGGGAGGACCAGAATGGCCAGGGCCGCCAGTATTGCAGGACAGGTGAAAAAAAGCTTTGATCTTTTCATGTTCTTTCGACCTCCTCTGAATGGACCGGTCCTCCAGGGATGTTAGGTCCGGTCAGGGTTTCTCCAGGGTTCCCCTGTAGGTTCTGTGGCCCTTCAGGATCCGGATCATCTCCTGGACCGTTATCACCTCGGGATCGTAGACCACGGTGTTCGTCTCCCGGAAACCTCGCCACCCGATGGTCACGTCCAGGACACCAGGCCGCCCCTCCAGGGCGGCATTGCCCACGTCGTATCAGGCCAAGGCGAAGGTGACCGTCGCCGGGACACCCGCCATCGCCGTGGAAAACAGGAACAGGGCCATGGCAAAGGCTGTCGCCGCTTT
>CP070682.1:480463-484741 GCA_020352595.1 bacterium | reverse complement strand
GGCCGGGTTTGACCGTTCCGGCCCTGATATCGCTGACCGGAAGGCTTGCTGACCGGCCTGTACTCCCTCGCGTCCCGGCGGGAAGATTTGAACTTCCATGCCCTGCCCCTGAACACATTTCGTGGAAAATCGCGTCGAATCAATGTTAAATTTCAGTAGGGGTCGCATCGAAGGAAAGGTGGAGGTCATGGATTACAGGAGCGCCATTTCTTTCATCGGGGGGGGCAACATGGCGGAGGCTCTCGCCGGAGGGATCGTGAGGGCGGGCATCCTGCCTGCCGAACTGATCATCATCTCCGAGCCTCGAGCGGACCGTTCCGAATACCTGAAGCAGACCTACGGATTCACGACCACCTTTGAGAACAGGCAGGCGGCGGTGGGAGGTGGGACCATTTTCCTGGCCGTCAAACCGCAGGTCGTTCCCGGAGTTCTCGGCCCCATGGCCGACAGCCTCGGAAAGGAAAAACTCGTGATCAGTGTCGCGGCCGGGGTCTCCCTCTCCTATCTCCAGCAGCGGCTTCCGGGGACCCCGGTCATCCGGGCCATGCCCAACACACCCGCGCTCCTGGGCTGCGGGGCCACGGTCATCTCGCCGGGACGCGGCGTCCAGGCCGACATGACCCACTGGGCCGTTGAGCTCTTCAAGGCCGTTGGAAGCTGCCACATCCTTCCCGAGGACCTGATGGACGCCGTCACGGGCCTGTCCGGCAGCGGCCCCGCCTACATCTTCCGCATGGCCGAAGCCCTAACCGAGGCCGGCATGGCCGAAGGGATCCCCGAAGAGACGGCCGGCGAACTGGTCAGACAGACCATCCTTGGGGCGGCCCGGATGATGGTGGAGACGGGCAAGACCCCCACCCAGTTGAGGGAGATGGTCACCTCCCCGGGAGGCACCACTCAGGCCGGTATGGAATCCATGGAGGAGTCCAACTTCGACGAGAGCGTTGTGGAGGCCGTCATGGCGGCTGCCAAAAGGGCCAGGGAACTGGGAAGTTCGTGAGGGCGTCAGCGTGTGAAGCGCTGAAGCGAAAGATCCGGGACTCCTGATCCAGGGTCGTCAGCCACCATCTCCCGGATCCCGCGTCTTAACCTTTTCTCTTTTCACTTATCCCTTATCTCTTATCACTTATCTCTAAGCTCCACTTCCCCCCACCATCCACCCCTTCAGGGCCTGGAAATCCTCCTCCCTCTCGAAGCTTCTCCTGGTGAAGACCAGACGGTCCCGTTCCCCCCGGGAGACAACGAGGAACCCTCCGGAGACCTTCACCGCCTCGGGTTCCGGGCGGGGGAACTGTTCCCGTGAGTGCTCGCTGGTGACGATCATGGTGCCGTCCCTGAGCTCTATCTCCTGGGGCGCCAGGAGGGTCTCGTTGGCGCCCCCGTAGGCATAGAGCAGGTACATCAACTGGGACACGCCCCAGAAGATGGCGGCGACACCCCCGGCCCAGAGCGCGCCCTTGAGGTAGTTGCCGTCCACGGCGTGACCCAGGAAAACGAAACCCGCAAGGGCCGGCATGGCCACCTTCCTGAAGGGTCTCGATGCCGCGTTGACCCTGATGATGTCGTAGAGGTCCCGCCGGCTCAGGCGGAACCGGAGACCGCCGCTTCCTATGCTTATCCCCGCGTCCATTCTCAGTATCCCCTCTCGCCGAAGACGGCCGTCCCGATCCGGACGATGGTGGCCCCCTCTTCGATGGCGACCTCGAAGTCGCCCGTCATCCCCATGGACAGCTCCGCCAGCGTCTCGGGGGGCAGTCCCTGTCGTAGCAGGTCGTCCCTCAGGGACCTCAGGCCCTGGAACCAGGGCCTCGCAGTTTCCGGATCCGGATCGTAGGGCGGCATGGTCATGAGCCCTACCGGGCGGGTGGATTCCTGTTCCATGAGTGTCCGGATGATGCCGGCCGCCGCAGCCGGCTTGCAGCCGAACTTTGACTCCTCCCCGGAGAGGCTCACCTGGACCAGTGTCCGACACACCCTTCCCTTCCCCTGGTAGCGGCGGGCCACCTCGAGGGCCAGCTCCACCGAGTCGATGGAGTGGATCCAGGAGAAGAGTTCGGGACAGTACCTGGCCTTGTTCTTCTGAAGGTGCCCCACGAGGTGCCACGTGAGACCCTCCGGGAGAAGGGGGATCTTGTCCCTGGCCTCCTGGACCCGGTTCTCCCCGAAGTGGGTCTGCCCCCCCCGGACCGCTTCCAGAACCGCCTCCGTCGGGACGGTCTTGCTGACGGCCAGGACGAGGACCGTCCCGGGAGGGCGGCCCGCCCTTGCGGCCGCCGCGGCGACGCGCTCCTTGACGCGCTTCAGGTTGGAAACTATGTCAGCCATGGTAGACTTTATATCAGTTGCGAAGGGGAAAATCAGCCGCTACACAGTATGTCATGGGCCGGGTCCGTCCCTGAAACAGGTGAGTTCCACCATCAGGAGGTATATATGGCTCTCATAATCACGGATGAGTGTATCGTCTGCGGGGCTTGCGAACCGGAGTGTCCCAACCACGCCATTTCGGAGGGAGGGGACATCTACATCATCGATCCGGACCTTTGCACGGAGTGCGTCGGCTCCTACGACGAACCGCAATGCGCGGCAGTGTGCCCCGTGGACTGCTGTGTCCCGGATCCGGACAGGAAAGAGAGCAAGGACGATCTTCAGGAGAAATACGAGAGGATCCACCGCTCCTAGCAGGCTGCTGAAAAATACTTAAAAACGCGGCCTGACAGGGCCGCGCGGGTGCGTCACGGGCTGACGCCGACTCCGTGGGGGCTCATCTGCAGTTTCCGGAACTTGTCCTCCAGATTGCCGTACCTCTCGGCCGCCTTGGGGGCAGAGGCGCTGGCAGGGTAACGATCCATGACGCGCCGGTACAGGGAAAGCGCCTCCTCGAACCGCTTCATGTAATCGATGTCCACCATGACGGCGGCCATGGTGTAGGACCTGGCCGCCAGCTCCTCCTGGCGGGCCGCTCCGCCCGCCTGCAGGTAGTGGAAATAGGCCTTCTCCATCAGCGGACCGATGATGGTACCCAGGACCAGGCCCGTATATTTCCCCTCTTCCCTGCTTCGGTCCACACCACCCTTCGCGGCCTCGCCGGCCAGGAAGTGGGCCTCCGCCAGCAGGTTCCGGTGGGGGTCGCCCTCCAGGTACCTTTCCAGGTCGTAGAGGGCCCAGTCGAAATCCCCCCGGGCGATGTCCGCCCTTGCGCGCTCCAGGATCCCCGTCTCCTCCGCGGTGGGGGGAGGAGCGGTGGCGCAAGCGGCCATGGCCGTCAGCAGCAGCGCGAGGATGAGAGGGTTTCGCCCCGTTATATTCATCACAGCCATTTTCGCAATGCGGGATCCGGATGAAGGGATGAAGAATCAGGAACCAGGTTCCAGGAGACAGGTGACAGGAACCTGGAACTGGTACCCTGCCATTTTCCCCTCTCCCCTTTCTCCTCTCTCCTTCTCCCAGGAAAAAAGGGGCTGCGCTCAGCACACAGCCCCTCGTGATTTGTGGCGGGGTCGACGGGACTCGAACCCGCGGCCTCCGGCGTGACAGGCCGGCGTTATAACCGACTTAACTACGACCCCGATCTATTTCCAAATGCTCTACCGTACATCTGGTGGGCGGTACAAGGCTCGAACTTGTGACCCCCGGCTTGTAAGGCCGATGCTCTCCCAACTGAGCTAACCGCCCAACGAGGGACTACTTATAATCTTCTTGATGGTCTCTGTCAACTGATGAATCGCAGATCCAGTGACCGGCATCCGTGTCCGGCTTCCCGGGAAAAGAAGACGCGTTCAATGGATCTCGGGTGAAGCCGTGAATCAGACACCAGATACCCTCGGAAACTGGATGGATCACCTCAGTGCGCGTGGACCGAGTCCGCCTCCGGGGAGATCCCTTCACCGGGCTCCTTGTCCCTGGGCCTCAGCGGAGGGATGGGCTGTTCCTCCTGCGTCTCCTTGAGGGCCATGACGAGGACCTCGTCCATGTTGTCGACCCCCGTCACCTTCAAACCCTTCATGATGTCCTTGGGGACTTCCTGGAGATCGATCTCGTTCTCCTTGGGAATGATGACGTCGGAAACACCGCCCCGGTTGGCGGCGAGCAGCTTCTCCTTCAGGCCTCCGATCTTCAGGACCCGGCCCCTGAGGGTGATCTCCCCCGTCATGGCGATGTCGTGCCTCCCCGGCCTTCCCGTGAGGGCAGAGGCCAGGGACGTGGCCAGGGTGAGGCCGGCCGACGGTCCGTCCTTGGGTATGGCCCCCTCCGGGACGTGGATGTGGATGTCCACCTTCT
>CP070682.1:474472-480363 GCA_020352595.1 bacterium | reverse complement strand
TACGGCACCAACTCCGAGTTCGGCTTCGACTACCTGCGTGACAACATGGCCCTGCAGAAGGAGCATATGGTCCAGCGCGGGCACAGCTTCGCCATCGTCGACGAGGTGGACAGCATCCTCATCGACGAGGCCCGCACGCCGCTGATCATCTCCGGTCCGGCGGAGGAGTCCACCGACAAGTATTACAGCATCAACGTCATCATCCCGCGGCTGCGCAGGGATCTGCACTTCAGCATTGACGAGAAGGCCAGGAGCGCCGTGCTCACCGAGGAAGGCGTCGAGCGGGTGGAGAAGCTCCTCGGGGTTGAGAACCTCTACGACCCCGGCAATATCGAGATCAACCATCACGTTCAGCAGGCCCTCAAGGCGCACGCCCTGTTCAGGAGGGACGTGGATTACGTCGTCAAGGACAACCAGGTCATCATCGTGGACGAGTTCACAGGACGACTCATGCCCGGCAGGCGTTACAGCGACGGCCTGCACCAGGCCCTCGAGGCCAAGGAAGGGGTGAGGATCGAGAGCGAGAACCAGACGCTGGCCTCCATCACCTTCCAGAACTACTTCAGGATGTACGAGAAGCTGGCGGGCATGACGGGGACCGCGGACACGGAGGCGGCCGAGTTCAAGAAGATCTACAACCTGGACGTCATGGTGATCCCCACCAACATGCCCATGATACGGGCCGACCACTCCGACGTCATATACAGGACCAAGAAGGAGAAGTACATCGCCGTCGTTGAGGAGATCGCCGACTGTCACCACCGCGGCCAGCCCGTGCTGGTGGGCACGACGTCCATCGAGAATTCCGAGCTCCTTTCCAGGATGCTCAAGCGGGAAGGGATCCCCCACCATGTGCTCAATGCCAAGCACCACGAACGGGAAGCCGAGATCGTGGCGCAGGCCGGCCGGTCGGGTGCCGTCACCATCGCCACCAACATGGCGGGGAGGGGCACGGACATCGTGCTGGGGGGAAATCCGGCCTTCATGGCCCGGAGCCGCGTGGCGCAGGCCGATTCGGACGAGTACAGGGAGACGCTGGCCCAGATGCGTCCCCTCTGCGACGAGGACAGGAAAACCGTTCTTGAGGCCGGCGGGCTGCACATCCTGGGTACGGAGCGCCACGAGAGCCGGCGCATAGACAACCAGTTGAGGGGCCGGTCCGGCCGCCAGGGTGACCCCGGCAGTTCCCGCTTCTACCTGAGCCTCGAGGACGATCTCATGCGCATCTTCGGCTCCGAGCGGATCTCCGGCCTCATGGAGCGTCTCGGGATGACCGAAGGACAGGAGATCGAGAACAGGATGGTCACCAAGGCCATCGAGAACGCCCAGAAGAGGGTGGAGGCCCACAACTTCGACATCCGCAAGCACCTTCTCGAATATGACGACGTCATGAACATGCAGCGGGAATCGGTCTATGGCCAGAGGAGGGAGATCCTCAGCACGGAGGACCTTTCCGAGTGGGTGGACGAGATGATCCAGGAAACGGTCCATGAGATGGTCCAGACCTACGTCGACCCCAAAGCCCACCGGGACGAGTGGGATCTCGAAGGTCTTGCCGAGCGTTTCCACGTGGTTTTCGGAAACCCGCCCGAAGCCGGTCTCCTGGCGGAGGACGCGGACGCCGTCGACGAGGGTCTGCTGGCCACGGCCAGGCAGATCTACCGGTCGCGGGAAGAGGAGTTCGGGGCCGAAACCCTGCGCAAGCTGGAGAAGATCCTCTTCCTCCAGATCCTCGACAGTCAGTGGAAGGACCATCTCTACGGCATGGACCAGCTCAGGGAGGGCATCGGGCTGAGGGGATACGGCCAAAGGGATCCTCTCACCGAATACAAGATCGAGGGTTTCGGCATGTTCGAGGCCATGATGGCCCGCGTAAGGGAGGACACTGTCAGGACGCTCTTCCTCGTCCAGCTGGCTGATGAGGAGAACCTCCCCAGAAGACGGGAGCAGAGGTTCTCCATGGGCAGGGGAGCCGTGGCGGCATCCCCCTCCCAGGGGGGGGAGCCGGCCCGTCAGCAGACAACGGTGAAACGGGAAACCCCCAAAGTGGGTCGCAATGAGCCTTGCCCCTGTGGCTCGGGCAGGAAGTACAAGAAGTGCTGCGGCGCCGCGTAAAAAAGAGTGCGTGCCTGGAGCGCGGGTGCGTCCACGCCGGAGGCGGGAGCAGAACCCGGAAAGCGTGAAGCGGAGAAAACCGGCGGTACACGAGGCGTTCAATGCGAGCGCATGAGGGAGATGGGAAGATCCCGGTTCCGTGGGCATACACCCCGGGTTCTGAGATCTATGATCTGAGATTTTCTTCTGGATCATCTGAAAGTGCCATGCCTTGAATAAGAAGAGCTCCGACATTTCCAGGCCCAGGGTCCTCGTGGTGGATGATGACCGGTTCTTCCTCCGGCAGATGGCGGACATCCTGGCGGGAGGTGATTTCGAGGTGGTTCAGGCCACCGATGGCGGGCAGGCCATGGAGAAGCTCCTCGACGGCGGCTTCCAGCTCATCGTGACCGACGTCGTCATGAAGGACATCTCGGGCATCGACCTGCTCCGGAGGGTGCGCCAGAAGGACCGCCTCGTACCGGTGATCTGCGTGAGCGGGGTCCGATCCTTCGACAACGTGGTGGAGATGATCAGGAACGGGGCCTCCGATTTCCTGTCCAAACCGTTCAAACCTGAGCAGCTCCTCGCGGCGGCGAGGAAGGCATACAGCGAATACGAGGTCGCCATGGAGAAGGAGCAGATCGTCGCGCGCTCCGACAAGTGGAGCCGGGAGCTGCTCACCCTGAGGCAGCTTGGGGAGGCCTCCAGCAAGGAGATGCTGCAGACCCTCTTCAGGAGGACCATCGAGGCGGTCTCCGATACCCTCCAGGTGGAAACAGCCTCCCTCATGCTCATGGAGGAGGACCGCCTGAGGCTGGTGGAGGCCCTTGGGCTCCCCCGGGAGGTCATAGGCAAGGCCACCGTGGAGCTGGGCCAGGGGATCTCGGGACACGTTGCCCAGACAGGCAAGCCGCTTCTCATAAACGACATCAACAAGCACGAGAAGTTCAGACCGTCGAAGTTCCGGAGCCAGTACTCGACGCAGTCAGCCCTCTGCGTTCCCCTGGTCAGGGGCGACAGGGTCCTGGGGGTCCTGAACGCCAACAACAAGGTCAACGGGGAGGCTTTCACGGAGTCGGACCGGGATCTGCTCGTGACCATGGCCGCCCAGGTGGCCATGTCCATCGACAACGCACGCCTCTTCGCGGGCCTGGAGGAAAAGGCCGAAGCCCTCAAGCTTGCCCACGAAGAGCTGGTCCGGCTCGACAAGGACAAGACGGAGTTGATCCTGAACATCTCGCACGAACTCAAGACACCTCTGACCACCATCATCGGTTTCGCGAGCCTGATCCCGTCACTGGATCTCACAGGGGAGACCGAGAGTCTGACCCAGTTCGTGGAGCGGCTGAGCACCTCGGCTTCCCATCTTAACTACCTCGTGGAGCGGATCCTGGAGCTCTTCCGGCTGGAGGCCGGGAGGGTACCCTGCAAGCTCGCTTTCCACCGGATGGACAGGGTGCTGGACGCGGCCCTGAAAGTGATGTCGAAGCTTCTCGAGGGGCGGCGCGTAGGTCTGGATCTGGCCCGTATCGAGGGCGTCCGCGTCAAGTGCGACACCAGGCTCTTTTCCAGGGTGCTCGAGGTCGTGCTGGAGAACGCGGTGAAGTTCTCCCCCGGGGCGGAGCCCATAGACATCAGCGCCAGCTGGCATGAGAGCCTTCCCGAAGTGCCTGCGTACGCTGGCGGGAAGAGATCCATGGCCCCCTTTTCGGACACGGACGGGTATGTCGAGATCATCGTCCGGGATCGCGGGAAGGGGATGAGGGAAAAGGAGATCCCCCTCATCTTCGAGAAGTTCAAGCAGCTGGGGGACATCCTGACGGAAAAACCGACGGGGATCGGTCTGGGGCTCTCCATCGCGCGCGCCATCATGGAGCGCCACCACGGGGCCATCTGGGCACAGGTCGCCGAGGGGGGCGGGACCGAACTGCATCTCCTGCTCACAGCCGCCGAGGAAAAAGGTGATGAAGGAACTGATGGTTAAGGGCTTTCGGGCATCCGCCGTGGCCGCCGATATCAAAGGCAAGGGGGACGGTCGCCTGGACATGGCGGCCATCGTCGCCGACGCGGGTGCCTCCGCCGCAGGTGTCTTCACCAGGAACGCCGCAGCGGCCGCTCCCGTGCACCTGTGCCGGGAGAGGCTGCGGTCCGGGATGGCCACGGCTGTACTGGTCAACAGCGGCAACGCCAACTGCATGACGGGGACGGCGGGGAAGGAAGACGCGGTCCGACTCTGCCGGGGTCTGGGGAAGAGGCTGGACATTCCCGAGACGACGGTTCTGCCCTGCTCCACGGGGGTCATCGGGGTGAGGCTGCCGGTGGCAAGGATGGAGTCCTCCCTGAACAGCCTGGTCAGGGGCCTGTCGTCCAAAGGACTTGGTGACGTCTCCCGGGCCATCCTTACCACGGACACGGTCCCCAAGACCACCGTCAGGTAGGTGGACCTTGGGGGCGGGACCGCCGTCATCGCCGGCATCGCCAAGGGAGCCGGGATGATCGCCCCGGATATGGCGACGATGCTCGGTTTCATTCTCACCGACGCTTCCCTGGACGGCGGCACCCTCGGGCCACTGCTGAGCAACGCCGTGGGCGACACCTTCAACGCCATTACCGTGGATGGGGACATGAGCACCAACGACACGGTCCTGCTTCTGGCCTCCGGCAAGGGCCCTGAAGTGCTGACGGCAGGGGATCTCGAGTCCTTCAGCCAGGGAGTGCGGAGTGTCTGCGGCGACCTGTCGGAGATGATCGTCGCCGACGGGGAGGGCTCCAGAAAGGTCGTCACCGTCCGCGTGACCGGGGCCAGGGACGCGGGCGACGCCAGGAAGGCCGCCAAAGCCGTGGCCGAGTCCCTCCTCGTGAAAACTGCCCTGGCCGCCGAGGACCCCAACTGGGGACGCATCGCCGCGGCCGCGGGATACTCCGGGGCACTCATGGACCCGGCCTCCATGGGACTGAGTATCGGCGAGGTCCAGGTCCTGAGGGGCGGCGAACTGGTTGCCGGTTACCGGGAGGAGGAAGCGGTCCAGGTCATGGCACGCGACAGGTACGACATCCACCTGGACCTCGGGAAGGGTGGCGCTGCTGCCGAGGTCAGGACGTGCGACCTGACCGAGGAGTACGTCAGGATCAACTGCGAGTACAGGTCCTGAAAGACCGGCATGTGCCGGGTGTCCGACGACCTGGCAGCACGGGTCGTGCCGGGCTGCCACCTGTAAATACCTTGCCACCTGTGCCGTTTTCTGTTATCTGAAAGCGTTTACCCATTACGCACGTCCCGGGTCCCGGGGATGGTGCCACGCGTAAGACCCCTCATGAACGGGGCGCACGCGGGTTTCCGCGGGAATCGAAGGGGCGGAGGACAAAACCGGAAAGGAAGGAGAAGGAAAAATGTCCGTGATCACAATGAAACAGCTGCTGGAGGCCGGCGTCCACTTCGGTCACCAGACCAGGCGCTGGAACCCGAAGATGAAGCGCTTCATCTTCGGAGCCCGCAACGGCATCTACATCATCGACCTCCAGAAGACCCTGAGGCAGTTCAAGGAATCCTACCGATTCGTGCGCGAACTTTCCGCCCGCGGCGGCAAGGTCCTTTTTGTCGGGACCAAGAAGCAGGCCCAGGAGTCCATTTTCGAGGAGGCCAGCCGGTGTCAGATGCCCTACGTCAATCACCGGTGGCTCGGGGGGATGCTCACCAACTTCGCCACCATCAAGAAGAGCGTGGCAAGGCTCAAGAAATACGAAGGCATGGAGCAGGACCAGAGCTGGGGCTCCCTCACCAAGAAGGAGATCCT
>CP070682.1:471641-474372 GCA_020352595.1 bacterium | reverse complement strand
GGGTCATCGGCATGACCAACGCCACCGAGGCCAAGCTGGCGCGCGAGGCTGAACTCTGTTACGTGACGATCTCCCTGGTGACGGATTACGACTGCTGGCACGAGACCGAGGAGGACGTTTCGGTGGAGGCGATCCTTCAGATCATGCACAGGAACGTTGTCAACGCCAAGAATGCCATCGCCTGGGCGGCCGGCAACATCGAGGACAGGCCTCCCTGTCACTGCGGCGAGGCCCTCAGGTTCGCCATCGTCACCGACCCGGCGGCCATCCCGGCAGAGGTGAAGAGAGATCTGGCCGTCTTGATCGGGAAGTACGTGAAGTGAGGCAGAAATAGGAAGGAGGAAGGAGGAACGACGGAACAGGCGGGCCGGTTCTCCATCCTCCCCCTTCATCCTCCGGCTTTTCCATGCAGAAGTATATTGACACCTACCTCGACCACCTCCTCATCGAGAAGGGGCTTTCCGACAACACCCTCTCGGCATACCGCTCCGACCTCGCCTCCTACGCGCGGTTCCTGGACAAACAGGGTGTTTCCGGACCGGCCGACGTGAGGGCCGGCCACATCCATTCCTTCATCGCAGGCCGCAGGACAGAGGGCCGTGGCGCCAGAACGGCGAGGCGGAACCTTGTCGCCGTAAGGGGCTTCCACAGGTATCTCGTAGCCTCAGGTCAGACGGATACCAACCCGGCCGAGAACGTCGGACCCATGAGCGTGCCCCGGAACCTGCCCGAGGTGATCTCCGTCCGGGAGATGGACCATCTCCTGTCACGGCCGGACACCACCTCACCATCGGGGTGCAGGGACAAGGTCATGATGGAGGTCACCTACGCGGCCGGCCTCAGGGCCTCCGAGGCTGTCGGCCTGATGATGGAGGACGTCAACCGCGAATCCGGTTTCGTGCGTGTCACGGGGAAGGGGTCCAGACAGCGGCTTGCGCCCCTCGGCAAGGAAGCCCTGCACTGGGTGGACCATTACCTGAGAGAGGTGCGACCGCTCCTTCTGAAGGGGCGCCTTTCGAAATACATGTTCCCCGGCCGCGGGGGCAGGGGCCACATCAGCCGTCAGGCATTCTGGCAGAGCATAAGGCGCTACGCGTCTGAGGCCGGTCTCGGCGCCATACACCCGCACACCTTTCGCCACAGCTTCGCCACACATCTGCTCGAGGGCGGAGCCGACCTGAGGAGCGTTCAGATCCTTCTCGGCCACTCCAGCATCGCCACCACGCAGATATACACGCACGTGTCCCGCGAGCACCTCAAGGAAGTCCACAGGAAATACCATCCCAGAGGATGAAAGACCTCCACATGCTGGTGGTGTCCGGCATCCGGAGTCCGGCGTCCTTAAAAAACGTTCGACACAAGGAAACCCATTGGTTTTTACATCGCCGTCATGCAAAGTGTAATATAAAGCATGATGGTGCATCGGATCTGCCCCTGCTTTTTATCCAGGCGCTAGAAAAGGTGAAACCAGAAGCCCGACACTAGACTCCGGACACCAGATCCCATGGACGTGATCACCACCCACTTAAACGCCGATTTCGACGCCATGGCCTCCATGATCGCGGCCAGGAAACTCTACCCGGAGGCCCACATGGTCTTCCCCGGCTCCCAGGAGAGGAATCTCAGGGAGTTCTTCCTTAAATCGTCCCTTGCCGCTTTCAGTTTCGAGAGGATCCGTGATGTGGACCTGGGATCCATCAGCAGGCTCATCCTCGTGGACATCAAGATCAAGGGCAGACTGGGGGTTTTCGACGAGGTGGCTGTGCGGGAGGGCGTCGAGCTGCACATCTATGATCACCATCCGAGGACGGACCAGGACTACAGGGGCGACCTTGAAGTAGTGGAACCCGTGGGAGCCACGGCCACCCTCCTTGTGGAGATACTCAGAAAAAAACGGATGAAGATCACCCCCGAAGAGGCCACCATAATGGCCCTCGGCATCTACGAGGACACCGGCTCCCTGACCTTCGCTTCCACGACCGACCGGGACCTCGCCGCTGTCTCCCACCTCCTGAAAAAGGGGGCGCACCTGGAGATCATACCCACCTTCATCACGCGGGAGCTGGACACGCAGCAGGTCCAGTTGCTCAACGACCTGCTCAACTCCCTGACCATCCACAGCGTGCGCGGCATCCCCATCGCCGTGGCCAGCGCCTCCACGGACTACTACGTTGGGGAGCTGGCTCTGCTCGTGCACAAGATGATGGACATGGAAAGCCTCAACGCTCTCATCACCCTGGTGCGGATGGAGGACAGGGTCATCCTGGTGGCGCGCAGCCGCCTGCCGGAACTCGATGTGGCCAGGGTCGCAGAGGAGTTCGGCGGAGGGGGGCACCCCACGGCCTCCTCCGCCTCCATCCGGAACCTCACACTGGTCCAGGTCAGGGAGCTGCTCATGGCGTTCCTGGAAAGGTCGGTAGGGGACCGGGTCAAGGCGGGCTCCATCATGTCCTCCCCCGTCATCGAGATCGATCAGGGCAAGACCCTTTCAGACGCCGCCGAGGTCATGACCCACTTCAACATCAACTCCCTCCCCGCCGTGGACAAGGAGTCCCGGCTGACGGGGATCATCACCAGGGGCGTGGTGGAGAGAGGCATCCTTCATGGCCTGGCTCAGGCCCAGATCAAGGACTACATGCTCACAGAGTTTTCCACTGTCAGCAGCGACGCGACCCTGGAGGAGGTCCAAAAGCACATCATCGAAAAGCGTCAGAGGATGCTTCCCGTGTTG
>CP070682.1:465600-471541 GCA_020352595.1 bacterium | reverse complement strand
GCCTGGACTCCGGCTGGCTCTCCTCGGCGGGTTCCTACGTGACGCGGTTCGAGGAGATGGTGGCACGTCGTACAGGGCGCAGGTACGCAGTGGCCACCGTCAACGGCACGGCCGCTCTGCACACCGCGCTTCTCGTGGCGGGGATCGGTGTGGGTGACGAAGTCCTGGTACCGTCCCTGACATTCATCGCCTCGGCCAACGCCGTCACCTACACGGGAGCGCAGCCCGTCTTCGTGGACGTGAGTCCGGAGACATGGCAACTGGACCCCGAGGAGGTATCCCGTTTTCTTGATACCGGCTGTGAGCTGGAGTCGGGAGTGCCGGTCAACAGGACCACAGGCCGCCGCATCAGGGCCATCATGCCGGTCCACATCCTCGGGCATCCGGTGGACATGGATCCTATCATGGACCTTGCTGACCGCTACGGCATCCTGGTCATCGAGGACGCTGCAGAGGCCGTGGGCGCTTTTTACAAGGGTCGTCCGGTGGGTTCCCACGGGAGCCTGGCATGCTTCAGCTTCAACGGCAACAAGATCATCACCACCGGCGGCGGCGGAATGGTGGTGACCGACGATGCCGTGTGGGCCCAGCGGGCCCGTCATCTGACGACACAGGCCAAGAGCCACCCCGTCGAGTACGAGCACGACGAAGTCGGGTTCAATTACCGCTTGACCAACATCCAGGCGGCCATGGGGTGCGCCCAGATGGAGGTTCTCGAGGAATACGTCAATATCAAGCGCCGTATCGCAGATCTTTACACTTCCGCTCTGGAGGAGGTACAGGGGATCCTTCCCATGAAGGAGGCGGAGTGGGCGACGGGCACCTTCTGGATGTACACGGTCCTGGTGGACGAATACCGTTACGGGATGACCAGCAGGGACCTTCTCAGCCGATTGATGGGAAAGAACATCATGGCGCGACCACTGTGGCAGCCCCTCGACCAGAGTCCTGTATTCCGCGGGGCACACTCGACGGGGTGTCCGGTTGCCGCACAGATCCACAGAAGGGCCCTGAGCATCCCCTGTTCCGTGGGTCTCTCAGCCGAGCAGCAGGGCCGTGTCATCCAGGCCCTGCGCGAGGAGGGGGTGTCCGGTTAGGGTCCTGCTCATTCAGCCGCCGCACATCGGCGAAAAGGTGGTGCGGCCGCCCAGCTTCCTTCCCCTCAACCTGGGCTACCTGGCCAGCGCTATGAGGGGAGCGGGCATGGAAGTGGCCGTCCTGGACATCTGGGGGCGCCATCTGTCCAGCGCTGAGGTGCGGCGTTTTCTGAATTCCGAGACCTTTGACGTTTATGGCGTCAGCGCCCTCTCCACACAGTTCGATTACGTCGAGAAGATGATCTCCCTCATGAGGGAGATCACGTCCAAACCGGTGGTCCTGGGAGGAGCGCTGGCCACCTTTTCCTACGATGCCGTGTTCGCGACAATGGATGTCAATGTCTGTGTCCTCGGGGAAGGTGAGGACACAGCTCTGGAACTCTTTCCGGCCGTCGCCTCGGGCGAGGATCTGTCCCGCATCAGGGGCATCGCCTATCGGCGGGAGGACGAGGTCGTGGTGACAGGTCCCCCGGAGCCCATACGGGACCTCGACAGCATCCCACTGCCTGCCTATGACCTCTTCGACGTGACCGCATACGCAGCCAAGTGCAGTGTCTACAGCAAATATGGAACCTGGAACCACCTGCCGGCCCTCAACGTGCTCTCGGGGCGCGGCTGCCCCTTCGACTGCCATTTCTGCTCCAAGACCATTTCCGGTACGAGGTACCGTTCCGTAGAGGCCGTCGTTGATGAGATCCGTTTCCTGGTGCGGAAGTACGGCATAAGGGCTGTCTTTTTCAATGACGAACTCCTCGTGGCTTCCCGAAAAAGGGTCCTGGAACTGTGTGAGAAGATTGGCCCCCTGAAGCTCAAATGGAGCTGCCAGGGACGCGCGAACCTCATGGACAGATCCCTCGTCCGGGCTATGAAGGCCGCAGGTTGCGTGTCGGTGGGCTATGGCATCGAATCGGGTTCCCAGGCCCTTCTCGAGGCCATGAACAAACGGCAGACCCTGGAGGACGTGGTCAGGGCCGTCAACGTGACAGTGGCCGAGGGCGTCGAGCCCATACCCCAATGGATGTTCGGCTACCCGGGAGAGAACGAGGAGACGGTGCGTGAAACGCGATCGACCTTCTCCCGTTTGGATTTTCCCGTCAATCCCGCGTTTATCTGCACCCCTTTGCCCGGGACCCGGCTGTACGAAGATGCCCTTCGTGAAGGGCGGATCACCGACAGGGTGGATTTTCACCGGAAGCTGAGCGACGGTTACGCTTCCCGGAGAAGCGTCCTCGTAAACTACACCCCATGGTCCGCAGACGAACTGTATAGACGCAAGAGGGCCCTGGAGGTCCAGGTCCGGCTGGGTTTCTATGGCCGGGCCCTCATGAAACCCCGGCTCTACGGCGTTCTTGTGAAAGAGATCAGGATGTCACTGGCCCATCGCTTCAACCAGTTCAAACAGTGGGTCTTTGCGCTGCCGGGAAGACGGCCGGCGGCCGCTGTGTCGGATAACTAGACTTGTCAAGCCTGCGCCAGATGCTGAAATCCTCTTCCATCTACGGGTCTGCGGATGGGATCTCAAAAGCCGTCGCCCTCCTTCTCATCCCTCTCTACACCCACTTCCTGGCGGTTTCCGATTACGGGCGCCTTGCCCTCTACCAGTCCCTGGCCGGGGTCCTTTCCACCACTCTGTTGTGGGGGACTACTGCGAGCATCGCTTCGTTCTACCATTTCAGGGAGTACCGGGACCGGTTCGAGCAGGTCAAGGAGAGCACCGTCCGGTTCCTCCTGGCCGTCAACCTCGTGGTGGTTGCCCTTCTCTATCTCGGGAGCAGGGTGCTGGGGACCAATCCTGTTCTCACGGCCCTCGTCCTCGCCATCGCCTATCTCGCAGTGGTCCGTTCAATCCAGAGCGTCCACTATATCCACAGCGGCCGCCCCGGGAAGCAGTTTGCCCTCGTCGTCAGCTTCTCCATCGCGAGCGCCGTCGCCATTGTCCTGGCTCTGGTGTTGTTTCCGCACCCTTCACCGGTGACGAGGATCTTCTTCTCTCTGGTCCTGACGGGAGCCATCTTCTTCGTGGTTGTCGCGGCAGGGAACGGTTTTTACGTCACCGGACACTTCCAGTGGCCCCTGGTCAGGGAGGTCCTTGCCTTCGGGATCCCGGTCCTCCCGCATGCTCTGTCGCAGTGGACCCTCAACTTCGCCGATCGCGCCATGCTCCGCTACTTCCTGGATTACGAACAGGTGGGGATCTATTCCCTGGGCTACAACTTCGGCATGGTCATGTTCATGTTCCTCGGAGCCATCAACACCAGTTGGGCGCCGGCTTTCCTGAGGACAGCGGAGAACGAGGAGAACGCTCCCGAGATCCTGGGACGCATCGCCTCCAACATCTGGAAGGGCTTCTGCCTGGGCGCGGCCGGGTACCTCCTCTGGATCCATGAGGTCGTTGTCGTTGCCACGCCCAGGAACTACCACGATGCCATCGTCCTCTCGAAATGGATCGTCCTGGGGTACCTGGTCTATGGGAGCTATCTCCTCTACGCCAATGGTCTTTTCGCGGCGAGAAAGACCCGGCTCGTCCCCGTGGCCACCATGACTGCCGCAGCGGTCAACGTGGCACTGAACCTCGTGCTCATCCCCCGGTTCGGACCGTCCGGAGCTGTGGCCGCCACCCTCGCGAGCTTTACCGTCATGGCCTGTCTTGTATATGTCCTTGCCATGAGGCATTATCCCATCCCCCTGGGACTCCGGAAACTTATCGCTCCGGGGACGGTCCCGCTCGGCGCTTTCGGTGTCTCGATGCTGGTGGACGGCGTACCGGTCTGGTTCGTCCGGGTCGGCCTGAAGGGGGCTCTCACGGCACCCCTTGTTCTGTATGCCTATGCACGGTTTAGAGGGAAAAATGGCACCACCTGATTGGGAGACGGTGGTCGAGAACCTTGAGGAGCTGTCCGGTCAGATCCCATGGCTGGAACGATTCCGCGTCCAGTACTATCTGGACTGCAACTTTCAGGTACCCGGTGCTGGTCTCCCACGTTATCTTCTCCTCTGCGCTTCGGGGCTGGCATACCACCTGACAATTCTCCTCCTTTCACTCTTCAGGGTACAAAAGGAGTCTCCCCTCGGTCTTAACGGCCTCGTGTTCCTCCTGGACACCAACCGCACGTACCTGTCCACCCTTTTGCCTATCATAAGGCAGGCCCGTCACCAGGGACTCGATGTCACCATCGTGACGCGCAGGGGACACAGGGCAACCCTTGCCGGCGAGGAGGAATTGGACGGCCTTCCCATGGTCCATTTCGAGGATCTGGTCCGGGGCGGGGGCTGCCGCAAGAGGTTTCTGGCACTGCCACGGGCCCTGGCCGGTGCGGCGCGGGACGTAATGCTCTGGCTGCGGTCAGGCTTCGCTGGCGCCTGGGTCACCGTGGCTCGTTTCTCCTCCTTCGCCCTGACCAGCCGGTGCTACTCCGGAGCGGTCTCCGAGGCACTCGGGGGTGGGTGTGTCCTCGTGGCGGCCAACGACCATAACATGTGGGAATCCCTCCTGTTCGCCGCGACACGCTCGCAGCGGCGATCCTTTATCGTCCAGCACGGCGTCCTAGCCCCCTTTGCCTACCCCATGATCGCGGATACCTGCCTCGTCTGGGGCGAGCGGCACCGGGAGGTCCTTGTCGGGGAGATGGGGGCCCCTCAGGACGCCGTCCGGGTTGCAGGCGCTCCGTGCTTCGATGACCTGAGCGCTGAGGCTATGATGAGGGAGCGGGTTCCCAGGGACACCATCTGTTTCCTCTCGCAGTTCCACGGTGCGCCCCTCATGGGATACCATGCTTATCAAGAGGCGGTCGAGATGTTCTGCCGGCTGGCCGAGGGCAACCGCGGAAGGGGTTGGAGGTTCGTGATCAGGCTCCATCCAAGGGATGACCGGGAGTCTCTGCGGATCTTTCAGGAGCGATACCGCGAAGCCGTCGCATCCACTGATGAAGACCTCCTGACCCTCATGGACCGGGCGCTTCTCACGGTGCTCGTGGATTCCACGGCCCTGTTCGAGTCCGTGCTCATGGGGGTGCCAGTGGTGCAGCTCAAGCCGGAAGGCCTGCGCAGGTTCGCTGATTTTTCAGGAGACGGTCTCTCCTTCCTTTGCCGGAGCACCCGGGATCTCGAGATGCTTTTCGGGGAACTGATGGCCGATGGGGCGAGGTACAGCGACGCGCTGGAAGCCATGGGGAGGAGCGTGGACCTTTATCTGGCCAATGCGGGCAATGCCGCAAGGGCAGCCCTCCAGATCCTGACGGAGAGGGTCCATGGTTGATACCGGCCGCATCCTGAGAGGGCGAACCTACGGATATCCGGGGAGCGGCCCCGACTACATGAGGCAGGCCGCCCGTTTCGGCGTGATGGCGTTTTCTGTGATGGGCCTCATCTTCGCCCTCACGGTGCTCGTGGACCGCGTGGTCCTGGGGCGGCAGACAGTGGGCCTGGTGCACCTGGCCATGCTCATCACCCTCGGTGTCGCAGCCTGCGCCTTTGCCGCGCTCATGGCCCGCTCCCTGGCCCGCTTCCGGATCCACCTGGAGGGCGGGGGCATGGTGGTGAGTCAGTCAGGGGGAGAGAGGTACATCCCCCTGGGCGGCATCAGGAAGGTGGAGCGGGTCCGCATCACCGGTTGGTTCCCCCTGCACCCGGACATGAAGAGCCGGGCCGAGACAAGCCGCCACATGGTGAGGATCACCCTGGACAAAGGCCGCCCCGTCACCTTCAAGGGTGGGCTTGAGGGGGAGGAGGAACTGATAGAGGCGCTCGGGGGAGACGCGTTCCCTGAAGGAGAGTCTGGCCATGAAGTTCGGTGACCCGGACGGGTGGTTCCTGGCCATCCAGAGGGTGGTGGAGGAGAGGATCAG
>CP070682.1:461096-465500 GCA_020352595.1 bacterium | reverse complement strand
GACCGCACCCGTCGTCTACTTCACCAACCTGAGGTCCCGCGTGGGTTACAGCCTCCTGGACAAGATGCGGAAGCTCTTCGAAAAGTCGGGATTCGCCGACTGCATCGCCGAGGGGGACAAGGTGGCCGTGAAGCTGCACTTCGGGGAGGCGGGCAACACCGCCTTCCTGCCGCCCCAGTTCGCCCGGGTTGCCGTGGAGGAGATCAGGAAGGCCGGGGGCAAGCCGTTCCTCATCGACACCAACACCCTCTACAAGGGTAGCCGCGGCAACGCCATCGACCACCTGGAGACGGCCATGCTCAACGGCTTCACCTACGCCACGGTGGGCGCCCCGGTGGTCATCGGGGACGGGCTCATCGGCCGGGACTACGTCCGGGAGCGCCTGGACGGCAAGCACTTTTCCGAGGTGAAGATCGCCGCAGGCTTCCACCACGCCGACGCGGTGGTCAACCTGACCCACTTCACCGCCCACGAACTGTTCGGCTTCGGCGGCGTCCTGAAGGGGATCGGAATGGGGTGCGCGGCGCCAAGCGGCAAGCAGGAGATGCACTCGGACGTCCTGCCTTTCGTGAAGGAGGCCAAGTGCACCATGTGCGGCCGGTGCTACCAGTGGTGCCCCGTGGACGCCATCGTGTGGGAGGAGGGGACCGTCGCCCTCATCGTCGAGGAGAAGTGCATCGGCTGCGGGGAGTGCACGGTGGCGTGCAACTACGGAGCCATCGCCGTCAACTGGAAGACGGACGTGGCCGTCACCCAGGAGAAGACAGCCGAGTACGCCGCCGGGGCCCTGAAGAACAAGCAGGGGAAGGGGCTCTTTTACAGCTTCCTGCTCAACATCAGCCCCGACTGCGACTGCTACGGATTCAGCGACCCGCCCTTCGCGGCCGACGTGGGGATCCTGCTCTCCACCGACCCGGTGGCCATCGACCAGGCCGGCGTGGACCTGGTCAACGGGGCCCAGGCCCTGGCGGGCAGCAAGCTGGAGGACCTGGGAGCCAAGGACAAGCTCCTCGCGGTCACGGGCATCGTCTGGGAGCCGATCCTCGAGCACGCGGAGCGGCTGGGGCTCGGCAGGAGGGACTACCACCTTGAGACCGTCGACTAGAGGCGCGCTCCTGACCCTCCTCGTGGGGGTGCTCCTCGCAACCCCAGCCGCGGCGGCTGGCAACAGGAAGGTCATAAGGGTCGTCCTCGTGCCCGAGCGAAACATCTTCGAGCAGGAGCGCAAGTACCGCTCCCTTTGCGATTACGCCTGCGAGCAGATGCCGATGAATGTCAGGTTCGAGGTCCTCAAGGGCTGCAGGGAGGTCCTCATGGCTCTGGCGGACGGGAAAGCCGACGCCGGTTTCCTGGGGAGTTTCGTGGGGGCCTACGGCATGGATAAGTTCGGCCTGATCCCCCTGCTGAGGCCGGAATGGGCCGACGGGGAGTCCTATTACAGCTCCTACGTGTTCAAGCGGAAGGAGGTGCCCGCCACCAGGGAGATCTCCACCTGGAGGGGGCTGTCCATGGTCTTCGCGAGCCCCCATACAAGCGCCGGCTACTTCTACCCCCTGGCCCTCCTGCGCAGCGAAGGCATCGAGGAACCCGGGGACTTCTTCTCGACGATCACCTTCTCGGGCAGCCACGACGCGGCCATCTGGATGGTGGCCAACGGCATGGCGGACCTGGGTGCTGTCAAGAACACCATCTACGAGGAGTTATCCAGGCGCAAGCCGGAGATGATGGCAAACCTGGAGGTCCTGTACACGGGAGGTCGCTTCCCGGATTCCACCCTCATGGTGACCCCGGCCATGACGACGGAGGTCCGTGAGGCGATGCGGACGGTCTTCCTCCGGATGGGCTCCCAGGACCAGGGGCTGGAAGTGCTCCGCCAGTTCGGGGCCCGGCGCTTCGTCGCGGCCGCCACAGAGGACTTCGGGGAGGTCAGGAAGGTGGTCGCGGACAGCGGTCACAGGCTGTCGGACCTGCAGGTCCTGGAGCGGCGGGAAGGATCGCCACCGTGAGAAAACGGATCATCATCGGTCTTACGATCATCTTCGCCGTGGTCCTCCTGGGCGGAGGTCTGGTCTCCATCGTCATGGGCAAACTCTACCAGGTGAACAGGGCCAGGTTCCTCATCGACATGGTGGACGGCACCGTCAACACCATCGACGTCATGGCTCTGGAGGCCATCCAGGGTATGGAGGTGGTGCGGTTCAGCGAGCCCGAGATCAGGGACCTGATCGACAAGGTCGGCCGGATCGAGGACATGATGGGGGAACTCGAAAAACAGGTGATGTCCGAGACCATGGCCAGGCAGAGCTGCGGTGTCTGCCACCAGGAGGCCGGACAGCTGGCCAGGAACCTGCAGACCATCACCAGGAACATGGAGGAGACCTTCGGCGACCTGACCATGCTCACGAGCATCCTCATAACAGGGTCCTTCGAAAGGGGAATGGACAGGCTGATAAGGGACATCGGCAGGACCCTTTCCCTCTATCACGCCCAGGTGACGGACCTTCACAGGATCCTCAGCCCCATGATCGGCCACATCAACGAGGAGGTGAACGGCAACATCCTCCGGATCAGGAAGATCCACAACGCGACCATCATCCTCGTCACCATCCTCGTCCTGGGCGGGATCATCTTCCTCGTGACATCCGTGACGCGGCCCATCAGGCAACTGAGCAGGGGAACGGAGGCCGTCGTCAAGGGAGACTACGCTTACCGCATCGCCATGAAGGGCCGGGACGAGATGTCGGTGCTGGCCGAGCGGTTCAACTACATGGCCGAGGTCCTCTCCAGCAGGGATAGACGCCTTCAGCAGAAGAAACTGGAACTGGAGCACCTGAACGAGACCCTGGAGCGGAAAGTCGGGGAGAGGACCAGGGCCCTCAGGGACAAGCAGGAGGAGCTCAACCGCAGGTACCTCGAGATGGAGGCCACCAACGAGGAGCTGCAGGCCTCCTACGTACAGCTTCAAAGCACCGCTGCGGAGCTGCAGGAGGCCCAGAGCAAGCTGCAGGAGAACTACAACATCCTGAAGGTCATGAACGAGGAGCTCCAGAGGGCCAACGAGGTCAAGAACAAGTTCCTCTCCATCATGTCCCACGAGCTCAGGACACCCCTGACGGTGATCATCGGGTACCTCTCCCTCGTCCTGGAAAAGGACTTCGGGCGGCCGAGCCGGGAGCTAAGGGATATCCTGACGGTGGTCAAGGAACAGGGGAACAGCCAGTTGGGGCTCATCGAGGACCTCCTGGACCTGACGCGCATCGAATCGGGCGAGTTCAAGCTCAACAGGCAGCCCATCACCGTGCCGGGCCTCATCGGCAAGGCCCTGGAGAACTTCCGCCCCAAGTATGAGGAGAAGAGCATCGAGATCGAGGTTTCGGTAGAGGAGGACACACCAAGGGTCCACTGGGACTTCCAGAAGATGCTTCAGGTCTTCCAGAACCTTCTCGACAACGCCCTGAAGTTCACCCCCTCAGGGGGCACGATCACGCTGACGGCGCATGCCAAGAGCGATTTCGTGGAGATCAGGGTCATGGACAACGGCATCGGGATCCCCAGGGACAGCATCGACCAGATCTTCGAGCGGTTCTACCAGGTTGACAGTTCCCCCACCAGGAGGTTCGGCGGCTCCGGCCTGGGGCTGTCCATCGTGAGGGAGATCGTCCTGGCCCACGGGGGCAAGATCTTCGTGGAGAGCGAGGAGGGAACGGGGACCACCTTCCTCATGCTCATGCCCGTGGGCGATCAGGAGAAGTCCAGGAGGGACGACGGGAAGGGCGCGGAGGCCGCGACGCAGCCCATCCGCATGGCCCCTAAAGGCAACGGTGAGAGGATCCTCGTGGTGGACGACGACGAGGCGTTCCTCAAGATGATGAAGCTGATACTGCCCAGGGAGGCCTACGAAGTGACCGCCACCTCCGACCCGGCAAAGGTGATCCAGATGGCCAAAACACAGGGGGCGAACCTCATCATGCTGGACCTCATGATGCCGGACCTGGACGGGTATGAGGTGTGCCGCATGATCCGGCGGGATCCCGGCACGAGGAACATCCCCATCCTGGTGGTGTCGGCCGCCAGCGGCAAGACTGTCCTGCGAAAGGTTCACGAGGCCGGCGCCGACGAACACATCACCAAGCCCTTTAACCAGCAGGACCTCCTCTTCTGCATCGATCAACTTCTCAGGAAGGAAAGACCGGGATATGTCCAGGGGGAAGCTCCGGGTGACAGAGAAGCGGAGATCGAACAGCAGGAAATTTGACCTGCCCGGAGAGTTCAGGGCACCTTTCCGAGACATTTTTCATGCGGTGGCCCCTGTCGCGAAGCGGCTGGGGCTTCGCGCTTTTCTGGTGGGCGGTGTGGTCCGGGACCTGATGGAGGGCAGGCGGTTTGCCGGCGACTGGGACGTCG
>CP070682.1:453255-460996 GCA_020352595.1 bacterium | reverse complement strand
GATGTTGGCGGGCAGGCAGCCCCCCGAGGGGCCCCCGAGCTGGGCGGCCTTGAACTTGCCGCCGCCCGTGATGCCCCCGCCGATGTCGTAGATGATCTCCCTGAGGGTGGTCCCGGCGGGGACCTCGATGAGGCCCGTGTTGGTGATCTTGCCCGTGAGCGCGAAGACCTTGGTGCCCTTGGTCCCCTCGGTGCCCACGGCCGAATACCTGTCCGCCCCCCTGAGGATGATGGAGGGAACGCAGGCGAAGGTCTCGACGTTGTTGATGTTGCTCGGCTGTCCCCAGAGCCCCTTGTGGGCCGGGAATGGAGGCCGCGACCGGGGCATGCCCCGGCGTCCTTCGATGGAGGCCATGAGGGCGGTCTCCTCGCCGCACACGAAGGCGCCGGCCCCCTCCTTGATCTTCAGGTGGAAGTTGAACTTGGTGCCGAAGACGTTCTCGCCCAGGAAGTTGCGCTCCTCGGCCTGTGCGATGGCTATCTTGAGGCGCTCGATGGCGAGGGGATACTCGGCCCGGCAGTAGATGTAGCCGTATCTCGCGCCGATGGCGTAGGCCCCGATGATCATCCCCTCGATGACAGCGTGCGGGTCACCCTCGAGGACGCTGCGGTCCATGAAGGCGCCCGGGTCTCCCTCGTCGGCGTTGCAGATCAGGTACTTCGGGTCCCCCGCCGCGTTGGCGCAGAACTCCCACTTCAGGCCGGTGGGGAATCCGCCGCCCCCCCTGCCCCTGAGCCCGGATTTCTTGACCACCTCGCGCACGATGGTGGGCGACATGGTCGTGAGGGCCTTTTCGGCTCCCTTGTAGCCGTCGGTGTCGAGGTAGTCCTCTATCTTCTCGGGATCGATGAAGCCGCACCTTCTCAGGACGATGCGGGTCTGCTTCTTGAAAAAGTCCATCTCCTCGTAGGTGGGGATGTCCTTGTAGGGCTTCTCGCCGTTGGTGATGATCTGCCCGATGGCGTAATCCTTCACCGGCTTCCCGCTGACCAGGTGCTCCTTGATGATCCTGGGGACCATGTCCGGCTCCACCTTGGCGTAGGTGACCCTGGCCTTGCCGGGCAGGGAGATGTCCACGAGGACCTCCTGGTAACACATCCCGATGCAGCCCGTCTTCAGGATGGGGACTTCCATGGAGAGGGACTTCATCTGCCCCTCCACCTCGGACAGGACCCCCCTGGCGCCTGAGGCCAGTCCGCAGGTCCCCATGCCGATCACGATTAGTTTGTCGTCCTTGTAGCCCATGTGAACGATCCGTCCTCCCGCTTGAGATGAGCGGTTGTCAGTCTGCTCTCCTCATGCTGTCCATTTCCTTGAGAGCCTCGATGATCCGGTCTGTCTTTAAGGGGTCCAGCTGGCCGTGGGCGTCGTTGTCGATCATGATGACCGGCGCGAGGCCGCAGGCCCCGAGACATGCCACCTTCTCGAAGGAAGCGAAGCGGTCCTCGGTGGTCTCGCCGTGGCCGATGCCGAGAACCGTCTCCAGGCGGTTGATGACCGTCTTCCCCCCCCTTACGTGGCAGGCGGTGCCGGAGCAGGCCCTGATGATGTGCCTCCCGCGGGGCGTGAGGTGGAACTGGGTGTAGAACGTCAGGACACCGAAGACCTGGCTGCGGTAGATCCCCATGAGGTCGGCCGCGAGGTTGGCCGCCTCTTCGGGAACATACCCGTAAACCTGCTGGACCTCCTGAAGGATGGGGATCAGCATCCCCTTCATCTCCCTGTGGGACTCGATGATCCTGTAGACGGGAGCGAGGTCGAGGACCTCCTCGGGCTCCCGCTCCAGCTCCTCGCGTACATCCTCGAGGGTAACGTCGGCGCTCACCGCCACCTCCCCATATAGTTGACCATATCGATGTAGCGCTCGTTCATGCTTCTGAGGGAACCGATGAGTTCCTGGATGAAGAGATTCATGAGCTTGACCGCGTCCCTGGGAAAGGATTCGACGAACTTGTCGAAGGCCCTCCTGTCGAGGACGTAAAGGGCGCAGTTGCCCTGCGCGACGGCGTCGGCGGAGTGGTTGCCGCCGGCGAGGAAGGTCATGATGCCGACGTACTGCCCCTTGGGCACCGCGGCCAGATTCTGCGCTTCCCCCTCCTTGGCCCTTTTGGAGATCTTCACGGCCCCCTCGGCCACAAGGTAAAGGTCTCCGCCGGGGACCCCCTCGCGGAAGATCGGCTCCTTGTCGGAGTATGTCCTCTTCTGCAGGGAGTCAGCCAGGAAGTTCAGGGCCTCGTCGCTGACGCCCTGGAACGTCTCCATCTCCTTGAGTTGGCTGACCTCGATCATGTTTCGTTCCTCCTCAGGTCTTCTCGACCCGGACACTGACGACGGCCGTCTGCGTCTCGCCCTGTATGTCCGGGACCATCAGTTCAGAGGCCGGAGCATCCGCAAAATGCCGGGGCATGAAAAGGACTCCCGGCACCAGATCATCCGAATATTCAACGGGGGCCGTGACCTGGCCCTTCTGGGAGACGACCTTCACCGTGCTCCCCTCGGGCAGGTCGAGACCAAAGGCGGTCTGGGGGTTCATCATGAGACTCGCCCTGCCGACGAGCTGGTTCAAGGACCCGGAATGCCTGGTGAAGCTCCCCGAGTGAAAGAGGATCTCCCCCAGAATGAGCGTCATCGGGTGCCGGCTGTCGGTCCTCGTACAGGTCCACTCGGGGACGGCTGCAAGGGCCATCTTGTCCTTGGGCACGCCGTCCTTGAGAAGGTGCCGCGTCCCGAGGTATCCCTCGTGGTAGACCTCCCTAGCGTCCTCTTTGGAAAAGGGCCACTGGAGACCGTTGTCGGCCAGTATCCTGTAGCTCACCCCTGAGTAGTAGGGGACGTTGGCGGCGACCTCGTCGAGGATCTCGGCCGCGTTGACATAGCGGAGTCCGGGCTTGCCCATGGTGACACCGAGATCGGAGAAGATCTTCCAGTCGGGCATGGACTGGCCCACGCCGTCGATGGCCTTGCGGGTCCTCTGGATCCTCCGCTCCACGTTGGTCAGCGTACCGTTCCTCTCTGCCAGAGTCCCCGCGGGAAGCACCACGTCGGCAAGGCGTGCCGTCTCGGTGAGGAACAGCTCCTGGACCACGAGGAACTCGAGCTTGTCCAGGGCCTTCTTGACCCTGGCTCCGCCCGGGAACGTCGAGAAAAGGTTGACACCCACGAGGTACAGCCCCCTCAGCTTGCCGTCGGCGGCGGCCTGGATCATCTGCAGGGCGTCCAACCCCGCCTTGGAGGGGATGGGCGTCCCCCATGCCTTTTCCATCTTCTTCCTGGCCTGGGCTGATGTCACGGGCTGGCGGCCGGGGAGCATGGACGGGTCTACCCCCATGTCCACGGCGCCCTGGAAGTTGGTGGCCGACAGTATGGGATAAAGGCCGTTTCCCTCGCTGCCCAGCCTGCCGGTGAGCATCATGAGGTCCAGCAGGGCGTTGATGAGCTTCTCACCGCCGGGCTGCAGTGCCGCGATCTCGCCGAAGATAACCGAGAACCTCTTGGCCCCTGCGAACTCCCTGGCCACCTGGACGATCTCATCCTGCCTGATGCCGCACTCGGCCGCGATCTGGGCCAGATCCTTCTCGCGGACCGATTCCTGAAGCCTGGAAAGGCCCTTGAGTCCCTTGAGGAGTTCGGGATCGGCCAGGTTCTCCTGGAGGATGACCTTGATCATCCCCTTGATCACCGCCAGCTCCAGACCCACGGGTACGGTGAGCGACCTGGCGGCGAGCCTGGACAGGGCCGTGCGGCCCGGGTAGACCTCCGTCACCCTCGCCCCCCTGGCGATGGCCCTCTTGACCTTGAGCCCGGTGATGGGGTTGGCCACGGTCACGTCGCAGCCGACGATGAGCAGGCCGTCGACGTAGTTGAGCTCGTCGAGGGAGTTGGTCGCCGCGAAGACCCCGAGCCTCTCCTCCAGGACGGGGAGGACCTTTCGGGACCAGATGCCGGAGGGCGTGTCGACGTTGTTGCTGCCGAAGGCGGACCTCATGAGCTTCTGGAACAGGTACAACTCTTCGTTGGTGATCCTGTCCGTGGCGATCCCCCCGAGGAGGGTGCCCCCGTCGTCATCGGCGATCTGGGTCAGGCGGGTGGCCACCACCTCCAGCGCTTCCTCCCAGGAAGCCGGCTGCAGCGTCCCGTCCTTCCTCCTCACGAGGGGGGTCGTCACCCTGTCGGGGTGGTTGATCATGTCGTAACCGAAGTACCCCTTGGCGCAAAGGCTGCCGTAGTTGACGCCCACTTCCTCCGTATGGGAGACCCTGAAGACCTTGTTGTCCCGGTGGTTGTAGACCAGGGTGCAGCCGACGCTGCAAAGGGGGCAGATGGCCTCGACCTTGCTCATCTCCCAGGTGCGCACCTTCTGCTTCATGGCCCGGGAGGTGATGGCGCCCACGGGGCAGGACCAGATGCAGTGGCTGCAGTACTCGCAGTCGAGGGCCTTGTCCATGAAGGGACCCACCACCGTCGAGGCGCCCCTGTGGGCCATCCCCAGAGCGGTCACGCCCTGGACCTCGTCGCAGATCCTCACGCAGCGCTTGCACTGGATGCACCTGTTGAGGTTCCTGTCGATGAGGGGGCTGATGATGTTGTCGCGCAGCACCCTCTTCCGGCCTGCGAAGCGGGTGTCGGCGCTTCCGTACTTGAAGGCCAGGTCCTGAAGGGTGCACTCCCCCGAAGCGTCGCAGACGGTGCACTCGAGCGGGTGGTTGATGAGGAGGAACTCCAGCATGTTCTTGCGGGCCTTCTCCACCCTGGGCGTCGCGGTCCTGACCTCCATCCCCTCGTTGACCGCCAGGGTGCAGGCTGTCTGGAGCTTGCCCATTCCCTGGACCTCCACGAGGCACATGCGGCAGGCCCCCAGTTCGCTGAGGCGGGGGTGGTGGCAGAAGGTCGGTATGTGGATGCCCAGTTTCCGCGCCGCGTCCAGCACGCTGATGTGACCGTCCACCATGACCTGCTTCCCGTCTATGGTAAGTCGGACCATCATGATGCCTCTCCTAAAGCGGTCCGCTCCTGCGACCCGGCATGGATGTAGGCCAGGTACTCGTCACGGAACTTTTTGATGGTGCTGACAATGGGGTTGACCGATGCTTCTCCGAGCCCGCAGAAGGAGGTGGTCCGGATGCTGTCGCAGATGTCCAGCAGGAGGTCGAGGTCGGCCTCTGACCCACGGCCCTGGAGAATGTTCTCCATGATCTGCCGGACCCAGTAGACGCCCTCCCGGCACGGCGTGCACTTGCCGCAGGACTCATGCTCGAAGAACCTGGTGAAGACGCAGGCCGCCTTGACCATGTCGGCCGTCTCGTCCAGGACCACCACGGCGCCGGACCCCAGCATGGTCCCGGCCGCCGCAAGGGAGTTGAAGTCCATGCGGACGTCAAGCTCCGAGGCGTCGAGGCATCCCGACGAGGCGCCGCCGGGGAAGGCCGCCTTGAAGTTCCTGCCGCCGGTGATCCCGCCGGCGTGCTCGAAGATCAGCTCCCTCAGCGGCACCCCCATGGGCAGTTCATAGACGCCGGGCTTCTCGACGTTCCCGCTGATGGAAAAGAGCTTGGTGCCCGGGCACTCGGCGATGCCGATGCCCGCATACCAGGATCCGCCGCGCAGGATGATGGGGGCCACATTGGCCAGGGTCTCCACGTTGTTGACCACTGTGGGGAGGTTCCGGTAGCCGACGTTCACGGGGAAGGGGGGGCGGATCCTGGACTGTCCCCTCTTGCCCTCCAGCGACTCGATGAGGGCCGTCTCCTCGCCGCAGATGTAGGCCCCCGCGCCCCTGTGCACGGTGATGACGAAATCGAAGCCGGAATTGAGGATGTTCCGGCCCAGGAAGGACCTGGCCTCGGCCTGGCGGATGGCCCGCTCGAGGATCCTGGCCCCCTCCGGATATTCGCCGCGGATGTAGATGAAGCCGCGGGTGGCCCCCACGGCGTATCCCGCGATGGCCATACCCTCCAGGAGGGCGTGCGGATCGTACTCGATGATGACGCGATCCTTGAAGGTCCCCGGCTCCCCCTCGTCGGCGTTGCAGATGATGTGCTTGGGCGTACGCCTGTCCCGCGATGCGAAATCCCATTTCATGCCGGCCGGAAAGCCGGCACCGCCCCTGCCCCTCAGCCTCGAGATCTTGATCTCGTCGATGACGTCCTCGGGGCTCATCTCCCTGAGGACACGCGGCAGGGCCATGTAGCCCTCGTTGACCAGGTAGGAATCGATGTGCGCCGGATTGGGCTGCCCGACGTTCCTTGTGAGGATCTTCATCTCGCTCACTTTTTCACCCTGTAGGCACCGAGGATCTCGGGCAGGGTCTCAGGTGCCACCCGCCCGTGGAGCTCCTCGTCGATCATGATGGCCGGCGCGAGGTCGCAGGCACCGATGCACTCCACCTCCACGATGGAGAAAAGGCCGTCGGCGGTCGTCTCTCCCACACCAACGCCCAGTTCTCCGGTGAGGCGCTCCAGGATCTGTTCAGCCCCCCCCATGGTGCAGCTGAGGTTCCTGCAGACCTGGATGACGTGCCTGCCCCTCGGCTTGATGGTGAACATGGTGTAATAGGTGGCCACCTCGTAGGCCCTGACGTGGGGGACCTGAAGAAAGTCGGCAACGTAGACCAGTTCGTTCTCTCCCAGGTGGCCCCGCGCCTCCTGCACGAAGTGTAGAAGGGGCAGGATGGCTGAAGCGGGCTCCTCGTAACGCCCCGCTATCTGCTGCATGGCCTTGAGCTCGCTGTCTGAGAACAGTCCGTGCACGCTCACCTGTCGATCTCCCCGAGCACGATGTCAAGGCTCCCGATAATGGCCACGACGTCGGCCAGCATGTTTCCCTTGGCCATTGTCAGGAGGGACTGGAGGTTCACGAAGGACGGGGGGCGTATCCTGAGCCTGTACGGCTTCGGCCCGCCGTCGCTGATGATATAAAAACCTATCTCCCCCTTGGGGGCCTCGATGCTGCTGTAGACCTCTCCTTTGGGGGGTGCAAGCCCTTCCACCACCAGTTTGAAGTGGTGGATCATGGCCTCCATGGAGTTCTGGAGGCGTTCCTTGTCGGGGAAGACGTACTTGGGGGTGCGCTCGATGAACGGGCCCTCCGGGATGGTCTCAAGAAGCTGCCGGAGCATGCGGGAGCTCTGCCGCATCTCCTCGATGCGCACAAGGTACCTGGCATAGACGTCCCCGTCCGGGAGCACGGGCACCTTGAATTCCAGTTCGTCGTAAGCCTCGTAAGGCTCATCCCTCCGGATGTCCCAGTCGACGCCCGAGGCCCTGGCGGCCGGGCCCGAGAGCCCCAGGCTGATGGCGTCCGCCCTGCTTATGTAACCGACGCCCCGGGTGCGCCTGAGCCAGATGCGGTTCTTGGTCAGGAGCCTCTCGTACTCGTTGACCTTCACGTCGAGATCGTCCAGGAAAGTGGAGATCTTCTTCTGGAATCCCGGGACCATGTCCTGGACGACGCCGCCCGGCCGGAAATAGGTCATCATCATGCGCGTGCCGGCGGTCTCCTCGATGATATCGAGGACACCCTCCCTCTCCCTGAGCCCGTAGAGCAGGACGGTGACCGCCCCCACGTCCGCCGCATGGGTCCCCAGCCAGAGGAGATGGCTCATGATCCGTGACAGCTCGGAGAAGATGGTGCGGATGAACCGGGCCCTCCTGGGCACCTCTATGCCCAGGAGCTTCTCCACGGCCAGGATGTAGGCGAGGTTGTTGGTGCCCGAAGACAGGTAGTCGAGCCTGTCCGTGAGGGG
>CP070682.1:450212-453155 GCA_020352595.1 bacterium | reverse complement strand
GCTGCCTTGCCAGGGCGGTGGCCCTCTGTGAGGGCGAGGGCGTGGATCACCTCGTGGCCACGCCCCTGCTCATCACGCGGGGCTTCTGGGAGCGTCTCTTCGTCCCCTTCTTCTCCATCGCCCTCGTGTCGCGCTTCAGGATATGGCGGGCCTCCCGCCCGCGCTCCAGGTTCTACGCCGGCATCGGGGCCTTCACCCTGGTCCGCAGGTCCCTTTACGAGACAGCGGGCACCCACGGGGCCATCAGGGGCGAGGCGGTGGACGACCTCCTCCTGGGCCGCCTCGTCAAGAGGGCCGGTGGCAGGCAGAAGCTGGTGGCGGGGGAGGGCTGCCTGAGGGTCCGGTGGAACGTGGGGCTGTCGGGGCTCCTCGGGGGACTGGAGAAGAACGCCTACGCCGGCTTCGGCTTCAATCCCTACCTGACGGTGGCAGGGTGCCTGGGGCTGCTGTGCCTGACTCTCCTTCCGGCCGCCGCCCCTCTCCGCCTCCTGTGGGCCCCCGGAGGGCCCGCGTGGTGGGCGGGGATGGCGGGAGCGTGTGTCTGGGGGAGCTTCGCCCTCCTCTACCGCCTTGCGGCCAGGGGGACGCAAACGGGGACGCTGTATTTTCTCACATTCCCCCTGGGCGCCCTCCTGCTGTGCTGGGCCATCGCAAGGTCGGCCCTGATGTACCACCTGCGCGGCGGCATCCGCTGGAGGGGAACGGTGTATCGGAAGGGTGGAATTTAAGGGTCCAGGACACCGACACGAGTGGGAGCCATTCTGCCCCCCTCCGGTCCGTCAAAAAATGACAATTCGCCCCTGCCGGTATGAAATGTTTTCAAGAAGACCTGCCAGGTTTGCACGACCCCCGTCTTTCTAAGCCGCCAGAATGATTACTCTTTTGTAACTCCTGTCATTTCGCATCCCCGGACAGACGCACCGTTGAGGGAAAGATGGGAAACTGACAATCTGTCAGTTTCCATGTCCTGAATTTCCGGCCGTTCCCTGCCATTCTGGCACGTGAATTGAACCATCGGGGCGGCGGCTTGCGCAGGGCCATCAGCCGGGGACGACCCCGGACACGGATGCGCCTGCTGGAGAGAAAACACATTTAACGGAATGCCGGTGGGTCTCATTGCCGCCTCTTCCCTGAAGACATCCTTGATCTCTCCGGGGCAGGGGGCCTGCCGGGAACCACTGGGTAAAGGGGGTAAAAAATGATGAGATACGCCGTCGTTTTGATCCTGAATTTTCTGTTGCCTGCACCGGCCATGGGAGCCTCCGTGACCTTCAACTGGAGCCCGCCCTCCACCAGTTGTGATGGGTCTGCCCTCAGCGACCTTTTCGGGTACGCCATCCTGTGGGGTACAAATTCCGGAGGTCCGTACCTGAACCAGCACAACGTGGACGACCCAGGGGCGACGTCCGTCACCATCAATGTCGGATCCGTGGAGAACCAGACCCTCTACTTCGTGGCGGTCTCGGTGGACAGCTCCGGGAACCGCTCGGACGACGTGGGCGGCTGCGGGACGAGCAACGAGGTGGCCCAATACTTCGGTCCGGTGCCCCCGAGCCCCCCGAGAGGTCTTGTGGCCGCTCAGTAGCGCGTTGAGGGTGCCCGCGGCCGGGCGCAGACCGGCCGGTCCGCCGCCATCCCTTCCGCCTTTCCGGTTGCCCATCCGGGAGCAAAAAAAGCGGGGCGGCCTTCTCGAGCCGCCCCGCTCCCAGCAATGGGGGGATTTACGCTAATAAGTATACTTATTCCAGGGTTAAAGGTCCAGCAGCATATCGCTTTTACCGGCGGATGACTTTCCTGCGCCGCCTGCCTTTTGGGCGGGGAGATCTCTTCCTCCCCCCGTCTTTTGCACCATCTCAGAGCCACGGTTCAGAGGGGGTCCGGGTAGGGGATGGTGGTGCCGTCGGGGGCGATGAGGGCCTGGTCTGGCCGGCCCAGGGCGACGACGTGGTGGAGGGCGGGAAAGACCTTCCCGCCTGCCATGGGCAGGTCCACGGCGAAGTACGGAAGGGCCATGGGAGAGGTGCGCCGGTGCAGTTCCTCCATGATCTGGAGGCCTCGCCGCAGGGGGGTGCGGAAGTGCTCCGTGCCGCGCACCACGTCCACCTGGAAAAGGTAGTAGGGTCTGACCCTCAGGGCGACGAGTTTGCGGAAGAGGCTCTCGAGGAGATCCGGGTCGTCGTTGACGCCCGCAAGCAGAACGGTCTGGCTGCTCATGGGGATGCCTGCGTCGGCCAGCAGGTCGCAGGCCAGGACGGCCTCGGGAGTTATCTCGGCAGGGTGGTTGAAGTGAACGTGCACGTAAAGCGGGCGTTGGCGGGAGAGGGCGGCCGCCAGTTCGGGGGTCACCCTCTGCGGCAGGACGGCCGGAATGCGCGTGCCCACCCGCAGGATCTCAACGTGGTCCATTCCCCGCAGCCGGCTCAGTATATCCTCGATGCTGTCGTCTACCAGCATGAGCGGGTCTCCGCCGGAAAGCAGAACGTCCCGGATCCGCCCATCGCCCGCGATGTAGCGCAGTCCCTCCCGGATAGTCTGCGGCGTGACGCGCAGGCCGCGGCCCACCTTGCGCTTGCGCGTGCAGAAACGGCAGGTGACGGCACACCGGTCGGAGACAAGAAAGAGGACCCTGTCCGGGTACCGGTGGGTCAGGTTGGGAACCGGGGAGAAGCTCTCCTCCCCGATGGGATCCTCGGGCAGGGAGTCGTTGAGCGGCGAGATCTCTGAGGGGTCGGGTCTCACCTGGAGGAGAAGGGGGTCCCCGGCCTCCTCGGCGAGGCGCCTGAAGTACGGGTTCACCAGGGCCGGGTACCTGGAGATGACCGCGCTGGCCTGAGCACGCGTCAGGCCGAAGGCCTGGGCGATGTCACCCGCCTCCCTTATGCTGCCCGACATGATCTCCTTCCAGATGGCCACGGGCAGACTTTACTCCAACGAAATCTGAAT
>CP070682.1:447294-450112 GCA_020352595.1 bacterium | reverse complement strand
GGGGACGGCCTTCGCCTACGTCCTTTACTACCGGCTCCTCGCCCGCATCGGGGCCACGAGGATCAGCCTCGTGACCTACATCATCCCCCTGTCCGGTGTTTTCTGGGGGTGGGCGGTCCTGGGTGAGCGCCTTGCGCCCAGCGCCTTCGCCGGGCTGGTGATGATCCTGGCCAGTGTCGCCGCGGTGGGGGAGATGGGTCTTCCGTCCGGTTCCCGGGCGAACTTCGATCCCTTCGGCTGGGCCGGCAGGCTGGTGCCCGAGAGGACGCTGCACACGGCCATCCGCGTTTTCATGGTCCTGGTGTGCTCGGCCCTCCTCGTAGTCCGGGCAGGGGATTGGGACGACTACCTGGTCAAGCCGCTGTGGCTCATGGAGAGCATGGTCTACATCGTCCTCATCGCGGCCTTCATCATGCGGACCACGCCGCGGGAGAGGTCCAGGGGGCTGGCGGAGATCGTCCTGCCGGGCATCGGGGCCCTGCTGCCCTTCGCCCTCCTGGCTTCGCAACCGGCGCCTTTCGTGCTCGCCAGACCACTCCTGCACCGGGGCGTCTTCTGGACAATGACGCTGGCCACGGCTCTCACCGTGTGGGGCATGTGGACCCTCCGCCGCTCCTTCTCCGTCACCGTCGAGGCCAGGGAACTGGTGACGAAAGGGCCCTACCGGTACGTGCGGCACCCCATCTACCTCGGGGAGATCCTCGCGGCCCTGGCCGTGACGGTCTGGCGCCTGTCGGTCCTGAGCGCTGCGGTCCTCGTCGCATTCACGGCCGTCCAGATGGTCCGGGCGCGCATGGAGGAGGCGAAGCTCGACAGGAACCTTCCCCGCTACCGGCAGTACGCCTCGGGGACGTGGTGGTTCTGGAAGTGAGACAGGCGGAGTCCGGCCAGGGTCTGCCAGCCAGGGATCGCTTGTCGTTGCGGCACGATGTCCCGCCGCGGCAGTGGAGGCCCGCCTGCCGGACTGCATTTGCATTCAGCGCATAAAAACGGCATATTGCGGCCATGAGCGGTTTTCTGGATTCCGTCACGCTCCTGCTGATACTTCTCAATCCCTTTCTGGTTATCATCTACCTGATGGAACTGGTCCAGGACCTGGAGGTGAGGGTCTTCGCCAGGGTCCTGTTCCGCGGGGGGGTCATCGGCGCCGGCATCTTCATCTGCTTCGCCCTCCTCGGGGACGCGGTTTTCAGTGAACTCCTGCACGCGGAGTTCGCGTCCTTCCAGATCTTCGGAGGCATCGTCTTCCTCATCATAGGGATCAAGTTCATGCTGCTGGGAAACACGGCCATCGAGGCGCTGAGGGGTCCGCCCGAGCACATCGCGGGGTCCATCGCCATGCCCATCCTCGTCGGCCCGGCCACGGTGAGCGCCAGCGTCCTCGTCGGCCAGGCGCTCAGGCCCTCCCTGGCGGCCCTCGCCATCCTCCTCGCCGTGACCATCTCCGTGCTGGTGATGATAGCCCTCAAGATGCTGCACGACTGGGTCAAGCCGCGCAACGAGGCGCTGGTGCAGCGCTACATAGAGATCTCGGGAAGGGTGCTCGCCCTCATCGTGGGGATCTTCGCGGTGGAGATGATCATGCAGGGCGCGGCGACGTGGATGGGACGGATCATGCAGTCCCTGTAAGGGTGCTGAAAAAGTCCCTTGTGGATTTCTTCAGCGTCGGGTTGCCCGGGGCGGCCCGGCGCAACCCTCGAAGATCCTTCGTGTTTTTACAGCCCGGATCCGGGTCCCGCCATGGCGGGACCCCCGCGCCGCCCTGTCAGGCTGCGTTTTTACGTATTTTTCAGCAGCCTGCTATGCCCCGGCACTTTCGTCCAGGAGTTGAGAGAGCTTCTTCAGGTGCTCCTTCTCCTCGGCGGCGATGATGCGGAACACTTCCCTGGCAAGGTCGCCCGGTGCCGCATCGAGCATCTTCAGGTAGCGGTCGTAGGCGTTGGATTCCAGGCCCAGGGCGAGATCCAGGACCTGGGCGGCCGAACGGCCCTCAGCCCACTTCAGGGCGCTTTCCATGTCCATGCCCCCCTCCAGCACGATGATCTGACGGCCGGCGACGAACCTGTCCACGGGTTCCGGGCTCAGATCCATGTGGAGAATGGCAAGGGTCTCCTTGTGGTGTTCCTCGGCCTGGACGAGCTTCATGAAGAGGTCCGCCTCGCCGGTGCCGGGGCGCATGCCGGCCAGGGCCAGGTAGAACAGGCGCGTGCTGTCCTCCAGGGCCCAGGCCAGGGCCGCCATGTCGGCCGCGCTCTCGCCGGCCTCGAAGTAGGCCACGCCCGCCTCCGGGGGGCCGTCGGCCGTGAGCCCCTTCCACGCGTTGATGCCCCCGTCCATGCTGTAGACATGGGAGAAGCCGTTTCGCCCCAGTATCGTCGCAGCCGCCCGGCTGCGTCCGCCCGCGGCTCAGTACGCGATGGTGGGCTTGGCGGGGTCCATCTCGCCCAGCCGGGCCTCAAGGTCGCCCATGGGGATGAGTTTCGCCCCGGGGAGATGCCCCTGCCGGTACTCCCCCGGCTGGCGCACGTCCACCAGGTTGAACTGTTCCGGGTCGTGGCTGTCCATGAAGGCCCTGACCTCCTCGGGTGTCATGGACGGCACGGGTCTGAAGTAGTCGACAAGGGACATCATCTCACCTCCCGGAGCGCTGCCGCATCGAAGGGCCGTGATGTCGGTGTCGGTGGGACGCGCCGCGCCTGCCGAGCTCCCACACTCCATCACGCCGACACGAACAGGATCCTACACATCTTCTCCCGGCCCGCCGCCCAGCGGTTCGGCGAGCTCACCGCTTAACTGGAACTTCCTCATGAACCTCCGG
>CP070682.1:440113-447194 GCA_020352595.1 bacterium | reverse complement strand
CAGGGCGACCCGGCCGTTGAAGGGGAGGAACCGCCCAGCCTCCCGGTAAAGTTCAGCGGCGCTCCGGTACTGGCCGCTCTGGGAGGCCTTGAGTCCCCTGAAAGCCAGGTTCTCCCCCTGGAGGAGCACCAGGGCCGGGATGACGGCGAAAAGGGCTATCCCGCCCGCGGTCTGGCGAAGGAACAGGGGCATGTCACCCTCAGTACCATCCCTTACGCCTGCCGTGGACATGGCCAGGAGCGCGCCCATGGCACACCACCCGAAGAGCGCGGTCTCGGGGACGAAAAACCCCATGTCCACGAGCCCGTGAAAAAGGAAGCCGGCTGAAGCGAAAAGAAGACCCGCGTAGCCGCGCGGGGATCCCTTGAGCCCCCCGCCGCGAACCTGCCGCAGGATGCACCTGGACAATCCCAGCAGAAAACAGCCCAGGAGGGCAAGACCCGGAATACCGGTCTCCATCCAGATCCGGACGTGAAAATTGTGGGGATCCGTCACCGGCCTGACACCCCGGGCCACGTACCCCATGAGCGCTCCCGGAGACGAGCCGGCCCCCCAGCCCAGCAGCGGTCTCTCCAGGGCCATCCCTACACCGGCCGCCACGTAGCCCGCCCTCTGGGACACGGAGCTCTCGGGCCCGAAAATGGGATCCAGGCCCCTCACGGCCAGCAGTCCTGCCCCCAGGATCCCGGCGACCAGCGCCAGCGCCAGGAGCTCGCGGCCCTTGACTCCCCGCCGCACCACCACCACTCCGGCGCAGGCCAGGGCCGCCGCGAGGGTTCCGCCCATGGAGCCGGTGAGCAGCAGGACCGTCCCCTGCCCGCAGACGAGCAGCCAGTAAAGGAGGGCGCCGCGCCTTTCTGGGGCCTTCAAGGCGCAGTCCAGTGAAAGGGGAAGGGCTACGACAAGAAAACCCGCCAGCATGTTGGCGTTCAGAAAACCGGCAAATACCCTCCCGCCCGATATGACCCCCGTGAGGCCGGACACGTCCTCGCCCCTGGCCGCCATGTCCGCCAGCATGGCCTCGATACCGGCCAGACCGAACATCTTCTGGTAGAGGGCCGCCGTCAGGACGGGAAGGATCACCAGACCGGAAAGCCAGGCTGCGTGCCTGTCCACCCGGTTGCTGTCCCGCACCAGAAGGTAGACGACGGTGAAGGCCGAGAGGTTGAGAAACAGTGTGACACAGTCCCGCACTCCCTGCCCGGGGTCGGGAGACCACAGGACAGTGATAAGGGTCCAGGCACCCAGAAGCCACGGGCAGGAGAGATGCCCCAAGTCCATTTTCCTGACGGCTGGACCCTGGGAAGAGATCAGCAGAAGGCCCAGTGCGATGAGGAGCGGGATGAGGAGAAGTTCCTGGGAAAAGGGAAAGGCCGCCCCTGAGAGGTGGGGCCTGAACGCCAGGACCGCTAGCAGCAGCACGGAGACGATATCCCGGGGATCCTTCATCCCTCGCTCCTGAAAAAAAAAGAAAGCGGCGGTGTGAACCGCCGCTTTCAGTCAGTCTGCCGAGTAACTTACGTCAGCCAATTAGTGCGGGTAGACGTTGGGGGTGATGCCCGAGGGCGAACCCGTAATCACGTCGTTGGACCTGTCGGACGCCGTCACCGTGATGTTGAAGGTGGTGCCGTCGGTGCTGGTGTAGGAGAAGGACGTCCACTTGGCTTCGGCCAGCGCGCCGGGCAGGTTGGCCTGGGGCAGAAGGGCACTCATGGCGGCGAAGTCCAGCGTGCCCACCGGATACCTGTTGGTGTCCGAGTCGGCGGCGTAGGACGCCAGCACCGAGCGAAGGACGTCCACGTTGGCCTTGGCGGTGCCGAAGATGGCCTTGTCCTTCAGGTTCAGGAAGTTGGGTATGGCGATGGCCGCCAGGATGCCGATGATGGCGACAACGATCATCAGCTCGATCAGGGTGAAACCTTTCTGACTTCTCATCCTCATAATCATTGACTTTCCCTCCATTTCCAATGGGTTTGATTGGCTTGTCATCCAATTGCCCTGTAAGGGAGCAAGGGCCGTGCCAAAAGTTACAGATATGGCAGTTTGGGGGAAAATGGTTTCAAACCATTGATAAGGTGTAACATTTTTGAAACTCAAGGCATGGATGCCCGAAGCCGGCACCGCAAAATATGACAAAAAACGTCACTTAACTGCCCTCCTCTGTCTCATCCTCCGCCATGCCGTACTTCTTGAGGCGATACCGCAGGGAGCGGAAGGAGATCCCCAGGAGGCCGGCGGCCTTGGTCCTGTTTCCCCCGGCGCGGCTGATGGCCGCCTCGATGAGCTCCCTCTCGTAACGGCCCACCAGGGTGTCCAGATCCTCGCCGCCGGAGAGGACCTTTTCGGACACGGGTGCGGCAGGGGGGGCGGAGAGCACCTCGTCGGGCAGTTCCCGGGCGGTGAGCACTTCCCCGTCGGAGAGGGCCACGGCCCGCTCGATGATGTTCTCCAGCTCCCTCACGTTGCCGGGGTAGCCGTAATCCACAAGGAGCTTCATGGCATCGGCCGACAGGGCCCTCGGGCTGCTCCCCTGGCGTTCGGCCATGCGGGCCAGGAAGTGCTCCACGAGAAGGGGGATGTCCTCTCTGCGCTCCCTCAGAGGCGGAACCTCGATGTGGATGACGTTGATGCGGTAGAAAAGGTCCTCACGGAACCGCCCTGCCTTCACCTCCCGGGCCAGGTCCCTGTTGGTGGCCACGATGATCCTCACGTCGACCTTGACCGGTTTCGTCCCTCCGACGGGAACGACCTCCCGCTCCTGGATGGCCCGAAGCAGCTTCACCTGGAGCTGCCCCGAGGTCTCCGTGATCTCGTCCAGGAAAAGGGTTCCCCCGCTGGCGGTCTCGAAGAGCCCGCGGCGGTCGGAGTCCGCGCCGGTGAAGGCCCCTTTCCTGTGGCCGAAAAGTTCGCTCTCTAAAAGCGTCTCGACGAGGGCGCCGCAGTTGACGGAAACGAAGGGCCCTCTCCTGTCTCCCCCGTGGTGGTGGAGGGCCCGGGCGATGAGCTCCTTGCCCGTGCCGCTCTCCCCGGTGATCACCACCGTGCTGTCCATGCCGCCCACCCTTCGGACCACCTCGAAGACCTTCTTCATCCCCTCGCTCTTGCCGACGATGTTCTCGAAGCTGTACTGCTCCCTGAGCAGGCGGTGCAGCTGAACGTTCTCCTCGGCCAGCTTCCTGCGCTCCACGGCAGCGCTGATGCGCGCCTTGACCTCTTCAATGCGAAACGGCTTGGTGATGTAGTCCACGGCACCCAGCTTCATGGCCTCCACCGCCGAATCCGGAGATCCGTAGGCGGTGATCATGATCACCGGGACTTCCGTCCCCAGGCTTCTGATCTCGCGCAGCAGGTCCAGCCCCGTAAGCCCGGGCATGTTGATGTCGGTGATGACCAGGTCGTGGCCCTGTCCTCGGCCAAGGGCGGAGAGGGCGTCGGTGGCCGAAGCGTGGCCTGAGACCTCGTACCCCTCCCTGCGCAGGAAGATCTCGAGCATCTCCCTCATGGACCGCTCGTCGTCGACGACGAGGATGCTCCCCTTGCCCTTCCTGGTCACTGCGTCCTCCCTGGAGCGAGACGGATCATCACACTCGTCCCCTCCCCCAGCCTCGTTTGCACATCGATGCTTCCTTTATGAATCTGCACCAACTGGTAGACGATGGCAAGCCCGAGACCCGTCCCGCTCTTCTTGGTGGTCTTGAAGGGCTCGAAGATCTCGGGCAGGATCTCGGCCGGGATTCCGATACCGTCGTCGGAGACGGTCAGGACCGTGGCCCCCCCATCGGTGGCCTGCTGGCGGCCCAGCAAGACCCTTATGGTCCCTTTCCCGTCGATGGCCTCGATGGAGTTCCTGACGAGGTTCATGATGATCTGGCGCATCTGGGCAACGTCCACCGAGAGGATCACGGGCTGGTCGGGAAGTTCCACCACGAGATCGATGTCCCTGCCCGCGGTGGAGGGCTTCAGCAGGCTGGCCGTGTCCCGGACCACTTCCTTCAGGTCCACATCTTCGAATCGTGGGGAAGGAGGCCGCTCGTAGTGGAGAAAGTTGCCCACAAGATCGTTGAGCCTTTCGGTCTCCTTCAGGACGATGTCCATGAGGTGCATGTCTTCTCCCGTGAGCTGGAGGTCCTTCTTGAGGACCTGGATGGATCCGCTCATGGAGGCCAGGGGATTGCGCACCTCGTGGGCTATGCTGGCCGCCATCCTTCCTATGGCCGAGAGCTTCTCGGTGGTCCGGAGCTTGACCTCCATGGCCCTGAGGTCCGTCAGGTCCTGGAAGATAACGACGTACCCTTTCTCAGGGTACTTGAGCGGAGAGAGGGAGAGTCCCAGCACCCTCTCCTCCCCGTCCGGGCTCAGGTAGGTGCCCTCCCAGCGGTTCAGGACCCTCAGGGAGGCCTTTTGCATGAGGCTCTCCATGGGGATGCCCTTGAAGACCTCGGAGGTGGTGACGATCCTGTCCACCGGGCCTTCTAGGCCGAGCATCTGGGCGGCGGCGCTGTTCATGGAGCGTACCTTCCCCCCATCTTCCAGCACGGCGATACCGCTGGTGATGCTCTCGAACACCACGTCGCTCAGGGACCGGAGCTTCTCGAGGTCCACGGTCCTCTCGGTCAGTTCCTCCCTCGCGGAGCGGTACCTGCGGCTGATCTGGTGGCCCAGGAAGGCCACCGCGAAGAAGGCCGTGACGTGCAGGAAGACACGGCCCATGATGTCCCAGGGGTTGGCGAGGAGGATGTCGGCCATCTCCGGGACCTCTGGCGGGAGAAGGAGCCTGTAGTACTGCAGGTCCACCACGCCGCCGTAGAGGATGGCGGAGGCGGAGGCGGTCCAGTATCCCCCTCCCTTGAGGGCCAGTGCCGCCCAGAGGATGGAGAACAGGTAGAGGAACGCAAAGGGACTGCTGTGCCCGCCTGTGAAAAAGAGGATGAGGGTGAAAAGGGCGAGGTCCACTCCGATCTGGAAGGAGGCGAAGCCGGGGTAGTTCCTCACCTGGTTGAACACAGAGGCCAGGACGATGGTCACGAGGTACACGGAGACCACCAGCAGGTAGACGGTGAAGAGGGGTGCGAAGAAGAGGGCCTGGCTCCCCTTGACCTGGATCATCACGGCCACTCCCAGCAGGAGGGTGACCGTGGCCACCCTGAAGACCATGAGGACCTTCAGGAGGAAGCGCAGTTCCTGGTCGTATCTCGAGAGGGAGGATCCGGGGCTGCGGGACATGCTTTCCGGCTACCCGAGGGTGGCCATCTTGAAGATAGGCAGGTACATGGCGATGACCACGAAGCCGATAGCCCCACCCAGGAACACCATCATCATGGGTTCCATGAGGCTGGTGAGGGCGGCGACGGCGGTGTCCACCTCGTCGTCGTAGAAGTCGGCGATCTTGCTGAGCATGGCGTCCAGGGCGCCGGTGGCCTCCCCCACGCTGATCATCTGCACGACCATGGGGGGGAAAACGCCCGTTTCCTCAAGGGGATCGGCGATGGTCTTCCCCTCGCTGATGCTGTCGCGGGTCTTGAAGACTGCCTCCTCGACCACCTTGTTGCCGGCCGTCCGGGCGCAGATGTCCAGCGCGTCGAGCAGGGGCACACCGGAGGAGAGCATGGTCCCGAGGGTTCTTGTGAACTTGGCCACGGCCACCTTGCGGATGAGGGACCCGAAGATGGGGGCCTTCAGGAAGATGCCGTCCATCCTCCGCCGCCCCCTGGCGGTGGCATAGTATCTCCTCAGAAGGATCCCGATGCCGACGAGCACGGCCAGAAGAATGACCATCTTGTAACTGGCGGCGAAGTTGCTCATGGAGATGACCAGCTGGGTCAGCGCCGGCAACTGGCCCCCCATGCCCGTGAACATGTCCGCGAACTTGGGGATGACGAAGACCATGAGGATGGCCACGACGCCCACGGCGACGGCGAGGATGGTGATGGGGTAGACCATGGCCGACTTGACCCTCTTCTTCAGGGCCATGGCCTTCTCCATGTAGGCGGAGAGGCGGTTCAAGATGGTGTCAAGGATACCGCCCGTCTCCCCGGCGGCCACCCTGTGGACGTAGAGTTCATCGAAGATCTGGGGGTGTTGGGCGAGGGCCTCGGCGTAGGAGGCGCCGCTCTCGACGTCGTTCTGGACCGTGTCGAGGGTCTTTCCCAGGGTCTTGTTGTCGGCCTGGGTCGAGAGGATCTCCAGGCACTGGACGAGGGGCAGTCCGGCGTCGATCATGGTGGCGAACTGTCTGGTGAACACGACGATGTCCTTGTCCTTGACCCTCTCCGAGAAACCGGGGATGCTGATCTTGATGGCCCTGCCCTTGGCCTTGACCTTGGTGGGGTTAAGACCCTGCCGGCGGATGGCGGCGTAGGCCGCTTCGGGGTTGGCGGCCTCGATGGTGCCCTTCCTCAGATCGCCGGCCGCGGTCCTGGCTTCCCAATTGAACTCAGGCATGGATCTCCTCCCCGCTCATGGCGCTTGCTGGCTCCCGTACTTTCGGTGGCCGACGGCAGCCTCCCCCTGGTCACCCGACATTGACGCCCGCCTGGACCAGCATCTGCCTCATCTCCTCGGGATTCGTGGTCCTGCCGAGGACTTCCTCCACGGGGATCCTGCCCTTGAGGTGCAGGTCCAGCAGCGACTGGTTCATGGTCTGCATGCCGAACTTGGTCTGACCCACCTGCATGATGGAGTATATCTGGTGCACCTTGTCCTCGCGGATGAGGTTGCGGATGGCGGCGTTGGGAATCATGATCTCAAGGGAGAGGCAGCGGCCGCCCCCCTTTTTGGGAATGAGCGTCTGCGAGAGGACTCCCTCCAGGACGAAGGACAGCTGCGCCCTGATCTGCGGCTGCTGATACGGGGGAAAGACGTCCAGGATCCTGTTGATGGTCTGCACGCAGTTGTTGGTGTGCAGCGTTCCGAAAACCAGGTGGCCCGTCTCGGCAACGGTCAGGGCGGCCTCGATGGTCTCCAGATCCCTCATCTCCCCGATGAGGACGATGTCCGGGTCCTGCCGCAGGATGGATTTGAGGGCCCTCTTGAAGGTGGAGGTGTCCGCCCCCACTTCCCTCTGGTTGACGACGCAGCTCTT
>CP070682.1:436964-440013 GCA_020352595.1 bacterium | reverse complement strand
CGTCAGAGGATGCTTCCCGTGTTGGAGGGGGCAGATGTCAAGGGGGTCATCACCCGAACGGACCTGCTCGAGGCCATGCACGACGACCTGGGCAGGACGAAATCCTTCGAAGGCGTCGTCAAGGGCGAGGATACTCCCCAGGGCAAAGTCCGGAACATAAGCGAACTGATGAAGGAGATCCTCGACGCCAGGACCCGCAGGGTCCTCGCCACCGCGGGTCAGGTGGCGGAAGAATCCGGGTACCGGGCCTACCTGGTTGGCGGGCTCGTCCGCGACCTCGTCCTGCGCAGGCGAAACCTGGATGTGGACCTTGTGGTTGAGGGAGACGCCATCGAGTTCTCCCGGACACTCTCCAGGCGCCTGAAGGCCCGCGTACGGCCGCACAGGAAATTCAAGACCGCCGTGGTGATCCTCAAGGACGGCTTCAAACTGGACGTTGCCAGCGCGAGGACCGAATACTACGAGGCCCCGGGCGCTCATCCCATGATCGAGAGGGGGTCCATCAAGCTCGACCTCTATCGCCGGGATTTTTCCATCAACGCCCTGGCCATCCGGCTGAACCCCGATTCCTTCGGACAGGTGGTCGACTACTTCGGAGGTCTGAGGGACCTGAAGGACCACACGGTCAGGGTCCTTCACAACCTGAGCTTCGTCGACGACCCGACCCGCATCGTCCGGGCTGTCCGCTTCGAACAGAAGTTCCAGTTTCGCATCGGTAAGCACACCGAGTATCTCCTGAAGGGCGCCGTGAAGAGGGGATATCTCAAGCGTGCCCAGGGTCCGAGGCTTCTCAACGAGATCCTGGTCATCCTCAGGAGCGAAAAACCCATCAGGGGCTTCGACAGGCTCCATGAGCTCGGCATCCTGGCCTCCCTGCATCCGGGCATGGCATTCGACAGCCGGACCCGCAAGGTGTTCGAGCAGGTGGAGAGGATCCACTCCTGGTTCCAGCTCCTCTTCCTGGACGAGGAGCCCGACGTGGGGGAGATCTTTTTCAACGCCATCATGCTCCTTCGAAGCGCCGAGGTGAGGAATGAGATCCTGGGACTTTTCCACCTGAGCGAGCCCAGGCAGCGGTCCATCACCGCCAGGTGGGACACGATCTCGGCCACGATGAAGGAACTGGCCTACGCCGATGAACAGCCCTTGAGCCGCATCGCGAGGCTCCTGGATGAGGTCCAGACCGAAGACCTGCTGCTCATCATGTCCCTCACCAAGCGCGAGAGCACGGTAAAGGCCGTCTCCCTCTACCTGTCGCGGCTGAGGTTCATCAGACGGGAACTCGACGGAAAGGGCCTTCGGCAGATGGGCTACCCTCCAGGACCCATCTTCAGGAAGGTCCTCCAGGCGACACAGGACGCCCGGGTGGACGGTGTCGTCAACTCACTCGCCGAGGAGAAGCGATGGGTGAGGGAGAACTTTCCCCTGGAAAAGGGGCAAGGGAAAGGGAAAAAGGGAGGAGGCAAGTGACTGGGTGAGTGGGTGCCTGCTTCCCGGGGAGGATGAAGGATGAAGGACAGAGGGAGGCCAGGTGCTTTTTCCTCCTTGCCTCTCCCTCCTTCATGTCCTTCGAATTGACACCCTTTCAGGTGCGTGGTACCTATCAACACTCCCGTCCCGGCGGGCACAGGACGCAGGCGGATCCTGGAACCTTGACCTTGAACCCGGAAGCTGAAACCATTTTTCCATGAGCCCTGACCGCATCGCGAACTTCATTGTGAGCATCGTACCCTTCCTCCTGGCCATCACCGTCCATGAGGTGGCCCACGGCTACATGGCATACAGGAAGGGGGATTACACCGCAAAGCTGATGGGCAGGATCAGCATGAACCCAATCCGGCACCTGGATCCCGTGGGCTCGGTTCTCTTCCCCCTGCTTCTCCTCCTGTCCGGCACGGGTGTCATCTTCGGGTGGGCCAAACCCGTGCCGGTCAACGCCTTCAACTTCCGTTCGCCCCGCAAGGACATGGTCCTTGTTTCCTTCGCGGGCCCCCTGAGCAACTTCCTTCTGGCGACGCTGCTCGCGGTCATTTTCAAGCTCCTTCTCCTCTTCCCGGGACCCGACGTCCTGTGGTCCTCCAAGTTCCTCCAGCCGCTCACGGCCATGATCGTCATGGGGATGAAGATCTCCATCTATCTCGGAGTCTTCAACCTTCTCCCCGTCCATCCCCTCGACGGCAGCCACATAATGGAGGGACTTCTTCCGCACAGGCAGTCCATGGTCTACTCACGCATGGCGCCCTACGGCTGGATCATCCTGGTGGTCCTGCTCTTCACCGGTCTGCTTCACACGATCGTCGGACCCCTTTATACCCTCATTTTCATGAGCATCACGAAGATACTGGGCATCTGACGGAGGGAATTGATGGAACGCGTCCTTTCAGGAATGCGGCCCACGGGACCGCTGCACATAGGACACTACCTCGGGGCACTGGGCAACTGGATCAGCCTCCAGGAGAGTTACCAGTGCTTCTACTTCATCGCGGACTGGCACGCCCTTTCCACCATGTACGACGAGTCGGCCACACTCGCCGAGTACACCGAGGAGATCGTCAAGGACTGGCTGAGCGTAGGCATCGACCCCCAGCGTTCCACCCTTTTCCTGCAGTCCTCCATCCTCGAGCACGCGGAACTGCTGGTGCTTCTGTCCATGATCACGCCGCTGTCCTGGCTGGAAAGGGTTCCCTCCTACAAGGAGGTCAGGCAACAGATGTCACACAAGGACCTGGCCACCTACGGATTCCTGGGATATCCGCTGCTGCAGACGTCCGACATCATCATCTACAGGGCCAACTACGTTCCCGTCGGCATCGACCAGCTCCCGCACCTGGAGCTTGCGCGGGAGGTCGTCAGGCGCTTCAACAGCATGTATCCCTGGACAGGCTCCCGCCTTCGCCAAGGCTACGGCGGGCAGGCGGGACAGGAAGACGAGGGGCACGAGCCTGGACGGGGGCTCTTCCCGGAACCGCAGGAACTTCTCACCGAAGCCCCCAAGGTTCCCGGAACCGACGGGCGCAAGATGAGCAAGAGCTACGACAACGCCATCTAT
>CP070682.1:433641-436864 GCA_020352595.1 bacterium | reverse complement strand
CGGCCACCCGCGGCGCCTGGCCCCCCTGGCTGGGCACAACGGTGGTCCTCGGCACCGTCGGCCTGTACGCCGGACTGCTTTTCCTGCCGCGCCTGTCCGCTCCGGCCCTGGCCCTGAGCCGGAGGCTGAGGGAGATGCCCGCGGAAAGGCTCTTCGTCTACTGGGAGAAACCGTCGGCCGCGGGCGGAGCCTGGCTGCTGTCCCTCCTCGTGCACCTGTGCGTCCTGGCGGCCCACGTGAGCCTCTCGGCGGCACTGGGCCTCGGGGTGCCGGCGGCGGCGTGGCTGGTCATCTACCCCGTGACCTCCTTCGTGGCCTTCCTTCCCATAAGCCTCAACGGCGTCGGCCCCAGGGAGGCGGCGTACATCTACCTCATCGGGCTCATGGGCGTGGGCAGGGAACAGGCCCTTTCCCTGGGCATCATGTGGTTCTCCCTCGTCCTGGCCAGCGGTCTGGTGGGGGGAGCCTTCTATCTGTTCGGCGGCGAACTGAGGGTGACGGATGCGGTCCGAACCTAGCGGGAGATCCCGAGCCCTGCTGGCGGCCGGGGTCCTCCTCGGGCTCGCCCTGTGCGCCCTGAACAGGCCCCTCTTCCTGGCCCTCAACGGAGCCGGGCACCCCGTCCTGGACTGGCTCATGCTGTCGCTGACCCACTTCGGCAACGGAGTGGTGGCCGCCCTGCTCGCGCTGCTCCTGGTTCCCTTCCGCAGGGACCTGACCGTCCGGGCCGCCCTGGCCATGCTGGTGGCCGGCGTCCTCACCGCCCTGGTCAAGGACGTCGTCACCATGCCCAGGCCGCCCGCCGTCCTCGGGGACGCGGTGCGGGTGCTCGGGCCGAAACTCACCATGGGCTCCCTGCCTTCGGGCCACACGGGAACCGCCTTCGCCCTGGCCTGCTCCCTGAGAGGGCACCTCCGGGAAAGGGTCTACTACGGGGTCCTCGCGGTGGCGGCCCTGGTGGGGCTGTCGCGCGTCTACATCGGCGTGCACTTCCCCGTGGACGTGGTCCTCGGGGCGCTCCTCGGATGGCTCTCGGCGGAGGCCACGCGCCGGCCCGCTGACAGGCTCATCGAGCGGCTCGCGGGACCCCGCCCCTACCTCGACGCGACCCTCCTCGGCCTGGCCGCCCTCTCGGGCGTTTACCTCGCCTTCTTCGAGCCCATGGTCCGGTACAACCCCTGGTTCCTCAGGCCCCTGGGGATGGGGGGCACCGCCGCGGCCCTCTTCTTCCTCGCATCCACCGGGCTTTCAAGGAGGGCCAGGTCATGACGAGGGCCCGCCCGAGACCGGTGGTCATCTTCCTGGTCTGCTCCGTCCTGTTCCTCGCGGGCCTGGGATCCTCCTCGCTCTGGGACGTGGACGAGACGAGGAACGCCCGGGCCGCCGAGGAGATGATGCAGCGGGGCGACCTTGTCGTCCCCACGGTCAACGGCGAGGTCAGGGCCCACAAGCCGCCCCTGCACTACTGGTTCATGATCCTGGCCTACAAGCTCTTCGGCGTGCGCGAGTTCTCCGCGAGGGTCTTCGCCGCCCTCTTCGGCCTCGGCACGGTTCTCCTGGTCACCTCCGTGGGGGTGAACGCCCTGGGGTCCGGTGCGGGCCTCCTGGCGGGCCTCGTCCTGGGGGTTTCCTTCCTGTTCACCGTCTCCTCGCGCTCGGCCACGACGGACGCCTTCCTCGTGTTCTTCACCAACGCGGCCGTGCTGGCGGGCTACTTCTCTTCCAGGGGCCGCCTGTGGACCGTGGCTGCCTGGGCGGCCATGGGGTTCGCGGTGCTGGCCAAGGGTCCCGTGGGCGTCGTCCTGCCGCTGGGGGCGCTCATCCTCTTCCGCCTCACGGATGGCCATGGACCCAGGGGTCTGCTGGGGCTCTTTCACCCCGCGGGGATCCTCGTCTTCGTCGCCATCGCGGCTCCCTGGTATGTCCTGGCAGCCGCCAGGACCGAGGGCGACCTGGTGGCCGGCTTCTTCCTCAAGCACAATGTCGGGCGCTTCCTCAAGCCCATGGAGAGCCACGGCGGACCCATCTACTACTACCTGGCCATCCTCCTGCCGGGGTTCTTCCCCTGGGCCGCCTTCCTCCCGCAGGCCCTGTCCCACGGGTTCCGGTCGCCCAGGTTCGCGGGCCGCTTCCCGGGCTTTCTCAGGCTGCAGGTCATCTGGGCGGGCGTGGTCCTGGTCTTTTTCAGCCTGGCCAGGACGAAGCTCCCCAACTACATCCTGCCGGCCTTCCCCGCCCTGGCGCTCCTCACCGGGGCGTGGATCGACTCCCTGGGAGCCTCCCCCAAGGTGGGCTTCAGGGGCCGCACCGTCTCCTGGCTGGTTACCCTGCTGCCCGCGGCCTTTTTCCCGGCCCTCTTCACGGTGGCGCTGACCATGAGGGCCCCCGAGTTCGTGTCCCTCGCATGGCTGTCGGTCCCCCTTGCCGCCGCCGGCCTCGTGGGCCTCGTCGGGCATCTGAGGCGGATGGCCCCGTCGCCGGTGTTCCGGGCCGTGGCCTACACCACGGCCGTGGGCGAGCTCTTCATCCACTTCTTCCTGGTTCCTCGCCTCGAGCCGCTGCGCATGGCCCCCCGGCTGGGTCGTGCCGTCAGCCGGACGGCCGGGCCCTCCGACACGGTGGCCAGCCTGGGGTTCAGCCGGCCCGCCCTCTATTTCTACGGCAAGAGGCCGGTGGTCAGGGTGGGCGACGAGGCCGCGGTCAGGGCTTTCCTGGCCGAGCCGGGCGGGCGCTTCCTCGTGGCCACGGAGGAACTGTTCGGCCGGCTGCCGGCGGACGTGCGCGGCTCACTGAAGGTGCTCGAGAGCGGTCTGGACGCCCTGGACACCAACGCCTTCGTCCTGGTGGCGGAGAGGGTGGGACCTGGCGCGGGTCCCGGTGTGCGGCCACCCGGAAAGGGGGAGGGGAAGGATGGGGGAGGGGGAGGCTGAATCCCTGTTCCGGTCAGAGCCCGGGGGGACCCTCCTGTCGGGGTGTCGGGGAAAGGGCGATTCAGGCGGCCTGGGTCTGGATCCCGGGATCCGGGAGAGCAGGACAAAGCCCGGAGACCGAAGTTGGAAGAACATTCATACAGTAAAGCAGTCTTTTTCCCAAACCTTCGTATGCTTTATGATGGAAAATGACTCCTTCCCGGAATCGGCGTCCCCGCCCCTCTCCCGCGCCTTGCCTTAGCCTCCTTCGGGGCGTGTGGTCTTTTTCTCTGCCGCGTCCGTTCCTCCCCGGG
>CP070682.1:428133-433541 GCA_020352595.1 bacterium | reverse complement strand
TTTCCTGACACCCTCCGTAATGGGAACGCCCGAGATCCTGTACTTGGACATAAGGTCGAGGGCCTCGCTCACCTTGTTGTCCGGCGCCATGGTGATGGGATCTACTATCATCCCGCTTTCCGACTTCTTGACCTTGTCCACTTCGCTGGCCTGCTTTTCCGGGCTCATGTTCTTGTGGATGATCCCCATGCCACCCTCCTGGGCCATGGCAATGGCGGTCTGCGATTCGGTGACGGTGTCCATGGCTGCCGAGACGAGGGGGATCTTCAGCTCGACATTCCTGGTCAGGAGGGTTTCCATTGTCGCTTCCGAGGGCAGGATCTCGGAACGGGAGGGAAGGAGCAGAACGTCGTCGAAGGTAAGGCCGAGATCGATGGTTTCCGGCTTCATGAAGCGCCTCCTTTTTCCCCGTCTGATTTCGAAAACCCCGCGCGGGGCGGGGTGGCTTTACTGGCTCCGAATGGCCGTGAAGAGAATTTTTTTAAGTTAGTCGGTCGATATGGATGTGTCAAGGAGTTCCCTCCCGTGGTGGTGCTGCACCTGCCCTGCCCGGTGCCGGGATCACCTCCCGACTGCCATCACCGGCGCGACAGTACTGGAGTAGGTGACCCTCTGGCCATCTTCCTCCAGGACCAGTTCGATGCGGACCTTCCTGGGCAGCTTTCCGGCCTCGTGGTCGGCCAGCCCCTGGCTGTCCCACCTGTCGAACCAGTCCTCTCCATCGGAATAAGTCAGGTTCAGGGACCTCACCCTGTCCGTCACCTCGTAGACTGCCCCACCCTCTTCAGGAGGATCGACCGGCGGCGACTGCTCTCTTCGGAGAAGGACGAGAACACCGTCCTCGCGCTCCGTGACGATGTACTCCACCTCACCGGCCGAACCGATGGGGACGTCGGGCCGCACAGGGAGGACCGACGTCGTAACCAGGGTCACGGCATCGGCGGGGTCATCCCGGTTGAAGGAGTCCCTTCCCAGGAAGAAGGGTGCCAACCCCTCACGATGGAATGCGCCTCTTATGTCCTCGGCCATGAGACCACCGATGCTGGCGGCCTCCGTCTGCAGCTCCAGTTCCCTGTCGATGTAGCGGGACCTCTTCACGGCACCGAACACGATGGTGAAAGTCACCGCCGCCATGAGGGCGAGGATGGTCACCGCGGCCATGATCTCCACGAGGGTGAAACCTTTGGGTAATCCTGACGCAGACCTTCCCATGGCATGCCAGAATAGCACATTGGGCGAGGCGGTCCAGAGTATGGAAAAACCATCCGGACCAGACAGCAGTTCAGAGGGGGTGTTTCAGAGTCCGGAGTTGAAGGTCAGACATCGATCCGTGCCGGCTCGCGGTCCCGGCCTGACTTCCTTTCCGGGCCTCTCGTCCCCCAACCTCGCCCATGTCTCCTTGCTCCTCTCTCTGAAAGAAAAAGCCGGCCCACGGCCGGCACAGGATCACGTCAACATCTGGCTCTTAACGCATTTCACTAGGCTCTTCGTCCCCGGCGCTTTGATCCTACAACCCCAGATACGCCTCCTTGATGTCGTCGGAGGCCTTGATCTTTTCCGGCGTCCCCTCAGCCTTGATGCTCCCCTCGTGCATGACGTACACGTAGTCCGCCGCGTCGAGGGAGGCGGCCGCGTTCTGCTCCACCAGCAGGATGGTCAGCCCCACCTCCCGCTTCATCTTTTCGATGGTCTCGAAGATCTCCATGACCAGCTTGGGTGCCAGACCCTGGCTGGGTTCGTCCATCATGATGAGGGTGGGGTTGGTCATCAGTGCCCGCCCTATGGTCACCATCTGCTGCTGCCCGCCAGACAGCGAGCCCGCCACCTGCTTCTGCCTTTCGGCGAGGATGGGGAACATGGAATAGACCATTTCGAGGTTCTCTTCCTTCCTGGCCATGGCATCCCGGCGATAGGCCCCCATGACGAGGTTCTCGTATACGGTCATCTCCTTGAACAGGTGCTTGCCTTCCGGGACCATGGCCAGGCCGAGGTCCACCTTCCTGTGCGGCTGCATATGCGTGACATCCTCTTCCTTGTACAGGACGCGGCCCTGCCGGGTCTTGACGGACCCGAGGATGGTCCACAGGAGGGTGGATTTCCCTGCCCCGTTGGGACCGAGGAGGGACGTTATGGTCCCCGCCTTGACCTCGATGTCCGGACCCCAGAGGACCTGCATGGGCCCGTATCCGGATTCCAGTTTTTCAACCCTGAGCATCGATCTCCTCCGGCGGGTGACCCAGGTAGACCTCCACCACCCTGGGATCGGTCAACGCCTCCCTGGTCGGTTCGTCCACCAGCAGGGCACCCTGATGCATGACGATGACCCTCTCCGCCAGACCGGCCACCGCACGCATGATGTGCTCCACCATGGAAACGATGGCGATCCCCTCGGTGTCCCGGATGTGCCTGATGAAGGAAACCATGCCGTCGATGTCCTTGGGGTTCATGCCGGCCATGGCCTCATCCATGAGAAGCAGTCTCGGCTTCATGGCCAGCGCCCGCGCGATCTCGACGAGCTTCTTTTCGGTGGGCGTCAGGCCGCCGGCAGGCTTGTCCCGGTGCTTCTTCAGGCCGATGATCTCGATGTAGTGGTCGGCCATCTCCATGGCCCTTTCCACGTTGATCTCGGCTCCCGCCGAGCCGAACATGGCCCCGATGGCGATGTTCTCCTGGACCGACGCGGATGCGAAGGGCCGCGGGATCTGGAAGGTCCTCCCCATGCCGAGGTGGGCTCGCTTGTAGGCGGGGAAGTTCGTGACGTCCAGGTCCTCGAACCAGATCTTCCCCTCATCCGCCGGGAAGACGCCGTTGATGAGGTTGAACATGGTGGTCTTGCCGGCACCGTTGGGTCCGACTATGGCCATGAGCTCGCCGCTGTCGATCTCGAAGGTCATGCTGTCCACAGCCACAAGACCGCCGAACCGCTTGGTCACATTCTCGCATCTTAGAAGAGCCATTCCGTTACCCTCAGATTATGTACTTTTGCAGCGCCGTTCCCATGACCCTCTTCTTGAGGATCCCCACCGTCCCTTCGGGGAAGATCACGATGATGGTGATGATGATGGGAGCGAAGATCAGCAGCTGGAAACCTGGAAGGACGATGGCGAGGAAATATTTGGCAACGCCGTATATGAGCCCGCCCACGATGGGTCCCATGAGGGTTCCCGCTCCCCCCAGAAGGACGATGATGATGGCCTCCACCGTGTAGTGAATGGCGAAGGCGTCCACGGGGTAGATGTAGGTGAGCTTCAGGGCCCAGGCCGCGGCGCCCAGGAGGCCGGCCAGTGTGGCGCTGGTGATGAAGGCGATGATCTTGTACTTCGTGACGTTGATCCCCATGACCTTGGCCGCGTCCTCGTCCATCCTGAGGGCCATGAGGGCGTATCCGACCTTGTTGCGCATGAACACGAGGGTGAGGACGGCCGCCGCTATGGCCACTGTGAAAACCAGGACGTCGGCCCAGAAGGTAGACAGCACCATCATGGTTTCCCGTCCCACGGCCTTCTTGAGGTGCAGTGAGAAGATGATGCCGTCGGCCCCGTTCCAGATCCTGGCCCCCTCGATGAGGTAACGGAACCCCTCGTTGACCCCGATGGTGGCGATGGCGAAGTAGGCGCCCCTCAGCCTCAGCGCCACCGCTCCGACAGCCAGGGAGAGCAGCGTGGAGAAGATGGCGGCCAGGATGAAACCTATGACGACGATGAAAAGACCGAGACCCTTGTCGTAGAGGTAGTAGATGGAGATGGCCATGCCGTAGGTGCCTATGCCGATGAAGGCCACGTATCCGAAATCCACGTATCCGGTCATCCCCATGAAGAGGTTGAAGGCCTGCCCCAGGGTGCAGTAGAAGGCCAGCTGGGCCACGAGCTGCCACTTTCCGGGAAAGAGCAGGCCGTATCCCAGCAGCATGGCGTACGCGACAAGGACCGGGATGATGGGGTAATACCTCTGAGCCCGGCGCATCACTTCGCCCTCAGCAGACCCGTAGGCCGGATCAGCAGGATGACAAGCAGAATGAGGAAAGAGAAGAACCTCGTCAGCGCGAAGGGTTCAACACCGGGGATGACGGCGAAGAGGGTGTAGGACCCGTTCTCGATGAGGCCGAACACCAGCCCGCCGAAGAAGGCGCCGTAGGGCGACGCCAGGCCGCCCAGGACCGCTATGACGAAGGCTTTGAGGGTGTAGGGCCCCCCCATGTAGGGATTGATCCCCACGGGGATGAACATGGTCAGGAGGACGCCGCTGGTCACCGTCAGGCCGATGCCCAGCGAGAAGCTCAGGGCGTACTGCCAGTCCACGTTGACGCCGCACACGCGTGCTCCGACGCTGTCCTCCACGACGCTTCGCATGGCCATGCCCGCGCGGGTCTTGTTGAACCAGAGGTAGAGGATGACGGCGATGGAGACGCTGCCCAATGCGGCGAGGAGCTTGGTGTAGGGCAGAACCGTGATCCCGATGTCCAACTTGCCGATGTCCCAGTTGTAGCCCCTCGCCTCGGAGGTGAAGAGCTGCTTGACGAACTCCTCGAGGATGACGCCGAAGGCGAAGGTCACGAGCAGGGTGGCGAGCTCCGCCGCCTTTTCCTGCCTCCGGCCCCCGTAGACGTAGAGCAGGAGGCCGTAAAGGAAGAGAAGCCCCACAAAAATGGAGAATGCCGTGTGGAGCTTGTAGTACCCGGAAAGGAACCTCATCACGACCATGAGGGATATGAAGATGGCCACCGCGATGCCGGCATCGCGGCCCGAAGGCTTCCGGATCCCCGAACCGCTGGGCGACACCAGCGGCTTGACGGCCGCGTAGTAGATGACCATCCCCAGGAGCATCCCGAGGATCAGTGCCGCCGGCAGGGCGATGACGGGGGGGATGCCCAGGGCCTGGAACATCATCAGGGCGGTGAAGGCCCCCACCATGATGAAGGCGCCGTGCCCCACATTGACGATCTGGAGGACGCCGAAGATGAGGGAAAGACCCATGGTGGCCATGCCGTACACGGCACCGAGGACCAGCCCCTGAACGAGGTTTCCGGCCAACTGTTCGAAGATCACGTCACGCCTCGCTCACCCGCGACCGCGAAAGAGCCTGCGCGAGTGAAAAAAGGCCCCTCTCCGGAATCCCCTTTCCGGAGAGGAGCCGCTGCTCTAGATCTGTCCCCTGATGGCCGGGGCATCGCCATCCTGTGCTGCCGCAGCAAAGCCTCCGCTGCGGCGGTCCCCGGCTCCAGTCTTACTTGAACTGCGGCTTGGGGTAGACGGGGGCGCCGGTCTGGGCCGCCTCCGGCCAGATGATGACCCTGGTGCCCTTCTGCCACTGCACGTCCACCATGGAGTGGCCGACCTGCTTGCCCGTGTCGTCGATGTCCCACCCGCCGTAGAAGGACATGAACTGCAGGTCCCCGAGGGCCTTGCGGA
>CP070682.1:425235-428033 GCA_020352595.1 bacterium | reverse complement strand
TGTATGACGATTTCAACTACAAGGTCTGCGAGCTCGAGAGGGACATGTCCCTCGACGAGATCAAGGCGAAGCTCGACACCTGGGAGGAGCACGCGGGGACCTTCACGCCGCTGGGGGACCGCGGAGCACGTTTCTCCCCGGATGACTGGGCATTCCCCACGGTCTATTTCGCCAGCGACGGCAGGACCATAGAAGTGGTGACCAAGGATTGCGACTTGTACGATGTGGACAACTACCTCTGCAAGCTTGCCCAGCTTCTGGGCTGCAAGATAGTGACCGAGCACCTGGAGTATTTCTGAAGGAGAAGCCATCTCAAATCCCCAATCTCCGATCTCGGTGATCAATAGGGATCCGGCACGCAGGGTCTGAGGCGGAATTCATACCCAGGGGGGGTACGACTCATGAAGGACCGTTTCACCAAAAATCCGACAGCGCACGACCACTGGGTCAAGGGCAACGAACTGTTTGACCAGGGCAAGGTCCTGCCCTCCATCGAGTACTTCAAGAAGGCTGTCCGGGAGGACAAGAAGTTCGCCGAGGCCTACAACAACATGGGCATCGCCTATTTCGAGATGAGGGACTACCGGCATGCGCAGGAGTGCTTCAAGCAGGCCGTCCTGCTCAAGCCGGAGTTCGTGGAGGCGCTGATGAACCTGGGGTCGGCCTACCTCTTCGACGAGCAGCCGGTGCAGGGGCTCGAGGTGCAGACGAGGAAGCCCAGGCTCAGGGACGCGGCCATGGCCTATGAGCAGGTGATCAGTGTCCGGCCGGAGATGGCCGAAGTGTACATGCACCTCGGTCTCGTCTACGAGCAGATGCACAGGACCGATGATGCGCTGAAGTCCTACAGGCGTTTCAAGGAACTGTGGGACGGCACCGGACGCTATCTGCATGCCGTCCAGGAGAGGATCGACCGCCTCGAGATGGGGAGGAGATCCGGAATAAGCGAATCTCCCCGCGTGGAAAGCACGACGGAGTGAGATCTCGGATTTAAAGGGTTCCCAGCAATGGGAAAGGGGATGTCCCTCTGGTTTGCCCCCCCTCCTGGAGGGGCATCCCCGGTTTTTTCTCCTCCGGCGCGGGGGCGGGTGTGTCGCCGAGGCACGCAGAGGCGCGAATGATCAAGCGCAAAAAGAGCGACTACATCATTCACTCTGTGGACCATGCCTTCGACGTGCTCGAGGCTTTCAGGGCCGAGGAGCCCGAACTGGGCGTGACCCAGCTGGCCAAGACGCTCAATCTCCACAAGAATAACGTGTTCCGGATCCTGGCCACCCTGGAAAGCCGGGGCTATGTCGAACAGAACCCCAGGACAGGCAACTACCGGCTCGGACTGAAGGCTTTCGAGGCCGGGCAGGCCTACCTGAGGCACACCAGCCTGTTGTCCGTGGCCCATCCGGAGATGAGGGCGCTGACACAGAAACTCAGGGAGAACGCCTACCTCGCCGTCCTGCGGGGGGATTACGTCTTCTACCTGGACGAGACCATCGCGGAGCAGACCATCCAGGTCATCTCCCGCCTCGGTACGCGCGTTTCTCCCCACTGCACCGCCACGGGCAAGGTGTTCCTGAGTTACATCGAAAAGGCCCAGTTGGAGGAGGTCCTCAGCACGAGGCCCCTGGAGAAGATGACGCCCAAGACCATCACGGACAGGCGCAAACTTTTCGGCGAACTGAAAAAGGTGGCCGAAAAGGGGTTCGCCGTGGACGATGAGGAGTGGACCCTCGGCCTCAAGTGCGTGGCCGCCCCCATACTGGACTACTACGGCAAGATCCAGGGGACCCTCTCCGTCAGCGGGCCGTCCGACAGGCTGCCCGCCGAGAGGCTCCAGGAAGAGGTCATCCCGGCGGTCATGAAACATGCCCAGGAGATCTCACGGAAAATGGGATATCTCGTCGGCAAGGCCGGTGCCTGACCCCCCCTCTCCTTCCTTGACTTCTCTCCCCCTCGCCCCTACAATCTCGTTTTGTTTATGAAATACCCTCAGGCTTGCGGTGGCCGATGCCTTGAAATGCTGGGTGTGATCCGTCCTTTTGCGCCGCCGCCCAGGCTCGGAGGAACCGATGACCCAGATCAAGAGAAAGAAATCGGACTACATCATCCAGTCTGTTGACCACGCGCTCAACGTCCTCGAGGCGTTCTACGGCGACGAGGACGAACTGGGGATCACCGAACTTTCGCGCCGCCTCAAACTCCACAAGAACAACATCTTCCGCATCCTGGCCACCCTGGAAAACCGCGGGTACGTCGAGCAGAACGTGGTGACCGACAATTACAGGCTCGGACTGGGGAGCCTCGAACTGGGCCAGATGTACGTCCGGCACACCGGCCTTCTGCGCGTCGCCAGGCCCGTCATGGAGGATCTCAACAGGAAGATCGACGAGAACGTTTATATCGGCATCCTCAAGGACCGGTACGCCTTCTACCTGGACGTGGTGGAGTCCAGCCACACGGTGAGGGTCCTTTCCCGAGTCGGGTGCCGCGTACCCACCTACTGCAGCGCCATCGGTAAGGCCCAGCTGGCCTACGAATCCCCGGAGTCCATCGTCGAGATCCTCGGCAAGAAGGATCTGAAGAAGTTCACCCCCAACACCATCTCGGACATGGAAAAGATCCTCGAGCACCTGGCGCTGGTCAAGGAGCTGGGGTACGCCATCGACGACGAGGAGTGGGACGAGGGAGTCCGGTGCGTCGGGGCCCCCGTCTTCGACTACAACCGCAAGGTGGTGGGAGCCATATCCGTGTCTGCCCCGTCCGTCCGCATGTCCATGGACAGGGCCAGGAAGGAGTTCGTGCCG
>CP070682.1:418718-425135 GCA_020352595.1 bacterium | reverse complement strand
GCATGCTGAGGGCCCGCTCCCCGGGTTCTTTACGCCTGGGTTTCCTCCTGTCCTTCTTGAGCGGCCACGGGTTTCTCTCCCCCGCACCTTCAGGGCGGCGGCCCTGTGGGGTCCATCCATGGTGAGGGCCCTCTGGCTCGTCATCCTCCTGGCGGCCCTCTACTGGGCTTTGCGGCAGATCTTCCGTGCCCCTCCCCGGCAGAGGGGCCCGTCCCCGGCGGGGGGGGAGGAGATGGTCAAGGATCCGCAGTGCGGCGTCTACCTTCCACAGAGCCGCGCCATCGAGCGGCGCATGGGGGGCCGCAGGTTCTATTTCTGCTCCCGCGAGTGCGAGAGAGCCTACAGGAAAAAGGGCGACCCCCGGCCGGGGACATGAGACGGGGAACCGGCGAGGGGATACCGACTTGGAGAGGAAAATGAGAAATCCATTCATCGCATCAGTCATAATCGGTCTTCTGACGGTCTTTCTCCCGTTTGCCGGCGCACACGCCCTCCCGGTGGGCGCCCCGGTGCGCACCGTCGAAGCGGGGGGATTTTCCCTCTCCGGCTCCATCGGGTACACGTCCATGGAGGTCGATAACGTGGATGTGAAGAGCAAGTCCTTCATGACAAAGGGCTCCTTCGGAGCCGGCGACGGCGTGATGCCCTACATCAAGCTGGGCTTCGCGGATCTTGAGGTGGACGGGGGGTTCGAGGGGACCCTGGATTTCGCCTTCGGGGGCGGCGTCCTCATGGACATCGTCACACAGGAGAGCGGTTCGGGTTTCAGGTTCAGCTTCGACGCTCAGGTCCTGTGGTGCTCCAGCAGCGAGAACTCCGGGTCCTATGATCTCTTCGAAGGGCAGCTGACCCTCCTCGGGTCCACGAGGAACGGCGGGACAAGCCCGTACGCGGGTCTGTCGGCCTCCTTCGTCAACCTGGACGGCGGGGGCGTCAGCGCCAGCGAGAACGGGAGGGCCCACATCCTTTTCGGCGTCGATTACTTCATGGACTACAACTTCTACTTCAACGCCGAGGCGCACCTCTTCGGAGAGGATCAGGTGTCCGTGGGGGTGGGCTACAAGTTCTGAACGCTCAGGCGCGCCGGCGGTGATGGCAGGGCCAGATCCCCCCAGCGCACGGAGGTCAACCGGTGAAATTCTTTCTGGATACGGCCAACATCGATGAGATCGGGCAGGCCCTCGAGATGGGCCTCATCGACGGGGTCACCACGAACCCCACGCTGGTGGCGCGCGAGGGCAGGGAGTTCCGCTCCCTTGTGGCCCAGATCTGCCGCATGGTCCCCGGCCCCGTGTCCCTGGAGACGGTGAGCCCCCAGGCGCAGGGGATGGTGGACGAGGCCCGGGATCTGGCGGCCATCGGAGACAACGTCGTCGTCAAGATCCCCATGACCACCGAGGGGCTCAAGGCCGTACGGACCTGCGGGGCCGAGGGCATCCGGACCAACGTGACGCTGGTCTTCTCCCCGCTCCAGGCTCTTCTGGCGGCCAAGGCCGGCGCAACCTACATCAGCCCCTTCGTCGGCCGCCTCGACGACATCGGAGCCGCTGGCATGGATGTCATCTCGGACATCATGCGTATCAAGACAAGCTACGGCCTGTCGAGCGAGATCATCGTGGCCAGCGTCAGGCACCCCATCCATGTCCTGGAATCGGCCCTCATGGGAGCGGATGTGGCCACCATCCCCTATAAGGTCCTTCTCCAGCTGTCACGCCACCCTCTTACCGATGCCGGCATAGAGAAGTTCCTCGCCGACTGGGAGAAGGTGCCCACTTCCTGAACGAGGCCGGAACATGGGAACCCTGCTTGTCATTGACGATTCCGAATCCGTGAGGCGCGAGTTTATCGAGATCCTCGCCGATGAACGGGACTTCCAACAGTTCCTTGAGGCTTCCGACGGGGCCTCGGGACTGAAGATCCTCACCAACGGTGACAATCCCGTCGACGTGGTCGCGTGCGACCTCAACATGCCCCGCATGGACGGTTTCCAGTTCCTGCGGTCGGTCAGGGCCAACCCCGCCCTCATGAACGTGCCCATCGTCATGGTCACGTCCCAGTCGGACGTCTCCGAGGTGGTCAAGGCCTTCGAGCTCGGAGCCAACGACTTCATCGTCAAACCCTTCAACGCCTCCATCCTCAAGGTCCGTCTCAAGAACATGCTCCACATCAAGCACCTCCAGGACCTCCTGAGGTCCCAGAAGGAGATGATGGAGGCCATGGCCACCACGGATGCGCTGACCAACATCCCCAACAGGCGCTGTTTCAGCCAGTCTCTCGAGGACGAGTTGCACAGGTCGGCGAGGTACGGGGAGAGCCTGAGCATCCTCCTGACGGATCTGGACCACTTCAAGGTGGTCAATGACACACACGGCCATTCCGTGGGGGACTCCGTGCTCCGGCAGTCGGCGCAGATCCACCGGGATGTCATGAGGAAGGTGGGTCTCGTTGCGCGCTATGGAGGCGAGGAGTTCGTGGTCGTGATGCCCCACACGGACCTCGAGGGCGCCAGGATCGCGGCCGAACGGCTGCGCACCTCCTTCGCGGCGTTCCATTTTGACGGCCTGGAGGGGCCCGGCGTCCTCACCATCAGCATCGGAGTCGCCACCTACAGCGGGGGTCGGGAGGTCGGCGGCCAGCATCTCGTGAACCTGGCCGACAAGGCTCTTTACCAGGCCAAGAGTAAGGGAAGAAATAGAGTTGAAATATCCGGCGACTGTGTGAAATAGTCTGTCGGAAGGCCGTGTTTGAGGCCCCGGTTGACAAGAAGGGGTAACGGATGGACGTTCCGAGGAACCGCAGGTACACGAGAGACCATTTCTGGGTCAGGCAGAAGGGGAACAAGGCCGTCATAGGGGCCAGCGACTACCTCCAGGAGGAACTGGGGGACGTCGTCTTCGTGGACCTGCCCGACGTGGACGACGATGTCGAGGCCTTCGGGACTTTCGGGATCATCGAATCGGATCGTGCGGTCTCCGACATGGCCTGTCCCGTTTCAGGTACGGTCCTGGAGATCAATTCCGACCTCGTGGACAGCCCCGAGCTGGTCAACGAGGATCCCTACGGAGAGGGCTGGCTCATCGAGGTCGTCCTCGATGACCCCGAGCAGATCGAGAACCTCATGACGCCCGAGGAGTACGAGGAATACATCGCCGACCTCGGCGAGGAGGGATAGGACATGAGCTCCCCCACCCCGGGCGGACCCTACGTCGGTCCGCCACCGGAGGACACCATCGTCAAGATGGTGGACGCCCGCATCCAGAAATACGGGGACCGGCCCGTGATGCGCCGGAAAGTCCAGGGCCGCTGGGAGGATATTTCCTGGAACACCCTGGGGGAGGCCTTCAAGGACATCGCGAGGGGCCTTCTCCAGATGGGCCTGGGGCGTGGGGACTGCATCGCCATCCTCTCCGAGAACCGTCCGGAATGGGCCTTCGCGGACATCGGCATCTTCGCCATGGACGGCGTGGTGGTGCCCTTGTACTGGACCCTCACGCCCGCCCAGATCCGCTACATCCTCAAGGACTGCGCCGCCAGGGCCATCTTCGTCTCCAACGCCGAGTATCTCGACCGCATCCTCAAGGTCCGGTCAGAGCTGCCGGATCTCGGGCCCATCATCGTCTTCGACCCGCTGCCACCCGGGCCCACTCCGGAGGGGGTTATCCAGCTTTCCGATCTCGTGGGGATGGGGCGCGAGGCCCCGCGCGAGGTGTGGGAGAGCATGGGGCGCTCCCTCGCCAGCGGGCGCGGTGAAGACCTCGCCACCATCATCTACACCTCCGGCACCACGGGCGAGCCCAAGGGCGTCATGCTGACCCACTGGAACTTCCTGTCCAACGTCAGGGGGGTCCTGGAGCTCATCCACGTCGCCGAGACCGACAGCTGCCTTTCCTTCCTCCCCCTTTCCCACGTCTTCGAGCGCATCGCCCTCTACCTCTTCCTCTACGTAGGAGGGCTCATCAACTACGCCGAGAGCATCGACACCGTCGTCGACAATCTCGGGGAGGTCAAACCCACCATCCTCGTGAGCGTGCCCAGGATCTACGAGAAGGTCTACGGGCGCATCCTGGACCGGGTCAGGCAGAGCTCCTTCCTGCGAAGGTCCATCTTCAAGGCCTCCCTGAGCATCGGCCAGAAGGTGAGCCTCAGGCTCCAGGAGGGGCAGCCGGTGACGGGGTGGCTCACCCGCGCCCACAGGGTGGCGGACAATCTGGTCTTCGCCAAGCTGAGGACCACCTTCGGCGGGAACGTGCGTCTCATGATCTCCGGGGGGGCGCCGCTCAACAAGCACATCGCGGAGTTTTTCCACGCCGCGGGCCTGCTCATCCTGGAGGGTTACGGGCTGACGGAGACCGCCCCGGTGATCTCGGCCAACATGGTGGAGAGTCTGCGGTTCGGCACGGTGGGCAAGGTCATCCCCGAGGTGGAGGTGCGCATCGCCGAGGACGGCGAGATCCTGGCCAGGGGTCCCAACATCATGAAGGGTTATTTCAACCGTCCCCAGGAGACGGCCGAGGCCATCGACGGCGAGGGCTGGTTCCACACGGGCGACATCGGCCACTTCGACAAGGACGGGTTCCTGGTCATCACCGACCGCAAGAAGTCCCTCATCGTCACGGCGGGCGGCAAGAACGTCGCCCCCGCGGCCATCGAGAACGCCCTCTCGGCCGACCAGTTCATCAACCAGGCCTTCGCTTACGGCGACGGCCGCAAGTACATCTCGGCCCTCATCGTGCCGGACTGGGAGAGGCTGGAGAAATACGCCGAGGAGCACAGGATCCACTTCGCCGGCAGGGAGGACCTCTGCCGGGACCCGGCCGTCATGGACTTCATGCGCCGCAGGGTGGACGCCGCCCTGGAGGAGTTCGCCCCCTTCGAGAAGGTCAAGCGGTTCCGCATCCTGCCGCAGGAGTTCAGCCAGGAGGACGGCGAGGTGACCCCGACCCTCAAGCTCAAGCGCAAGGAGATCACCAGGAAATACTGGAAAGAGCTCGATGCGCTATATGAGGATTGACAAACGCTTCGTAAAACGGTGTTATAGAAGGCCGTTGGCTGTACCACAACAACAATGGAGGACGTCAGGGGGGGAAGGAGTGAGGTTGATGAAGAGGAGTGTGACGCTTTTACTGATCGTGGCCGCGGTTCTGATCTTCTCGGCCGGTCCGGCCTTGGCGGGGGCCTTCCGGATCCCGGAGAGCGGCGCGGCGGCCATGGGGCAGGGCAACGCCTTCGTCGGGCAGGCCGATGACCCGTCGGCCGTCCACCACAACCCGGCGGCCATCACGGGGCTCGAGGGGATCCAGATCATGGCCGGCTTCACCCAGATCACCCCGGAATCGGAGTTCGAGGGTGTGGGCGCCGAGAAGGACACCTTCTATCCCCCTTACTTCTTCTACGCCAACAGGCTCAGGGAGACCGACTGGTACATCGGCTTCGGCGTCAACGCCCCCTTCGGCCTGGGGACGGAGTGGGATGAAACAGCCCCCTTCAACGCCTTTTTCAGATCCACGGTCACTCCGGTCAACCCGGTAGACATCGTCACCGAAACGGCCCTGGAGATAGCAAAGATCGCACCGGTGGCCGCCTACAGGGTCAACGACAAGTTCTCCGTCGGGTTCGGACCGGAGTACTACGATGTCCAGAAGGTCGTCTACAAGGGCGGTACCACCATCGGGGGAGGTGTTGGTGTTGAATATTCCCTGAAAGGCGATGGGGACGGTTTTGGCTTCGTGGCCAGCGGCATGTATCAGGCTACGGATGCTCTTCGGATTGGTTTCGCCTGGCACAGCGGCGTCACGGCAGAACTCACCGGCAACGCCGTCAACTTCCCGAGCGATGCGGGTACGCCGATCTCGACCAAAGCCTCTGTTGATCTGAACTTGCCCGACACGATGGCTCTGGGTTTCCATTACCAGGTCAACGAGCGGCTTTCGCTCAACCTCGATCTGGATCAGACCCAGTGGTCCGACTATGACAAGCTGGAGTTCAAGCGCAGTGACGGTTCTCCTTTGAGGACCATCAACAAGGGTTACGACGATGTGCTGGCCGTCCGGTTCGGTGGGCAGTACAAGGTCAACGACAACTGGACGGTGCGGGCCGGCTTCCACACCGAGCCGACTCCGGTGGTGGAGGAGACCTTCGATCCCAGGCTGCCCGACTCGGACGCCACCAGCATCACGGTAGGCGCGGGATACGACGCCGGGTCCTACGCGATCAACTTCGCGTACATGGCCCTGTCCAAGGACGACAGGACGGTGGACACGGACGAACCCAATCCCCTGCTGAACACCCTTTTCGACGGGGAGTACAAGAGCTCGGTGGACCTGCTGGCACTGGACGTTACCTTCCGCTTCTAGGAAAGGACATCCGGTTTGAAAGAAAAAGGGGCTCCGTCAGGAGCCCCTCTTATTTTGTCTTTTC
>CP070682.1:414526-418618 GCA_020352595.1 bacterium | reverse complement strand
CGGCAGAAAACTACTCCATGGCCGTGAGCCTCGGCATGTCATCGTGCGAGGCCTTTCTGCGGCTCTCCAGGGCCCTCCTGCGCCAGGGGCAGCCCGACCAGGCCCTGAATTCCTGCTGGGCGGCCATCAGGGAGCAGCCTGGTTCCTACGAGGCCTACTGTCTGCTCGCCGAGATCTACAACATGACGGGAAGCCACCAGGATGCCCTGGCAGGCGTCTACGTCGCCATCAGGATCGATCCGTCCAGGGCCGAGGCGTACCACCTGAAGGGGATCTCCCATCGCGGCCTGAAAGAGTACGGCCCTGCCGTGGAGGCCCTGAGGAAAGCCCTGGATATCGATCCGGGCCTGGGAGCTGCCTACTGGGATCTGGCCCTGACCTATTATCAGAGCGGAGACCGGCAGGCGGCTGCAGAGATCTGCCGGGCCCTCGAAAAGCTCGACCCGGAACTTTCAAAACAGCTCATGACCGAGGTGAGTCGCTGAACGGACCTGGAGCCCCTCCGGCCGTCCCCACCGTACAAACCGGGCCCCGCGGGGGTTGGTCGGGGGCCGCGGCAAAAGGGGGATCCTGCGCCAGGGAGTGGTATCGTCAGGCCTGGATGGCTTTGGCGTGAGTTGACGCTTTTGCATCCTGCACGGGTGCGTTATACACGGAATCCCTGTGCAACCCGGGACGTTGAGCGAAGCCGGGGTGAAACCGGTCCGGGCGCCAGGCGGCGGACAGGCAGACGGGCAGCCCCGGGTTAGCGGGGCACACGGCGGCAAGGGGCGCTGCAACCCTCAGACAGGAGGCCGGTATTGAAAAATTTCGTTCTCGACACCAACGTCATCCTCTATTCCCCCAACTGCCTGGAGACCTTCGAGGAGAACAACGTCATCGTCCCCATCATCGTCCTGGAGGAGCTGGACAACTTCAAGAGACACTACGACCCGAGGGGATTCGCTGCGCGCCAGTTCTCCAGGCAGCTGGACGAACTGAGGCAGCACGGTGACCTGCTCAAGGGTGTCGAGACGCCGGCCGGCGGCAAGCTTTTCGTGCGGTTCTACGACGAGAGCATCGATCTTCCGCGCGAGATGGAGATCGTCGGTGCCAAGACCGCCTCGGACAACATGATCCTCAACGCCGCCCTGAGCGTGCAAAAGGAGTCGGAGCAGCCCACCATCGTGGTGAGCAAGGACATCAATGTCCGCATCAAGGCCAACATCCTCGGAGTCGAGTCGGAGGATTACTACCACAACAAGACCGTCTCCAGCGTGGAGGAGGACAGCCTCTACGTCCTCGTGCCGGGGGACTACATCGACCGCCTCTACCAGGAAAAGGTGCTGCCGGTGGCAGGGTACCGAAGCGACGAGGCGGAGTTCAGGCCCTACGCCAACGACTACCTGCTCCTCAAGAACGAGGCGGATCTCAACCAGAGCGCCCTGGTTCAGTATCGCAGGAACGAGAAGGGCAATGGGCACCTCCACCTGCTGGGGAAGATCGACGACATCTTCGGGATCCGGCCCAGAAACCACAAGCAGCGCTTTCTCATGGACGCCATCCTCGATGCGAAGACAGACCTGGTCTTCGCCATGGGTATCGCCGGCAGCGGCAAGACCCTGGTCTCCCTTGCCTGTGCCCTGGAGATGGTCCTGGAAGAGCGGTTCAAGAGGCTCATCATCGCCCGGCCCATCATCCCCATGGGCCCGGACCCGGGGGCCCTCCCGGGCACCGAGTTCGAAAAGGTGCGGCCGTGGCTGCAGCCCATCTATGACAACCTGGAGTTTCTGGTCGACAACCTGGCCAACGGCGGCCACGGAAAGGGAAAAGACCTGGGCCACGGGGCCCGTGACATCACGCTCCAGTATCTTTTCGACGCCAAGCTCATCGAGGTCCAGCCGCTGGCCTACATCCGGGGCCGGAGCGTCTCCAACGGGATCTTCATGATAGACGAGGCCCAGAACCTGACGCCCCACGAGGTCAAGACCATCATCACCCGGGCCGGGGAGAATACCAAGATCATCCTGACGGGAGACATATACCAGATCGACAGCCCTTACATGACCTCCTCCGACAACGGTCTGGCCGTGGCCGCGGAGAAGTTCCGTCTGTCGGACGAGAGCATCTCGGCGTGTATCTTCCTCGACAAGGGTGAGCGCAGCCGGCTCGCCACCATGGCGGCGAGCATCCTCTAGCAGGCTGCTGAAAAAACCCAAGAACGCAGCCTGACAGGACGACGCGGGGGCGGCCCCCCGGGGGGAGGACGGGAGCATCTCAAGAGCGGCACTGCGCATATCCGCATGGGCCTTCCTTCTTCTCTCTCTGAACTTTCCACCGGCGGTCCTTTGCGAGGAGCACCCCGAGGCGGGCGGGGACATGGAGACCTGGGGTGAACAGCTGGCCCAGCGCCACAGGACCGGGGTGTCCCTGGCTCCCATCCTGGTCTACGAGCCCACCTACGGGACGCTCTTCGGGGGAGCCGTGTTCCTGGACAGGCCTGAAGAGCCGCGATACAGGCTCCACATCAAGCTGCTCTCTTCCTCGGAAAGCCAATACGACGTCCTGTTTTCCCTGAAAAAGTGGGACGGGAGCACCTTTTACCACATCGATGTGGAGGCGGACGATTTCGCAAGGCCCTATTACGGAGAGGGGATGGACACCTCCCGCTCCGACCAGATCAGCATGGAAGGCAGATCGGTGAGGGTCCAGTATTACATGAGGTGCGGACAGGGGCGCAGACTGACCTACGGGCCCTTTCTGGATTTCCGCGGTGTGGACCCGGGCGAGGTGGGAGGGACGGCCATCGCTCCCCCCGAGTACGAGGAGGCCAGCCTGGCCCTGGGCCTGTGCCTGTCGCACGACGTCAGGGACAGCCAGCTGAGCCCCACCTCGGGCACCTTCGACACCCTGTCCCTGAGACTCGTGCCTGACGCCCTCACCACCTTCGAGGGGGCCCACACCTTTTTCCAGGCGGAGGTGGACCACCGCGTGATCGTGCCCCTGGGCGAGGGGACCGTCTTGGCGGGCAGGTTCCATGCGGGCGGTTCCTGGGGGCGGCCCAGCTACCAGTTCCGGTACAGTCTCGGCGGTCCCCGGGAGCTGAGGGGGTTTTACACCAACAGGTTCCGGGGAGACAAGTTCTACACGGTCACGGGTGAGGTCAGGCAGGATCTGTTCTGGATCTTCAGCGGCGCCGTCTTCGCCGAGGTGGGAGAGGCCTCCGATGACTGGTTCGGCTCACCGGAGACCTCCTGGGGCTGCGGTTTCCGGTTCACGCTGCCCCCCGACCACGTGGCCAAGGCCCGCGTGGACTTCGCCTGGGCCAGGGACCAGAAATCCATCTATTTCATTTTTGGGGAGGCGTTCTGAGGTCGGGGGCGGGCCGGAGACCGGGGCCGCCATCAGCCCTCGGGGATGCGGTCTTCGCACGGGACGGCGGTCTGGCAGAGGCCGCAGCCCGTCACGGAAACCCCGTACTCCCGGGCCAGGGACCTGAAGGTCTGGCTGTAGGTGTAGCTGCGGCAACGGTCCTTGTCGTGACCCTCCTGTGAGATGACACCCGCGGGGCACCGGGTCATGCAGACGCCGCACGGGATGCCCCTGCATGTGAGGCAGTACTCCCTGTAATCCCTATAGGGCCTGGGGGTGGGCTCCAGGACGATGTCCGTGACAACGCTCCCTACGCGGTGGGCGATGCCCAGCCGGGTGATGAGACCCCCGTTGATGCTGAAGGTGCCCAGCCCGGCCGCGAAGGCGGCGTGCCGCTCGGACCAGGTGGAAGCGAGGCCGACCGGGGCATCGTCCACCCTGGTCCACATGTCCGACAGCACCGGGGCGACTGCCAGGCCCCCGAGGGCGGTGAGGGTCTCGACGACCCTGACCCTCAGCTGGTCGTTGAAGCGCTCACCCAGGTCCCTCGTCCTCGCCCACATCCTTGATGGGTGCCTGCTCTGGACGCAATTGCTCCTGCGGACCCCCTCCTGTACCGGGAGAACCCAGCATACCACGGTCCCCTCCACCGGCACCTGCCCCCCGCCGGCGCGTTCCAGGATCCGGCACGGGGTCTCGTGGAAGGGTCCGATGATGGTCCTGTACCGCTCGAAAAGAGCG
>CP070682.1:410966-414426 GCA_020352595.1 bacterium | reverse complement strand
TCGGTTCAGTGAGGATCTTCACCAGGGCCTCCTCATCCAGATCGTGGAGGGTCGACACAACGGGGACCCTGCCGACGAATTCGGGGATCATCCCGAACCGGATCAGATCCTCCGGCTGCATCTGGGAGAGGATCTCCCCGATGTCCTTCTCCTTGGGGGAGACCACATTGGCTCCGAATCCGAGGTTCTTGGCCCCGATCCTCTGCTCGATGACCGCGTCGAGCCCGACAAACGCCCCGCCGCAGATGAACAGGATGTTGTCGGTGTTCACGGCTATGAACTCCTGCTGCGGATCCTTGCGCCCGCCCTGAGGCGGAACATTGGCCACCGTTCCTTCGATGATCTTCAGAAGAGCCTGCTGAACGCCCTCACCGGACACGTCACGGGTGATGGAGGGATTGTCGCTCTTGCGGGCGATCTTGTCGATCTCGTCGATGTAAACGATGCCCTTCTCCGCCCGGCTGACATCGTAATCGGCGTTCTGAAGCAGTCTCAGGATAATATTCTCGACGTCCTCACCGACATAACCGGCCTCGGTCAGGGTCGTGGCGTCGACGATGGCGAAGGGAACGTTGAGGATCCGGGCCAGCGTCTGGGCCAGAAGGGTCTTGCCCGACCCGGTGGGGCCGATGAGGAAGATGTTGCTCTTCTGAAGTTCCACATCCTCGTTGGTGGCCTCGATGCGCTTGTAGTGATTGTACACGGCCACCGAGAGGATCTTCTTGGCCCTCTCCTGACCGATGACGTAGTCATCCAGGGCGGACTTGATCTGATCGGGCTTGAGCAGGCCCTTGGATATGCGCTCGCTCTCCTCGCGCTCCCACTCCTCGGCGATGATGTCTGTGCAAAGGTCCACGCACTCGTTGCAGATGTACACAGTGGGACCCGCTATGAGCTTGCGGACCTCGTCCTGCGTCTTGCCGCAGAAAGAGCAGCTCAGTATGCCGCTGTGCTTGGTCCTGGATTCGCTCATATCTTCTCCCTCTTGGGGGTTTTCATTCAGCTGCCGGCCGTTTGTTGATCACCTGGTCAACGATGCCGTACTCGACCGCCTGCTCGCCGGACATGAAAAAGTCCCTGTCCGTGTCGTTCTCTATCCTCTCCATGGGCTGTTGCGTCGTCTCGGAAAGGATGGTGTTCAGTTCGTTCTTGAGCCTCAGGATCTCCTTCGCGTGGATGTCTATGTCCGAAGCCTGACCCGAGAAACCGCCCATGGGCTGGTGGATCATGATCCTCGAGTTGGGCAGGGCCAGGCGCTTGCCCTTCGTGCCCGCCGAGAGGATGAGCGCCGCCATGCTCGCGGCCTGCCCGATGCATATCGTCTCTATTTCGGGCTTAATGTAACGCAGGGTGTCATATATCGCAAGGCCGGCCGAAACGGAGCCCCCGGGGCTGTTTATGTAAAGATGGATGTCCTTGTCGGGACCCTCGGCCTCGAGGTAAAGCAGCTGCGCGATGATGAGGTTGGACACGTGGTCGTCTATGGCTGTCCCCATGAAGATTATGCGGTCCTTCAGGAGCCTGGAATAGATGTCGTAGGCCCTTTCGCCCCGCCCGGTCTGCTCGATGACCATGGGAATGAGCTGCATGATGTCCTCCTGGACTTAAGTGAGTTTGGTGAGCGGGCGCCTGTGCCGGCACCTTCACTTTTTACCCTTCTTACCCTTCTTTGCGGGCCTGGATTCCACGGCCGGCTCCTCACCGGCTGTTTTTACATCCCTTATCTTAGCCGTTTTAAGCAGTTTGTCGAAGACCTTCTCTCTGACGATGTTAAAACCGATCTCGCTGAGGGTCCCGTCCTCGGCGTACTCCTTCATGACCTCCTCGACCTTCCTCCCGGTCCTGGCCGCAGCCCTGGACACCACTGCGCGGACCTCCTGCTCTCCGGCTTTCATCCCCTCGCGCTCGGCGATCTCGCCGATGATGTACAGGAGCTTGATCTGTTCCACAGCGGTTTTCTTGAGATGGTCCTCGTTGGCCAGGATCATCTCCCTGACCTTCTCGTTGGGCATGCCCGCCCGGAGCATGTTCTCTCCGTATTCCTGGACACGGCGTCGCAGCTCCTGGTCCACCAGGGACGGAGGCACGTCGAACACGTTGTCCTCCACCAGCGTTCTGGCCAGGTTGCGCCTGAGCTCCTTGACGGAGTCTTCCTCCTTCATCTTGAGGATGTCCCCGCGGATGGTCTCCTTCAGGTCAGCCACGGTCTCGAATTTGCCGACGCTCCTGGCGAACTCGTCGTCGATGTCGGGGACCTTCAGCTCACGGATCTCCTTTAACGTCACAGTGAAGTGGACCATTTTTCCGGCGATGTCCCTGTTGGCGAAGTCCTCGGGGAAGGTCAGGTCGAACTCTCTGGTCTGCCCGGCCTTCATACCGACGATCTGCTCCTCGAAACCGGGGACCATCTCCGACCGCCCGATGCGGACCATGAAATCCTTGACGTCGAGGTTCTTCACCGCCTCGCCGCCCAGCGTGCCGACGAAATCGAGGGTGGCGATGTCCTCATCCCTCAGGCCCCGGCTCTCCTCCACGGCAGCGGATTCGCCGTGCCTCTCCTGCATGCTCCTCAGGAACGATTCAACCTCGTCCTCGCTTACCTCCGCCAGGGGTTTGTCCAGTGGCAGCGCCGAGTAATCGGCGGGGTCGAAGACAGGCTCGAGCTCCACAACGGCCTCCAGCGTGAGGGGCTGGTTGTCGTCCGACTTCACATCCGTGAGGTACGGGTTGCCGAAGGGCTTGAGATCGTGCTCGGCCAGGGCGCTTCGCACCGCCTCGGAGGCGAGGGAGTTGACGGCGTCCTGCCTGGCGTCATCACTGTAGATCCTCCTGACCAGTTCCATGGGCGCCTTGCCCTTGCGGAACCCTTTCAGGGTGGCTCCCTTGCGGATCCTCATGAGCTGCTGGCTGATCTCGTCCCTGAACCTCTCCCAGGGCACTTCGATGTTCAGTTTGCGCTCGGCCTCGCTTTTCTTTTCCATGCTGATCTTCATGGGTGCGGTGCTCCTTCTGTGCTCTTCCATGTTGCGGATGTCCGATTCGAGGGGCCGATGCTACCTGAAAATGCGACAATGGGCAAGGTTTGCGGAGGGTTTATTTTTGCTAAAAATAACAATACGTTAGGAAGGCTCTGCGGGTCCCGCGCTCTTCACGGGCGCGACGCGTGAACGCCCTGGCCCGGAACCGGAAATGCCGTCGGTCAAGCCTGCGAGAGATCCCTTAATGTCGTGCCCCTTCGGGCGTTTCAATAGCGGCTCGCCAACCTTCCCTCCCCGCTACACGCTTCGGTATCTCGAACATCCCTCGTACAGTTTATGGCGAAGGATGGCTCGCCAGCCGTAGCTCCCCTCGGGGAGCGAAAGGTGGCCCGCCAGCCGTAGCCGAAAATGCCGCCAGGCATTTTGAGCGAAGGCTGGTGCGAGAAGGGGGACTTCCCCCTCCGCCATCCATCCCCGACAAG
>CP070682.1:406350-410866 GCA_020352595.1 bacterium | reverse complement strand
CAGGGACGACTGCTGGAACTGCTGGGGGCCGGGACCGGGTTACCCCGGACCCTACATGGGACCGTGGTACGGATATGGCCGCGGCTACGGCCCGCGGGGTTACGGCTGGTGGGGTCCCGACAGGAGCGCCTTCGGCCACACCCTTTCCAAGGGGGAGGCCGAAAAGCTGGTGGAGTGGATCATCGGCCGCAACCCCAACCTGGCTGTGGGAGAGGTCAACGAGGTGGAGGGTGGCTACAAGGTCCAGGTGGTCACGCGGAAGGGCAAGAACCTGGTGGACCTCCTCATGGTGGAGAAGGACACGGGCTGGGTCTACAGGATCTACGACTAGGGTGGTGGAGTCCCCCGGAGCGGATCTGCTTCCACCTTTGCTTTCAGCTTCGTCGGACAAGTCGGCGGAAAAGTCACAAGGGGACTGTTGGCAGTTGCAGCGACACCTGCATCAGAACGAAGTCTCTGAACCCTGGACTTTAAGCCCCGGGCAACCCGGTCTCGGAGCGAAAGCCTCTGCTGGATCGCTGGAAACCTGAAATCTGGAATCTGAAATTGAATTCTGAGATCTGAGATCCGGTCTCTCCCGGAAACCGTACTTAAGGAAACTGCTTCTTTTCGCGGATATCGGCCTTCGCCATGCTCAGGGCCCCGGGCGCGTCGAGGCAGATCCCGGACCGGTCCTGACCTATTCCATTTTCCCCTGGCTCTTCAGGTCCCGGATCATCTCCACCACTTCGGCGAGATTGCAGGCGCAATCCCTGCAGTTTTCCGGCTGGAGGGAACTCTTTCCCTTGAGCAGGGCCTGCATGCAAGCCTTGTTGATGAGCAGGTCCTCGAGGAAGGCGATCTGTTCCCTGGAGAAGGTGGGCGGCGAGTCGCACACCGGACATGTGAGCAGGTGCTGAGCGTGAGCGCACATGGGGGGGAAAGCTCCTTTTCAATGGCTGCCCTGCACAAAATGGTAGCAAGTTTTGTTCCTCATCCCGCCGGAAGGGGGATTTCAGGCTAATATGCGCCCTGGACCGACCTGACTCTGGCACATATGTCATTTTTATGGGGGATTCACACCGCAATTGCCGGGTTCAACGGAACCCCGACGGCCTGACCGGGTTCCGGGGGTAGTCAACAAAGGATCATAAAGCGTAATTTTTTACACACTTGCTGTCTAAAAGGAGCGAAACCCTACGGCTGGCAGCTTTTTCACGGCTCCGGATACGCTGTGAAATCCTGTTGGGAGGCACTCGCGTTAAACAGGATCACCGTCCGCTGCGGGGGGGAGAAGGTGAAGCCCGGCATGGAGGGGTCCAGGACGTAGCGGGAGTTCTCCAGGCCGGTGAAGATGTAGCCGCCCTCAGCATCCGTGAAAGTGCTGCCCAGCACTCCCCCCATGCCGATGTCGTGGATGAGTTCCACCAGCACCCCCGGCAGGCCGGAAGAGTCCAGGGTCACGGCTCCCGTGACAGTGTTGAGGGGGTAGGTCCAGGCGCACGCCTCCGCGCTCCTTCGCGACTCCTGCAGGAAGATCCAGTCGGTGATCCCCTCGTCCCAGAAGCTGGTGACCCGGTAGCAGTAGAGGGTGTCAGGGACGAGGTTCAGGTCCGTGTGCCAAGGGTCGTTGACACTTGCCACTCTATCCCCGTCACGGTAGACGAAGTAGCTCACCGCGGGCGCGTCGTAATCCCAGTTGTACCAGTACGTCTCCTCATCGGTGCAGGTCCAGGTAAGTTCGACCTCGTACTGGTTCAGGGACGTGGCCGTGAGGTCCTCGGGACGGGCCGGCGAACCGACGCCGCTGCACGCCGATGCCGTGAGGAGGAGCACGCAGTACAGCCACGGGAAAAAGGCCATGCGCCCTGTCGCGCGACGGGTCAAAGGGCACCCCCTTGCTTTGATGATAGCACTGATCCAGGCGCTCTTGTTCCAGGATTCCGGGGATTTCGTCGGGCTCACGGTGAACTGACACCCCGCGAAGGCCAAATTTGATATTTGAGGACCGTCCCCCTTACGCCACCGGGAGCTCGGGCTGCTCCGGCAGGAGTCCCTCGGCTGCACTCGCCTGCTTGACCCGCTCGATAATGTCGCTGGCAAAGAGCCTCTCATACCGTATGTCGAGGACGTAGGCCTTGACCTTGAACCGGGTGAGGAACACCCACTCGAAATGGTCCTCGACGAGCACCGTGATGGGTTTCTTCAGATCGACGTAGGGCGAGGATGCGGCAGCGTCCCGGGCCAGCTGCTTGACCCTGAGCACGTCCACGGTGGCCGGAAGGACGAACTGGGCCACCACCATCTCGTAGAGGGCGCCGGAGTTGGAGTTGGAGACCGTCTGGCTGGCCACCACAGCGTTGGGGATGGTGACGCTGCTGTCATCGAAGGTCTGGATGCGGATGGACCTGAGGCCGATGGCCGTCACCTCCCCGTATTCACCGCTGACCTGTATCATGTCACCCACCCTGAACGGCCGCTCCATGAGGATCAGCACCCCCGCGATGATGTTGCGGATAAGGTCCTGGGCGCCCAGACCGACGGCGAGGCCTGCCGAGGCCGAAACCGCGAGCACCGTGTTGGCGGGAGGGTGGAAGACCTTGAAGAGGATGATCGCCACGGATCCCGTCCACACCAGGAGCCGCACCACCGGGAAGAGGCTGCTGATGAGCATGCGGTAACGTGTGAACCGGCGCGACAGCACCCTGGAAAGGATGAGGAAGGCGTGCAGGAACAGCCAGGCGGCCGCCAGCACCAGCAGGGCCAGGAAGACCCGGTTGGCGGTGACGAGGTCGGTCAGGTTCTGAATATTCTCGGGCTTCATCTTCGCCCTCCTAGTAGAGGATGTTCAGGTCCTGAAGGACCGCCGTCACGGGGGCGTAAAAAGCGGGGTTCACGATGTAGTGCCCGTCCCCGGAACCGGCCTCGAGACCCACGGATCTGAAGAGGCGCAGCTGCAGAAGGTAGTCCAGGACCATCTTGCACCGCTCCTCGCCCCAGTGGAATATCTCCTGGAACTCCCTCAGTGACAGGCCCCCGTGGCACAGGATCTCGGCCAGGGCGAAAAGATAGGAGCGGTCCAGATCCCTCAGGTAGGAGTGGTCGAGCCTGCCGAGGGGAGGCATGAGGAAAACCTCCTCCCCGCTGTCCCAGTTTATGGTGATGAGCCAGTAGTAGATGGCCGCCTCGAAGTTGCCGCGGCTCGCCTCGAAAAGCCGGCTGTAGAACCTTGTTTCCCGGGTCCTGGCCGCCTTCAGGGCTTCGGCGGTTTCCGCTGTGTCCCGCTGGCCATCCTCCCCGGTGAACACGATGGGGTAACCCGAGGTGTGCTGGCGCAAAAGCAGGGCTTCCCTGATCTCCTTCTCGTTGTGGAAGAGGGTCTGGATGGTGTGGGTGAAGAAACGGCTCACCTGGAAGAGGTACTCCATCCGTTTCCAGGGGTTCTCCCGGAAGGCAACGACCCAGAGGTGGCGCTCGCGCGTGGCCATCACCACCCTGAGGAAGGCCTCGGCCGGTCGGGCGCCGCCCATGGTCCTCAGGATCAGGTTGTGGCCCGCCTCCACGACGATGACCACCCTTGGGATCTGGCGCAGATGGGCTATTGTCGCCTCGATGGAGGCAAAGGGCTCCGGTGGTTCGAACCACCGGCTGAACAGGTCCAGAACGTCCTTTTCGGCTCTAAGCCTGGACTCGATCTCCAGCCGTCGGAAGGTGGCCCGGGACCTGAACTCGTCCTCGAAGCAGTTGAGCAGGGAGGTCTTGCCGCTGCCCTCCGGGCCGACCATGGCGACGCTGCAGGCCAGCTCCTGCTCCCATCTCGCCAGTATCTCCCCGAGCTTTTCCATCTCCTCCTCCCGCCCGACGAGGAACTCCCTGGACTTCAGGGGCCCCAGGGAGAAGAGGCCCCGGTAGACGTGGGGCAGGTCCTCCATCATCCCTTCCAGTTCCCTGTCCGAGGGTAGATCGGCCAGCTGCAGGAGGGCCTCCTGACGCCTGGCGGGAAGGCCGGCGAACTGCCGCATCCAGTCAAGGTATCCGGCAGCAAGCCCCCGGATGGTCCCCGCCGATCTCACGCCCTCCTTCCGGCCCAGGGCGACCCATCCCCTCACCTGGGCGCTCAACCGGCGCAGGGAGTGCTGGAGGGCCTTGCGGGGGCGGTTCAGCCGGACAGCAAGGCTCCCGGAACGGCGTAAGTCAGCCAGGATGGCTTCCCTGATCTTCCCGTGGTCCGCCGCGACGACGCCTTCGATTCCGTCCAGGAACTCCGTGAGCCCGTCTTCCACGCTCCGCAGGCTTTCCTGGGCGTGGGTCATGAGATCCACCACGAGGCCCTCGGCCTTTTCGAGGGCGGCCGCGGAGTCGCCCGGTCCCCCTGCCTCATCCTTGACGCTTTCAGGCCCTGTCAGGGGCACGACGACGCTCACATAGTCCACGGCCCTCTGCATGCTGAACCTTATGTTCCTCCAGGTGTCTCCCTCCGCCGACAGGGCTTTCGCATAAGCGGCACCGTATTCCTTCACCAGCGCGTGCTCCTCCT
>CP070682.1:402150-406250 GCA_020352595.1 bacterium | reverse complement strand
GCGTCCCTGTAACCGCAGTGGTGATGCTGCGCCACGAAGACGCCCTCCACTCCCCCGTCTTCCATGTCCCTGAAAGTCGCCTTGAGGCCATGAACGTTGTCCTGCCCGCAACCGAAACAACCCTCGAAACCGGTCTGCTCCATGGGTCACCTCCACACCTTGCAGGGTGCTGAAAAAGTCCCTTGTGGACTTTTTCAGCGTCGTGTTGCCTGGGGCGGCCCGGCGCAACCCTCGCAAATCCTTCGTGTTTTTACAGCTCGGATCTGGGTCCCGCCATGGCGGGACCCCCGCGTCGCCCTATCAGGCTGCGTCTTTAGGGGTTTTTCAGCAGCCTGTTAGGAACGGTCTCCGGAAATTGATGCCGCCGGGACCAGATTAAAGTATAAACCATATGTGGAGGGGGCGTCGGGCGCTCCCCCGGGACCGGAAAGGGAGGCAATCTGTCATGGTTCCCCTCACGGAAAGGATCGTTCCGCTGGCCGTCAGCGCCATTGTGTTCGGCATCGGCATCGTCTTCGCCCTCTTCCCCCGCTGGGGCATGGGGCTGGTGTCCCGGTGCGCCCGCTCCTACATGCGGGCGGACCTGGCCTCGGACCCTCTCTATGTGCTCTCCTTCAGGTTCTACGGCGTGGCGGCCGCGGGCCTGGGCCTGTATGCCCTCTGGCAGGTTCTGTGAAGAGTGTCGCCGGATCCGGGCAAAACGGTCATAAAACGTGTAATATGTCGATAGGGTGCCGGGGATACGCCCCGGCAACGGGAGGCTGCCCATGTCCGAGACGTACACTGTCGAGTACACGGTCCGGCCCTATGAGTCGGACTACCGGGGGAGGGCCAGGACCGACGTGCTGCTTCATTACCTGCAGGACGCTGCCTTCGGGCACAGCCTTCGCCTGGGCTTCGGTGTGGGGGATCTCCTGCCCCGGGGGCTGACCTGGGTCCTGTCACGGTACCACGTGCGGATCCAACGGCACCCCGCCGCCGGAGAGACGGTCCGCATCAGCACCTGGTACCCCGGCTCCCACGGGCCCTTCCATCTCCGGGACTGGATGATCTCCGGGGAGGGGGCGGCGACCCTTGTCCTGGCCACCAGCTCCTGGCTCATGATCGACCTGAAGACGAGAAAGCCCACGGACGACCACTCGCTTCTGGCCCGTCTGCCCTCCGTGGACCGGAGGGCCATCGAGGACCCCTTCGCGCCCCTGCCCGAGCCCGGGGGCGCGGATCACGAAGTCCCCTTCCACGTCAGGCGCTCCGACACGGACCTGAACCGGCACGTCAACCACATCAACCTCATACGCTGGGCCATGGAGGCCCTCCCCGGGAAGGTGACAGCGGGGCTTGTGCCCGCTTCCATCGAGGCGGGTTACAGGGCGGAAGCCGGTTTCGGGGACGTCGTCGTCTCGCGGGCGGCCGTCGCGGGGAACGGAGTGTTCCATCACCAGCTCCTTCGCCAGTCGGACGGGAAGGAACTGGCCAGGATCAGAACGGGGTGGGCCCGCGGGGAACCGGGCGGGTGACGCACCCCTCCGTCCCTGACAGGAACGGGGCATGCGAGGAAAGGGGGTTCAAGATGAAGAGGGTGCTTTTAGCGGCTCTGGCGACGGCGGTGCTGGCGTCGGTGGCCATCGCGGCAGACGTTTCTCCCCTTCGATCCGGCAGGGTCCTCGCGGTGGAAAAGGCCCAGGCCTACATGTACATCCAGGCCAGGGACGCTGAGGGGAGGGAGTTCTGGGTGGCGACGACGACCTGCTTCGTCACCGAGGACTCGGTCCTCGAGGTCCTGGTGGCGGAACATTTCGACCGCGTCAGGAGCGACCTCCTGGGCAGGGATCTGTCCGATTTCTACTCGGCCCGGCTCATCCGCATCAACGGCACCGAGGTGAAGGGGTTCGACGCCCATGGGCTACCCCCCGGCTGCCTCGACCTCAGGTAGGGAGCCGAGGACCTGCGCCCGGCGCACCATCGCGTCATGACCGCGGCTCAGGCGTTCCCGAACCTGCGCCAGGGGGTTCCAGGAGGACACTGAGGAGGTGGTACCGTGAGCGAACCAGGCCGCAGCCCCGCCACCGGGGCAGGGACCCGGGGCCCGTTCTCCGTGAAGGGGGCCATGGAGTTCCTGCGGACCGGCATCTGGCGCGTCCGCCGTCAGAACGTCCCGGCGGTGACCTGGGCCGGCGTCAAGGGGCTGAGGATCCTGATCCTGACCTTCCGCGGGTTCGCCGAGAACAGGTGCCACCTGAGGGCCAGCTCCCTCACCTTCTACTCCCTCCTGTCCGTCGTGCCCGTCATGGCCATGCTCTTCGGCATCGCCAAGGGGTTCGGTTTCCGGGCCGCCCTGGAAAAGGAGATCGGAAAGGCCCTCAGCGCCCACAGCGAGGTGGCCGCACAGATCGTCACCTTCGCCGACAGGCTCCTGGAGAGCACCAGGGGCGGCCAGGTGGCGGGGATCGGGTTCGCCTTCCTTCTCTGGGCCACGGTGAAGGTGCTCTCCAACATCGAGCAGAGCTTCAACGAGATCTGGGGCGTCCAGGAACCGCGGACGTGGGTGCGGAGGGTGAGCGACTACCTTTCCCTCATGATCCTCCTTCCCCTGCTGTTCCTCGTCTCCAGCGCCGCGACCGTGGTCATCGCGGGGCAGATCCGGGTGGTCCTGGGCCAGCTGGGCCTTCTCGGGTACGCCAGCCCCCTCATGCGCCTACTCTTCAGGGCGCTGCCCCTTGTGGTCATCTGGATCATGTTCACGTTGCTCTACATCTTCCTGCCCAACACGCACGTCCGGTTCCGCTCGGGCCTCCTCGCCGGGGTGGCGGCCGGCACGGCCTATCAGCTGTTCCAGTACCTTTACGTCACCTTCCAGGTGGGGATGGCCAGATACAACGCCATCTACGGCAGCTTCGCAGCTTTGCCCCTCTTCCTCATCTGGCTTCAGGCCAGCTGGATGATCGTCCTGTCCGGGGCCGAGCTGTCCTTCGCAACCCAGAACGTGGACACGTACGAGTTCGAGCCGGACGCAAACCTCGCCAGCCCAGCTTTCCGCAAGGCCCTCTCCCTGAGGATCGCCAGCCTCCTCGTCGAGCACTTCTCCCAGGGGGAAAAGCCACTGGACGAGGAGACCATCGCCGCCCGACTGGGCATCCCCGTACGCCTGCTGCGACAACTGCTGCACGACCTCACAGAGGCCGGCGTCGTCACCCCCGTGAGGCTCGACAGCGAGAAGGTCCTGGCCTACCAGCCTGCATACGATCCCGACGAGATGAGCATCGCCTCGGTCCTGGAGCGTCTGGAGGCCGTCGGCACCTCCGATCTGCCCGTGGTCGAGTCCCCCGAACTGGAGCGGATCAGAAGGTCCCTGGAGTCCTTTGCCGAGGAGAACAGGCTTTCGGAAGCCAACCTGCCGCTGAAGGATATAGAGGGTAGGGAAGACTAGGCACCAGGCGCCATAAGTGCCGGGTTCCCGGTTCTCGACCCCTGGGCCGCAGTTCCGCATTCCCATTCCCTTGCCCTGGAGGAGGCCATGGCATACAACCTGGAGCTGGAGGACAGGATCGAGGAGCTCACCGGCGGCTGGACGGATGTGGTCAGCAAAAAGATGTTCGGGGGCGTCTGCTACCTGATACGCGGCAACATGGCCTTCGGCATCTGGCAGGACCACCTCATCGTCCGCGCAGGCCGGGAGACGGCCGAACGGTACCTGGGCGAGGAGGGGACGAGACCCTTCGACGTCACCGGCCGCCCCATGAAGGGCTGGGTCATGGTGGACGGCAGCCGCTGGGAAGACCCGGAGGAACTGGAAGGGTGGCTCGCCGTCGGCCGGGATTTTGCCCTGACGCTGCCCGCGAAGTGACCCGCAAACCTCTGCGTGCGTGAAGCGTGGTCCCCCGCGCACCGCACCCCTGATCTTCTTTCGTTCACATACGGACGCCATCACTCACTGACCCACGCGCGGATTTCTTTGGCCTTCTCCTTGCAATCCCCCATTCGGCCTCTGCCTGAGACCGGCCGGGAAAGGGGGTGAAACAAGATGAAGTATGACGAGAACACCGTGGACGAGATGGTCCTGGCCCTCATGCACCTGACCACCTTCAAGGACGCGTCCGGAT
>CP070682.1:397641-402050 GCA_020352595.1 bacterium | reverse complement strand
TGAAAAAGTCCACAAGGGACTTTTACAGTACCTTGCCAGGTTCATTCGACGCGGTGACGCACCGGAGGTCGGGCACGGCCAAACAGACCGCCGTGTCCCCATGTACCAGTGTACCCGTGTCATGTTCGCTAACGAGAGGGGGAAAACTATGGCGCTTGTGGTTCAGAAGTACGGTGGCACCTCGGTGGGTGACACCGACAAGATCAAACACGTGGCGGCCCGCGTCAAGCGCACCAGGGACGAGGGCCACGACGTGGTGGTCGTGGTCTCGGCCATGGCGGGCGAAACCAACCGGCTTGTGGACCTGTGCAACCAGATGATGGAGCAACCGGACACCAGGGGGTACGATGTCGTCGTCTCCACGGGTGAGCAGGTGACCATCGGTCTGCTCTCCCTGGCCCTGCAGAATATGGGACAGGAGGCCATCTCGCTCATGGGTTTCCAGGTGGCCGTGCACACCGACACCGTCCACGCCAAGGCACGGATCGAGAGCATCGACACGGACCGGATCTTCCAGAACCTGAAGGACGGTCGGATCGTGGTCATCCCCGGTTTTCAGGGCATCACCAAGACGGGGGACATCACCACCCTGGGCAGGGGGGGATCGGACACTTCGGCCGTGGCCCTTGCGGCCGCCCTGAAGGCCGATTCCTGCGAGATCTACACCGACGTGGAGGGGATCTACACCACCGATCCCAACGTCGTTTCCGATGCCAGGAAGATCTCCAGGATCAGCTACGAAGAGATGCTGGAGATGGCCAGCCTGGGAGCCAAGGTGCTCCAGATCAGATCGGTGGAGTTCGCCAAGAATTACAACGTTCCGCTGCACGTCAGGTCCACCTTCACGGATACGGAAGGGACCTGGGTGACCAAGGAGGATCCGGAAATGGAAAAAGTGGCTGTTTCGGGGGTGACCTACGACAAGAACGAAGCGAAGGTCTCCATCATGCGCGTTCCCGACAAACCGGGCATCGCCGCCCGTATATTCGGAGCCATCGCCGATGCCAACATCAACGTCGACATGATCATCCAGAACATAAGCATCGACGGTTTCACCGACCTCACATTTACAGTGCCGAAGGCGGACCTTGCCCAGGCCATCAGGATCGTCCAGCCCATCGCAGGCGAGATCGGCGCCAAGGAGGTGCTCACCGACGACAAGGTCGCCAAGGTCTCCATCGTGGGCACGGGCATGCGCAGCCACAGCGGCATCGCGTCCAGGATGTTCAGGGCCCTGGCCCAGGATGGGATCAACATCATGATGATCAGCACCTCCGAGATCAAGGTCTCATGCGTCATCGAGAGCAAGTACACGGAGCTGGCGGTGCGCGTGCTGCACAACACCTTCGAACTGGCGGGAGAGTCCGTCTAGTTCGTTCCCCATCGCACGGAAGGCAGGATAGTCATGGATCAGGCAAACAGGAACAGGGTCGTCATCTACGACACAACCCTCAGGGACGGCACCCAGGCGGAGGAGATCAGCCTCCAACTCATGGACAAGATAGCCATCGCCCACAAGCTGGACGAACTGGGCGTGGATTTCATCGAGGGCGGGTGGCCGGGGTCCAACCCCAAGGACATGGAGTTCTTCGAGAAGGCGCGAGACCTTTCCCTTTCCCACGCGAGGATCGCCGCCTTCGGCTCCACGAGGCGCAAGGGGATCAAGGCCTCGGATGACTCCCAGATCCTGTCCCTTCTCGAAGCCTCCGACGTGATCACCATCTTCGGAAAAAGCTGGCACCTGCATGTCAAGGAGGCCCTGCGCACCACCCTCGAGGAGAACCTCGAGATGATCCACGACTCCGTCTCCTTCCTGAAGAACAACTCCGACATCGTATTCTACGACGCGGAGCACTTCTTCGACGGCTTCAAGGACAATCCGGAATACGCCCTCAAGAGCCTGGAGGCGGCCCATCAGGCAGGCGCCGACTGCCTGGTCCTTTGCGACACCAACGGCGGGTCGCTGCCGACGGAGATCCAGGACATCACCCGCACCGTCCGCGCCCGCCTGCCTGGAGCCCAGATCGGCGCTCACATGCACAACGATTCGGAGTGCGCGGTGGCCAACTCCCTTGTTCTCATCCAGGAGGGCGGACGGCATGTCCAGGGGACCATCAACGGCTGGGGCGAAAGGTGCGGAAACGCCAACCTTTGTTCCATCATACCCGCTCTCATGCTCAAGCAGGGCCTGACAACGGGCATGGATGAAAGGAGGCTGGCCAGGCTCCGCGAGATCTCGAGATCCATCTCCGAAATGGCCAACATGAGCCCCTATTCCCATCAGCCATACGTCGGGAGGAGCGCCTTCGCTCACAAAGGGGGCGTGCACGTCTCCGCCATGCAGAGGAACAGGAGGACATATGAGCACATCGACCCCTCCCTCGTCGGGAACAGGACGAGGGTCCTCCTTTCGGATCTGTCCGGTCGCAGCAACATCATCTTCAAGGCGAGGGAGTTCGGGGTCGAGGTGGACGAGAAGGATCCGGCCATATCCCAGGTGCTCGAGCAGGTCAAGGATCTGGAGAACAGGGGGTTCCTCTATGAGTCCGCAGAGGGCTCCTTCGAACTGCTGCTTAAAAAAGCCCTCGGACGCCACAGGCGTTTCTTCGGGCTGGTGGGATTCCGCGTCATCGACGAGAAGCGGGAATGGGACAAACCCCCTCTGTCCGAAGCCACCATCATGGTGGAGGTCGGAGATCACGTGGAGCACACGGCCGCGGTGGGCCAGGGACCGGTCGATGCCATGGACGCGGCCCTCAGGAAAGCCCTGACCAAGTTCTATCCCGTCCTGGAGCAGGTGAGGCTGCTCGATTACAAGGTCCGGATCCTTCCGGAGGACAAGGGGACCGCGGCTGTGACCCGCGTCATCATCGAGTCAGGTGACGGCGAAGAGAAGTGGTCCACGGTGGGCGTTTCGGACAACATCATCGAGGCGTCCTGGCAGGCACTGGTGGATTCCATCGAGTACAAGCTCCTCAGGGAGGAGGAAACCGGTCGCCGCTGAAAGCCGGTTTCCTCCTTTTTAATATCCCATTAAAAACAGGACAATACGCCCATCAGGGTCTTCGTGCGCCGGCATGTGAATCTCTTCTCAAGATTCCGTTCGCTGCAACGCTTGACGAAAGCAGAATATTGTGCAAAAAGGTACAGTTGCGTACCAGAGAAAGGGAGCGCCTTTTTGTGAATAATATTACAATCAGGGGAGACCAGCGATGACAAATGACAAGAGCATCCTCGAGAAGGGACTGTGGCGCAACCCCATGAGCTACATGGGCATCATCATGACGGGTTTTGCGGCCATTCTCATCGGTGTCCTTCTCGTTATCGACTTTCTCGCCGCTGTCCACTCGGCCTATCTTGGAGTCCTGCTTTTCTTCATCCTGCCGGTCTTTTTCATGGCCGGTTTCGTGCTCGTGGCGTGGGGAATGTGGGACGAGCGCAAGCGCCGGCATAAGATTTCGGCCGTGGAGGTCGCCAGGTTCCCCATCCTCGACCTCAACATCGGCGCCCACCGGACACGCTTCATGGTCTTCATGGCCGGTGTCGTCTTCGTGGCCCTCATCCTGACAGTGATCGCCTACGAGGCCTACCATTTCACCGAGTCGCTCACCTTCTGCGGCGAGCTCTGCCACGTGGTCATGCACCCCGAAGCCATCGCCTCCCAGAACTCTCCCCATGCGAGGGTGACCTGCGCCGAGTGCCACGTGGGACCGGGAGCGGGATGGTACGTGCGCTCCAAACTGGCGGGGTCCAGGCAGATGCTGGCCGTCCTCACAGACTCCTTCCCGCGGCCCATACCGCCGGCCATCCAGCACCTCAGACCGGCCCGCGAGACGTGCGAGGAGTGTCACTGGCCCGAAAAGTTCTACGGGAGCAAGCTCAAGGTCAGAACCCACTTCGGCTTCGACGAGAAGAACACCCCTCACGACGTCTCCATGCTTGTGCGCATCGGTGGCGGGGAGAGCGCGGCCAGGGAGGGCGGCTCGGGCATCCACTGGCACATGCTGGCCGACAAGGAGGTGACCTTCAAGGCGGCGGATCCCGGCCTGCAGATCATACCCCTGGTCTGGGAAAAACACGGGGACGGCACCGTCACCGAGTACCGCCTGCAGGGGTACGAGGGGGAGGAGCCCCAGAACGGCCACGGGGGTGAGGAGAGACTCGTGGATTGTGTCGTCTGCCACAACCGTCCCACCCACATCTACCGTTCTCCTGACGACGCCATGGACAAGGCCATGGTGGAGGAGGCCATCGACCACAAGCTCCCGTACATCAAGAAGATGGGTGTCCAGATCCTCCTGGAGGACTACCAGTCGCACGAGGACGCGGCGGAGAAGATCAGGGACGGGATCCTGACTTATTACGAGGAGAACTACCCGAAAGTATTTACGGGCATGGCGGCCCAGATC
>CP070682.1:393985-397541 GCA_020352595.1 bacterium | reverse complement strand
GTACCTGGCCACCTTAAGGGGTGTGTCGGCTGTAAAGCCGATCCCCATGACGGGAATGTAGAAGCTGTGTTCCGATCCGGGCTCGTTCTTTCGGGCAGATTTACTGTTCATCGATAAAGGGCCTCTTTTCTCTGTCTGATAAGGGCGGACTGCGGAGGAACCTCGCAGTTCGCAGCGACTTGCCACTAACTAGCGCGCTAGTATAACTCATCTGTGCGGAAAGAGCCAGTTGGAGAGGGCAGGGGGCAAACGGCAGGCGTGGCCCAGGGAGAGATGGAAAACTGCCGGCTGTCACATCCCCTCGAGGAAATGGATGGAGCAGCTCACCAGGAAGGGGACGTTGGGTCCCCGGTACTTGTGGTCGGACCACACGTAGATCCCTGCTGAAGGGCAGCGCTCCTCCCCCGTCAGGAGGTTCTCGCTGATCATCTCCGCAAAGGTTGGCATGTCATCGTTTTTCTTGAGGTTGTGGGTCTTGATGTAGATGTCCGCGGCGGTCTGGACGTTCTGCCGGTAGATGATGCATGTGGTCTTTTTGGACTGCCTGATCTGCTGGAGAAAGCCCGGACCGGCCAGGGAGATGAGGATCCCGGTTATGGCGATGGCCATGAGGAGTTCGAAGAGCGTGAAACCCTGTTCCCTTCTCATGGCGAAACCTCTGCGACGGCGATGGGGACGGGCTCGAATCGGCTGACCTGGAGGCTCTTCAAGTTGTGCTGTTCGGGGTTGGGGCACCTGATCAGGGTGTCCTCTCCCTCGGTGATGACGGTGTAGGGTATCCCTGTCTTGGGGCACCCGGGCAGGACGTCCGGCATCTGGTGCTCCTGGAGGTTCCTCGACAGACTCCAGAGCTGGTTGATGCACCTGTCCGTCACCGCGTCTGTCTCGTACGTCCCGTGCCTGAGCGGTCTTTCGGTCTTGATGAGGGGGACGATGACGAAGGAGCGCCAGAACATGATGAGCGCGGCAAAGACCAGGAAGGAGACCTTCATCATCCGGCGCGCCTTTTCCTCGGGGGTCAAGGGCACCTTTATCGCATCGAGATGGATCCTGCCGCTCCGTTTCTGGGCCAGCAGTTCCAGTTCGTACAGGCAGTCACGGCACAGGGGTTTGTCGGCGTCGAACCTGGGGAGAAAGGCGATCTTCTCTTCCGTCAGTTTGGGAGGCACCCCCACGATGGTCTTGCCGCACCGCCCGCATGAGGGCTTTTCCTCGTAGATGACCCTTTCCTGTTTTCCGTTGTCCTGATCCATGGATCTCCTTGGGCCCAGGGTGACGTTATCAGTCTAAATAACAGCAATCGGACACATAAACAAGATAGGACGAACCGTGCGCGGCGCAGGTGTCAGATCCAGGATCTCAAAAACGGTTTTTCGTTCCAGGGTGGAAGGAAGAGTGTAGAACCGAGAACCCGGGGCTGAGTTCCAGGTGCTGGCAACCAGGTGCCGGGCACCAGGTAGCAGGTACCGGGATCTCTGACTGCCTCTGCCTGGCCCTCCGTCCGTCCTTCCTGTGCTCAAGGGCGTGCCTTTCGCCCTGCCAACGATCCCCTTTGCATTGCCCGAAGCGGCGAATATGAGCCGGAAGGGAGAAATGGGGGAACAGGGAGCAGAAAATAAAGGGGACTTTCAGGAAGCCTTGGCGGGTGTGCCCCCGAAGAGGACCCGGTGATTGACGGCCAGCATGACGCCAGCGGCCACCATGTACCCGACGGCTGTCCCCAGGTAGACCCCGAGGTGGCCGTAGGTGAAGGAAACGGTGACCGAGTAGGCCAGCACCGTCCACAGGCCCCTGGGGAAGTTCTTGAGGACCGTGCGGGCCTGGGAGTGCCCGTGATGGACGTGGATGAGCAGGACCAGGGGAAAGACCACCAGGGGGAAAGCCGAGAACAGGCCCGCCCATCGGGGCCCGACGCTGTGCGCCAGACCTGTGACCAGCAGCACGATGGTGGTGGACAACAGCAGGCGCATGAGGATCATGCCGCGGGTGCAACGGACCTTTCTCTCGATGGGGATATTGGGAGCCCTCCTGAAGAGAAGGGAAAAAAGGGCGATGGAGGCGAAGGAGATGCACGCGCTCGACAGGAGGGACGGCTCCAGAGAGCTCATAAGGGATGCGGCCAGGGCGTAGCCTGTCAGGGCCGCAAGGGAGGCGTGGATCACGGAGGATGGGGCGCCGGAGCGGGCCCTGAGAAAATAGAGGTAGGCGAAGGACTGGGCTGAGACGTGCCCCAGGAGGTTGTAGGGGACAGTGGACGCCGCGAAGCGGGGCCCGAGCTCGATGCCGTAGAAGAACAGCACGAGGGCTGTGCCGATGGGAAAGCCGCTGAGGACCCCGGCGACACGGGGACCGGTCCTCTCGGCGATGTGGGAAAGGCCGAGAATGAGGGTGATGGTGACGAGGATCTTGACGATGAGGATGTGCATGGAATCTGTACCCCGGTGGACGAGGGTTTCCGGCCTGAGCCGCTTCGGGCCGGCCCTTGATACACCAGGGAGCCGTTTTACGCAACACGGTACCCGATGGGGCCTTTTCTTTTCCTGTTCTCTGGGATATCATCCCCGACCTTGAGCGGACACCGGGGAACCTGTGAGCGCTGTACACGAGACCCATGGAAGAGGGATGTTGCCGTGCCATTGGCTGAACTGAAAGACCTTTTCTCCAGACTGGTCTCGGGGTCCCCCGGGTCTTCCGCCATCGCCCTTTTTCCCGCAACCGTGGTCGTGTTGTCTCTTTTCTGGGCCGCCCCGGTGATAGCAGAGAAACCCTCTCCCGACAGCATGGTCATCTACTCCTACGGGCCGGCACGGGTCCAGGTGCTCGACGCCCGGGGCTTGAGAACGGGCATCGATCTGGACACGGGAGAGAGGCTCCTGGAGATCCCGCGGTCGAAGGTGGTGGTGGAGAGGGCCCGGAACCGCGGCCCCGGCTGGACCATCATCCTGGACCGGCCCGAACCCGGGGAGTATCGCGTGCTCCTGGCGGGCACGGAAAAGGGGGGGGCCGTCCTTGATCTGGACGCGGTGGACAGACACGGGAAGGTGAGGAACAGCCATTTCTTCAGGAGGATCCGGGAGGGTGAGACCCTGACCTTTACCATCACCTTCAGCCCGGAATCCTCCAGCGGGAACCGGCTGACCGAGAGCCCCGAGTGAGGCTGTGGCGGGCTTTCGAGACTGGTTGAAAACAGCACTTGACCCGGGCCCGAAAGTGTGCGATAAACCGCGGCTGTTTGCAAAATCACGTGTCGGTGGACAACCAGAGGATGTCCCCGATCAAGGAGGAACACTTTGGAGTTCGACAGGAAATACCTCGTACCGTTTATCTTTTTCGCCGTTCTGGCGACCCTCGCTCTCATCCCCGCACTCATCCAGGCCTAGGCCTGGGATCACGGCAAAGAGAACCAGCCTACGCCAGGGCTTCGGCTGGCAGGCCCCGAAACCACCTGCGCCAAGGCTTCGGCTGGCAGGCCCCGAAACCACCTGCGCCAAGGCTTCGGCTGGCAGGCCTTGAATGTCCTTCCCCCCCGGGGTTTTAGAGAAGGGGGATGAACGCT
>CP070682.1:389663-393885 GCA_020352595.1 bacterium | reverse complement strand
TCCTCCTGCCCCTCTTCCTGAAAGCATCGAAGAAGATCAATCTGGAAACCCTCACCCTGCTGGCCCGCTCCGTGCGGGGGATGGGTGTGTACTGGGGTATCCTGGCCGGTGTGGAGGGTGCCCTCACCGCCGTACCCCTGGACCAGGACACGGGGCTCTTCCTGGGTCACATCCCCAAGGTGCTGTTCCTCCTTTCCCTGACGGTGGTGCTGTCCCGGATCTCCGTTGGCCTTTTCGACATCCACGCCAAAAGGGGGAAGGGGGACACGCCCACAATCTCCCTCTTTACCAATGTCATCAAGTTGACGGTCTATGTGCTGGGGTTTCTCGTCATCCTGCAGTCCCTGGGGATCTCCATCACCCCCGTGCTCACGGCCCTGGGGGTGGGAGGCCTGGCGGTTGCCCTCGCCCTCCAGGACACCCTCTCCAATCTGTTCGCCGGATTCCAGATCATCGCCTCGGGACAGATCAGGGCGGGAAACTACGTTCACCTGGAAACCGGTGAGGAGGGATACGTCACGGATGTGACCTGGCGCAACACCACCATCAGGGCCATCCCCAACAACATGGTCATCGTGCCCAACTCGAAGCTGGCCGGCACCATCATCACCAACTACCATCAGCCCGAGACGAGCATGAACGTCTACATTAACCTGGGCGTGCACTACAACAGCGACCTGGAGCACGTGGAGAGGGTGACGGTGGAGGTGGCCCGGGAGGTCATGAGGGAGGTCGAGGGCGCTGCGGCGGACTTCGCCCCCTACATCCGCTACCACACCTTCAACGACTTCTCCATCGACTTCAAGGTCGTCCTCAGGGTGGACGAGTACATGGCCCATTTCGTCATCACCCACGAGTTCGTCAAGCGCCTCCACCGGCGCTACAACGAGGAGGGCATCACCATCCCCTTCCCCATAAGGACCTTCGACATCCCGGACACGGAGAGGCTGCGGATAGAGCAGGTGAGGGGGGAAGACAGGGACTGAGCGGGAAGAGGCTGAACCGGTATCAGATCAGGTTGGTGAGGGATCCGGCTCCCGGACTCCGAGACCCCTGTTCGAAGGAGAACCTCCTCCATCTACCATGTATCGGGACTTACCACCCAGGTACCAGGCACCGGGTACCGGGCACTGTTCCTCCACTCACCCCAGCACCAGCAGGATGATCCCCTGGATGACTCCGATGGCGGCCCCGGTCAGGGCTCCCACCACCTGGATGTGGACGAACTCCCGGCTGGCCACCGTCCTGATGAGGTTTTCCAGCGCCTGGACCTCGAACTCCTCGACCTTTCTCTGAACGATCCTGCGGATGTCCACAGATGTCCGCAGCCGCTGGATGAAGGTCTTCCTGTACCCGTCGATGAGCCTCATGATCTCCTTGCTGAGGACTTCCTGGAGGGAGGGGAGCATCATGTTCGTCCAGGCGTGGGAGATGCCGGGGATCCTGCCGATGATGCTCCCGGGTCCGCGCTCGTGGAGCACCCGGAAGAGGATCCTGTCCACCTCCTCGCGCCAGTGGACGCTGCTCATGGCCTTCTCGAGGTCCTCCTGCGTCAGGAGCCGGCTCTCCACCGTCTCGGCGATGCGCTCGGCCAGCTGGGCGTGCCTCCTGGGGATCACGCCCTGGATGGTCCACCCGGGAAGGTGCACCGGTTTCCTCGGCCTGAACAGCATAAGGATGGCCAGCCAGTTGGTCAGCCAGCCCACAAGGGCTCCCACGAGGGGGAAGATGAGGAAATAGGTGGTCAGGGTCATGGGGTTGATTCTAATGGGGGCCCTCGGCGGGTGTCAAACAGTGCCGGCAGGGATAAAGGGGGCCGAATGGGTCGGCCTACATGGCCACGAGCCTGAGGACGAGGTAGACCAGCATGGTGACCACCGCGGTGGCGGGCACCGTGATGAGCCAGGAATTGACGATGCTCCTGATCACCCTGAGGTTGAGGGCCGCCATACCACGGGCCAGCCCCACGCCGATGACGGATCCCACCAGGGTGTGGCTCGTGGAGACCGGAAGGCCCATCTTGGAGCAGATAAGGACCGTGGTCGCGGTGGAGAACTCGGCCGAAAAACCCCTGGAGGGGGTCATGGAGGTGATCTTCTTGCCCACCGTCTCGATGACCTTGTAGCCCCACGTGGCCAGCCCCACGACGATGCCGAGGCCGCCGAGGCCCAGGACCCACATGGGCACGGGCACTTTCATGGCGAGGTCACCGCTCTTGAAGACTTCCGCGATGGCCGCGAAGGGCCCGATGGCGTTGGCGACGTCGTTGGCACCGTGGGCGAAGGCGACGTAGCAGGCGGTGCCGATCTGCAGGTAGGCGAAGATCCCCTCCACCTGAGTGAAGGCGTCTTTCCTCTTGAGGGGTCTTTGCGCATACCTTCGAAGCAGCAGGATCCTGGCGACCAGGTACACGGCTATTCCAATCCCCACGCCGATGAGAAGGGCCTGGCTGAATGGCACGTCCAGTTTGAGGTTCTTGAGCCCTTTAAAGAGCATGGAGAGCACCAGCACCGTCACGACAGGGATGAGGAGGAGAGGCACAACGCGATTGGCCGCACGCACGGGGTTCCAGGAGGACAGGACGGTCCTCTTGATGAACGAGAAGGTCAACCACCCCATGATCCCACCGAAGAGGGGTGAGATGAACCAGCTGAGCACCACGGAGCCGAGCTTGCCCCAGTGGACCGCCGAGGCGCCGCCAACCAGGAGCCCGAAACCTACGACGGCGCCGATGATGGAGTGGGTGGTGGACACGGGAAGTCCGAGGAAGGTGGCCATGTTCAGCCAAAGGCCGGCCGCGATGAGCGCCGCCAGCATTCCCAGAACGAATATGTCCGCCTGACCCTGGAAGACGGCGGGGGAGACGATGCCCTTGCGCACGGTCTCGGTGACGTGCCCGCCCACGAGAAAGGCCCCGGCGAACTCGAACACCGCTGCGAGGAGCACCGCCTGCTTGAGGGAGACGGCGTGGGACCCCACGGAGGTCCCCATGGCGTTGGCCACGTCGTTGGCCCCGATGTTCCAGGCCATGTAGACGCAGGCCGCCAGGCTGAACCAGAAGATCCAGGTGCTGAGTGTAAGCATCGATGGCTTATTTGGAGAGGAAGAGCCGCACCCGGTTGCCCGTTCTCTCCGCCCCGTTGGCGATGTCCCCCCCCAGCTGGAAGACCCTCATCCAGAGAACGATGTTGAGCGCCCCCAGTTGCTTCTCCATGCTGAGGAGCTTTTTCAGCAGGGTCTGCTGTCTCTGGTCGGTCTCATGCTCCATCTCGCCGAGGACGGTGATCATCTCCATGACCTTGCCGGCCTCGGCCCCCACGTAGGAGGCCTCCATGAGCTCGTCCAGTTCCCCGTTGATCCGGGCGTACTGCTCCACGGTGACCATGACCTGGTCCATGAAGTTCCAGAAGAGGGCGCGGATCTCTTCCGGGAAAGGCAGGCTCTTCATGTTCAGGACCACGGCCACGTCCTCGGCGGCGTCGCTGATCCTGTCCTGGAACCGGAGGATGTCCAGAAGGTCGGTCCTGTCCACGGGGGTGAAGATGGTGCTGGGAAGGTCGCTGCGGATCTGGTTCTTGATCTCGTCCGCGTCGAACTCGGCCCGTTCCACCATCTCCGAGAGTGTTTTCAGCTTCTCCTCATCACCCTCCTCGAGGGCCCGGAAAAGACCCGGAACCTGCCGGACACAGTCCATGACCTTGGCCATGTGGTCCTGCAGGGGTCCGAAAGGGGATTTGGCGAAGAGATCGAAGATCGTTCGTCTCATGAGACTTCCTCCTGGAAATAGCCCTGTTCGCCGGGCACTATACCCATACCCGCCTGAAATCTCAAGGTGTCGGTTGCAGACGGCCCGAAACCAGGGGGGATCTCACCATGGCCTGACCGTTCCACCGGCGTCTGCGGGCAAACGGTCCCTGGAGGGCCACGGACCTAAAGCATCCTCCTGTACCATCGGGCCAGCCTTTCAGGGGAGATCCCCGCCATGTAGAGCCACATCACCGCCTGGTTGACCAGGGTGGTGCGCAAGGTCCCGTGTTCCCTCCACCTTCGCGCGGAGGTGGACGCCGTCAGGGGCAGCAGGGTTGTCCTCCCGGCCCTCCTCAGGCGTTTCCAGAACTCGTAGTCCTCCATGATGGGCAGCCGGGGGAACCCGCCTGCCTTCCGGAAAGCCTCCCTGCTGCAGAAAATGGCCTGATCGCCGAGGACGATGCCCAACCACCTG
>CP070682.1:381276-389563 GCA_020352595.1 bacterium | reverse complement strand
GCCTGGAGGGTGAGCAGCAGGTTCTCGAAGTCGGCCCGGCTGGCGGCGAACTCCGACGCGGCGGCCTGCGCCCCACCCTTCACGCGGCCGAAGAGGTCCACCTCGTAGCTCAGATCGAGGGGCACTTTCAGGGTGTTGCTAGCCTGGCCGCTCCCGGAGGAGGAGAGGTCGTCGGCGGTGCGCCTGCGTTCCGCGGAGGGATTGAGGCTGACGACGGGCAGGGAACCGGCGCCGGCGGCCGCGGCCAGGGCCCTGGCCTGTTCCACCCGCGCTGCTGCGGCAGCCAGGTCCTGGTTGGCTGACCGGACACGTTCCAGGAGGCCGTCCAGCACGCTGTCCCCGAACACCTTCCACCAGCGTCCCCTGGGGAGGTCATCCGAGGGGCTGGCCTCTTTCCAGGGCGCGCCCTCCCTGTATGCCGTCGGAACCTCCACCTCGGGCCGCTCGTATTTCCGGCCGGGTGCGCACCCGGCCGCAGCCAGCGACAGGAACAGGACCGCCATGATGGAGACCAGGCGGGTCCCGACGGACGGGTCCGCGGAAAGACCGGTGAAGGTCCCGGTGAGTGCCCGGTCACGCATGGCCCACCTCCACCGACGCCTCCTCCGTGATGCGCCTCCTGCCTCGGGCGATGAGCAGGTAGGCGGTGGGAACCACGAAGAGCGTGAGCACGGTCCCGAGGGAAATGCCGCCGACGATGACCCAACCGATGGCCTGGCGGCTCTCGGCCCCGGCCCCTCTCGCCAGGGCCAGCGGCAGGGCGCCCAGGACCATGGCGCCGGTGGTCATGAGGATGGGCCGCAGCCGCAGCGTGGCCGCCTCCACCACGGCGTCGGCCTTGGAGAGGCCCCGCTCGCGCAGCTGGTTGGCGAACTCCACGATGAGTATGCCGTGCTTGGTGATGAGGCCCACCAGCGTCACCAGCCCGATCTGGCTGTAGATGTTCAGGGTGTGTCCGGAGAGGTACAGGGCGCCCAGGGCGCCGGTGACGCTCAGGGGCACGGAGAGCATGATGATGAAGGGATCGATGAAGCTCTCGAACTGGGCCGACAGCACCAGGAAGATGAAACCCAGGGCCAGCAGGAAGGTCATGTAGACGCCGGCGCTGCTCTCCCGGTACTCCCGCGAGGGGCCGTCGTAGTCGATGACCGCGTCGGGGGGCAGGACCCGGCCGGCGATGGCCTCCAGTTCCGGAAGGGCGTCGGAAAGGGTGTAGCCCGGGGCCAGGCTGGCCGAGATCTTGGCGGCCCGCAGCTGGTTGAAGTGGTTGAGTTCCTTGGGGGCCACGGTCTCGGATACGGTCACCAGGTTCGACAGCTGGATCATTTCGCCGCCCCTGCCCCGGACGTAGATGGCGGCAAGGTCCGAGGGCGTTTCCCTGTCGGCCCCCTCCACCTGCACGATGACGTCGTACTGCTTGCCGTGCCTCTTGAAGCGTGTGACCTGGCGCCCGCCAAGGAGGGTCTCCAGTGTCCGCCCCACGGTGGCGACATCCAGCCCCAGGTCCGCCACCTTGTCACGGTCCACCTCCACGGACAGCTGGGGCTTGTTGAGCTTCAGGTCCGTGTCCAGGTTCATGAAACCGGGCCACTGCCGGGCCTCCGCCAGGACCTCCTGGGTCATGCGCTGGAGTTCCTCGTAGGGCGCGGAGGTCTGGATCACCAGCTGCACGGGCTGGGCGATGGACCTCTGCCCGAGGGAGGGCGGGTTGATGGGGAAGGCCATGATGCCCGGGATGCCGCCGAAGAACTTGGGCTGCAGCTCGCGGACCACCTCCTGCTGCTTCCTCTGGCGCTGCCCCCACTCCTGCAGGCTCGCGAAGGAGATGACCTGCGAAACGGTGGGGTAGCCGGTGACCGCCATGTAGCGCTCCACCTCGGGGGTCTCGGCCAGGGCCTTTTCCATCATGCGGGCGTAGCGGTCGGTGTAGGCCACGGTGGACCCCTCCGGGGCGGTGCCGATGCTCAGGATGGTCCCGCGGTCCTCGGTGGGGGCCAGCTCCGACTTGAGGGCTGTGAAGAGGAAAAAGGCCGTGCCGGCCACCAGCGCTCCCACCACCACCACGACGACGCTGCCCCTGAGGGCCAGGGTGAGCAGGCGCCGGTAACCCCTGGTGACGGCCACGATAACCCCCTCGATGATGTTGTAGATGGCCATGTGCCGGTCGCGGTGCCGCAGCAGCTTGGAGCTCATCATGGGCGAGAGGGTCAGGGCCACGAAGCCGGAGACCAGCACGGCGCCGGCAAGCGTCAGGGCGAACTCCGTGAAGAGGCGTCCCGTCCTGCCCTGCATGAAGCCGATGGGGGCGTAGACGGAGGCCAGGGTAAGGGTCATGGCGATGACCGCGAAGGCGATCTCCCTGCTGCCCTGGAAGGCGGCACGAAGGGGCGGTATCCCCTCCTCCACGTGGCGGAAGATGTTCTCCAGGACCACGATGGCGTCGTCCACCACGAGGCCGATGGCCAACACCATGGCCAGCAGTGTGAGGGTGTTGATGGTGAACCCGAAGGCGTACATGAGACCGAAGGCCCCGATGAGCGACACGGGGATGGTCACCAGGGGGATGAGGGTCGAGCGCACCGACCGCAGGAAGAAGAAGATGACGAGGATGACCAGGACGATGGCCTCTCCCACGGCGTGGTAGACGTTTCTGATGGAGCGTTCGATGAAGATGGAACTGTCGTAGGCGATGTCCACCTTCATGCCGTCTGGCAGGGCCGCCTCGATGGCCGGGAGGCTGGCCCGGACGGCCTTGGAGACGTCCAGGGGGTTGGCCGTGGACTGGCGGACGACGCCCAGGGCCAGGCCGGGCTGGCCGTTGAAGCGCACGACGATGCGCTCGTTCTGGGACCCGATCTCGGCCCGGCCCACGTCCCGGAGCCTCACCAGGTAGCCGCCGGCGTCCTTCAGGATCAGGTCCTCGAACTGGTCCGGGGAGCGCAGGTCCGTCTCCGACAGCACGGTGAACTCGCGCTGGGCCGACTCGATGCGCCCGGAGGGGATCTCCACGTTCTGCTGGCGCAGGGCGCTCTCCACGTCCTGGGGTGTGAGCCCGTACGCGGCGAGGCGCATGGGGTCGAGCCAGATGCGCATGGCGAAGCGCCGCTCACCGAGCAGGCGCACGTTGGCCACGCCCTGGATGTTCTGCAGGCGGTCCTTGACGAAGCGGTCCGCGTAGTCGGTGATCTCCAGGGCGGTGTGCCGGGTGGATGAGAAGGTGATGAAGATGGTGGGCTGGGCGTCGGCCTCGACCTTGCTGATGTTGGGCTCCCCCACCTCGGAGGGCAGGCGCCCCCGCACCCGCGACACGCGGTCGCGGACGTCGTTGGCGGCCTCGTCGATGTCCCGGTCCATGCGGAACTTGATGGTGATCTGGCTCCGCTCCGGGCGGGAAATGGAGGTGATGAGGTCGATGCCCTCGATGCCGGCCAGGCTCTCCTCCAGGGGCTGCGTGACCTGGGACTCGATGATCTCGGCTGGAGCGCCCGTGTAGGTGGTGTCAACGTTGACCACGGGCTCGTCGATCCTGGGGTACTCGCGCACCGAGAGGCGCTGGTAGCTGATCATGCCGATGAGGATCATGGCCAGGCTCATGACCGTGGCCAGCACGGGTCTTTTGATGGAGAGGTCGGAGAGGAACATGGGCGTCAGTTCCCTCCGGCCGCGGGCGCTATGGTGACGGGCACACCGGGCCTCACCTTGATCTGGCCGGCGGTGATGACGGTGTCGCCCGGGGACAGGCCGTCCGTGATCTCCACCAGTCCCCGCTGGCGCAGACCCAGGGAGACGGGGACCTCCACCACGACGCCCTCGACCACCTTGTAGACGAACTGGCTCTGGCCCTGGGAGATGAGGGCCTGCTCGGGGATCATGAGGGCGTCAGGCCTCTCCTCCATGACGAGGCGCACCTGGGCGAACATGCCCGGCCGCAGGGACCCCTCCGCGTTGGGCACCCTGGCGCGCACCTGGAGGCTGCGGCCCGTCGGATCCACCTTGGGGTCGATGGCGTAGACCTTGCCGGAGAAGGTCCGGCCCGGGGCGGCGTCCACCTGGACCTGCACCCCCTGGCCAGCCTGGAGGCGGGCGCTGAACACCTCGGGCACCCGGAAGTCGAGCTTGATGGGGTCCGTGTCGTCGAGGGTGACGATGGGCTGGCCCGGCTGCACGTACTCGCCGACGCTGACGTGCCGCAGGCCGAGGGCCCCGTCGAAGGGCGCCCGCAGGACGGTCTTGTCCAGCTGGGCCTGGGCCAGTCGCAGGCTCGCCTCGTCAAGCCGCCACTGGGCGCTGGCCTCGTCCCACTCACGCTGACTGATGGCCTCTTCCCTGAGCAGGACCTCGGCCCGGTCCCGGTTGGCGCGGCTCAGGGTGAGGCTGGCCTCGGCCCGGTCCCGCTGGGCCTCGAGGATGGAGCGATCCAGGCGTACGAGAACCTGGCCCGCTTTGGCCCGCTGGCCCTCCGAAAAGGCGATGTCCACGACCCGTCCGGCGATCTCCGCGGAGACGACCACGGACTCGTTGGACGTGAGGGTCCCCACCGCGGTGATCTCCCTGCTGACGGACATGACCCGGGCCGTGGCCGCTTCCACCAGCATGCCCCGCGGCGCTCCTGCCGGAGGCTTGCCCTTGCCCTCTTCCTCCTGGGTGCGGCCGCTCCCCATGTAGAGCAGAAGTCCGGCGGTGAGGGTGACGGCTCCGGCGATCCAGAGACCGCCCCGGAGGCGGCCGGTTCCGGGGCGACGGCTCAGGGGCGGGCTTTGAGGATGGTCATGGTTCATTGTGCGTCCTTTCGGTCAGGTTGATGCGGGCGCACCGATGTGCAGTCCCGTGCGCGGCGCCCGGGTCCGGTGTCGGGCCCTCACTTCTGCAAGGCGTCCCAGCAGGCCTGTGTGGCCAGCCGGATGGTCGATTCGTCCATGGACAGCCGTCCCGCGATGTGCTCCTTGGCCAGGAAGATGACGGGGCCGAGGGCGATGCCCTGAAGGACGGGCAGAGGCGCGTCCTTGAAAAGTCCTGAATTCTTTCCCTCCCGCAGCAGCCTGCGGATGGCGTTGTGCTCCTCATCGGGGATCTCCTGGCGGTCGGCGGCCGAGAAGGGCGAGTAGTGGTACTGCTCGAGAAACAGGAAGTCCCTGGGGGACTCGATGAATATGGCCAGCAGCCTGCCCAGCAGGAATGTCAGGCGCTCGGCCAGGGGGGCGCCGGGGTCGTGACCCTGGCTGAAACGCTCGTGGAACCGCAGGTGCAGTTCGTCGAAGATGCTGTGGATGAGCTCTTCCTTGTTCCTGAAATAGCGGTAGATGGTGCCCACGCCCACGCCGGCGCGCTGCGCGATGAGGGACGTGGGAGCGCCGTGGAAACCGCACTCGACGAAGAGATCCTGGGCGGCCTCCATGACCGCCCGGCGTTTTTCACCGGTCTTTCTTGACACGCGACCACCTTGCGGAGTGAACGTTCACTCCGCATATTGGACCCTTTGCCGCAATTGTCAAGATGAGAAGTGGAAAAAGGCGGAGGAAAGGCGACCTGAGGCGACAGGCCTCTCAGGTCGCTTCCGGAGGGGTCTTGAGCAGGGGAACGCCGCAGTCGGAACACTGAAGGACACCTTGGCGGTACCCTGCGCCGCACAGCGGACAGACTGCCTCCCCGGAACCGCCCCCGTTCCGGTGGAGCCTGTCCGGGGAGAGGTCCACGCCCGAACGCCGGGCCAGTTCCTCCAGGGACCGGACGCGCATGCTCCAGGCTTCGGTGAAGTCTCCACCGCCCCCGGACGATGCCGCGGCCCGGGCCCGGATGTGCTCTCTGACCAGTTCCCCGGAGGCGGAGGAAGGCGCCATGGTCGCCATGAGCGCCGTGCTGTCAAAGGGCCCGAAAAGCCTTCTCGTCAGTTTGCCGAAGGCGTGCAGGGTGCTCACTGGGAAGAGCAGGAGGACCAGGGTCTCCTCCAGGCGGTCCCCGGAGGCCTCGGGAAGCAGCGTGCGGTGCGCGCGCCACCACAGCACGGCCACGGCAAGCCAGAGAGCCAGAAAGGCGAAGACTTCCGCCCACAGCAGCGCAAAGGGCGCCCTGAGCAGCAGAGAGCCTGGCACCACGGCCAGCGTGAGGAGGAAGAGCGCCGCGCTCGAGGCCCGCAGGAGGGTGGTGGCGGCCTTCACCCCTCTGACCCTCTCGCCGATGGCCTGCGCGTCGGCGGCGGCCGCCATGTCGTCTGCCAGGGCAGAGCCCCGCTCGGCTGGAGGCAGATCCCGTATCCTCAGGATCCGGAGGAGGTGGGAGTCGGCTTCCACACCCGTTGCGCAGACGAGCGCCGTCTCTCCCCCCACCGTCACCCTGCTGCCTTCCCTGCGGACGTCAGCCGCTTCCTCCCAGGGTGTGAACCGGAAGTCGTCGGGGCGCGGTGGTCTCAGGGGAAGGGGGCCTGGCTGGAGCCGTGAGTACAGGCCGGCCTCCGACAGGACCACCGGGTCCCTGGTGGCGAGGACGGACCACTCCCAGGGGAGCACTCCGGCCAGCCGGAGGCCGGGGCCGAGGGTCCTCAGCTCCGAGGGAGAGAGGCCGGCCAGAAGCAGCCGGCCGCCCCTTACCACCAGGAGACAGTCCAGGAAGTAGAGGGCGGCCAGGTAGGGCCAGATGACGGCGATTATCGTCCCTATGTCCATGGACCGAACACCGGTCTCAGGTCTCCAGCCTCCCCTGGGGCGGCTGGCCCATGGGGAGCTTCTCCTCGGTCCTGAAGACCCTCTTGATGACCTTCCACACGGAGGCGAAAAAGGCCAGTATGGCCACCATGATGGCCTTCCAGAACTTGGCCAGGGCCTGGAAGAGCCCCAGCTTGACCGCAGCGGCCCCGGCCCCGCCGGCTATGAGGGCCGTCAGACCTATCTGGGCCAGCTTGTCTCCCTTGACGTATTCCGCGTACCTGCTCCCTGACTTGTAGGTCAGGTTCGCCACGACGCCCTCGACGTCCCCCTTGAGGGCCGTGAGCCTCTCCGGGTCGGCCACCAGGACGGCGGAAACGTACCCCCTGCGGCCAAGGATCCTGACGTTGTAGTTGACGGTCTGGTTCTTCTCGTCGTCTTCCAGGAGCATGGCCCACGTCAGGTTGTTGGTGGCCGGGTCGTAGTGCGGCTGCTCGTACCACCCCGCCACGTGGATGGGAGCGGCGCCCATCTTTTCACGCTCCTTGTTGGCCTGCTCGGTGCCCTCCCGGTAGCTTTCCAGGATGGCGGCCGCGTCGATCTCGTCGCCGTCGTCGTCCTTGATGTAGCCCACCTCGAAGTACTCGAAGACGATGAACCAGTCCCCCTCTTCGTTGTTGGGGATGATCATTCCCATCTCGGCGTTGGTGGGCGGGTTGCCGAGGTACTCCATGACGGCCCGGGTGTCCTCGGGCCCGGCGAAGAGGTAGGCCTCGCTCATGTCCAGCTGGGCCAGGTTGTCACCCAGGTCCACGGCCCTGGGGCCCTCGATCCACTGGACGGCTGATCCCTCCTCCTGTGCGGCGGCGCTGGCCGCCAGGGCCATGACCACGGCCAAAGCCAGGACAGCCCCCTGTATCCTTCTTTTTCTGTCCATTGTCTCCCTCCCCTGTCAGGCAGGTCTGTTGGCTGACGGTACAGCCGGTACTGCACAACACGGCCCGGTATTGCAAGGGCCGAGCCGCCGCCACTGAAATGGACATGATAGTGCAAGTGCCCTTAATTAAAGGTGTATTTTGACATGCAGGCGGAGTTGTCCGAAATCGCGTTGCAATTTTGTACCCGAAGGAGACAAAAAAGGTCAGGCTGTACCGGCCTTTTTTGTCATTATTGGCACTCCAGTCGCTGGATATCCTGGTGTAAAGGTTCGTCGGGTACTCCTTCGTCGGTGCCGGAGCGATGGGAACGGCGGATCCTGCAAAGGGGATCTGCAGACAGCCTGTCCGGCGGGCTCCGACACCCGGGATCCCCGACCGCGAAGCACCATTCACGGCCCGCGGTCCTGACTGTGCAACCGCCTTCACCATGAAGAGGAGCTCAGGTGGGTGGTGTCTGGAAAAACCTTGTTTTTCAGGTAATTAAGCGCCCAAGACATGGAAGCGGCCCCTGGCACGTCCTTTGCTGGATATACGTCAGGGTGCGAGGAACATCAAGGGGGTCACGGGGCACCGGGGGGGCTTGCCCCCGTAGAAAAGTCGAACTTTTTCAGACCTTGGACCCGACACGAAAAGACAAGAGGGGTTGATTTCCAGGTTTTATAGTGCAAGCATATGGTGCAGGCCACTGGGGGGTGGCTTTCTCTCCTGCCG
>CP070682.1:377672-381176 GCA_020352595.1 bacterium | reverse complement strand
TCCTCCCCCCCTGGCGCCTGCGGTCCCCGGCACGCCTCCTCTCCGGGTGAAGGCCGATCCTGGAGAAATCGGTCCTCCGCCGACGCTCGGCACCGGATCGCCGGTCACCCGGACCAACCCTTCTTTCATTTCCATTGTAGTCCACCGTCACCATAATCACCAGCACACCGGCAGAAAAGGGACTCCTCCCCCTCCGCACACTTCCGGCTATTTCACCTCAGGATCCTTCCTCCCTTTCCGGCCTTCATCGGGAGTTCGTGTCCCGGCACCGGCGCGGGGCCGGGCGGCATCACCGGAGGGCTTTCCCGCCGGCTGCCGCGCAGCGGCTCTGGAGCCCTTTTTCTCTCCCCGGATGAGGATCCTGACCTCGTCATCCTGCCAGCGGATGGAGTCGATCTCGAAGCTGCGGAAATCGAATTGGGGGAACATCCTGTAAAGGGTCAACCGGTCCACGCGGGGCTGGTCCCCCTCGGGCACGTACTCGCCCATGGGCTTGATGGTCCTGCGGTCGTAGATGACGTATCGCGGCTCCCCTGTGTGCGGACGTTCCCTCCCGGTTTCCTGCTCACTTCCCGGCGACGTCCGACCCGTGATGTCCGCGCCGGGTGCGGCGTCAGGCTCTGCTTCGGCACCTACTTCCCCCCACTCCGTGTCACCGGGGGAATCGTCTGAAAGCGGGACCTCGGGAGATACCCCGGCTGAAGCTTCTTCGGCGGGCTCCGCCGGGCCTGTGGTCTGGACGTGGACCTCCACCTCGTCGAAGTTCGACCAGTCCAGCTGGACGATGCTCACCTTCCCCGGGCCGAGCCTTTCGGAAAGGATCGCCTGGAGGGTCACGAGATCGAGGGTGGAGTAGCCCTCGTCCCCATAGAAGGTGCCCAGCAGTTCGCCTGTTAAAGCCTCCATGACCCTGTAATGGCTTCTCATCCGGTATTCCATGGCCCTGCGTGAGGGCGCGTCGCCCGCCGCATCCTCATGGGCCACCTGCTCCGGGATGCCGCCCACGGGCTCCTCACCGGCCTCCTTTTCGCCGTCCTGGTCCAGGGCCTCGTAGGCCATCTCCCTGGCCGCTTCCTCCACCCAGTGCGACGGTATGACCGTGTCCTGTGCCGGCGCCTCGACGAAGAGGTCCACGGGCGCGTCCAGGGGATCATCCTCCACGATGGAGGGCATGCCGGCCGTCTCGACCTCCTCGCTCCAGGGGATCCGCACGTCAGAGATGTCTGTCGGACCTTCCTCCAGCGGGCCGAGGACACGCATCAGGCTCTCATCGGACAGGTCGTCGAAGGTGTACATTGGCTCATCCACGCCCATGGGCCCCTGTGCCGGCTCCCGTCCCGGGTCCTCCTTGCCGTCATGGGCCGGCTCCGTTGAAACATCCTGGGCTGGCGGGTGCTGTTCGGACACTTCCCTTCCCGTCCCGCCGGATCCGCTTTCATCGGTGGGGTCCGGTCCAGACTTGTTTTCAGGCCGCTTTTCCATGGCATTTTCCTCCGCGAGGGGTGTGTCGTAAAGCTCCGCTTCCGGGCCTGTCTCCCTGTAGGCGGTCACGGTGGAAGTCAGGAGAAAGAGCAGGGAGACGGCGCCCCCGGCAAAGCCGGCCGCGCGCAGCCAATCCAGCCGGGGGAAAAGAAGAAAGACGGCGGCGGCGTAGGCCGACACCGCCACAACGGCAGCCAGGGACGAAGCCCCGAGGGAGGTCAGGATCCTCCTGCCGCCCAGCAGCGGGGTCATGGCCTGCAGCCCCATGACACCGGCGAGATAGAGCGGATGGACGCCAACGCCCCAGAGAACCCTGAAAACCAGGAAGGACGTGAGGGTGAAAGTGACGGAAGCGATGAGGACGAGCCAGCTGGCAGGCAGACGTTCGGCCTTTCTTCCGTACATATCTCCTCCCCGTTGCCTCCCTTCGGCAGGCGAAGGTCGTCAATCATATTAGCGGACATGGGAAAACAGGTCAAAGGGTTAAGCGTCAAGTGACAATGGGCCATCTCCCTGTCCGGGTCCGGTGGTCCATGCACCGCCCGGGGTCAACCATATGCCTCCTGACGGGTCAACATCCTTGGCAAAATGGGGCTTATATGCTATCGTATTGATATCAATTTTCGGAGGTGATCCATGCCCGACATCCTCGTCAGGGACCTCGCCCCAGAGACCGTCAAGCAGCTCAAGGCCAGGGCCCACCGCAACGGACGATCCATGCAGTCCGAACTCAAGAACATCCTGGAAAAGGCCGCCCAGGCCGAATCCCTCGATGCCGCCCTCCTTTCGGCGAGGATCCGACGCATGCTGGGCGACCGGCGGCACTCCGACAGCGCCGACCTGGCCGAGGGAGGTCTCTAGATGGCCCGTTTCGTGGTGGATGCCGCCGTTCTCCTCAAGTGGTTCATCCCGGAGGAAAACTCCGGTCAGGCGGCGCGACTGCTGGACGGCGGCAACGAACTCCTGGCCCCTGACACCATCCTCACGGACGCAGGCAAAGCCATATGCACCAAGACCCGGGCCGGCGAGCTTGGCGTGGAGGAGGCCGTCGTGGTCCTCGAAGCCGTGAGATCAGCCCCCGTGTGGCTCCAGCCGGCGGACTCCCTGCTGGAGCCCGCTCTGCGCATCGCGGCCCAGATGGATCGCCCCATGGGGGACGGACTGGTCCTGGCCCTCGCCGTGGCGAGCGACTGCAGGCTTGTGACGGCCAGCAGAAAGTTCTACGATGGAGTGCAGGGAACGCCCTTTGCGGCCCACGTGAAGTGGGTTGGGGACCTTCGTTAGAACCGATCTCAGATCTCATAACTCACATCTCAGACAAGGACACCCTGACTTTTGAGACCTGGGATCCGAGACCTGAGATTGAACCGATGCCCAACCCCAAGTATCTCATGGAACTCAAGAGCCGGGCGGAGAAGGCCCTCAACACCGATCCGCCTGACGGTCTGACGGCTCTCACCGCGGCCTGGGCGCTGTGGGAGGCGGTCCGCAGGCGCATTCTGGTGCTGGCCTGCAAGAGGGAGGGGTGGACGGTGCAGCAGGCGAGGGACGCGCTGTCCGAGGAACGCCTGGATAACAAACGGTTCGCCCGGCTTTTTTCCGTCATCACTTCGGGAGAGTCGTGGGAGGATTCCCTGCCCCTGTCCGCGGGAAAGCTCTGGCCGGGGGTCCTGGAGGCGGTGCAGCTTCGAAGGAGGATCATCTACGGAACGAGCCGCATCGGCGAGGAGAACCTCCAGCGCACCGCCTGGAACGTCCTGCGCTTCGTCAACCGCCTGCGCGACCACCCCCTCGGCGATCCCCTCAAAAAACTCCCCAGGCGCTCCCGGAAGACCCGCAGCGACGAGAGCCTGAGGGAACGCCTGGGCGCGGTCCTGGACGGGGACTGAGGGCACCAGGCCCCGGGGAGGGGGGCTGGCAGATCCCGGGTCTCATATCTCGTATCTCAGATCTCAAATGTCCGGGTGTGCGGCAGATGGGCGAAAGGAGAAAGCCGGATCTCATGGCCCGGGACCTTCCATG
>CP070682.1:370628-377572 GCA_020352595.1 bacterium | reverse complement strand
CGAGCTTCCGGAAAGCCTCCCGCAGAGGTGTCCTGCTGATGCCCATGGATTCGGCCAGTTCGCCCTCGGAGATCTTTTCGCCCGGCTTGAATTTGCCCTTGATGATGGCGGCCTTGATGGATTCGGCGATGTCCTCCGACAGGAGTTTGGGTTCCTCTATCTTGATCTTGAAATGGGTCATGGTCGTCCTCTCCGGTGAGAGGCCGGGGATGCGAGGGCCGTACCTATGGCTCCTCTTCCATCTTGGCAACCTGTTCGGCCAGCTCCCGACCGCTGAGAAGTGAGTGCTCCACGACCAGCGATTCAGCCAGATTTCCATCCTTCCTGGAAAGAGCATCGATGATGAGCTTGTGCTGCTCGACCGATTTCATCAGGCGGCCGGGAACAGAAAGGGCCTGAAGCCTGAAACGCAGGAACCGCTGAACCAGCCCGAGCCGGATCTCCAGCAGTTTGTCGTTGCCGCAAAGGGCGATGAAGGTGTTGTGGAACTCGTTGTTCTTTCTGAAGAACGCCTCCACATCCTCCTGCCGCGCCAGTTCCAGCAGCTGATCGTTGAGCTTCTCGAGCTTCTCGATGTCCCTGGCGGTGATGCGACTGGCTGCGATCCTGGCGGCGTAACCCTCCAGGAGGCTCTTGATCTCGTAAAAATCCTCGATCTCCTCCTGGCTGATGCTCGAGACCACGGCGCCACGTCGCGGGATGACCGTGAGGAAACCTTCGCTCTCCAGCTGCCTGAACGCTTCACGTATGGGGGTCCTGCTGATACCGAGCCTGTCAGCAAGTTCCGGTTCGGTGAGCTTCTGGCCGGGATGCAGCTCACCCTTTATGATGGATTCCCGCAGTGAAGAAGCGATCTGTTCGCGCAGGGTTTTGTGCTTTTTTAATCTCATAATATTTTATTTTACATATAGTTACAGGAATTCCTCATAAAGTATTCTGTGGACTGTATACAATAATAGCAGATAGTCCCCGTGAATACCACAGGAAACTATAACAAGAAACGGCCGATGCCCACTCTCAAGGACCCATTGTCCGCGCCGCCGGTTCCGGGGAGGGTACGGGCTGTGGTAGGATGGAAAAGACAGGAGAGATAAGGGATAAGAGTTCAGAGTATAGAGTCAGAGTCAGGGTCCCAGGCACCTTTTCCTGGCACTGAGCGCCGGGTTTATTTCCGGACCATTGGGAGGGTTCACCGTCCGTGCACGCGAAGTCCAGGGGGAAGGGCCGGTTCACCCCGGTCCATGACGTCCTTGAAAGCCTCATGGAGCGCCTCGGTTCCTCAGGGGAGATGGAGGCCAAGGACATGGTCTTCCAGCAGTGGGACGATATCGTCGGCGAGGCCTCGGCACACGCCAGGCCTTTCCGTTTCCGGGGGACGGTGCTCATCGTGGAGGTGGCGGAACCGGCCTGGCTCACCGAACTGTCCATGAGGAAAAGGGATATCCTGAGCGGCATTGAACGGGCCGTGGGGCCGAAGGTGGTGGAGGACATCAGGTTCGAGGTGAAGCGCAAGAGGAGGGATTAGGGGGGGGAAGAGTTCAGAGTGCAGAGTTCAGAGTCCTTTAGCGGACTCCCGCCGCACTGCCACCCATGCCTTGCTCCCCTTTCGGGACACGAGACACCAGACACCGCCTGCGGACCTGGCAGGGTGCTGAAAAAGTCCCTTGTGGGCTTTTTCAGCGTCGGGTCGCCTTGGGCGGCCCGGCGCAACCCTCTCAAATTCTTCGTGTTTTTACAGCCCGGATCTGGGTCCCGCCATGGCGGGATCCCCCGCGTCGCCCTGTCAGGCTGCGCTTTCAGGGGTTTTTCAGCAGCCTGCTAGGGTTCCACTCCATAGATCATTTCCCTCGCTTCCTCCGTGTACTGCCTTCCCTTTTTCCCTTCGTACAACACCAGAGGCTCCTCCTCGAGGAGCATGCCCACATCCCCGCCCTTCACCGCCTCGAGGAGGACGAGGACCGGCGCAAGGTCTCCCCTGGACTTCACGTACCGGAACCTCACAGGCTCCATGCCGGCCTGCCTCACCGCATCACGCAGGGCCTCATGCCTCTCGGCCAGGTAGATCCAGGCCGAACTGCTCCCGTCCCTGAGCAGGGAGGCGGCCGCCCTTGCAAAAACGCCGGCGTCCGCCAGGATCTCGTGGCGCGCTGCGGCGCGAACCGGATCGGGGCTGAGACGGCCGGTCCCGACCTTCCTGTAGGGAGGGTTGGCCACGACGAGGTCGAACCTCTCCAGCCGCCTGCTCCACGGGGGGGCCTGGAGGTCGGCTCGCACGAACCGGATATTGGTCAGGCCGCTGGCCCTGCTGCCGGCCAGGGCCTGCCGGATGAGGACATCCTGTATCTCCACGCCCAGGAAACGTGCCTGGGGCTGATCCCGGGCCATGAGCAGCCCCACAAGGCCGTTGCCGCAGCCCAGGTCGGCCACGTTCCAGTGGGCGCCGGGACGGACGAAACGGGCAAGGAGCACGCCGTCCACCGAGGCCTTGACGCCTGAGGGGGACTGGACGAGTTTGATGGAGCCCATCTGGTCGTGCGTCTCGTTCATGGCTCACCGGTCTCAGATCTGAGATTGTTCCATGACCTCCCCCTCCAGATCGTAGACGTCGCTTCCGGTGATCCTCACACGGATGAAGGTCCCCGGCTCGACGTCCCTGTCGAGCCTGACGACACCGTCCACCTCCGGAGCCTGGCCCCGGTGACGGCCGTAGGGACCGTTCTCATCAGCACCCTCACTCAGGACCGCCAGTTCCCTGCCCACGAGGAGGGAAAGCTTCCGGGCGGAGATCTCGGCCTGCTCCTGCATGAGGAGGTCAGCCCTGTCCCTCGCCGTCTGGGCCGGCACCTGGTCAGACATGGCCGCGGCCTCTGTCCCCTCCTCCAGGCTGTAGGCGAAAACGCCCAGGTGGTCGATGCCGGCCTGCGTGAGAAAATGGAGGAGGAGCCGGAAATCCTCTTCGGTCTCCCCGGGGAATCCCGTCATCAGGGTGGTCCTGAGAAAAAGACCGGGCATGGCCGCCCTGGCGGCCCGGACCACCTGCATGGGAGGTGGGGCCAGCCCCCTTCCCATCCTCTCGAGGACGGGAGGCGAAACGTGCTGGAAGGGGATGTCCAGGTAGGGGCAGATCCTCGGGTCGGACCCCATGGCCTGAAGCAGTTCCGGCGTGACCCGGGCGGGATGGACGTACAGGACCCTCAACCAGTAATCTCCAGGGATCCCGACGGCGGACCTGATGAGGGATGCCAGGGATCCCTCCCCGGCATCGCTCCCGTAGCGCCCTGAATCCTGTGCCACCAGGGTGATCTCACGGACGCCCTGGTCCAGGAGATATCGCATTTCGCTGAGAATGGACTCGGAAGGACGGCTGACGAACTCCCCCCGTATGGAGGGTATCTTGCAGTAGGAGCACCAGTTCGAGCAACCCTCGGCGATCTTCAGGTACGCCCTGTGGGAGGGATGGGAGAGTACCCTGGGGGGGAAAGGCAGTCCTGGTCCTGGTCCCGGTCCTGGTCCTGGGTCCAGGTCCGGACTTGAGCCGGTAACGGCCCTGACGATACTCTCCAGGTCCGTATGCGGCACGAGTGCGTCCACCTCGGGAACCTCCCGCAGGATCTGGTCGCCGTAGCGGCTGACCATGCAGCCCGCCACCACCTGGCGCTTTACCCTTCCGCCCTGCTTGAGCGTCCCCAGTTCAACGATGCAGTCGAGGGACTCCTCGACAGCCTCCCGGAGGAAGGAGCAGGTGTTGACCAGCAGGCAGTCCGCCTCCCCGGGCTCGCCCACCACTTCGCAGCCGGCCCGCTTCAGGTGGGCGAGCATCACCTCGGTGTCCACCAGGTTCTTGTTGCAGCCTAAGGATGTCACAGCAATTTTGTTCATGATTTTCCCAGGTCCAAAATTGCCGTAACAGTGCGACGCGCCCAACGCGAGCGTGCGGGGAGCACACCATTCGCTCCGTTCCGGGCGCCTCGACCAGCTCTCCTGTGCGAAGGTTTTTCCGCCCCGTGCACTGCGCCCCGCGCCCCGCGCACATCTTTCACGGCTCTATCACCTCCGTCCCCTCCGGAATGTCCCATTTAAACAGCCTTTCCGGAAGGTCCATGCCGGTTTTAATGTCACGAAAGGTGATGGTCGTGACGTTGCCGATCTTGTGGTGGATGGCGATGCGCTCGATGAGTCCTGTTTCGGGACGCACCAGGACGGAGATCCTGTCGTAGGGGACGTTCTCCTCCCTGGGGATGAGGTCAAGGGGGATGCCGGATCCGGCATCTGCCTGGCCCGGGCGCACGTCGAAATCCTCCTGAACGCCGTCCAGGCCTCCCAGGAAAGTCGCCGCGCCCCTCCTCATCTCCTGGGGCGTCATCTCCCGGACCACGACCTGCCTGCGCGAGGGGGTGTGGATCCAGACCCGGTTGCCGTTGATGACCACGCGGTGCGGCCGCCTTCCCTGATAATCCCACCGCATGAGGCCCGGGGGGCTGAAAAAGAGCTCGCCATCCTCGCTGGAGGTCACGCCCACGCCCGGCCTCTCCTCGGTCTGCCTGAAGCCCGCCTTGAGGCCCTTCAGGGAGGCGTAGGTGCTGCGCACGAGGGCGAGGGCCTCGTCGGCGGTGTCTCCGGGAGCCGGGGACGGGTGACACAGGAGGACCAGAGCGGGAAAACAGAAGAGCAGACGTTTGATCATTCGAAGTCGTATCTCCGCAGAACCGGACGGGGTCTGGCGCCGTCGGGCGGACCGATGATGTTCTCGGCCTCCATGCGCTCGACCATGCGGGCCGCGCGGTTGTACCCGACCTTGAAGTTGCGCTGGATCATGGAGGCGGAAACATACCCCTTGGACCGGACGAAGTCCAGGACTTCATGATACTTCTCGTCCTCGGCCCCGTCGTCCAGATCTGATCCCTGCGCGGGGGGTTCGTAGTCGAAAAGGTCGTCCCTGTACTCGGGCTTGGCCTGATCCTTGAGGAACTTCACCACCCTCGAGACCTCGTCTTCCGCGACGAAACATCCATGCAGCCTGACCAGGCCGCTCATGCCGGTCTTGATGAAGAGCATGTCGCCCCGGCCGAGCAGCTGCTCGGCGCCGTTGTGGTCGAGGATCACCCTCGAGTTGGCCTTGTCCGTGACCTTGAAGGCTATCCTGCCCGTGATGTTGGTCTTGATGCTTCCCGAGATGATGTCCACCGAGGGGCGCTGGGTCGCCAGGATAAGGTGAATGCCCGCGGCCCTGGCCATCTGGCCCAGCCGTGCGATGCACTCCTCAACGTCCCTGGAAGCGGTCATCATCAGGTCAGCCAGTTCGTCGATGATCACCACGATATGGGGCAGCCGGCTGTCCTCCCCCTCGGGCAGCGGCTCCGTGATCTTGGCCGTTTTTCTGTTGTAGCTGTCGACGTCGCGTGCCTTGCGGCTGGCCAGGAGCTGGTACCGGCGCTCCATCTCGGCCACCAGCCAGCGGAGGGCCGAAGCCGCCTTCTTGGGTTCCATGACCACCGGTGAGAGCAGGTGGGGGATCCCCTCGTAGGGGGAAAGCTCCAGCATCTTGGGGTCCACCATGAGGAACCTCACCTCGTCGGGCGTGAGGTTGAAGAGCATGGAGAGGATCATGGAGTTGATGGCCACGCTCTTGCCCGTCCCCGTGGCACCGGCGACGAGCATGTGGGGCATGTTGTCGAGTTCCGTGACGAAGGGGACGCCGGAGGTGTCCTTGCCGATGGCCAGTCTCAGCAGTCCCTTGGCTGACTCGAACTCGGCGCTGCTGAGGATCTCCCTCAGTCCCACCATCTCCGGCTCCGCGTTGGGGACCTCGATGCCGATGGCGGACTTGCCCGGGATACGCTCGACGATCCTGATCTCCACGCCGCCCATGGCCAGGGACAGGTCGCCGGCCCGGCTGACGATCTGGTTGACCTTCACCCCGGGACCCGGCTCGTACTCGAAGACGGTTATCACCGGTCCAGGGTTCACCGCTGTCACCTGACCGTGTATGCCGTAGTCCTGGAGCTTCTTGACCAGCATGCGGCTCCTGAGAAGATGCTCCTCCTCGCTGATCCCCCTCTGCCGGGGATCGGGTGGATCCAGCAGATGGAGGGGGGGCAGGGAGAACTTCCCCCTCGGCCTGGGCAGGGTGTCGAACTCCTCCTGGCGGGGAAGGACCGGTGGCCTCGTGGTCGTCACCTCGGGTTTGGAGGTGATGGTGGGGGGTGTGACCTTCATCTCCTTCTCGCGGGCCCTGCTGACCACCTTCTGGCGCCTCGTCCTCTCCAGCCTCTTGGTCACCGTGGTGACCACGTAGCCGCCGCCCTTCGCCACGCCCGCGCCGACGGTCCTTAAAGAGACGTTGGTCATGACGATGATGGAGACGGTGAACATGGCCAGGACGAAGACATGGGCTCCGGCCACGTTCAGGAGGGAGACGAGGCCTTCAGCGGCCAGCTTGCCCGCGATGCCTCCTGCGGGCATCCCGACGCCCGTGAAGCTCAGCGGCCCGAGCCTCAGCTGGGCCAGGACGCAGAGGGTCAGGACGAAGAGCACGGCCCCGGCCGCCCTCAGCGCCCAGCCGCCCCAGTTGCGGGTGAAGAAGCGGTTCACACCCAGAGCCAGGAAAAACAGGGGGATGACGAAGGCGGCCCACCCCAGGGACTGGATGCTCAGGTCCGCGAGGTAGGCGCCCACGACCCCCCCCATGTTCCGCACCGGTGAGGTGCCTATCCCCGTGCTGTTGAGGGAGACGTCCAGGGGGGAGTAGGACACCAGGGCGAGGATCATGAACAGGCCCAGCGCCACGATGGCCACCCCGAAGATCTCCCGCCAGCGGGAGTGGGTGACGGCGGGTGACGGTTTGTTCTCTTTTCGGTTTTCTTTCCTGGACACGGGCACCTTCCGTGGGCGAGGGATGCCGCCCCAAATCCCATATTCCACATCCCAGATCCCAGATCTCACAT
>CP070682.1:366149-370528 GCA_020352595.1 bacterium | reverse complement strand
TTTGGGTTATGAGCCCAACGAGCTACCGGACTGCTCCACCCCGCATCAACGAAAAAATGTGTTTACCACCGGTGGCCTGATTTGTCAAGGATACGCCGTCGGACCACCACCTTTTCACAGGGCGCGCAAGGCAGTTTTCCCAGGGCTATGACATGGGAAAATAAGCACAATCCCGGATTTTTGCCTTCAACCCTTGACATCCCCATGGGCGAGTTCATAATGTCTAGGAAACGCTTACAAACCGGATGGCGGCGCGGTTTTCAGGCCGTCCAGATTCCAGATCCGGAATGGCCCTCTCCACCTCATTTAGTGGGAACTCGGTCATATTCGAAGCAATCATCCAACAGCGCTGTAACGGGAGGTCGCATGTACAAGAAGATCCTTATTCCAACGGACGGGCAGAAGGGCTGTACGGACGCCGTTGAAAACGGCATCAGGCTGGCCAAGACTCTCAAAGCCAAGGTGGTCGGTGTCCACGTTCAGCCGAGGCTCAACCCCTTCGAGATCCTTGAGGCCTACCACCCGGATTATCTCTGGGGCCGTCACGAGGCGGAAAAGGCCCAGGAATCCATGGAACAGGTGGAGAAGCTGCACAGGTCCATGGGTGAACACTATCTGGCCGACCTGAAGAAACTGGCCGACGCCGCGCGTGTCGACTGCGAGACCGTTTTCGTCGACCGTGAAACGCCGGCAAAGGGCATTCTCAAGACGGCGGATGAAAAGGGCTGCGATCTCATCTTCATGTCGTCCCACAGCAGGGAACATGTTCTGGGGACCCATCTGGGTGAGGTCACCAGCAGGGTTCTGGCCACCTCCAGGATCCCCGTCCTGGTCTACCGATGCTATTGATCAGTTGACCATCGCTGAGCAGGGCACCAGAAGCAGATAGCATCCAGTAAGCATCATTTTCAGGTAGTCCCGGGGTGTGATTCGACATGACCGCTTCGGGACTGCCTTTTTTGTCCCATGGCACGCGGCAGGAGCCGTCGTCCCACATGCCGGAGGGGAGAGGGACCGATGACGTCAGTTTGCAGGAACAAGAGGCTGAACCGCTGGGTCGAGGAGGTTGCCGCCCTGTGCCGGCCGGAAAGGATCCACTGGTGCGACGGTTCGAGGCAGGAGTACGACCGCCTCATGGGCGAGATGGTCAGTGCGGGGACCGCCATCCCCCTTGCCGGCCGGGTCAACAGCTTCCTTTTCCGTTCTGATCCCAGCGACGTGGCCAGGATCGAGAGCCGAACCTACCTGAGCACCCGCAACCGGGAAGACGCCGGCCCCACCAACAACTGGATCGCCCCGGAAAGCCTCAAGCAGACCATGACTTCCATGTACGACGGATGCATGAGGGGCCGCACCATGTACGTCATCCCCTTCTCCATGGGGCCCATCGCCTCGCCCCTGGCCAAGATCGGCGTCCAGATCACCGACAGCCCCTACGCCGTGTGCAACATGCACATCATGACACGGGTCGGCGAAAGGGTCATCCAGGCCCTCGGGAAGGACGGGGAGTTCATCCCCTGTCTGCACTCCGTGGGAGCACCCCTCGGCCCCGGACAGAAGGACGTCCCCTGGCCGTGCGCTCCCGTGGAGGAGAAGTACATCAGCCACTTCCCGGAAGAGAATCTCCTCTGGTCCTACGGGTCAGGTTACGGCGGCAATGCCCTCCTGGGGAAGAAATGCCTGAGCCTGCGCATCGCCTCCTCCATGGCCCGCCGGGAAGGCTGGCTCGCGGAGCACATGCTCATCCTGCGGCTCATAAGCCCGGAAGGCCGACGTTACCACATCGCGGCGGCCTTTCCCTCCGCCTGCGGGAAGACCAACCTCGCCATGATCCGGCCCACCATCTCCGGGTGGAAGGCCGAGACCATCGGCGACGACATCTGCTGGATGAAGATAAGGCCGGACGGCCGCCTCCACGCCATCAACCCTGAAACCGGATTCTTCGGCGTAGCTCCAGGCACGTCGTTCAGCTCCAACCCCGTGGCCATGGGGATGCTCAGGGAGAACATCATCTTCACCAACTGCGCCCTCACGGAGGACGGCGACGTCTGGTGGGAGGGCATGAACGGAACGCCCGAGCGAGCCATCGACTGGAAAGGCAGACCCTGGACGCCTGGAAGGGGCGAACCGGCTGCCCACCCCAATGCCCGCTTCACGGCCCCCGCCGTCCAGTGCCCGACGGAATACCACGACTGGGACGATCCCGAGGGTGTACCCATTGACATCTTCATCTTCGGCGGCCGCCGATCCGCCGTCATCCCCCTGGTCTACGAGGCTTTCGACTGGGATCACGGCGTCTTCATGGGCGCATCGGCTTCCTCCGAAGCCACCGCGGCCATCCTGGACAAGGTCAAGCCCGTGCGCCGCGATCCCTTCGCCATGTCTCCCTTCTGCGGATACAACATGGGCGATTATTTCCGCCACTGGCTTGAGATGGGCGACAGGCTGGCCGGCAAGGCGCCCAGGATCTTCTACGTCAACTGGTTCCGCAAGGACGCGGAAGGCCGGTGGCTCTGGCCGGGATTCGGAGAGAACAGCCGGGTCCTCAAGTGGATGTGCGACCGCGTGGACGGGCGCGTGGGAGCCATTAAAACCCCCATCGGCCTCATGCCCGAGAAGGGGGATCTGGACCTGTCAGGCCTTTCCATCCCCGAGGCGGACCTCGAGGAGCTCTTCTTCATCGACAAGGATTCCTGGAGAAGGGAGATCCCGGATATCCACGCCTACTTCGAGCAGTTCGGCGACCGTCTTCCCGACCGTCTCAGGGGCCAGTTGAGAGCCCTGGACGAAAGGCTCCTGAGCGCCTGAACTTTAACCGGTCACCGGGGCGGCGCGGAGGCGATTATGGCATCGGACAGCACCAAGGACATCCTTTCAACCCTGGCCGGCAGTGACCCCGAATCCTTCACCCTGAGGCCCGTCATCATGGGGACCAACGGCATGGTGACTTCAGGCCATTACCTCGCCAGCAGGATCGGGCTTCACGTGCTGGAGGAAGGCGGCAACGCCGTGGACGCGGCAGTGGCCATGGGTTTTGCCCTTTCGGTACTCGAGCCCTACATCTACGGCATTGGGGGGGAGGCGCCCATCCTCATCTACCTCGCGGACGAGAACAGGGTGGTGAGCCTTTCCGGCCAGGGCCCGGCCCCGCGCAACGCGACCATCAAGTGGTTCAAGTCCAACGGCATCGACACCATCCCCGGCGACGGGCTCCTCGCGGCGGCGGTACCCGACGCGGTATCCACCTGGATCGAGGCCCTCTCCCGATTCGGGACCATGAGCCTCGCCCAGGTCCTTGGACCCTCCGTGGAACTGGCCATGAACGGGTTCCCCATGTTCCCGACCCTGCGGTCGGCCATATCGAGGAGCGCCGAGCAGTTCCAGCAGGACTGGCCAACCTCCGCCCGGGCCTTCCTCCCGGGTGGACGGATCCCGGACGTGGGAGAGGTCTATGTCCAGAGGGATCTGGGTGCCATGTTCCAGAGTCTCCTGGAGGCGGAACATCGTGAACGCCGCATGGGTCGCAGGGAGGCGCTGCAAAGCGCCCGGGATGTTTTCTACAAGGGTGACATCGCCCGGCAGATCATCCGTTTCATCCAGGACAACAGCCTGCCGGACTCCACCGGAAGGAAAAACAGGGGGCTCCTGGTCTTGGAGGACCTGGCCGCCTACGCCACCCGTGTGGAGGAACCGCTGACAGTGAACTACCGCGGCTATGACGTCTTCAAATGCGGTCCCTGGACCCAGGGACCGGTGTTCCTCCAGCAGCTCAACATCCTGGAGGGTTACGACCTGCCCGCCATGGGCCACAACTCCGACGGGTATATCCACCTCCTCGTGGAAACCGCCAAGCTGGCCTTTGCCGACAGGGAGAAGTACTACGGGGATCCCCGTTTCGTGGACGTTCCCTTGAAACTCCTCCTCAGCAAGGAATACGCGGCACAGCGCAGGACTCTCATCGACCCTGACCAGGCCTCCATGGAGATGAGGCCGGGCAACGCTCCCCCACACAAACCTGCCAGGCGGAAAGGCGGTTCCGACATCCACAAGGGCGATACCACCCACCTGGATGCGGTGGACAGGTGGGGGAACATGGTGGCCGCCACTCCCAGCGGCGGCTGGTTCCGCAGCTCACCGGTCATCGAGGGTCTCGGTTTTCCCCTCGGAACACGCATGCAGATGTTCTACCTTGACCCCCGTCATGCCAACGCCCTCGAGCCCGGCAAGAGGCCGCGCACCACCCTCACCCCATCCCTGGCCATGAAGGACGGAAGGCCCTTCATGGTTTTCGGCACACCGGGAGGCGACCAGCAGGACCAGTGGACGCTCCAGTTCTTCCTCAACTGCGTGGACTTCGGCATGAACATGCAGGCTGCCGT
>CP070682.1:357798-366049 GCA_020352595.1 bacterium | reverse complement strand
GTCCACGAAAGGTAGGGGGCCCGCATGGCCACGATGAAGTAAAGGAGCAGGTGAAACTCGCTGTCAGCGCCGCCCGTCAGCCCTATGAGAACACCGGCAAAGAGGATGTCGGCGTAGACGAAGAGCGCCAGCTCCTTGCGCGACTGGCGCCAACCCTTCTCCCAGGTGAAGATGACTGCCGCATAGAAGAGAAAAAGGACCAGAAGGAGGCGGATCCTGCCCAGGTCCGGCTGCAGGGGGCCCACCGCGGTCCAGACAAGGACGGCACCGGCAAAAGCCTCTCTGAGGAGTAACCTCTGGACATGGCGGGAGATGAACCGATCCATGGCACGATCTCAATCTAACCGGCTGAAAAGGCGGCGCAGCGACTCCATGACCATGACTATGGTGGGGTAGTCGATGTTGAAGGCGTTGTCTATGGTGGAATGGCGGATGTAGTTGGGATAATCCGAATACCAGACCGTGGGGACCCCTCTGGTGGCGAAAGGGGTGTGGTTGCTCTTGCCGCTCTTGGAACGGACCTTTTCCGGACGGTAACCCGACTCGGCTATGACCTCCCCGGCCAGGCGTGTCAGATCCTCATCCATGACCGCCTCCCTGTCCCTCGCTATGAGGCAGAGGTTGGGCCATCCCACGGCGTCGAGATTGACCACGGCCCTGATCTCCCTGAGAAAGTTGGCCTGGTAGAGGCTTTCCGCATACAGTTCGGCACCCTGGCAGCCCTCTTCCTCGCAATCCGCGAACAAATAGCGGACGGGCAAGGCCGCGTCCGCGTCGTATCTCCCGCGGATGAAAGCCAGCATGGCAGCCACGCCGGAGGCGTCGTCGCTGGCACCGGGCGTGTGGGGTCTGCTGTCGTAATGGGACGCCAGAAGGGCATACCTCCCGTGGCCCAAGTCCCTGCCGGCCTCCAGGTTCCGGCAGCGGATCCTCCTGCGCCTGGATCGCAGGGAGAACCTGATGCGGCCGCCACCCCTTTCCAGGATCCTCTCGGCCACAGACTTGCGGATGGAGATACCCGGTATGGGGGAGAGGGAGTAGTCGCAGGCCCCCGAGTAGAGTTCATCGAAGTAGTCGTTGTACCAGATCAGTGCCGATGCCCCCCTGCGAGCGGCTTCGGAGATCTTGGCCGTCTCGTGGCTTTTCCAGAGCTTCGCCATGTGTGCGGCGCCCTCTTCCGGGGCAACGGACTCGAAATCCTCCTCCCGGGCGTGGCCCACGGAAAGGATGTCCGCTTCAAGGCTCTTGACCGACTGCGAGCCGAGGCCCGGGAGCGACTCCACCTTCTCGAAACCGCCTCCGAAATCGATCTCCGTCGACCAGCTGACCGGAACGGTGATCTCCACCGTGAACGGTTGCACGGTGACGTCCAGGCCCCATGATTCCAGGAGGCCCCTGATCATCCTGAAGGCCGAACGGTGCCCCCTCGTCCCGATGAAGCGATCGGATCCCACCGACGTGAGTCGGTCGATGTAGGACCTCAGTTCCCTTTCCACACTATCGTCGGATGTCATGGAGTGCGAACGCCTCCCCCTTCCCGTTCCCCCGTGGCGCGGGACGCTGCGGTTCCCGGCGGAAGGCAGATCAATAGAAGCCTCCCTCGATACCACGCATCCGACCTTCGATCTCCCCAATGAGTTGCCTGAGGTGACCCCTCATGCTGGTATCATGCTGCGGCGTGAGGTTCAGGGCAGCCCGGGCTTCCACCAGGGCTTCCTCGTAGCGGTTCAGTTCAAGAAGCGCCCTCGACCTCGTATCGAGGTAAGGGTAAAGGGGCACCGGTTGAAGGGAGATGGCTCGATCGGTCAGTTCCAGGGCCTTGCCCGCTTTGCTCCGTCCCAGTTCCACCCAGGCGAGGTTATTCAGAACGACGGCGTCGTCCCCACCGACCTGGAGGGCCCGGTAAAGGTGACGGGAGGAGCCCTCGAGATCACCCTTGAGGAAGAGCACCTCCCCCAGCATCGCATGCGCTTCGGGACGCCCTTCTTCCTGCGCCAAGGCATCCCTTAGAAGGCCTTCAGCCCTTTCCGACTGGCCGGACTGGATGTAGATGCTGGCCAGCCGCAGCCGATCGTCATAGGGCATTCGCAGCTCACCCCGCCGCGGATGTGAGGCGCAGGAGAGGAGCGTCACGGAGAGGGCCATGAGACCCATTGCCCGGGCGATCTTCACCATGGCCCTTTTCTCCTCAGGATCAGGTACCAGAACTCCGACCCCGACCACAGGCCCTCGACCCTGTCTGCATCCATCCAGGAAAGGCGACCGTCGCCCCAGAGGAGAAAGAAACCGTCCGGCGCCATGGAATATCCGGTGATGACCACGTAATGTCCCCCTGAACCTCTCAAAGACGGATACCTGAAGAGCACGATGGGCGCAACACCATCGTCGAGGTCCCGCACGAGGCCCTGCGTGGTGCCGCTTCCCTGACGGGCGTCGAGGCCCCTGCGACTTGCCTCGAGGTAGAGGTCCATGGTCAGGGTGCCCCCCGCGGCAGGGACGTAAAGGCGCCGGGCCATCTCGAGGGGGTCGGCGGCAATCTCCATGAAATTGAGAACAGCCGCCAGAGCGTAGGGCCCGCACAACTCCGGTCTCTGGCTGTAGGGTTTCACGTCGTGGAGCCTTGCGGCCGCGGGAAAACCTTCCGGGTCTGTGAGGCGTATGCTGCACCCCAGGAGCAGGGGGATCCCGGCCAGAGCCAGCAGGAAAGGGATCCGCCCCCCGCGCCTCACTTGATGGTGATCTCCTTGTCGTAGAGCTTGAGGATAAGGAGGACCAGCAGGACCAGCACAGCCAGCGTGACGAGGGCTCCGAGACCATTTCCGCCAGCCTGGATCCTCTCCACGTCGGCGAGGACAGCCTGGCGCTCCTGCCCGTCCAGAGAGTCCAGGCGCGATCTGATCTCATCGGGCGAGAGTCCCAGTGAGGCCAGCCGTTCCTGGAGGAACTGGTCCTCAAGCGCCTCCCGGACACGGGCCAGGGCCCCGGCATCCATATCCGCGACGTTCGCCCTGGAAGGCGAGATGAAGGCGGCGTGGGCCACCGGGGGCAGGAAGGCAATGCCTGAAAGGGTCAGGGTCAGATACCAGCAGATCGCCCGGGCCAGAGGAAAGTGAAGGATCCGCCTCATTCTTGTGCCTCCTTTCATCCTTGGCCGCTCTTGCCGGCCTTGACATCACCGGCGGACGGGCTGCCGGAGATGCCAGCGTCCATGCTTCCTGATCGGAACCCTTCCAGGTCCATGGTCACATAGGAGTAACCCAGGGCCTTGAGTGAGGTGATGACCCTCCCGCGGCGGTCTTCCTCCAGGAGAAGATCCAGCTGGGTCTCGGGCACCTCGATCCTGGCCACGTCGCCGTGGACCCTTAGCCTGCCGACCTCGCAACCCTCCCTGGCCAGGATGCGCTCCCCCTTTTCGACCTTCCTCAGAGCCTCCTCCGTGATGGGATGATCGTAGGGGAACCTGGTGGCCAGGCAGGGAGCTGAGGGCCTGTTCCAGGTTTCCAGGCCCGCCTCGCGGCTTGCCTGGCGCACCTGCACCTTGATGAGGCCGGCCTCCCTCAGCGGACTGCGCACACCCAGCTCCTCCAGGGCGCGGATGCCCGGTCTGTAACCGTTGCCGTCGTCGGCATTGGTTCCGTCCAGGAGCCAGGGCACCCTCTGTGTGACGGCCATCTGACGGAGGTGGGAGAAGACAGCCTTCTTGCAGTGATAACAGCGCAGCGGTCCGTTGCCGGAGACCTGCTCGTCGGCCAGCGGATCCAGTGAGATGCGCTGGATCCTCGCGCCGATGTGCGCCGCGCTTTTCATCGCTTCGTCTGCTTCGTTCTCCTTGAGCATGGCGTGATCGACCACAACGGCCATCACGGTCTCCCGGCCGAGGGTCTGGACACAGATGTGCAGCAGAAAGGTGCTGTCCACGCCGCCGGAGAAGGCGACCATGACCTTGCCCATCTCCCGTACGATGGACCGCAGCCGTTCCACACTGCCGCCCCCCGGGGAGAACGCTTCCTGCCCTTGCGTTTGGGGTCTCATAGGATCAACGGACCGAACCGGGCTCCAACCTCCGACCAGGCCTGGCTTCAGATGTGGTAGGTGTAGGGATGGTCGTACTCCCTCTCCACACCCAGGTCCTTGGCGCGTTCGCAAAGATCGGAGATGGAGATGGAATCGAAAAAGTTCCCAATCTGAATGCTCACGTCCTTCCACATGTCGCTGGCCACGCACTCTTCCTTTCGTGGGCACTGTCTCACCGGGTTATCGCTGACGCAGAAGACCAGCTCGAAGGGGCCCTCGGTGGCTCGGACGATGTCCCCAAGGGAGATGTCTTTCGGTTCCCTGAGAAGGTAATATCCGCCGTTGGGCCCCCGCTTGCTGCCCAGGATCCTGGCCTTCTTGAGCTTCTGGAAGATCTGCTCCAGATACCTGGGGCTGATCTGCTGCCTTCGCGAGATGTCCTTGATCTGCGTCGGCAGTCCCACCGAGTGGTAGGCTATATCGAAAAGTGCGCGGACACCGTATCTGCTTTTGGTGGAGAGTCTCATGCAATGGCCCCCTATTTATCGGTGCTTTACGGTCACAAGAGAATATTTTTTTACAGCAGTTCTGTCAAGTACATTGAGGGTCTGATGCCGGGTCTGCCGGCCCCTTGGGGCGCATTTGGTGCCGGGTGGCGATCCGGTTCTCCGATGTGGCTCGATGCGCGCGCTGCATGTGGTAGGATTGCATGGAAATGGATATCCAGAGCCTGAATGAGTGGGACCTGTCACCCAGGGAGGCTTTGCGGATCCAGACGGAGCTCGCGGGACGGATCCGGGGCGGCACGCTGCCCTCCGTCAACACGGTCCTGGGCGTGGACGTCTCCTACCGCAGAGCCGACCGGGCCTGCCTCGCTGCCGCCGTACTCATGGAACTGCCGGGCCTTGCGCTTCTCCGGACCCGCGTCGAGCGCAGTCCCCTGTCTTTTCCCTACGTTCCGGGACTCCTGTCCTTCCGGGAGATCCCTCCTCTTCTGCCTATCCTCAAGGAGATGCCCCGTCCGGACCTTATCATCGTCGACGGCCAGGGCATCGCGCATCCCAGGGGACTGGGACTGGCCTCACACATCGGCCTGATCACGGGTGTACCCACCGTCGGTTGCGCCAAAAGCCTCCTCGTGGGGCGGTGCGAAGAACCCGGCCGGGAAAAGGGGGACCACGCTCCCATCATCTACGGCCGCAGGACCGTCGGGTATGCCCTCAGAAGCAGGGAAGGCTGCAGACCCCTTTATGTCTCCCCGGGCCATCTCCTCCATCCCCTCGAGGCCCTCAAGGCGGTCACGATGTGCCTTGGCGCGTACAGGCTTCCGGAGCCCACGCGGCTGGCCGACCGGCTCAGCAGGGAAAACCGTTAGACGGGGGGATTCCGGACTCCCCGGCCCAGGCCTGTCCAAGGCCGGGCACTGGACCCTGGGGACAGCTTCCCGCGCCGCCCTCAGAGCCTGAACTCGATCCTCAGCCCCAGGACGGGCTTCGCGTTGAACTCCAGCATGGGGAGGACAGTGACATCCTCCCTTGCCCCCTTCCGGGCGCGGGATGCCACCGTCCGTCCGATGGCCGTGCCGATCACGGAACCGAGGAACACGTCCGAGGGCCAGGCCTCCTCGTAATAGACGCGGCTGACAGCGGTACCGGCCGCGATGGAATAATAGAGAAGTGCCTGGTGCCATGGACGCTCGTAGGCGAAGACTCCGGCCAGGGAGAACACCAGTGAGGAGCTCATGTCCGGCATGGAATGGTATTTGTTCAGGGGCTCGAACTCGCCGGCTTCAGTACTGTCCTCAGGTTCCTTGTGGCCGATGAGGTACCCTGAGCCGGCGGTGACGAGGGCCGTTATGGCCACGGCCTCGAAACCCTCGAGCGCCCTGGATTTCAGGCTCCTGTCCTCGAGGAAGTAGCCCAGGAGGTACAGGCCCGCGGTGGTGGCGGGCACATTGCGGCCCAGGACCCTCAGCCTCTCGTAGGCCCTGTCGGACTTGCCCTCCCGGGACGTCACCACCTCCTCGGCCCACTTCTCGTCCACGTTGATGAGAAAGAGAGTGCCGAGAACCGTCAGACCGGTGACAGCGGTGGCCTTGGGGGTCATCCGGATGGGAGAGGAGATGACGTAGCGCAGATCCTCATCGAGCTTCTCCATGATCATCTCGAAGGCGGGATCAAGGCGCTCCGGTTCCTCCCTCTCCAGTATCTTCAGCCTGCGTTCCTGGGAAGGTTTCGGCTGGTCGGCCGAAACCTCTGATGAGGGTACCAGCAGCGCGACTGCAGCCGCTATGAGGAGGGGGATGCCCCGTCTCATCCCGACACCTCCACCTCCTCGTCCGGAGGGTCTCCAGCGACGGCCGCCTCGGCGGCCTTGACGGCTTCGGCCCTGGCCTCTCCGGGCATGAGAACGCCGGCGGAAATGATCATCCTGAACGCCTCGTCAACAGTCCAGTCTATGGGGATCATCTCGGATTCCGGCACCACCACGAGATATCCGGATGTGGGGTTGGGGGTCGTAGGCACGAAGACCGTGTAGCAGCGTCCCGGAACCCTGTAGTCCAGCTGCCCCTTGGCCTCCGCAGTGACAAAGCCGATGCTGTAGATACCCTTGCGCGGGTACTCCACCACCACCGCTCTGCGGAAACTGTCCTCATCCTTCATGAGGATGGCCTCCATCATCTGCTTGGAGGAGAAATAGAACCAGCGGATGAGGGGGATCCTTCGCAGAAGACGCTCCCCACCGGACAGCAGGCTTTTCCCTATGACGTTGGCGACGAGGGCCCCGATGACGATAACGATGGAAAGGGTGAGAATGAGCCCCAGCCCCGGGATGTTGAATCCGAGCAGGTTTTCAGGACGGTACGCTGGAGGGATGAGGGCCAGAGCCCTGTCCGTCCATCTCATCAGCGCTCTGAGAACCCAGCCCGTCAGGAAGATGGGGATCAAAACCAGCATGCCCGTGAGCATGTATCTTCTGACTAGCGTCCTGATCAGGTGCACGTGCTCTCCTTAACTGGGAAAGGGCCTAAGGGCTGCGAACCCCGGACCGTTCATGGGCACCTCCTGGTCTGAGCAGACAGTCAGGCCTCTCATGAAGTTCGAACGGACCGGGAATCAGGTGCCGGAAAGATGCTCGTCCCCTTCGTCCCCGGAATGACCACCCTCCGGAAAAAGCTCTGAAAAAGGCAAGATTCCAAGGGGACCCCCCTGTCGACTGGCACTATTCTATGGGAGAGGAGGCGTGTTGACAAGGTGGCAGGAACGCTGAGGACAAAGAAAAATATCATTGGCCCCTTGATTTTTCGAGGCATCGGGTTATATTGCCTCGTTGTTAGCACTCGGGCATCGAGAGTGCTAACGGCCCGATCCAATGACGTGGACACTTTTCAAGGTCATGAGCCCGAACACAACGGGCGGGCAGAAACCACATTTGACCATCACCGTTCAAAGGAGGAGGAACAGAAGATGAAGATTCGACCGCTTCAGGATCGCATTCTAGTCAGGAGGCTGGAGGAAACGGCCAAGACCAAGGGTGGGATCATCATTCCCGACACTGCCAAGGAGAAGCCCCAGGAGGGCGAGGTCGTTGCCGTGGGCAAGGGTAGGGTTCTCGAGGACGGAAGTCAGCGCAAGCTGGACGTCAAGGTCGGGGACAAGATCCTTTTCGGCAAATACGCCGGTACCGACGTCAAGATCGATGACGTGGACTACCTCATCATGAGGGAGGACGACGTCCTCGGTGTCATCGAGAAGAAGTAGGGATACCCAACCCCCAAGACCTTTCAGGAGGGACTGACAAATGAGCAAGCTCATCAACTACAACGAGGAAGCCCGAAAGAAACTTCTGACGGGCGTGAACGCGCTGGCCGACACCGTCAAGGTGACCCTTGGCCCCAAGGGACGGAACGTCATCATCGAGAAGGCCTTCGGATCCCCCACCGTAACCAAGGACGGCGTCACTGTGGCCAAGGAGATCGAGCTTGAGGACAAGTTCGAGAACCTGGGGGCCCAGATGGTCAAGGAGGTCGCCAGCAAGACTTCGGACGTGGCGGGTGACGGCACCACCACGGCCACCGTTCTGGCCCAGGCCATGTACCGGGAGGGCATCAAGATCGTCACCGCCGGCGCCAACCCCATGGATGTGAAGAGGGGCATCGATGCCGCCGTTATCGTGGTGGTGGAGGAGCTGCACAAGATCAGCAAGCCCACGAAGGAGCAGAAGGAGATCTCCCAGG
>CP070682.1:353774-357698 GCA_020352595.1 bacterium | reverse complement strand
CTCAAGCTCCTTAAAGCCAACGGCTTTTCCATAGACGCCAACCTGCTGTTCGACTAGTCGCGCGCGGTCTGTGCCGCAATGGGACGGAACCTGGCCGGGATCGCCCCCGGTCCAGGCATTCCCATTGCGTGCCGCCTCAGTCATCGTCAGGCCAGAGACGCTCCTCGACGGCCTTCTCGCGGCGCTCCCGCCAGTGGCGCTCCTGCCTCGGCTGCCTCCGCTCCAGGGCCCACTTCGCCATTCTGTCACGGGCTCTTTGCACCGCTCCCGGACCCCGTGGCCCCTCCGACCATCTCCTCTCCCGCTCCTGTGCCTGACGTTCCTCTCCTGTTCTCAGCCAGGAGGGCCGCCAGCGCCGGAAGCCCTTGCCGCCGTTTGGGGATCCCTGTGCAGACCGCTGCGGGTCGGGTCCATGGAACCACCGCTCCTTGCGCCTTCTCCTGCTGCGCTCCTCGCGGGACTCCAGCCGGAGGAGCTCAGGCAGCCTTCTCCTGCGCCCCGGCCCGTTCCCGCCGCCATCCTCTCCGGGCGGCGACCAGGATTCCGCCCTCTTCCTCTCCATGCGCTCGCGACCCTTCCTGGCCTTGCGCCGCTCCTTCGGCTCGCCACCCCGGAGTCCACCTGGAAAAAGCCGCGGCTTCCCTCCCTCCGCCCCGGTGCGCCTGCGCGGCCCACGGCGAAAAATGTCCAGAAAGGATCGGCGTCTTTCAGGGCCGCGCGCTGCGGGATCACCGTTGGACCCGCCTGTGGAGGGCGCCTGCCGCCTGCCGAAGGGGTTGGTCAGGCGCCATCCCCTTTTCCGACGCCCGCCGCCAGCGGCTTCCTTTTCCGCAGCCCGACCTGCGGACGCTCCGCTTCTGCCTGGCAGCCACCTCCTTCTCGCAGGCCACCTCCGCTCCCCCTCGCCGCGGGCCCTGTCCTCCGGGATGTAGTAGGGGTTCCCATCCAGCCCCTGGAGGTGCTCCAGGGCCAGGCCGCCTTCCAGGGTGTCGGGGTGGCTCTGGACAAGGTGCACGAGGTAGGCCTCCGTCCTCTGCACGAGGCCGTTCCTCTCATAGTAATAGGCCGTGGCAAGGAGGATCTCCGGCTCCAGGTCCCTGTGGTGGGCCTCCACCGACGGGGAGTCCCGCCTGAGCATCACCGCCCGTATCTCAGAGGCCACCTGCCTGATCTCGTGCCTGACCATCATGACCAGCATGGTGATGTCCAGCCCCCAGGAGGCCAGGACGAGGAGGCAGAGGACTCCGAGGGCCTGATAAAGGCTCAGTTTGGAGTGAACGATGAGTGCTGTGCCCAGGACGAGGGGGATGATCACGACGCTCATGAGGGTGCTGGCCGTGATGTCCATCTGGTAGGCCGCGTAGAGGCGGTCCCCCCGGAAGAGGACGGAAACGCGCCTCAGGGCGATGGTGGTCAGAAAGCCCATGCTCTGCAGGCGCGAGATGCCCGCCGAAAGGAAACCGCGGGCGGCACCCGCTGTGGTCCCGTCCCTCCTCATTTCGGGCCTGCGGGTCCGCTGGATCAGCCTTTCGGCCATCCTGTCTTCCAGGCCCGCTACGGACAGGTGGAATTCCCGCCGCAATCCGAGGAGGACCTTGCCCCTGATGGTGAATGGAAACATGCTCTCAGGCGTCCATGGGCCGGCAAGGGAAGCCGGCCGGTTCCGTTTCCCGTGCAGGACATTCTAGCACAAAACACCAGCTGCCGTGTCGGGAACCCGGCGCCGTTCCCGCCGTCACAGCCAGTCGGCCAGGAGGATGCCCAGCCCCACCCTGGTTATCCTGTGATCGTAGTCGATGAGGCTCTCACCGTAACCGTCAAAGAGCTGGAAGTACCCCTTGACCTTGGTGGTTATGGGATAGGACCACCCCAGGCGGACGGCCCCCTTGTTGTCGGAGCGGAAATTGTTGCGGACCAGGAGCGTGAAGTTGTGTCTGTTTTTAGACAGCACGATCCCCAGCTCCCCGTTGCCCATGTATTCGGTTATGTCCGGGTTGTCGTCACCGCGCGGATCACCCGGAAACTCCTTTTTCCTTTCGGGGATGCGCAGCCAGGGCTTGATGCTCACGACCAGCCCGTCGCGCTCCAGGAACAGGTTCAGGTAGAGCCTGTTCCAGCTCCTGGACAGGTCCCCCTCCTGTCCATTGGACTGGTGGGAGAGCCCCGCAGCCATCCAGGATCTGGTGAAGCCGGGGATCCGCCTGTGTCTGTTAAAGAGCAGGAAAAGCTCCGGCTCGTGGTTGGTCTCCCGGAAGGGGCTGGACCGTTCTGTATTGTAGGCCTGCCACCAGGACTGGTTCGTGTAGGCGGCGTAGAGGTCTCCGCTGGTCCCCGCGAAACCCTCGCTGATCATGAGCTTGAGGCTGACCTGGAAGATGATCTCCACGTGGTCAAGGTCGTCGGGCGCAAGCCCCAGCACCTCGGCGTTGGGATTGGGGCTGTAGGCCGCGGGAAGGATGAAGTTGGGCCTGTGGGGCAGGAGCAGAAAGGGGTTGTCGCGGGCCGCCTTCTCCATGGACAGGCGGCGCTCCAGCGCGGTGTCCTCCCGGGACAGCGCCTCGGACGGGATCAGGACCAGGGCCAAAAGGGCCGCCAGGAACAAGGGGGCTGGGGACCTGCTTTTCGCTTGCATCCCTGGGCAATCCGGCACGGCGGGCCTCCCTTCCGGCAGAAGGCACCAAGCATAACCTTTTGCCGGCCGTTGCTCAAGGGAAAGTCAGGGCGGGCCGTCGCGAATCCACACGGGGCCCCCTTCCATGATGAGACATGCGGTTCGGAACGGCTGCGCTTGGCGATTCCGGACACTTGACATTTGATGAGTACAATGGTCAAGTAACCCCCAATTGACTTCAACCAACCGTGTCACAAGGAGGAGAAGGAGCAATGAGCAGAAAATCCATCGTAATGCTGCTAGCGCTGGCCATGCTTGCCACCCTCGCCGGCACTTTCGCAACGGCCCACGGCGACATGCCGGATGTCATCGTCATCGATAAGGCACAGGCCAAGAAGCCCCCTGTCACGTTCCCCCACGAGGTCCACGCCGGGAGCTTCGACTGCGTGACCTGCCATCACACGGCCAAGGGCAAGGATGATGCCGAGAGCTGCTTCAACTGCCACGGCAAGAACCCCGACGCCCCCGACCCCTCGTCCATGAGCCAGAAGGAGAACCCCTTCCACATCAGGTGCGTCGGCTGCCACAAGGAACAGGCCAAAGGGCCCACCAAGTGCAACGAGTGTCATAAGTCCTGACGGCGACTCCATGCCAGGTAAAAAGCCCGCCTTATGGCGGGCTTTTTTCTTCCCGGAGCTGGCCACCCCCCGGCGGGAGGGGCGCCGGGCAAAGTCAGTGTGCCGACCCCAGGCCGCCGGGATAGTTCTGCTCATAGAGAGCCCTTGTCCGGTCAGGCCACAGGGACTGGAAGTACCGGATGATGGACCAGATCTCGTCCTCGGTGAGCCTGTCCCCGAAAGCCGGCATGGGGGAATGGGGGTCCACGGAACCGTCCCTGACGTAACGGAAGAGGAGGTCCGGTCCATGGTGCCAGGCATGAGCGGTGCCGTTGAGTGCCGGAGCGATCATGGAGCCGTCCTCCCTCCAGCCCCCTCCGACATTGTTCTGCGGGTCCTCTCCCACGGCTTTCGCCCCGTGGCAGGGCGAGCAGTTGGAGGCAAAAAGGGATTCTCCGTCGGGAGCGGCCGGCGCCGGGAAAGCCCAGGCCGCCGCTGCAACAAACAGCAGGATCGCCACCGGCAGGCCTTTCCGGCCTCCTGCCGCCACCCTGTGCAAAATGGACCTCCCCTGTTTTCGCGCTGCGCACGGGGGGACAGGGTGGGGCATCCTGTCAACCGCGCCGGGCGCGGATGCTCCTAGTTCAGCATCCTGATGAGGTTGCCTATGGTCACGAAATCCTCGATATCCTCATT
>CP070682.1:350402-353674 GCA_020352595.1 bacterium | reverse complement strand
GGATACTGCAGTGCGTCCAACTACGATCAGTCCTTCGTACTCTGGGCCGCGGACAAGAACCTGCCCCAGGAATAGGTGCAGGCCGCCGGGAAGGAGGACGCCGAGGCCCTCCTTATGGCAACGGCCCGGCCCCTAATGGGCGTCCCCGTCCTGCCCATGAAACTTCAGGGCTCTCATCACCGTTCCCAACCCCACCATCATGGAAGCCAGATAGAGGGCGTCAAGGATGTCCGCGTCCGACCACCCGAGGTCTCTCAACTTGGCGATGTGGCTTTCCGAGATGGTGTCAGGCGCCCGCACCGCCTTGACGGCCAGTGCCAGGAGCCACCCGTCCCTCTCGTCCAGGGGAGCGGCCGAGGGGCTTTCCATCAGGCCATCGATCTGCTCCCGGGAAAGGCCCTGCGCCTGGAGCACCTTCGCGTTGAAGGCGACGCACGACGGCATCCCGAGGGCGGCGGCGGTGAGGTAGCGCACGAGGCCCATCAGGAGTGGGCTGAGGTTGGACCTCTCCCTGTAGTACCTGATGACCTGGGCCTGGATGGACTGGAGGCCGGGGCTGGTGCCCAGCATGAGAAGGGGCGGGGGGATCATGCCGACGGAATCCAGAAAGCCCTGGTAGAGGTCTCGGATCTCCCCGACGGCAGCATCGGGACCCGGTATTTCCAGCAGCGACATCACGTCCCCCTAAATACAAGAGTTCAGAGTTCAGGGCCCAGGGTTCAGGGTTCAGGGTCAGGAGCCCGGTTTCCGGACACCGGCTGCCGGAGACCGGCTTTCCTCCCCCTTCCCTGCCGCGGGACGTCAACTGTAAAGGTCGTAGTGGTAGTAAAGGACGGACAGCGCCCAGCCCAGCAGCGACATTCCCATCATGGTGAAAAAGGCCACCCTCGTCAGCGGGAGCGATCTGGGTCCGTGCAGGAGCCCCATCAGGAGGATGAGGGCCGCGACGAAAAAGGTTATGTACCAGCCGTAGGAGATCCTGGCCAGACCGAAGACGCCCGAGATGACCTGCAGCGCCAGGAGCAGGTAGGCCACCGAGATGACGGCTCTGGGCGCCATCATGACCTCCTCGGCGACCGTGTCCAGCGGTTCCGGGACGACGAAGAGAAATACGGCGCCGGCCACGGCGATACCCGTCAGGACCTGCAGTGCCGCCAGGATCCTGAGTGCAGTGCCGAGCCTCCCGGCGGTGCTGGTGGTCGTCACCTCTTCCATGCGATCCCTCACGAAGGTGGGCATCAACTCCAAAGGCGGAGCCGCTGCTGTAAAAAACGCCCCATTCTAAAGGAATGGTCCGTCCGGGTAAAGGGGTTGCGTGACCGGAACCTCCCCTCTGTCCAGGTTCATCCTTCCGTCAGGCAGCCTTCGCCTCAGCCTCGGGCCGCCCGGCGTGACGCAGTGTGTATGTTAGTATGTAATAATTTAACAAATCTGATTTATATAACAACATATGGGCCCGGATCGGTATTTTTACCATTAAAAAGCGGAACGTTACAGAGATGACGCTTTATGTCAATATTGGCATTAATATTGCTAATATCATTTAAACGCTGTGCACCGTTCTCGAGGAGAATTGCCATATGTCCAAGGTCATCCTCGTGGTCGATCCCTCGAGGTCTTCCACGAGATCCATCAAGGTCGTCGTTTCCCGCATGGGGTTTTCCTGCGTCATGGCCAGTGGGGCCGACGAGGCCCTCGACATCATGCAGGAACTGCACCCGGATCTCATCATCAGCGACGCCAACCTTCCCGACATGGAGTGCTCCCAATTCCTGAGCCGGCTGAAAGGAGGGGCCAGGACCAGCAGGATCCCCGTGGTCATCCTGTCGGGGGAGGATGGGACGGCCCTTCCCCAGCAGGGTTCGGAGGTCCTGCTTGGCGGATACCTGAGAAAGCCTGTCTCCGCGAGGGATCTGCACAGGGTCCTCCAGAGGCATCTGGCGTTTCCCACCCGCCGCAGGCACCTCCGTGCCCCCCTGGCGGCCTGCGTCCGCTGCAGGGACGGCTTTCATCACCGCACCCTCGTCACCCTGAACATGGGAGAGGGGGGGATGTTCCTCGAGACCGGTAACCCCCAGCCCAGAGGAACGGTCCTGGACATGGAGCTGCTGCTTCCCGGCCTCGAGATCCCCGTGCCCCTCAAGGGTGAGGTGGTCTACGTCGTCAGCGAGGGCAAGGACGACCGTCCTGCGGGCGTGGGGATCAGGTTCGTCGACCTGGACCATGACACCAGATCTCTCCTGACCCATTACATGGAGAGCTACCTGACCGACACCCTGCCCTGATGATGTTCCCTTGGCGGCAGCGTGCCGCCGAAAGGGAACCTCCCCTCAGAACCTGCCCGACCGCAGGATGTCCACCAGCAGCCACAGGCCGAGGCCCGCGGCAAGGGTGTAGCCGAGCAGGCCGATGGCCGGCATCCCGAAGAGCATGGGGCCGACCCCGGTGGAGAAGAGGATGGAACTGCCCACCACCACGGAACCGGTGATGATGGCGAAGGAGATCCTGTTGCTGACCCGGTCCTGTTCCCGGAGGAAGTCGTTGAGACCCAGGTGGCCGACGTCCACCTTGATCCTCCCCGTCCGGATCTTGCGGATGATCTGGCCCAGGTCCTCCGGCGCCCTGGAGATGACCGACCAGAATTCCCTCGCCAGGTCGATGTTCTCTCTGGCGAGCCTCGCCGGCTCCAGCCTCCTCTTAATCATCTCCTCGGCGAAGGGCCTGACGGCGTCCATGACGGAAAAATCGGGGTCCAGGGAACGGCCCACCGATTCCACCTGGGTGAGCACCTTCAGAAGCAGGCTGAGATGGGGCGGGATCTCGATGTTGTGCTCCCTGAGGATCCCGAACCCCTCCCCGATGACCCTCCTGATGTTCAGGTGCTTCAGGGGAACGCCGTAGTAACTCTGTACGAAGTCCGCCAGCCGCTCACGCAGGGAGATAAGGTCCACTTCCCTTTCCCCGACGTTGAGGTCCAGGAGGACCAGAGCCAGGTCGCGCGCGTCTCTCCTGCCCAGTGCGGAGAGCAGGTCCGTGAGCCTCTCCCGGAGCCCCTTGCTGATGCGGCCCGTCATCCCGTAGTCCACCAGGCCCACGCGCCCACCTTCCAGGTAATAGATGTTCCCGGGGTGCGGGTCCCCGTGGAAGACGCCGTACTCGAAGATCTGGCGCAGCATCATCCGGGACCCCGTCTGGGCGAAGGCGGCGAGGTCGACACCCCTCGCTTTCAGCGGATCCAGATCGGTCAGGGGCGTCCCCTCCATGAGCTCCAT
>CP070682.1:346149-350302 GCA_020352595.1 bacterium | reverse complement strand
GAGATCTTTTCCTGGTAACGGTCGTCCTTTTGTTACATTTCCAGGCCCGCGAGGGTGGGTTCGCCTCCCTGCCAGACGAAGACCACCTCCTCGGTGGGCTGATACCGTATGTATTCCCGGATATAGGTCCTGAGGAGTTCGTCCGAAAATCGGTCCTTTTGCGCCGGGGATCCTCTCCTCACCCTGTAGAAGCAGTAGGAGCAGGCCAGGTCGCACCGGGATCCGGCGGGTTTGGCCATGAGCTGGAATCCCCCCTCGAAAAAGTCGCTGATCTGCCAAGGATTCCTTGTTTCAGGGCACATGGAAAGACCTCGGTCGAAGAAGGCCGGTTGAAGCTGAAGTAACGGTATGCCTCAGTCGAGAGGGGCTGTGGCGACCTTGACCTTTACTGCAATTGGGTCCCTCCGGCGGCTGCGTGACCGAGGAAACGACCCTGGGTGCAACCGGGAGGGTGGGGAGGCACCACGTGAAACCTGACGCGACGCCCTGCCCTGATGCCATCAGTAGAAATAGACGATCAGCTCATCGTAACCCACGCGTAGATCAGGGGGCGGTGGATTCGGGTCCAGGAACGATACACTGGCGGTGATGATCCCGACATTAAACTGGTAAGGGTTGTTCCTGATGAGTGGATCTGTGGTGTGAGGGTCCACCGTTTCCGTCCATGTGTAGGTGAACGATCCGCTGTTGCTGCCGGTGAGGAGAGTATCGAGGTAGTCACCGTTGCCGTTGGGTCCCACTACGGCTATTTCGTCGTTGGTGTCAACCCAGCCGCCGAAGATATTGGCGTCCACGCCCTCGAAGTAATAGTCCACAGTGATGGAGAATTGAACGGGACTGCTCCAGTTGATGGTGGATCCAGGTGCAGGCGTCATGCTAGCAACACTGACTGAAGCGTTAAGCGGCGCTGTCGTTGTGGTGGAACTGCTTCCTCCGCCACAGTTGACCATCGCGAGGCCGGCGAAAAAAACCAGGATCAACGCTGCCAGGACATCTCGTCTCATTTCAAACCTCCGATGACAGTTGTAAAGGCTATCCTAGGGGCAACTTTACGATAAATACCGGAAAGAAGCAGGGTGCCGACCTCCCATTTGCCCTGATGATATAGGCGACGCGTCTGCCAAGTCAATGAGGAGCAGGGATTCTGGATTTACCCGCTTTAAAGGGTCGTGGCGCCGTCCCATGACTGATCGGGCGGATCTTGAAGGAATCCAACGATCCTTGCCAGGTACACCCTCGTGACCGTATCGTGCGGATCTTGTTCAAGCATCCGCCGCCCTCGCCTCCGTGGTCAGCCGGAGGAGAGTTCGCTCACACCGGGCGGGGGGATCCCTGACCTCCTTGACCTGCAGGACAGTCCTTTCGTTGAGACGGATCTGGGTTCGGTCCGCAAAGAGGAGGCCCATGCAGCTGTAGATTCCGGTACGCACGTAGTTGCCTTGGAAAAGGTCCTTATGGACGATCACGGCGTTCCAGGGGGCGTTGGCCTCAACCCTGAACTGGCCCTCGCCCTGGACGCTTATCACTTCTGCAGCTGGTGACGGCCCATCGGCTGCCCTGGTCATCTTTGCCGCGGACCAGACAAGGACGAGGCATGAGAACCAGATCGCAATCCAGGTTCTGGTCAGACCCATCGTCCTCCAACCTCAACCGACTTTTCCGTTTAGGTGGCTGGACGGCGTGGCCACTCATGAAGAAGGGCTGATGGTCAGGCCACACGGGGTGATGCGTCAAGCCAGCATAGACTTTCAAGCGCTGTCCGTCATTTTCCGCAGCCTTTTGGCGGGATGTTCCCGTGTCGAAAGCCCTGTTGAATTTCAAGTTCAATTCAAGATTGACCGCCGGAGGCCGCGAGGGGATGACATGCCACTGATCCCTTTGAAAACTGAAGCGGGAAATCCGGGATTTCAGACCATCTTTTTCGGATCCAGGACCTGATCCGCCTCCTCCGCCGAGAGGATCCCCTTCTCCACCACCAGTTCCCCAATGGTCCTGCCGGACTCCAGGGCCTCCGTGGCCAGTTGGGCGGCCCGGTCGTAGCCTATCCTCGCCACCAGCGGCGTCACCAGGGCGAGGCTCTTCTCCACGAGTTCGGCGCACCGCTCCTCGTCCGCGGTGATGCCGGGGATGCAGCGCTCGGCCAGAAGCCGGCTGATGCTGGCCAGAATGTTGACGGACTCCGTGACGGCGAAGCCCGTCAGGGGCATGGCCAGGTTGAGCTCCAGGATCCCCGACGCGTTGGCCATGGACACGGTGACGTCGTTTCCCAGGACCCTGGCTCCTACCTGGACCGCGGACTCGATGAGCACGGGGTTCACCTTGCCGGGCATGAGGGACGATCCCGGCTGGAGGGCGGGAAGCCTGATCTCCCCGATGCCCCCGCGCGGGCCCGAGGCCAGGAGCCGGAGGTCGGACACGATCTTGACGAGGGATGTCGCGTAGAGGGCGAGGGCCTTCATGAGGCCCGTGAGCGCCCCCATGCCGCCCTGGGCGGCAAACCGGTTGGGCGAGACCCGGAAGGCGATGCCTGTTTTGCCCGAGATGAACGACACCGCCTCCCCGGCGAAGCCGGGATGGGCGTTCAAGCCCGTCCCCACGGCCGTTCCGCCCAGGGGGACCTCCTCGAGGGGGGGCAGGGCCGCGCCAACGGCCTCCAGGGAGTGGGACACCATGGAGGCCCACCCCGAGAACTCCTGCCCCAGGGTCACGGGCACGGCGTCCTGCATGTGGGTGCGGCCCAGTTTGACCAGGGACCGGAACCCGGAGGCCTTCTCCTCCAGGGATGTCCTCAGGGCGGCCAGTGCCGGGAGCAGTGCCTCCTGGACCTGGACGCGGGCGGCGATGTGCATGGCTGTGGGGATGACGTCGTTGCTGGACTGGCCCAGGTTGACGTGGTCGTTGGGATGCACGGGCTTTCGCCCCTGCGGGTGGGCCCCAAGGATCTCGTTGGCCCTCGCGGCGAGGACCTCGTTCATGTTCATGTTGGTGGAGGTGCCTGAACCCGTCTGGAAGACATCCACCGGGAACTGGTCGGCAAAGCGGCCCTCCAGGACCTCCCCGGCGGCCTGCAAGATGGCCTCCGCCAGGGCCTCCTCGAGCACGCCCAGACCGCTGTTGGCCCTGGCGGCAGCCATCTTCACGAGAGCAAGGCCCCGGAGCACGCTTTCGGGCATGCGGTATCCGGACACGGGGAAGTTGACGACAGCCCTCTGGGTCGAGGCTCCGTAATAGGCCCCCTCGGGGACCTCCATCTCTCCCATCGAGTCAAAGACCTTCACCATGGGTCCACCTCCCCGCCATCGCGGCCGGTCACCCTCCCGGCCCCGACACTCTACCGGGAACGGTTCGCCTTGACACGGACCGGCACGGCGCTGACAATGAACAGGTATTCTGCAGTGTTCTCAACTTTATCACAAAGGAGCGCCTTTCCCATGCCTTCATCGGCCAGAGGGGACGTGGCCATCGTCGTCGGTGGCCAGGCCGGCCAGGGGATACAGACCATCGAGTTCATCCTCACCCGGGTCCTGAAGAGGTCCGGTTTCCACGTCTTCGCCACCAAGGAGTACATGTCGCGCATCCGGGGAGGCAGCAACTCCACCCTCATCCGCGTGGGGGACCGCCGGGTTCCGGCCAACGTGGACCGCATCGACGTCCTCGTGCCCCTGGACGACGGGGCCCTCGACAACCTCGCCCACAGGATCTCGCCGGGTACGCTCATCCTGGGCGAAAAGGACCGCCTCCGGGAGGGAAGCGGCTGTGTGGACGCTCCCTTCACGGCCATGGCGGAGTCCGTGGGCGGGAAGATCTACGCCAACACCGTGGCCATCGCCACCCTTTGCGGCATCCTGAGGACGGACTTCGAGGTCCTGAGGAGCTACCTCGCGGATCACTTCCGGCGCAAGGGGGACCAGGTGGTGGCCCGGAACGTGGAGGCCGCCCGCAAGGGCTACGACCTGGGGGAGGGCCTGCGCTCCTCGGGCGGGTTCCGTTTCTCCGTGGAGAGGCACGCGGAGATGTCCGGCGACCTCCTCGTCAGCGGGGCCCAGGCCGTGGCCCTGGGGGCCGTCTCGGGCGGCTGCCGGTTCGTAGCCAGCTACCCCATGTCCCCCTCCACGGCGGTGCTCACCTACATGGCCAGGAACGACAGGCGCTT
>CP070682.1:343300-346049 GCA_020352595.1 bacterium | reverse complement strand
TCCCGCCCCCGGTCGTCCGTGCCCAGCCAGTGACCAGCGCCGGGGGGTTCGAGGTTGGCGGTAAGGTCGATCTGGGTGGGCCCGTAGCGCACCGGGGGGTAAAGGGCCCATCCCCGCTCCTCCTCCCCGGACTGGTCCCAGGTCATCTGCGCCCTCTTCGTGACGGCCGGGAAGACCAGTTCCCCGTCCACCCGGGCGGCGACGGGCCTGCTGCCGGCAAGAAGGGGTGCCGTTAGGGCGAGGAGGAAAAGGGCTAGGACGAAGACGAGGCCGGCGATGGCCACGGGATCACGCCGGTACTGGTTCCAGACCAGCCTGGTGTAGCTCTGCTTTCTCAAGGTCCGCGCCACGGGTCAGGTCTCGTAGCTGATCCTCGGGTCCACCCAGACGTAAAGGAGGTCCGAAACGAGGATGCCGAAAAGGGTCAAGAGGGCCGAGATGGTGGCAATGGCCAGCACCACCGGGTAGTCCCGCGAGAGCACCGCCTCGAACCCCAGCTGCCCCATCCCGGGGATGGAGAAGATGTTCTCGATGATGACGCTGCCGCTGAACATGCCCGGCAGGAGGTACCCCATGAGGGTGACGATGGGGATCACGGAGTTGCGCAGGGCGTGCTTGAAGACCACGAGTTTCTCCGGCAGCCCCTTGGCCCTGGCCGTGCGGATGTAGTCCTGCCGGATCACCTCCAGCATGCCCGCCCTCTGGTATCGGGAGAGGGCGGCCAGCCCGCCATAGGTCAGGCAGAAGACCGGCAGCACCAGGTGCCACAGGTGGTCCAGGAGCCGCGACAGGAGGGGAGCCCCCTCCATCCCCGTCGAGAGGATGCCGTAGACGGGGAACCAGTCCAGGAAATCGCCTCCCCCCAGGAACATGATGAGGAGCACCGCCACCCAGAAGTTGGGCAGGGAGTAGAGGATGAACAGGACCACGGTGGTGACCCGGTCGCCCAGGCTGCCCTGCCTGATGGCGGAGTAGACCCCCACGGGTATGGCTATGAGGTAGACGAGGAAGAGGGAGATGAGGTTGAGCTCCACCGTCACCGGCAGCCTCTCGGCGATCTTGTCCAGGACCGGCCTGTGGTCCTTGTAGGAGGTGCCGAAGTCGAAGGTGACCACCCTCTTGAGCCAGATGCCGTACCTCGTCCACACGGGCTTGTCCAGGCCGTAGAGCTTCCTCGTCTGCTCCACGATCTCCCGGGTCACCTCGTCGCCCAGCATCCCCTGCTCACCCAGGCGCAGCTTCATGGCCGCCGGGTTGCCGGGGGACAGCTGGATGACCAGGAAGGTGATGAGGGTGATCCCCAGGAAGGTGGGGACGATGAGCAGAAGGCGGCGTATGAGGTACTGGCGGAGGGTCATGGGATCAGTTCAGAGTCCAGTGTCCAGAGTTCAGAGGAAGATCAATCGACAACCGCCTTTTCCCTGTATTATGCACCTTTGACTCCGGGTTCACACTCTTTTCTCCTGTCTGCTCTGGACTCCGGGCTTTGAACTCTGGACTCCCGAGCGTCAGCGGTACCGCTGACGATCGACCGGCACCCACCACTCGGTGGTGTCCAGACCCAGGGGGTAGACGTTGACGTTCTCGAACCGGCTGGCCGCCGCCACGAGGCTCTCGTTGACGAAGAGGAAGGTGTAGGGCTGCTCCTCGTGCATGATCCGGTGGAACCGCCTGTAAAACTTGACCCGCTTCTCCTTGTCGAAGGTGACCCGTGCCTCCTCGATGATGCGGTCCGCCTCCCTGTTGCTGAAACCGATGAAGTTGGACCCCTTCTCCCTCTGGCTGGAGTGCCAGACCTGGTAGGGGTCCGCCTCGACGGGCAGGCTCCAGCCCATGATGACCGCGTCGAAGGTCCTGTCGTCGAGCATCTTGGTGAAGAGGGCCCACTCCAGGGGGCGGATGGTCATCTCGATGCCCGCGCCAGACAGCTCCTCCTTGAGGATGGTGGAGACCTGGTCGGCGAACTGGCTGCCCGAGGTCATGGTGAACTCGAAGCGGAAAGGCGTGCCGTCCTTGTCGATGATCCCGTCCCCGTCGTGATCGGTCCAGCCCGCCTCGGTCAGCAGCTTCACCGCCTCCTTCGGGTCGTAGGGCCAGGGCTCGATGGCCCGGTCGTATTCCGGGCTCTCGTAGAAGAAGTTGCCGCTGACGATGCGTCCGAACCCGTAGCGCAGGTTCTCCAGGATGGAGGCCCTGTCCAGAAGCATGGTCATGGCCCGCCGCACCCTGCGGTCGGCGAAGAAGGGCCTTCTCTCGTTCCACCCTATGAAGGAATAGCCCGGCAGGTAGTACCGGTACTTTTCGAACTCCCGGCTGAACTTCCGCGTGTCCGTCTGCTTCACCCACTGGATGGGGGTCAGGGCCATGAGGTCCATCTCGCCCCTCTTGAGGACCTGGAGGGCCACCGTCTCGTCGGTGATGATCTTGAAGATCACCTTCCCGATGAACGGCTTCTCCCCCCAGTAGTCGTCGTTCTTCTCCAGGAGGACCTCCTTGCCCGTCTCCCAGCGGACGAACCGGTAGGCCCCGGTGCCCAGGGGGGCCCTCCCCGCCGGATGGGTGTTGAAATCCCCCTTGGAGTAGATGTGCCTTGGTATGATGGACATGCCGCCGATCATCTCCAGGGACTTGAAGTAGGGCTCGGAAAAGGTGAACCGGATGCGGCGCGTGTCCAGGGCCTCGACCTTCTTAAGGCTCCTGTAGTAGTTGCGCAGGTGCGGCGCGTCCACGTCTGGATCCTGGACCTTCT
>CP070682.1:339917-343200 GCA_020352595.1 bacterium | reverse complement strand
CTGCCGGTACTCCCCCGGCTGGCGCACGTCCACCAGGTTGAACTGTTCCGGGTCGTGGCTGTCCATGAAGGCCCTGACCTCCTCGGGTGTCATGGACGGAACGGGTCTGAAGTAGTCGACGAGGGACATCATCTCACCTCCCGGGACGCTGCCGCATCGAAGGGCCGTGATGTCGGTGTCGGTGGGACGCGCCGCGCCTGCTTAGCTCCGACACTCCATCACGCCGACACGAACAGGATCCTACACATCTTCTCCCGGCCCGCCGCCCAGCGGTTCGGCGAGCTCACCGCTTAACTGGAACTTCCTCATGAACCTCCGGTCGATGAAGTCCTTGAACCGGAAGGCGGCCCTGCCCCCGAAGACCAGGGACCCCTTCTTCAGGATCCCGCGGCCGTCACCCATGTTCAGGATGAAGAGAAAGGAGGGGCTCCCGGGGTCAAAGGGCTGCAGGGGCTTGTCCTCCAGGGCCGCCGCGAGGTTGTTGAGCAGAACCGGGTTCTGGCGCACGGCGTAAACGCCCACCCTCGCAAGGGGGACACCCCGTATGGTGATGCAGTCCCCCCCGCCGAAGATGGTCGGGTACTGGACGCTCTGCAGGTAACGGTTGACAAGGAGGCCGCCGTCCTCGGCCGTCGGCACGAGGCTGTCCATGAACAGCGGGGAAGGTTTCACGCCAACGGCAACTAAGGCGAACCGTGCCCGTACGGAGGATCCGTCGTCGAGGACGGCCTCCCCGCCGCCCACGGACACGGCGCGGGCGCCTTCCCGGACTTCGATGCCGCGCTGGCGCAGGGACTGGCGGGCCAGGGCGACGACCCTTGGATGGTGACCCTCGAGGAGCCCGCGCCCCGCCAGGAGGGTGATGGAACCCTCCCCCCCTGCCTCGGCGAGGAGGCGCCAGAGGGCCCCCGCCATCTCCACGCCCGCGGGCCCGCCTCCCACCACGACAAGGGGAAGAGGCTCGGGGGAAGGAGGTCCAGCCAGGACCTCCAGGATGGCCATGCGGCAGTCCAGTGTCCTCTCGATGGGTTTGACGGTGAAGACGCCCTCGCCGCCCGTCCGGATGCCGCCGGTGGGGATGACGCTGCCCACGTTGAAGGAGGCGATGTCGAAGGAAAGGACCTGCCCCGTTTCAAGCTTGATCTCCCTGGATTGCGGGTCGATCCCCACCGCCCTGTCCTGGACGAAGCGGCCCCCGCGGCCGGTTACCGTCCTGCGGACGTTGAAACGGACCTCCTGGGGCCTGTAGATCCCGGCCAGCATGCCCGGTGCCATGCCGGAGTAATAGTGGTAGGTGTCCGGTCCGACGACGGTGACCCGGTGTCCTCTCTTCACGAGGCTGGGGATGGCGGTGATGGTTGTGAGGTGGGCGTGGCCGGCCCCGACCAGCACGAGATGCTTACCCATGGATCTCACTCCTGGCCCGCGACCGCCCCGGGGTGAAGGGGCTGTGCAGGGCACAGATAAATGTTAGCAGGATGGCCGAATCAAGGGCAACCAATAATCCGGCGGGGGGTGAAAGGCGAATCTCAGATCTCATCCTTCGACTGCGTTCCTCTCGACCGTGCGACGGGCTCACGGCAGGCAGGCTCGAGACCGGCAGGATAGGGATCTCAGATCTCAGAGTTCAATTTCAAATGTCAGGTTTCAAATTTCAAAGAGGATCAACAGAACTTTGCACCCCTGCACCCATGAACCCCTGCACCCATGAACCCCTGCACCCCGGCGCCCCTGCACCCCTGCACCCACGCACCCAGCCTCTCCCTGAGCCATTTACCTCTCAGAGCACCGGCGCCGGGTTGATGCTAAACTGGCACTGAAGGGAGGTACACCTTGCAGCAGATCCTGGCCTGGGTTGACGGGCTGTCGTGGGGTATCGTCATCCTGGCGTGCCTGACCCTCGGGCTCGCCCCTTTCGCTCCGCCGCACATCGTCGAGAAACTGAGGATGCTGGCAAGGGGGGACCTCGTCAAACCCGTGGACTGGTTCGACCTTCTCCTGCACGGCGCCCCGTGGGTGGTGCTCATCTTCAAGGCGGCACTGTCGCTGAGGAGGTAGACAGTAATAATTCCAGATCTCAAAGGGCCGGAGACAGAGGGCGGGTCGTGTTTCCGGCAACGGGACCGCATACCTCACAAGGCTGCCGTTGGCCCGGAACGAGGGAACAATGGTGAGGGTGCCGGGTATGATACTGTGGAATGCGCATCCTGAAATTTGAGATCTGGAATCTTGAATCCGGGATGTTTTTTATCCCCTTCAAGGAGGTCCTTCATGATCAAGGTCAAGACGTTCGCGACACCGCTCAAGGTCTTCCACGCCCATGAGGAGCTCGCAGCCCTGGATGAGCAGGTCAACGGCTTCCTGGAGGTCAACGGCGTGCAGGATGTGATCTGCATAAGCGATGCCGTGACAACGGATGACAAGGGCGCCGCCATCGGGCTCGTGAGGGTGGTGACCTACAGGCAGGGGGAAAGGAAGAAGTAAAAAGTGGAAAAGGGGAGCGGCCGGCCGTTATCCGGTCCCCGGGCCTCGACTTTCAGTCAGATCAGCGGAGGTGTCATAGTGAAAGCCAAGCACTGGGTCATCCTGATCCTGGTGGTCCTCGTCCTGATACTGCTCATGCAGAACGCGGAGGTCGTGTCGTTCAAGGTCTTCTTCTGGCAGATCAGCATGTCCAGGATCATCGCCTTCCCCCTCCTCGTGCTGCTGGGTGTGGTCATAGGCTTCGTCCTGGGCCGATACGCGGCCATCGGGGCGGGGGAGAAAAGGCGCGGGGGTGCTTCATGAGCGGGTGGAGGGTTAATGGGCCAGGTAGCCCTCACACCGTCCGCGCGGCACACGCATTAATGATCAGGCTTCCTGGCGCCCGCCGGTAGTCATTCCCTGTCTCCGAGCGCCTCCCAGTCTTCCAGAAAACGCCGCCCCCCGTGCTCCATGAGACGGTCTGCGTCCATGGTCCCGGCCCTCTCGTCCACGGCCTCGCGCACGGCGGCGATGTCCTCTCTGTCGCCGTCGTGCAGGTAGGAGAACTTGAGGGTGTTCCCCAGGGGCAGGAGACGGGGTACGGTGTAATAGTCGCTGCCCGGGGGTCCATCCCGGCCCAGGTACATCCCCAGAAATGGCCTCGGTTCGCCCAGGAGCATCCGGGAGGTGTAGAGGGGGTCGCAGGGGGAAAGGACCTTCAGGTCGTAGTCGAACTCCTCCCCGCCGGCCTCCACTCCCCGGGTCACGTCCTGGGCCCTGAGCAGGGGCCCGTTCTCACCGCTGAGAAGGTAGTCCATGT
>CP070682.1:333366-339817 GCA_020352595.1 bacterium | reverse complement strand
GCCGGTTTGTTGACTAAATTAACTACATTCCTCCTGGAATATCAAGGACGATATTCCGACAAAATAGATAAACTAACATTTGCCGGTCTCACGCCATTTCTCTGGGTCCCTGGACGGGTACCGCAATGGGTTTACCGGGGGCCTTGAGCTTGGCGTCGATAAAGGCCTGCATCTTGGCGATGTGGGCGTCGGTGAGGTGGTCGAAGCGCTTCTGGAGCTTCATGTACTCCTTGACCGGCTTGTACTCTTTGGGTGTGTGCTGGTAGGTGTACTCGCCCTTCTCCCACTCGTAGTTGACCCACATACCCGTCTGGATGGCCAGCTTGGCTATCTCCACCGTCTTCTTGGCATCGAAGAGCCACCCCTTGGGACAGGGGGCGTGCAGATGCAGGAACGCGGGGCCCTTGTAGTTCAGGGCCTTGCGGACCTTGTTGATGAGATCCACCGGGTAGGCAACCGAGGCCGTGGCCACATAGTGCACGGCGGGGTGGCTGCCGATGACCATCTGGGGCGGGTCCTTGGGAAAGAGCACCTTGCCCTCGGGGATCTTCTTGCCGGGCGGCGTGAAGGTGGTGTTGGCGCCGTAGGGTGTGGCCGGAGAGGTCTGGATGCCGGTGTTGGCGTAGGACTCGTTGTCGTACATGATGAAGAGGGCGTCGTGGCCGCGGTACAACATTCCGGACATGGCCTGCAGGCCGATGTCGATGGACCCGCCGTCTCCTGCCATGACTACGATGTTGGGGAGCTCGCCCTTGTACTTGCCTTTCCGGATAAGCACCTGATAGGCGGCCTCGATGCCGGAGGCCACGGCCCCGCCGTTGGTGATCTGGGTGTGCATCCAGGGGTAGGCCCACGGGGAGCACAGGTAGCTGGTGTTGGCCACGTACATGCAGCCTGTGGGTCCGAGGAAGATGGAGTTGGGGCCGGTGGCCTTGGAGACCAACTTGTAAACCAGGGCGGGCCCGCAACCCTGACAAGTCCTGTGCCCGGGGACGTAATACTCCTCCTGGGGCACCTTGCGGATACCCTTGATATGCTCAAGGTTCTGGGTTTTTACTGGATTCGCCATTTGTCTACTCCTTTGACATAAGCGGATAGTTATCCATGCACGGGAAGGGTGGGCGTACCCCTCATCAATCGGGCTCGAAGCCGAGCCAGTAGACGCCCTTCTTGACCTTCCCTGACTTGGCGGCCTCTGTGAGGATCTTGGCCATCTCGTAGAACTCGTTGAGCGTGACGACCTCGCCTCCCAGACCGGCCATGAAGGATGTGACGGCCGGCCGTTTGGGAAGATCGTACAGCGACGCCCTCACCTCATGGATCAGGTTGCCGCCCCTCATGGCTCCGCCGTAGGAGGTGCTGGTCTCGATGGTCCCCACCGCTTTGAACTTGGACAGCGCCTCGGCCACGGCCTCCGTCGGCCAGGGCCTGACGAACCGCAGCTTGACCATGCCCGCCTTGACGCCTTTCTTCCTGAGGTGGTTCACCGCGAAGCGCGCCGTCCTGGCGTGTCCGCCCATGATGAAGAAGGCGATGTCGGCGTCGTCGGTCATGTACTCCTCGACAAAGGGGCTGTATTTGCGGCCGAACTGCTTGTTGAAGTCCTTGACCGCTTCCGCGATGACCTTGGGGGTGTCGAGGAAGGCCTGGGCCCTCTGCAGGTCGATGGCCGGACCCTGGTCGGGGAAGATCTGCGGGCCGTGGGAGACGGGCCTGGTGGGATCCAGGGGATGGGGGTTGTTGTATGGGGGCAGGTACTCGTCCACCGCCTTCTGGTCGGGGAGGATGACCTTCCCGGGGATGTGGGACACGAAGTAGCCGTCCTGGCAGCAGAACTGGGGCAGCATGACCCTGGGATCCTCGCCGATGCGGTAGTACATGATGGTGTTGTCGAACACCTCCTGGGGAGTCTCCGCCCAGCCCATGATCCAGCCCTGGTCCCTGGCGCTCATGACGTCCGTGTGCTCCGAGCCGAAATCGCCGGGGGGATCCAGGGCCCTGTCGGCGATGGCCATCTGGCAGGGCAGCCGGCCGCCGGCCGCCGGGGAGTAGCACTCCATGGCGTAGGTGACACCTACGCCCGAGCTTCCCGTGTATGCCCTGGCGCCGGCCGCGGACGCCCCGTAGGCGATGGAGACCTGGGCGTGCTCGCCCTCGCCGTGCACGAACTCCGCGTCCAGATCACCGTTGGCCACCAGTTTGGACAGTTCCATCATGATGCCCGTGTAGGGCCGGATGGGATACGAGGAGATGACCTCGACCCTGGAGAACTTGGCCCCGTAGGCAGCAGCAGCGCAACCGCTGTAGAAGACTTCTTTTGCCATGTTATCAACCTCCCCTTAGAACGGTTTGTCCAGACGGACCACACCCTTTGGAAAATCGAGCTCGTTCTGCGGGGTGAGGCAGTCTGCCGGGCACTCGTTGACGCAGATCATGCAGCCCTTGCAGTACCTGGCGTTCCACATCATCTTCTCCGTCTTCTCGTCCAGGTGCCAGCAGGCATCCGGGCAGAAGATGAAGCAGTTCAGGCACAGGGTGCACGCTTCGTGATCGATGACGGGCCTCTCGGTCCGCCAGTTTCCGGTGATCATCCCGGGGTTCTCCTTCACCGGCGCCGGGATGACGGCGCCCATGGGAACCTCGAGGTGTTTCGGGATCTTGAACTTGAAATCGGACATCGTATCCTCCTTTTTCCTTTGGCGGGACCTAGAGCTTCTTGACCTTGGCCGCTTCGGCACCCTGCTTCACGCCTTCCTTGTTGGCCGCCACCGCGACGACACTCTCGAGTTTCAGAAGACCCGTTGCCTTGGACGCTGCTCCGGCGAGGGGCGCCGAGATCCCCTTGCCGACGGCCGCCACCTCGACACCGCCCTCGGAGCCCATGAAGTCCACGGCCACATCGGCGGCGATGCCGCTGGCATCGACCACGGTGATGGAGCTGAGCAGCTCCTTGTTGGGGATGAATTTGAGCAGGTCATCGGCCGACCTCTTGCTGTTGACCACGAGAACGCCTCCCTTGGGCATGCCGTGGAGAATGTCCATGCCCTTGATGATGGTGTCGTCCATGACGATGACCACGTTGGGCTGCTTGTTCTCGTACTCGTAGCGCATCTCGATCTCCTCTTCGCTGATGCGCGCGTACTTCCTGAGGGGAACGCCGACCCTGTCCGGCAGATCGGCATAGTCGTCCCACGCCTGGACGAACTTGCCGTCCTTGTCCGCCGAATTCGCGACGAGAAGCGACAGGTGGCGTCCTTCCATGTCCTGGGTCACTCCCCTCGCCCAAATGGTGACTTGCTTTACTTCTGCCATAACGTTTTTCCTCCTTTGTTCTCCATGAACAACCTGGATAACGCTTTCAGGGACAGATCCTCTATCCCCCCCCATCGTCATCGCCTTCCTTAGGTTCCTCCTTTCTTTTCGCCTCAAAGAGACTGTTCTCGATATCCTCCAGGTGATCTCTCATGACCTGAGCGGCACGATCGCAATCGCGCTCCCTCACGGCCTCTAGCAGTTCCCTGTGGCGGGCCAGCGATCTCTGGGGCCTGCCCTCGACCTGAAGGTACTTGTCGCGACTCTCGGCCAGAAGGTCCATGATGTTGTCGATGATGCGAAGCAGGACCTTGTTCTTCGTGGCCTCCGCCAGGATGTAGTGGAACGTCTTGTCCACATCCATGGCCGTATCCCCCTCGAGAATCCTCTGCCCTTGCAGATCGAGGGCCTGTTCGAGCATGGAGATCTCCTCAGCGGTCGCCCTCTCCGCAGCCAGGTACGCCAGGTGAGGTTCGATGAGCCTGCGCATCTCGAACAGCTCCATCTGCCCGTCTTTCTCGGTGAAGATGACGCTGGCGAGAGGGTTGACCAGCGTCTCCAGCGGCTTGCGCGCGATGTAGGTCCCGTCGCCCTGGCGGCTCTCCAGAAACCCCTGGCTCTCCAGGGAGCGGAGAGCCTCGCGCACGGAAGACCGGCTCACGTTGAAGACTTCGGCCAGCTCCCTCTCCGAGGGAAGCTGGTCGCCGGAATTGAGGCGGCCCTTCTCGATCATGTTCTTGACCTTGTCCACGATCTCCTCGTAGACCCTGGTCTTTTTTATGGGTTTGAACAGCTGCTTCTTCGTCTCCAACACTATCTCCCAGAGACCCTCTCGCTCAGTGCTTGACGGCCGGTGACTTCAAGGTGACGCTGGTCCCGAGACCGGCGGCCTGCTCGAAATGCCTCGAAGAGACGGCACACCGGGAATAGTCCACCTTGCCCGTGCTGTCGAAGCACTCCTCCAGAGCCAGCATGACAGCCTTCTTGCACAGAGCCTCTATGTCGGCCCCCGTCCAGCCGTCGCTCAGGTCGGCCAGGGCGTCGATGTCTATATTGGAGGCCAGCGGCAGGGACCGTACGTAGGAATCCAGGATCTGAGCCCTCTCATCCCTCGAGGGGAGCGGGAACTCGACGATGTAGTCGAACCTGCCGGCCCGGAGCAGCGCCGGCTCCACCAGGTCCCTGCGGTTGGTGGCAGCCAGGACCAGGACCCCCAGGGATCCGTGAAGTTCATCCAACTCCCGGAAGAGCTGGCTGACGATGCGCTGGGAGACGTTGCCGGCGTCCTCCGCCGTGCGGGCAGGGGCGATGGCCTCGATCTCATCGAAAAAGAGGATGCACGGGGAGGCCTGCTTGGCTCGCTTGAACACTTCCCTGAGCCCCTTTTCCGACTCCCCCACCCATTTGGAGAGGAGTGTCGGTGGATCGACCACGATGAGCGTCATTCCCGTCTCGCCGGAGAGCGCCCTGGCCATGAGTGTCTTGCCCGTGCCGGAAGGCCCTGACAGCAGGACCCCTTTGGGAGGACCCACCCTGGAAGCGGAGAACACGGGCATGTCGCGAAGGGGCAGCTGGGCGATGGAGAGGAGCTTCTGCTTGATCTCCTCCAGACCTCCCACGTCGGCAAAGGCCACGCGGGGTCTTTCGATGAGGAATTCCCTTGTTGAGGTCGGCTCCACGGCCTTGAAGGCGTTCAGGAAGTCGTCCCCGGTGATCTTGATGTCCATCCCCGCTTCCAGGGTAGGTTTCAGGTCCACTTCGAACTTTATGCCGGGCATGATGCGCCTTAACGCCGCCATGCCCGCCTCCTTGCACAGGGCCGCGATGTCGGCCCCGACGTAACCGTGGGTGATCTCGGCCAGACGATCGAGATCCACATCGTCGGCAAGGGGCATCTTGCGGGAGTGGATCTTGAGGATCTGCAGACGCCCGGACCTTCCGGGGGCGCCGATGCTGATCTCCCTGTCGAACCGTCCGGGGCGCCGCAGCGCCGGATCGATGAGTTCGGGCATGTTGGTGGCGCCGATGATCACGACCTCCCCCCTGGAAACGAGACCGTCCATGAGGGCGAGGAGCTGGGCCACCACCCTCTTTTCCACGTCCCCGATCACCTGCGCCCTCCTGGGCGCGAGGGCGTCGATCTCGTCCAGGAAGATGATGCTGGGCGCGTTCCTGCGGGCCTCCTCGAAGACCTGCCTGAGCTTGGCCTCGCTCTCCCCGTAGAACTTGTGGATGATCTCCGGGCCGTTGACGTGGATGAAGTGCGCCCTGACCTCGTTGGAGATGGTCCTCGCCACCAGGGTCTTGCCCGTCCCCGGAGGGCCTGACAACAGGACCCCCTTGGGGGGATCGATGCCCAGCTCCGTGAACAGTTCGGGGAATTTCAGCGGAAGTTCGATCATCTCGCGGACCAGCCCGAGTTCGGAGTCAAGGCCTCCGATGTCCTCGTAGGAGGTCCTGGTGGATTTCTCATGGGAATAATCGGAACTGCGGAAGGACAGGGTCGTGTTGGGGGTGATGCGGACCACACCGCGGGGGCTGGCTCCCTCCACGATGAAGAACTGGGGCCGTGTCCCGAAAAGAACCACCTGGATCCTGTCCCCTATGACGACGTTGAGCCCTGCCAGAAGCTGCAGGATGTGAGGGATCTCGGCATCCCCCGGTATCTGCGCCGTGGCCTCCACCGGGGTGAGCAGGACGCTTTCGGCCTGTTTGAACGGGACCTTCTTGACGGTGCACCACTCGTCCACGGACACCTGGGCGTTGTCCCTGGTTATGCCGTCTATCTGGACGAGGTTCTGATCGGAATATTCTGAGGTCGTCTGCCCGGCGCGCGCCGCCGTGGACCGGCGTCCCGTGACGAGGAGGACATCCCCGGGCTGCGCTCCCAGGGTCTGGAGGACGCCCGCATCCGCGCGCGCAAGCCCCTTGCCCTCATCCTCGATGAAGGCTTTGGTGACGCGAAGGGAAACTTCATCTTGTAGTTTCACTCTCGTTTTCATCACCGGCCCCTGGTGGGTGGCTTACTTGTCCGACCATTCCTTTGCCTTAAATTGCCAGCCTCTTATGGAGGCACTGCCATTGCTGGCTTAATGGTCTGGCCAATATAAGGTCGGATGGTCGGACCAATGTTTACACT
>CP070682.1:329337-333266 GCA_020352595.1 bacterium | reverse complement strand
CTCCGTCTTCCGGAGGATCGAGGAGTCGGACGCCGTTGTCCTGGGGTCTCCCATCTATCTGGGGACCGTCACCGGCGAGATGAGGTCCTTCCTCGAGCGTTGGATCTTCCCTTATCTGACCTACACCGATCCGCCGCAGACCCTTTTCCCGCGGAGGATCCGGACGGCTTTCATCTACACCATGAACATGGGGGAGGAGGAGCTCAAGGCCCGGGGGATGTTCGAGACATACGCCGCCCATTACGCCCTCAACGAGGGGTACCTGGCGCGGATCTTCGGTGCCGCGGAGCACCTCCTTTGCACGGACACCCTGCAGTTCGACGATTATTCCAGAGTGGTGGCCGACAGGTGGGACGCCGAGGCGAAGGCCAGGAGGAGGGAAGAGGTGTTCCCCGCGGACTGCGAGAGGGCCTTCCGGCTGGGGAGGACGCTGCTGGATCAGGCCTGACCCCTGGCCGGCATCGGACCAGGAGCCGTTTTCAGACGTGCCTGAGATCGGTCACCGTTGAACCTGGGAGCGTGAAGAGCTGCCGGTAGCGCAGGGGGCTTATGTTGACGCGCACGATGCGGGAGCGGTCGCCGGGGTGGGCGCGGTTGGCGTCGGCGGCTTCCCACGTGGCGAAGAGCATGTTGGCGTTGTGCTTCCTGGAGGCCCGGGAGGCGCGTTTACCCCTGCTGGAGAGGCGATAGACGAAGAGGCCCTGAGCCTCGCTCTTCCGGCTGGAGCCCCCTCCGCAGCCCGCCAGCGGCGCCAGGGCCAGGACCACGGCGGCAGCCCCGCTGGCAGCCAGGAACTGCCTCCTGGTCAAGAAGCCACATCCGACGGTTTTCTCTTTCATCTCGAGGCACTCGCGGGGTTGCATGGAAAAGGGGGGCAGGGGGATATCGCCTTACCCCGCCGGTTCCACCTCCTCAGCCCGGAAACCGGGCTTCGGCGTGGGCCCAGGCTTTGACGTGCAGTGGCATGGAACATGCCCGGCGACTCACCCGGATAGCGACCCTCTCAGGGCCCCCGTGTACCGGGATGAAAGTGCCCGTCTTTCTGCTGAGGTCATTCTAGCAGAGCGCCCCTTCCCCGGCATCTGTTATTTGAGTCTGCGCCGGCCGTTCCCGCGCGCCAGCAGTGACCGGTGACAAATCTGCCCGGGCGGCCGGGGCCAGCGCTATAGACAGAACCTATGCTTGCAATAGAGATGTTTTATGCATTATGATCCCCTGGAGGTACGGTGCCGTCCTTTGCTTTCAATCGATGGGAGGAGGTTCATCCATGTACGGAGCATCCAGGGTCCGGGCCGCCCGTGTTCTCGCAACCGCCCTGCTCGCGGCCGCGGCGCCGCAGGCGGGGGCGGAGGGCCCATACGCCTACATCACCCCTGACGACCTGAAATCCCGCATCCAGTCTCAAGCGCCCCTGACCATCCTGGACATCCAGGTGGAGGAGGAGTTTGCCCTCCATCACATCAGGGGAGCCGTGGCCACCTTCGCCTATCCCGTCAGGTCCGAGGAGGAGAAGACCAGGCTCGAAGCGGTCTACCCGAACCTGGCAGGAGGCTCGGATCCGGTGGTCATCGTGTGCCCGAGGGGCGGCGGAGGCGCCCAGAGGACCTACGACTACCTCGTGGGCAGGGGGATGGATGCCCGTCGTCTTCTCATCCTGGAAAAGGGGCAGGCCGGGTGGCCCTTCCCGGACCTGCTGGAAGGGGGGGGAAAGTGAGGGGCCTCCCTGGAGACGGCCGGGGCAAGACCCTGGCGGGGGGATGAGCAGTGCCGGGGTGTCGGGGGATGGATCAGCGCCCGGCGTCCTGTGTCACTGCCAGGAGCCGTCCGGCACCCGTCAGCTCTCCGAACGCTGAACCTGTAACACCAAACTCCAAACCCAGAACCCGGAACTTTCTCAACACCCTCGCACCCACGCATGCCCCGGAATGCTCCGGCTCGCGGCACTACCGCAGGCAGGGTATCTCGCAGCTGCCGGTGACGACCTCGAGCATCTTCACCCGTGCCGCTTCGTCCCCGTACCAGGCGGCGTAGTGCAGGGTCCCTCTCCGGTTCTCCTCCCAGCAGGCCTTGCCGCCGTGACCCTCCACGGCCTGCCTGACGCTGCCGGACTCCCCGGCGTCGACCATGTGATACCCGTCGGCGCGCAGGTCGAGAACGACGTAGACCCCGGATTCCTCCCTGAGGCTGTAGCAGGAGATGAAAGGACCCTCGAAATCGTGGACCCCTGCGATCTTGTAGGCCATGGCATCCTCCCGGCATCCCGGAACAGGAATTTTCCGTGTGCTTCACGGTCGCGTCAGGCCGCCTTACCCTGAAGAGGATAGCACACGGACCGTGAAGTGGCCGGACATTGTCCGGACGGGCGGTTCCGGTACCCGGCGCCGACCGTCGGCACCACGCTGCCGACCTCCCTGATCCGGGGGCAGCCGCCGTCCGGCATCAAAACATGCCTTTGAAGATCCCCGGTGCCCGGTTATAATTATTAGCATCGCGGTGGAGGCCGCGGACGAAGGAGCGTTTCCACTTCACTTCACAGGAGAGGTCTTGATGAAAACAAAAACCATGTTCGTGCTCGCTCTTGCTCTGGGGCTGGGGGTCATGGTCGGGTGCGGCGACGGGGGCAGCAACGTTCCCAGGTCCGAGCCGACCTACACGGGTGCCGGCCTGCCGGCCGTGCTGGATTCGACCACCGGCACGCAGAACCTGTACGGGGAGTTCCTGGCCAGCGTCAACGGGCTGGCCATGCAGTTCGGCGGAAGTCCGGTGCTCACCTCCCTGGGCACCACCTCCTCGAGCACCAGCGACTTCGTCGAGGGCGGGGACGGCGGGTCGTACACCTACGCGGGATCCTTTACCAGCACCTGGAGCGACACCTCGCTTTACACCTCCGTGATGCAGTCGCTCACCTTCAACGATTTCGCCGATTCCGCCGGCGTGCTCATCTCCTATGCCGAGGGCGGGGTCGCAAACGGCCGGATCGACGCCCTCGGGCTGGGCGCATCCCCCCTCGCCGCTGTTTTCGGCTACCTTTACTTCCCGGAACTGCAGGCGGGCCGCGGGGCGCTGTACAGATCCGCCTCTTCCACCCGGACCACGGACGGCATCCCCGTCACTGTTCCGCAGGTCATAGGTCCGGTGGGCCCTGGCCCAGTCGGTAGCCCCCTCACGGACGACTCGGCCTACTACGTCAATCACGACGCCTTTTTCACCAGCCAGGGGCACCCCTTCGACGGTTACCAGGAATGGTGGAGAAGGACGCTCCTTTCGGGGTTCATCTCCTCGAACATGAACGCCGCCCGCGACTCGGCCACCTCGTACTGGTCCTTCCGGGACGTCATATCAGCCGACTATGCCATGGACTATTTCTACAGTTCCAGCATCACGCCCTCCAGTCAGTACACCCGGGCCCTGCTGGGCTTCGGCCAGACCCACGCCTGGGACCTTTCCACCTCCACCTTCGTCTCCTCGGGCAGGTACTGCGCGGAGGGGGACGTTCCCACCGGCCCTGCCGGGTGCCTGGACTTCGACGTATCCCTGACCTGGGACGACGACGCCTCGGGCCTGCCCTCCAGCTGCCGTTACTGGAGCGACCTCTTCGCCTGCTACGGGTGGCCTGACGACGGCTGGATCACCCTGGAGGCGGGCGGCGCCACGGCGTCCTTCGCCTTCACCACGGGCGGCGGCACCTTCACCTTCGACGCCGGGGACGGATCGGCCGTTTACCAGACGACCCTGGCGACACCCTTTTAACAGAAGGGGTCCGACATCTGCCTGGAGCCGGGTCCCGCCCTCGCAGCAGAGGCCTGCGGGGGCCCGGCTCCCATATTTTGCCTCCTGTCCTCCGGAATGCCCCTCCCCCTGCGGATCCACGGATCAGGGAGCGCGGTGGAGCCCGGAGTCGTGCCGTCACTCCCTTTCGTGTTGGCCAT
>CP070682.1:323505-329237 GCA_020352595.1 bacterium | reverse complement strand
CCTGAGACCTGAGATCCTAGCCCTGCTCCCCCTCACAGCCCCTTCAGGTAGGCGTCCAGTTCGGACCGCACGAACTCCATCAGGGCTCCCTTCTGGTCCCATAGCTTCCAGACCTGCTCCAGATTCTTGAAGCGGACCTCCCGGTTCCCGCGCACGTCCACCATGATGACGGTGTTGTAGAAGAAATCGTAATCCTTCTCGTAGTGCTCGTTACCCTCCTTGTCCAGGTCCAACACGGTGAAGACCACCCTGCCCGACTTGAGGTCCTCCGGGAAGTGGGTCTGGAGCGTTTCACGTATGGTGTTCTCCAGGTTGACGCACTCCTGGCACCGGAAGCGCCTGTGGAACTGGTAGATCACCACCCGGTCGGCCTTCCCGGCCTCGGCCTTGACGCCGGCGAGGCCGGGGCGCGGCCCCGGGAAGAGGGCGAGGGTCCAGGAGACGGTCAGGACGCAGAGGAGGGCGTATCGCAGGGCTTTGTTCTTCATGCGGTTATCTTCTTTTCCTTGATGGCGGTGGTTTCATGGTGGCGGCCTGATAGACCGGGGTCCCGATCCGTCAGGCCGGTCAACGCAAAAGGACCCTCAATCCGAAGGTCCTTTCTCCAGCGGAATAATAGTCATTCACGGACCCGAAGTCAATTGGAGGGAGGGGAAGAGGCACGTACGTGCGTACGTGCGTGGGTGCACGGGTGCGTGGACGAAGGAGCCAGTGAATGAGTGAATGGGTGAAGGGTAAGGGGTGATCTAGTGCACAAGTGCACTGGTGAACCGGTGCACCTGGGTGAACGCCTGGCGCATGGGCGCATGGGCGAAAAGTTCTCGTCGGCCCAGCCTGTCTGGATGCGAGGAGCCTTCGCCTGAACTTTGAACTGGTAGTCCAGGTTCTGGATCCTTTTTCCCGTCGGATCTCGTCAGATATCGGAAAGATTTTCCATGGGCGGCAGGATCCGGCTCTTTCGTTCCGCCGGCCGCGGCCCGCCTACTTTTGCATGCCCCCCTGGTTCATCCTCTTCATCTTCCGTTTCTTCTGGATCATCAGGGTGTCCTCGTACATGTCGTTGAAGGTCGCCTTCATGACCTCCTCGAAGGTGGCCGCCTGGCCCCCGTTCTGCTTCATGAATGCGTCGGCGCTCTCCTTCGTCCCGAATGCCCACTTGGCCCTCGCGGTCATGACCCCCATTTTCTCGCCCCCGATGACCCAGTAGGCCTGCTCCGCGTCGATGGGCTTCTTGCTGTCATAGTCCCCCACGGTGATGCTCCTGGCGGGCTTGTCGATGTTCAGGGCCATGTCCACGGCCGCGCAGTGCACGGAACACACGCCGACGGTTGACCCGTCCTCGCGCTCGATGTCCATCCAGGAGTGCCCGAACATCGCCCTCTTCATCCCGCAGTAAAAACACCCCTCATCGGCCCCCGGCAGGACGGTAACGCTGGCCAGCGTGATTACCAGTGCGGCCAGAATGACGAGGGTTGGCCGGGGGTTTGCCTTTCGCGCCTTCATTTTCCTACCTCCTTTGGGGATGGGTCGCCCGGATGCCGCCGGGTGCACCGGTGCCGGCGGCAGCGGGTCACGGTCCGATCCCCGAGGCCGGGCGGCACGGAACAGTAACACTTAAAATTGAGGATAATAATCTTCAAGATATTACATGGAATCCCGCAATATTTCCATAAATCGTCTTCCAGGCTACTCGGTTGCCACCGCAAAGTTGCGTGATATAATGGCCCCGTTGTTTCTGTTTTGGCCGTGCAGCAGTGAGGATCAGCCTGCCCTTGTCCATGTTTCAGGGCCGTTGAGGGCATCCGCTGCCAGAGTGAGGGGCCGTATCAGATGACGGGAGGAGCGCAAGGGACGCGGATCCGGGTTGCGGCACTGGCCGCCGTCCTGCTTGCGGCCGGCACCGCACTGGCGGAAAGGGGTGATCCCCCGCAGCCGTCCCAACGGGACAAGTGCCCGGTGTGCGGCATGTTCGTGTACAAGTATCCCGACTGGATCGCCGAGATCGTCTTCGATGACGGATCGGCGGTTTTTTTCGACGGGGCCAAGGACCTGTTCAAGTTCTTCCTCGACATGGGGAAGTACAGCCCGGGGAGGGACAAGAGGGCTGTCGCGGGGATCTTCGTCAGGGAGTATTACAACATCCAACCCATGGACGCGAGGAAGGCCTATTTCGTGACGGGAAGCGATGTCTACGGACCGATGGGGCACGAACTCATCCCCCTGGCCTCCCTTGAGGACGCCAGGACATTCCTGAAGGATCACAAGGGGGATGCCGTCCTCCGGTTCGAGGAGATCTCGCCGGCGGTGATCCGGGAACTGGACTGAGGGAGCTCCGGGGGCGGCGGGGAAGGGGGCACGGCGATGACGGTGCGCAGGTCAACCGGGTTTCTGGTGTTTCTCCTCGGGTGCGTCCTGGTCATGGGAGGCCTCTTCGTCGTCCATCCCCTTATCGGAGGCGAGGAGTACGCGAGGGGCCTGGAGAGGCGCCGGCAGCTGGTCCGGGATCTGGGCCTGACCGACCTGTGCCTGTTCACGGAGGCGCGCTACACCAGGCACCTCTCCCAGGCCGACCTTCACTCCGCTTTCCAGGATCATCCCATGGCCCTGGAGCACTTCCCCTCAGGATCCCTGGTCCTGCCGCCCCCTCACCTCCTGGAAGGGGGCCCCTAGGGTGAAGTGGATCGAGAGGCAGAGGGCCTTCATGGACTATACCCTCTCCTCCCTCTGGAGGCGGAAGCTGAGGAACCTGGCGCTGCTGATGGTCTACACCCTGGTCATCTTTCTTCTCTCGTCGGTCATCTTCTTCACCGATGCCCTGCGCAAAGAAGCGGCCGCCGTCCTGGAGGCAGGCCCGGAGATGATCGTGCAGCGCACGGTGGGCGGTCGCCACTCGCTCATACCCGTCGCCTACGCGGAGAGGATCGAACGGATACGCGGAGCCTCCTCGGTGCGTCCCCGGCTCTGGGGTTACTATTACCACCAGGCGTCGAGGACCAACTACACCATCCTGGTCCCTGAGACCTTCTCCGGGCCGGACGACACCGTGCAGACGGGTGGGGGCGTGCTCAGGACGTGGGGCGCCCTCTGGGACGGCAGGATGTATTTCAGGACCCACGACGGGAACTCCCTCTTCCTGCTGCCGACCAGCGCCATGAGCGACGGTGCCGACCTCGTGACGGCGGACCTCATCCTCATGTCCGAGCCCACATTCAGGAAAATTTCGGGTGTCCCGGAGGGCCACGCCACCGATCTCGTGGTACGTGTCCGCAACGAGAGGGAGCGGCCCACCGTAGCGGAGAAGATCGTCAGGGAGCTTCCGGACACGAGGCCCATCCTCAGGGAGGAGATCGCGCGGACCTACGCCGCCATCTTCGACTGGCGCGCCGGCTACGTCGTCGTGCTGCTGGGATCTGCCGTCCTGGCCTTCTTCATCTTCGCGTGGGACAAGGCCACCGGCCTGAGCGCGGAGGAAAAGACCGAGATCGGCATCCTCAAGGGCATCGGCTGGGACACGTCGGACGTCCTGATGATGAAGTTCTGGGAAGGGGCGGTGGTCTCCGTCTCGGCCTTCGCCCTGGGAGCCATCACCGGCTACGTGCACGTGTACTTCGCATCCGCGTCTCTCTTCGAGCACGCCCTGAAGGGCTGGTCCATCCTCTACCCGAAGTTCACGTTAAGGCCCCAGGTCAGCGCCTATCAGCTGGCCGTCCTCTTTTTCCTGACCGTGGTGCCCTACACGCTTCTCACCGTGGTCCCCACGTGGAAGGTGGCCGTGACCGACCCCGACGCGGTCATGAGGCGCTGAAGCCATGGTCGGCGGACGGTTGGAAAGGCACCCGTGATCCGGTTAGCGTCCATAACCAAGACCTTCAACGCCGGGCAGCCCAACGAGTTCCAGGCACTGAAGGGGATCGATCTCGAGGTTGCCCTGGATGCCGTCAGCGTTTTCGCGGGGCCCAGCGGGTCGGGAAAGACAACCCTCCTGAGCCTCCTGGGGTGCATGTCCAGGCCCACCTCCGGGAGGATATGGCTGGAGGGAAGGGAGATCACGAGCCTCCCGGAGCGCTTCGCCGTCCGCATAAGGAGGGAGACCTTTGGTTTCATCTTCCAGAACTACAACCTGGTCAAGGGGATCACGGTGCTGGAAAACACCATGCTGCCCGCCTACCCCACCGGCGTTTCCCACAGGTCCGTCAGGGACCGTGCCCTCTCCCTGCTGGAAGGGCTCGGCATCGCCTCGAAAGCCGGCCAGCACGTGGAGAACCTCTCGGGCGGTGAGCAGCAGCGGGTGGCCATCGCCAGGGCCCTCATCAACGATCCAGCCATCATCATCGCCGACGAACCCACCGCCCACCTGGACTCCAGCCTCGCACGGCGGCTCCTGGAGATCTTCGGCGGGTTCAGGAGGGAAGGAAAGACCATCCTCATCGCCTGCCACGACCCCCTGATCATCGAGTCCCCCGTCGTGGACAGGGTCGTCTTCATGAGGGACGGCAGGATCGTGCCCCATGATCATTAATCCGGCCATCATCGCCCTGGTGGGGGGCTCCCTGCTCATCACGGCCTTTGCCCTTTATGCCCTGGCCACGGCGCTCAGGATCCTGAGACACTGGGACATCCGGAGCGGGAGCGAGGGGCAGCTGGCCCTCGAGAGGAAGACCTATCTCATCTCCACCATCTTCGCTTACCTGCTGGGGTTCGAACTCTTCTCCCTCTTCCTCTTCGTCTTCACGGCGGAGCACATGCACGGCCTCTTCGTGGGCGCGATGTGCGCGGCGGGGTCCCTCGGCGTCAATGACTACGGCTACCCGACGCTCATCCTGAAAACCGTCACCTTCATGTTCTGCGGCGTGTGGGTCATCGTGAACCACACGGACAACAGGTGCAGCGACTATCCCCTGATCCGACCCAAGTACAGGCTCCTCATCCTCCTGACGGTCCTGATGGGGCTGGGAACCTTCCTGCAGACCGGCTACTTTGCCGGACTGAGGGCCGATGTCATCACCTCCTGCTGCGGCACCCTCTTCAGCGGCGATACGGAGAGCATAGCGGCCGGCATCGCGGGCCTTCCCGCGGGCGCCACGAGGATCGCCTTCTATCTCACCGTCATCCTGACGCTGAGGGTGGGGATCCACGTCCTCGTGACAGGGAGGGGCGCCGGAGCCTTCGGCCTGTTGGCCGGGATGACGACAGTCGTGTCCCTCATCGCCCTCATCTCCTTCATCGCCCCCTACTACTACGAACTGCCCACGCATCATTGCCCCTTCTGTCTCCTCCAGGAGGATTACAACTACATCGGCTATCCCCTCTACCTCTCCCTCTTCACGGCAGGCGTCACGGGTGCGGGAACGGGGGTGCTGGGCCTGCTGAAGGGCCCCCCGTCCCTGGAGGCGGTCATACCCTCCCTGCAAAGACGCCTGTGCCTGTTTTCCATGGCGGGTTTCGCCATCTTCACCCTGATGGCCACCTGGCCCATGGTGTTCGGCGACTTCGTGCTGGGCTCCTAGGTCTCCGGTCCGCGGAACCTTGAAAAAATGGCCCTCGTTTTGGTAAGGGGCGCCGGGCAGGTGTCACGACCGCGATCCGGTGGAGGATCCCGGCTATCCCGGCGTCCACGGCCGGGTCCGCGCGGCGGTATGCGCCCGGAAGGCCGGGATCTTGCAAGTCGAGTCCCGCGAGGGGGATTGACGGCACGCAGAGGTGTCAGTCCGCGGTTTCCAGGGGGCGGAGCT
>CP070682.1:320059-323405 GCA_020352595.1 bacterium | reverse complement strand
CCCACCCTCGACGCCGAGGACCTGGACGCCCTGGAGGTCCTCAATGCGGTGCTGGCGGGACAGGGAGGGCGGCTCTTCAGGGAACTGCGCGACAGGCAGGGCATCGCCTACAGCGTCTTCTCCTTCGTGGCCCCCGGCCTCGATCCGGGTTACATCGCCTTCGGCATCGGTGTCAGCCCCGAGCGGGAAGGGGAGGCGCTGGAGGGTTTCCGCGACCAGATAAGGCGCGTGCGGGAGGAGGCGGTGCCGGATGATGAGCTCCAGAGGGCCCGGGAATACATGGTCGGAAGCCACATGATCGGCCTTCAGACCCTCCAGTCCAGGGCCGACGAGGTGTTCTTCCCCGCCCTCTACGGCCAGGGACTGGACAGGGCCCTCGCCTTCCGGAAGAGGATCCAGTCCGTGACCGCCGACCAGGTCAGGGCAGCAGCCCGCAGGTACCTGGATCCGGACAGGTACACCCTTGCCGTTGTCGAGGGAGGGGACCGGCAAGGGGAGGAGTAGGCTGTTCAGAGTAGAGAGTTCAGAGTAAAGGAGTCCAGAGCCCACGGTCTGGATCTGGATTCCGGAGTCAGGAACCAGGATCTTGAGATCCTGGAATTCACCTCCCGGTAACCTTCCGGGCCGGCCTGCGTATTAAGGGACGAGCACCCGGAAAGGGGCCGGAAACGGCATTTTTAGAGGCGGCGGGCCCGGCGGCCGCCGGTTTGTGACCAAATGCCTCAATTGATTGACACTCCGTTTCCGGCTGTGGTATACACCACAGACTAAGGCCATTGTGAAAAATCAGACAAAGCTTTAGTTGCCAAGGAGGTGTACTGATGAGCAGGAAGCTGGCCGTTATTTTCATCGCGATCGCCGTAGCGACGGCGTTTGCGGCGACCCTTGCCGTGGCGGCCGACCCGCCCGCCCAGATCATGATCGACAAGGGCAAGGACACGAAATCCGGTGTGAACTTCGATCACGCCAAGCACTCCGGCACCATCGACTGCTTCAAGTGCCACCACGGGGCCAAGGCCAAGGAGGAGATCAAGAGCTGCTTCGATTGCCACGGCAAGGACGCCAGTGCCCCGACGGTCAAGGACGCCTTCCACAAGCTGTGCAGGGACTGCCACAAGGAGCAGGGGCAGGGCCCGACCAAGTGCAAGGAATGCCACGTGGAATAGTTTCCGTCGGTTGACGAGGAATATCAGGGAGGGGGCGGCGGCAGCCGCCCTCTCGTTTTGAATCGACCCCAACACAGTGAGAAAGAAAGTGACAGACAAGAACGAGCCATCAGCCCCCGGCCGGGATGTCGAGAGGACCGCCCCGCCGGAGGGGACAGGCAGCTCCTTCCTGGGCGGCCTCTACGACTCCCTGGCCTCGGTGACCCTGGCCATCTACCTCCTCATATTCCTCGCCCTGACCAGCGTCATCGGCACGGTGGTCCTGCAGAAAGGCAGGCCGGAGCAGTACCTCATGGAGTACGGGCCCGGGGTCTACAGGTTCCTGCAGTTCCTTGCGCTGGACGACATGTACCGGTCCTGGTGGTTCCTCACGCTCCTCATCCTGCTGCTGGTCAACATCACCCTCTGTTCCGTGAAGCGCTTTCCCAGGGCCTGGAGGCTGATGACGCAGTCCCCCAGGGTCCTGGACGACGCCCTTTTCAAGCGCATGAAACACAGGGGCTCCGTGAGGCGGGGCATCGCGCCCCAGGACGCCGTCGGCGAGGCCGAGAGGATCCTGGCCAGCCGGTTCGGCAAGGTGCGCCGGGAGCGGGACGGCGGCTCGGAGACCCTTTACGTGGACAGGGGATGGTACGGACGGCTGGGCGCCTACGTCGTCCACCTGAGCATCCTTATCCTGGCCGTCGGGGCCCTTATCGGGGGCCTGAGGGGGTTCAAGGGTTTCGTGGCCATCGTTGAGGGGCAGGCCGTGGACCGGGTCCCCCTGCGGGGCAAGAACACGGCGGTGAAGCTGGATTTCATCGTGCGCTGCGACGACTTCAAGGTGGAGTACTACCCGGGCACCCAGCAGCCCAAGGATTATTACAGCGACCTGACGGTGATACGGGGCGGGCAGGAGGTCCAGAGGAAGAGGATCGAGGTCAACCACCCCCTCATCGTGGACGGCATCTACTTCTACCAGTCCAGCTACGGCGTGGACCAGAACTCCACGGTCACCTTCCAGGTCCTCGACCCGTCCGGCACGGTGGCCGGACCGGACGTCACCGTGCGCGCCGGGCAGTCGTTCAACGTCATGGGCGATTCCTCCACCTACGTCATCCAGCAGATCTTCCCCGACTACATGGGCGGGAGCCCCGCGGTGCAGATGAGCCAGTTCCTGGGGAGCGGGCGGAGGGACTTCCTCGTCAGCCAGGCCGCTCCGGACAGGGACAGGCTTCGGGGAGGCCCCGTCTACCTCAGCATCAAGAACACGGCCATCAGGGAGTACACCGGCCTCCAGGTGGCCTGGGATCCCGGGGTGCCGGTGGTGTGGCTGGCGTGCGCCATCATGATCATCGGCCTGTATATCGCGTTTTTCGTCCCACACAGGCGGGTCTGGATCAGGGTGGACCTCGACGCTGACGAGACGGCGGTCCTCATGGCCGGCACGACCAACCGGAACCCCGCGACCTTCGAGAGGGATTTCGAGGAGGCCCTGTCCGAGCTCAAGGGCGCCCTGAAGGGAAGGAAGGGGTAGGGGAGCATGGGCGCATGTGGGAAGTGATAATTCTCCAGCCGCCAACCGGAAACCTTGAATGTTCCATACGACTTTCATGAGGTGAGAACGACATGGACAGCACGACCCTTCACAACATAGCGACCTTCGCATACCTTTTCGCGACCTTCTTCTACGTTATCTACCTGGCCTTCCGGAAAAAGGCGGTGGGGGCCGTGGCCACGGCGACGGCCGCCGTGGGGGTCGTGGTGCACGCCGTGGGCAAGACCCTCAGGTGGGTGGAGTCCTACAGGATGGGCATCGGGCATGCGCCCCTTTCCAACATGTACGAGTCCATGAGCTTCTTCGCCCTGTGCGTCATGGCCGCCTACCTTCTGGTGGAGTGGCGGTTCAAGCACAAGACGCTGGGAGCCGTGGTGGCTCCCATCGCCTTCGTCATCCTGGCGGCCAACGCCCTCTTCTTCCCGGACGAGATCAGGCCGCTGGTCCCGGCCCTCCAGAGCGACTGGCTCCTCTACCACGTCATCACATCCTTCGTCAGCTACGGCGCCTTCGCCGTCTCCTTCGCCGTCTCCATCCTCTACCTCATCAAGATGAGGGCCGAGAAAAAGGGCATGGATGAAGACTCCCTGCTGAGGATGTTCCCTGACCTGAAGGTCCTCGACGAGGTGAACTACAAATCCAT
>CP070682.1:317227-319959 GCA_020352595.1 bacterium | reverse complement strand
CGGGGAGGCGGAGTTCAGAGAGATGTCCAGAAAGACAGGCAGATGACCGGCTAATCTCTTGATCATTGCCGCGGTGAGTAAGGATCCGTTCGTGGGGATGCGGATGCATTCCCGGGTCTTCTGACGCAAGGCGGCCAGAATGTCGTTGAATGCGGGATGCGCCAAGGCCTCGCAGGGGCTTCCTGTGTTGGGGAATAGGCTCAGTCTGGACCCCGGGGTATAGTGGTTGATTCGAGCCCGTATTTCTCTGTGTTCCTCGTCAGGCGATCTGGTCCTGGACTTCAGTGCCGGAGGGCTTCCGGCGTTGTAGCAGAAGCGGCAGTTCAGGTTGCAGCGACTGGCCGCGTGGGCCAGGATGTCCGCCGGCCCGCCGCTGGGTGTCAGCCACTGTCCCGGCTTCTTCTGACGGAATCCGTCCACAGCGACCCTTTTCCATTCAACCTCAAGATCCACCAAGGCTAACAGCGATTCCAGGATACGCTGGATGTACTTTATGCGGGGTTCATAGATCTCCAGGGGATCGTCTGACTCTGAATTCCCCCGGTCTTCCGGTGCATGCAGCAGGGGATGGACAGTGCCCCGATCGTTCATCAACTTGAACCCTTGGACCTGGACCTCCTGGCCCGCGGAAATCGGGACCAGAACATCCAGGAGTTCATGCACGTGGGTCCCCAACATTTCTGTCAAGCTCAGGCTGTCCATACGATGCTCGCTGCGCAGGGGAAAGCTGAAGACGTAGTCCTCCGCCTCCGGCTGTTCGTGTCTCAGGTTCGAGAGCGTGTCAGAATATGGACGGCGGCTCATACTCTCCAAAAACTCCTCTGAGTACATCGCAGACCTCTTGCAGGGTTACATAGGCCTTGGCGCACTCCACCATGATCGTTACCAGGTTCTCTTCCTCGTTGCGCGCCTTCTGCTCCAGCTCAAGCAGCAGTCTTTTCCCGTCGCTGTCGTTCCGGGTCCTTTTCACTTCTCCGAGATTCGCAATCTGTTTCTCCTCGGCCTGGGCTCGCCTTTCCGGATCGTACGGATGGGGAACCAGGCGGGTCGTTTCCACCTCGAGTTCATGCTCGCCGATGAAGCAGTTGACCCCTACGATCTGGGCGTCTCCCCTGGCCACCCTTCTCTGGTACTCGTACGCGCTCTTGGCTACTTCGCGCTGGACATAGCCCTGCTCGATGGCCGGGACGATACCGCCCATCTTGTCGAGCTTGTCCAGTTCGGCCCAGGCCTGCTCCTCGATCTCATCGGTCAGGGCCTCCATGCAGTACGAGCCGGCAAACGGATCGACCACGTCGAGGAGTTTCGCCTCGCAGGCAAGGATTCGGCCTGCGTCTTGGGCCAGCTGCTGGGCCTCACGGCTCCAACCCAGCCCGAGGGGTTCGTCGTACGGCGGGAAAGCGGCCGGAGGCCCTCCGGACAATGCGCCTGCAATGGCTCCGACGACCGCACGGGTCAGGTTGTTGAGGGGTCTCTGTTTCGTTGTGCTGAAAGGGCCGATCATAGCAGTTACCGGCTGTCGCAAGAGCATGCTCCGGGGGTCCCTGGCCCCAAACCGTTCTTTCAGGATCCGGGCGTACATGCGTCGGGCGGCCCGCTGAAAGGCGATCTCGTTCAGAAACTCCATGCTTCCGCCCATGGCGTTGAAGGTGAAACGAGGTGCGAAAGCGTCAACTTCCACCCCGGCGTTGACACCCTCCTCAAGGTAGGCGCAGGCAATCGACATGGCATACGCAAGGCCTTGAACGCGAGTGGCCCCGGCTTCCCGGATGTGGTAACAGCCCATGCTGGTGATGTTCATCCTGGGCAAGTGTTCGTTGATGAAGACCAGGGTGTCCCGAAAAAGACGCATGGCTGGCTTCGGTGGAAAGATGTAGGTTCCCCGTGCGATGTATTCCTTCAGCACATCATTCTGCGGCGTTGCCCGCAGCTTGTTCAGGGGAACACCACGCTTTTGAGCAAGTGCAACATACATGGCGATCAGATAGATGGCCGGGGCGTTGATCGTGAAGTTTGAGGCAATGCCATCCAGGTTGATCTCCCCCTGGTAGGGTTCGTAGATCACCTCCAGGTCCCTGAGGGTATCTATGCTCACGCCAACCTTGCCGACCTCGCCTTCCATCAAGGGGTTGTCCGAATCGTAACCGCACTGGGTGGGGAGGTCCATGGCCAGGTTGGGGCCCTGACGGATACCACGCTCGATGTTCTGTTGGTAGTAGTCCCGCGTGTCTTCCGGTGCTCCGTACCCCGAGTACATGGCCGCCCGCGTCAGCCCTGAGGCTGTCGGTGCCTTTGCTGCGAGTTTCGAAAGCCCGGCCATCGGATCGAATGGATAGATCCCTGCTGTGAAAGGATATTCGCCCGGGAAGCCAACGTTGCCGAGGAAATCGTGATCCTTTGTGTCCAGCGGGGTGTAAAAGCGGGCGGGTGCCTGCTGAAGGTAGGAGAATCGACCCAAGGCCTTCTTCAACGGGCCTTGTTCCCATTCCTGTTTCTTCTTGCGGATCTTTTCGTCCTGGTCGCTCATGGCTACCCCCTTGGCTGCGCCGTATAAGTCAGGATTCCTACCGAACTGTCGATTTTAGACTCAGGAATCGTAGCAGATCTTTGCCTGGATTGTACATGGAGGGGTGTGCAGTCATGCTCGAACGACACGTAAGGCTTTGAATACACTTTTTACTTGGAATACATGTTTTCCCTTGACCGAGGATTGTTTTCCCTAGTATGCTTGT
>CP070682.1:314411-317127 GCA_020352595.1 bacterium | reverse complement strand
CCCGAGATCATGCCTGACGAGGCCCATGCGGCCGGAGCGGCCGTGGTGGCACAGGGGCGCTCGGACTTCCCCAACCAGGTGAACAACTGCATGGCTTTTCCCGGAATATTCAGGGGAGCCCTGGACGTGAGGGCGAAGAACATCAACGACGAGATGAAGGTGGCGGCAGCCAGGGCCATAGCCGACTTCATACCCGATGGGGATCTGGAGCCGGGGTACATAATCCCCAGCGCCATGAATTTCAAGGTTCCTCCACAGGTGGCGGCCGCTGTGGCCAGGGCTGCCATGGACACCGGAGAGGCAAGGGTCAAGGTGGACCCGGAGGAAGTGGTGAGACAGACCATGGAATACATTTACGAAGGTCACATGAGGTACCTGAAGGGTTCCCTGGAGTCCGCCAGATGAGAAGCTTGTTCCGGTGAAAACGGGAGACAGCTTGAACGCGAGGGTCAGGAACCGGATCCGGCAGATCGTCGGAGACGCCCACTGGTCCCATAGACGGGAGGATCTTCTTCTTTACTCCTACGACGGGATGAACAGGCGTTATCTGCCGGAGATGGTAGCCCATCCTGCCGGGGCCGGGGAGGTATCCGCCATTCTCAGGCTGGCCAACGAGGTGCCTTTCCCCGTCGTGCCCAGGGGGGCGGGCACGGGGTTGACGGGAGGATCGCTGCCCGTCGATGGAGGTCTGGTCCTGACGACGGGGAGGATGAACCGGATCCTGAACATCGATCCGGAAAACTCCGTGGCCTGGGTGGAGTCAGGAGTCATCAACGGAGATCTGCAGTCGGAGGCGAAGAAGCACGGCCTCTTCTTTCCACCCGATCCGGCGAGCATGAACTTCTCCACGCTGGGCGGCAACGCCGCCGAGAACGCCGGCGGTTCCCGCGCCGTGAAATACGGTGTGACCAGGGACTATGTCATGGCGCTGGAGGTGGTCATGCCGACGGGGGAGATCATCCACACCGGATCCGCCGCCATAAAGAGCGTCACAGGGTACGACCTGACCAGGCTCATCGTCGGATCGGAGGGCACCCTGGGTTTTATCACACGTCTCCTCCTCCGGCTCATCCCCATACCTGAGGCGGTGAGGACCATGCTGGCGGGATTCACCGACATCGGCCGTGCCGCCGACGCCGTCGCCAGCATCATGTCCAGCCGGGTCGTACCCTCCACACTGGAGTTCATGGACCGCAGCGCGGTGGAGTGCGTCAGGGACTACATCGGTTTTGAACTTCCTTCCGAGTCGGGGGCGCTCCTGCTCATCGAGGTGGACGGCTCTCCTGCTGCGGTCGAGGAGGATGAGAGGACCATCGCGCAGGCTTGCACCGAATCCGGCAGCGTCTTCGTCCGTTCAGCAAGCCGGCAATCCGACAGGGATTCCCTGTGGGCGGCACGCAGGTCCATATCTCCGGCCATCATGAAGATAAGGCCCCTCAAGATCAACGAGGATGTGGCTGTTCCCAGGATGAAGATCCCCGAACTGGTGGCAAGGATCGAGGAACTGTCGCGCAGGTATCGCGTCATCATCGTCAACTTCGGCCACGCCGGAGACGGTAACGTGCACGTGAACTTCCTGCTCGACCCCGGGGACGCCGACGAGGTCTCCCGCGCCCACGCCGCGGTGGAGGAACTGTTCCAGGTGGTTGTTTCCCTGGGTGGAACGCTGTCCGGTGAACACGGCATCGGCATCGCCAAGGCGCCTTACCTGGACATCGAACTGGAGGGAACCGCCATCGAGGTCATGAGGAGGATAAAGCGGGCCCTGGACCCCAACAACATCCTCAATCCCCACAAGACCTTCGACTATGACCGAAGCAGTGTTGCCAGGGAACTGAGGGCTTAGATCGATGGCGGACAGGGAGAACATGATATCGTGCGTCAAGTGCGGGACATGCCGCACCGTTTGTCCCGTGAACTCGGTGTGTCCCGGGGAGGCCAACTCGGCAAGGGGGAAGATGGCCCTTGTGGAGGCCGTCTCCCAGGGTCACCTGGAGGGATCCGGGCTCTACAGGGAATATCTCGAGACCTGCCTTCTGTGCGGTGCCTGTGAGGAAGCCTGTCCCAGCGGAGTCCCGACCCTCTCCATCATGTTCCGGGCAAGGCAGGACCTTACGGAGAACGAGGGCCCGGGCAGGGGCAAGGTCCTTCTCATCAAGGCGCTGGTGGGGATACCGCGCCTGCTGGACCTGGTCATGCGCACCGGCAAGGCCTTCCAGGGAGTCATGTTCAGGAGGATCCCCACGGAAAGCGGGCTCAGAAGACGGTTTCCCATGCCCCTTATACCACCCGATCGGACACTGCCGGGTGTGGCGCAGCGGTTCTTCACGGACGACTACAGGGGGCTTGTCAGGCGAGGTACAGGCCCCAGGGTGGGCATATTTGCCGGCTGCATGACCAACTATCTCTATCCCGGCATCGGTGCCGGTATGGTCGAACTCCTGGCTGCCCGGAACGCCACCGTGGTGGTTCCCACCGATCAGGTGTGCTGCGGCATGCCTGCCCTGACGGGCGGTGCCAGGAAAACGGCCCGCGAGCTCGCCCTCAGAAACCTGGAGGCGTTCGAGGCCCACGATCTGGATGTCGTTGTCACCGGATGCGCTTCATGCGGCAGCAACCTCAAGGAGAACTACAACCTCCTGCTGGCTGAAGCGGATGTCGATGGCTCCCGGAGGGAACGGTTTCTGGCCGGGATCATGGACATCAACGAGTTTCT
>CP070682.1:310300-314311 GCA_020352595.1 bacterium | reverse complement strand
CAGCATCAGGATCCACAGGCAGGACGTCCAGAGCCGGGTGTTCGAACTTCTCAACATCGGCCCCGAAGAGGCGCGCATGAAGTTCGGATTCCTGCTCGATGCACTGCAGTACGGCGCCCCGCCCCACGGCGGCATCGCCTTCGGTCTGGACCGCATCATGATGCTTCTCACGGGGGCCGGGTCCATCAGGGACGTCATCCCCTTCCCCAAGACCCAGAAGGCGACATGCCTCATGACCGACGCGCCCAGCATCGTCGACCCGGCGCAGCTGGCGGAGTTGGGACTGCGCCTGAGGAAATAGGCCATCCGCGCCCCTGCGAGGATTCAGGCAGGGGGCGAAGAACAAAGATCGAAGAGCGAAAGCCCGGGATTATGTCCCGGTTCTCCGCTCCCTGCACCTCGCTCGGCGATATTGTAACGCGGAATCACAAAATCCTTGACAGTTCGAGAGTTGGTCTATATAGGTATACTGTATACAGTATACTAATCAGGTCTCACCGGTTTTCAGTGTCAGGCCTGGGCCGACCTGGATGGGCGACCCCCCTCCGCCGATCCGGACGGGAAGGCCGGTTCGAAGGGGGCGCGGCAACCACGACGCACCCTTTTTTAACGCCGATGTCCGTCTCGAGGGGCCGTTTCGCTGGTTTTACGTGTCAACTGTTCATGAATGCTTCCGCAAGGAGGGTTCCATCGGCAGCCGGATCGTCACCTTAACCTTCGCCCCACTCATGAGAGCCCAGTGGGTCGAGGATGTGAACTATTCCGAGTTCGGCAAGACGATCATTGACCACATGGCGTAAGGATAGTTCCAGGTCCCGGGGGAGTTCCCCCCTGGATTCTGGACTTCGCCTCCGCCGAAGCCTCTCGGCCACCACAGCCATGGCGTAGGTGGATGGACTCTGGACCTTTTTGGTGAGAAAGGGGGGTAACACATGGCAGCGAAGAAACGGAACAAGATCACCGTAGTCGGTGCCGGGAACGTGGGTGCAACGGCTGTGCACTGGGCCGCGGCGAAGGAACTCGGCGATATCGTCCTCGTGGATGTCATCGAGGGGATGCCGCAGGGAAAGGCCCTCGACATGGTGGAAACGGCTCCCGTTGAGGGTTTCGACTGCAATATCGTCGGCACCAACGGCTACGAGGAGACAGCCGGTTCCGATGTTGTCATCATTACTGCGGGTCTTGCCAGGAAGCCGGGCATGAGCCGGGACGATCTCCTTATCAAGAACTTCGAGATCGTCAAGTCCTGCGCCGAGCAGGCGGCCAAATTCTCCCCGGATGCCTACATCATCGTGGTGAGCAACCCTCTGGACGTCATGACCTACGTGGCGAGGCAGGTCACCGGTTTTCCCAAGAACAGGGTCATGGGCATGGCGGGAGTCCTGGACAGCGCGCGCTTCAGGGCCTTCATCGCACTGGAGCTGGGGATCTCCGTCGAGGACACCAGCGCTTTTGTGCTCGGAGGGCACGGCGACAGCATGGTCCCGCTGGTCCGCTACTCCTACGCCGGGGGCATCCCCATCGAGAAGCTCATCCCCGCAGACCGGATAGACGCCATAGTGGAGAGGACCCGCAAGGCGGGCGGAGAGATCGTGGCGCTCCTGAAAACGGGAAGTGCCTATTATTCCCCGTCGGCGGCCGCCGTGCAGATGGCGGAGGCCATCCTGAAGGACAAGAAGAGGATCCTGCCCTGCGCCGCGTGTCTCGAGGGTGAGTACGACGTCTTCGACGGGCTCTATGTCGGGGTGCCCATCATCCTCGGCGGAGGCGGCGTGGAAAAGATCATCGAGATCGAACTGACGAAAGATGAAAAGGCCGCGCTGCACCAGTCCGTAGAGGATATCAGGGCCAACGTGCAGAAATTACCCTTCTGATGGGATTTTCGAGGCTCTTGTGATGATACCGGGAGGGAGACCGCCGGCAGGTCCGGGGGCTCACCTCCCTCTCTTTTTTTTCAGGCCCACGGCTGATGGGAGCCAGTGTGTGGTGCGTCCACGGCTATCCTTCAGCCCGGGCACGGTCACGGAGGGGGACACATGAGGGAAATCGCGGCGCAGGAGATCACGCAGGCCGTCAAGGATCTCTCCATGGAGGCCGCCTACCACCTCGGGGATGATGTGGTCGAGGCGTTGGAAAAGGGGCTCGAGGCGGAGACCTCGCCCACGGGCCAGGATATCCTGAAACAGCTGCTCGAGAATGCGAGGATCGCGGCTGAAGGGAAATTCCCCATGTGTCAGGATACCGGCTTCGCCGTGATCTTCGTGGAGCTCGGCCAGGATGTGCGGATCAAGGGCGGTGACCTGAACGAGGCCATCCACGAGGGAGTCCGTCAGGGCTACAAGGAGGCCTTTCTGCGCAAGAGCGTCTGCCACCCGTTCACCAGAAAGAACACGGGTGACAATACGCCCGCCATCATCCACGTCAAGATCGTCCCCGGGGAAAGGGTCAGGCTCACCCTGGCGGGGAAGGGCGGCGGCAGCGAGAACATGAGCCGGGTCATGATGCTGAAGCCCTCGGATGGCAAGGAGGGGATCATCGAATATGTGGTCCAGCGGGTGAAGGAATCCGGACCCAACCCCTGCCCACCCACCATCGTGGGTGTCGGGATCGGGGGGACCTTCGAGAAGGCCGCCATGCTCGCCAAGGAGTCCCTTCTCAGGCACCAGGGAGAGCCGAACCCGGATCCGGAGCTGGCCGAGATGGAGCGCACCATCCTGGAAAGGATCAACAAGCTGGGGATCGGTCCGGGCGGCCTGGGCGGGAGGGTCACGACCCTCGCGGTGCACGTGGAGATGCATCCCTGCCACATAGCCAGCCTGCCGGTGGCCGTGAACATCAACTGCCATGCCCACAGGCACAAGGAAACCGTGATCTAGGAGGTGTGACATGTCCGACGCCATTGTCCTGACCCCGCCTCTGACCGATGATGATGTGAAAGACCTCCGGGCCGGTGACAGGGTCCTCATTTCCGGGACGATCCTCACCGGCAGGGACGCTGCCCACAAGAGGCTGGTGGACCTCGTCAACCGGGGGGAGGAGCTGCCCGTGGACGTCAAGGGCCAGATCATCTATTTCGTGGGGCCGACGCCCACCCGCCCCGGCGAAGCCATCGGATCGGCAGGACCCACCACCAGCTACAGGATGGACGCCTACTCTCCCATCCTTATTGAAAAGGGACTCAAAGGGATGATAGGTAAAGGTTCGCGATCCCGGGAAGTGATCGACGCCATGGTCAAGCACAAGGCCGTCTATTTCGCCGCGGTGGGCGGTGCTGCGGCCCTCATCTCCCGGCGCATAGAATCGTCCGAGGTCATCGCCTACGAGGAACTCGGCCCCGAGGCCATCCGCAGGCTTGTCGTCAGGGATTTTCCGGTCATCGTCGTCAACGACACCGAGGGCAACGACCTGTACGAGCAGGGAGTCAAGGAATACGCCATTAAGTGAGTACCTAGTACCTAGAACCCAGCACCTAGGCACCAGGCACCAGGAACTGATCTTCAGGAGGTCTCTTCATGAAAATCCACGAATACCAGGCCAAGGAACTCCTCAAGCAGTACGGTGTTCCCATTCCCGACGGCGGGGTGGCCACCACGGCGAAGGACGCCGCACGCATCGCCAAGGAACTGGGGGGGCGTGCCGTCGTCAAGGCCCAGATCCACGCCGGGGGTCGAGGCAAGGGTGGCGGTGTGAAGCTCGTCAGCAGCCCCGATGAGGCCAGAAAGGTGGCCGAGGGGCTCATCGGAAAACCCCTGATCACCTACCAGACCGGCCCCGAGGGGAAAGTGGTCAACAGGGTCCTCGTCGAGGCGGCACTGGGCATCGCCCGGGAACTGTACCTCGGGATGGTGATCGACCGGGCCAGTGAAAGGGTCGCCATCATGGCCAGCACCGAGGGCGGCGTCGAGATCGAGAAGGTCGCCGCCGAGACGCCGGAAAAGATCCTGAAGGAGTTCGCGGCGGCCTTCATCAGTTCGGCGGTCTTCGGGACGGTCTGGTTGACACGGGCGTCGT
>CP070682.1:302985-310200 GCA_020352595.1 bacterium | reverse complement strand
GAAATACATCCACTGCTGCATTCCACGTCCCAGGAAGAAGGGGAACCACATGGCGAGGCCGGTGAGGATCATGACCACTGCGAAGAGACCGGTGCACAGGCCGAGCAGCTTCTGGCCCGCGTTCATCTTGCCGGATTTCGGGTGGATGTTGTGATCCAGGTAGCCCCGGATCACCTCGCCGAGGGAATCCTCCGCCGGCGCGGTGAAGTCCTTGAACCACTGGAAGAACAGCGCCACCGACGAGAAGATGAACACGATCCCCGCGTAGTGGTGGATGGCCCGCGAGGTGTCCACACCCCCGAAGAGCCTTGTCAGACCGAAGAAGGACTTGGCATAAAGGCCCACCCCGGTCAGGACGAGAAGCAGGAAGGTGAGCATCTGGAGCCAGTGGATCAACCGCTCACCCTGGGAGAACCGTTTGATGAGATGATGTGCCATTAGTATTCACCTCCTCCCCCCGAATAGGGCGATGACGGAGGAGGACCCCCGTCCTCTTCCTCGATGTCCTTCGGGCCGATATACACGTAGTGCGCAATGGCGGCGAGAACACCAACGAGGAAAGCGGCTACACCCACGGGTTTCATGACGGTGCGCCACAGGAATGTGGGGGTGGGGATCGCCGGTTTGGCGGGCAGGCCGTACATGGACGGCTTGTCCTGGAGCAGGAACACCACGTTGGTCCCGAGGGCGTCGCCATCGTAGACCGCCATGCCCTTTTCCTTGGCACTGGCCTTGATGGCCCCGAGCGCGGCCTTGTCCACGAAGGACAGGGCTCCCGTCGGACACGTCTTGGTACACGCGGGCTGTTCACCCATCTCCTGGCGATCGAAGCAGAAGGTGCACTTGAAGGCCTTGTCGGCCCCGAACCCCTCCGAGTTCATGGCGTCGTAGCGCGGCACATCGAAGGGACACCCGAAGACACAGTACTTGCAGCCGGTGCACACCTGCTGGTTGATCACCACGGAGCCGCTGCCGTTGCGCGTGATGGCGCCCGGAACGGGACAGGCCTTCATGCAGCCGGCGTCGGCACAGTGCATGCACCTGTGCTGACCGAAAAACCACTTGATCTCACCGTCCACTTCCACTTCGTTGAAGCGGATCTTCGTGTAGGTGCTGTAGGTGAGATCCGGGGGATTCTCGTAGCTGCCGCGGTTCTCTGTCTTGACCGCCGAAAGACTGTTCCACTGCTTGCAGGCTGTCTGGCAGCCACGGCAGGCAGTGCATTTGGATGTGTCGATAAGGATCATTTTCTCAGCCACTTAAAATCACCCCCTTCCCTATTTCTTCTCGACGTTGACCATGAAGGCCTTCGTCTCCGGGATCATGGTGTTGGCGTCCCCGACAGTGGGCGTCAACAGGTTGATGGAATCGCCGAAGGTCGGGTAGTCGTACTTCTTCCCGTTGGCTTCGACGCCGTCCTTGGTGGTCGCCCAGCCGAAGGCCCAGGGCAGGCCCACCTGGTGGACCAGTGTTCCGGCGATCTGGAAAGGCTTGAAGCGCCTGGTCACGATGGCCACCGAGTCCACCTGGCCGCGGGCCGAGGATACGACCACCTTCTGGCCGTTGGCGATGCCCTTCTCCTTTGCCAGTTCTTCGCTCAACTCCACGAAGTTGGCGGGCATCATCTCCACCTGCCACGGCAGCCACCTCGTCAGGACGCCCGTCTGCCAGTGCTCGGACACCCTGTAGGTGGTGGCCACGATGGGATACCTGTCATCGCAGTTCAGGAACACGTCCATCTTCCCGGTGAAGATCCTGGCTACCGGGTTGATCCTCTGGGGGTTCATGAGGTTGCGCTCGAGGGGGCACTCCAGAGGCTCGTAGTGCTCGGGGAAGGGACCCTCGGCCGTACCGGTTCCGAAGATGTGGGCGATGCCGTCGGGCTTCATGATGTAGGCCAGTTTGGTCGCCTCGTTCCAGGTCCCGTCGGGCTTGCGCAGCGGGGGCCATCCTCCGTCGGGCACGTCGCCGATCCACTTCGATCCGCTCCAGTAGACGACCGGCTTGTGGGAAGCCCAGGGCCTGCCGTACTCGTCCACGGAGGCGCGGTTGTAGATGATGCGGCGGTTGACGGGCCAGCACCAGGTCCAGCCGTTGTACAGGCCGATGCCGGTGGGGTCGGCCTTGCCCCGCCTTGCCATGTTGTTGCCGTCCGCGTTGTAGGACTGGCAGTACAACCAGTTGCCCGACGAGGTGGATCCGTCGGCCTGCAGGAAGGCGAAACTGGGGACAAGGTCGCCGGCCTTGTAAGCCTTGCCGCCGATCTCCTTGTCCTCGAGGAAGTACCCGTTGATCTCCTTGGCGATGAGATGCGTGTCCATGCTGGAGATCTTGCCGTCCGGGCCCTTGGGGCCGTAGTCCCACGCCAGGTTCCTGATGGGATCCGGGAACACCCCGCCCTGCTCCTCGTAGAGCTTGCGGACGCGCCACTGCAGTTCGTTGCAGATGTCCGAATCCGTCGGTGCGGGCGGCTTGACGGCTGCGTAGCGCCACTGCGCCCACCGGCCGGAGTTGGTGATGGAGCCCTCCTTCTCGAAGGACATGGCGCACGGGAGGAAGAACACCTCCGTCTTGACCTGGGCCGGGTCGACGCCGGGACCGCGCCAGAAGGAGCCCGTCTCGTTGTCGAACAGGTTCACGTTCACCATCCAGTCCAGTTTGGCCAGGGCGGCCCGGACCTTTCCGGCGTTGGAGCCCGAGCAGGCCGGGTTCTGGCCCCAGGAGAAGAAGCCGGTGAACTTGCCGTTGAGCATCTCGTCGAAGAGGACCAGCCACGAGGCGTTCTGTCCGTCATCGAGCTTGGGCATCCACTGGTACTGGGTCTCCAGGTCGGAGCTCTTGCCGAAGTGGGCCCTCAGCAGGCTGGCGATGTACTTGTTGTAGTTGCTCCACCAGTTGGCCGAGTAGGGCTCATTGGTCTTTGGCGTCTTGGCCTCGATGTACTTGTCCAGGGAGGACAGGGAGGCCGACGGCGTCCCCAGGTACCCCGGAAGGATGTGGAACAGCAGGCAGTGGTCCGTGGAGCCCTGAACGTTGGACTCGCCGCGCAGGGCGTTGACCCCGCCTCCGGCCATGCCGATGTTGCCCAGCAGCAGCTGGATGATGGCCATGGTCCGGATGTTCTGGGTCCCCACGGTGTGCTGGGTCCAGCCCATGGCGTACATGATGGTGCCGGTGCGGTTGGGCTTGCCCGTGGAGGCGTAGGTCTTGTAGACCTCCAGGAGCTTTTCCTTGGAGGTTCCGCAGATGGCCGAGACCTTGTCCAGCGTGTACCGCGAGTAGTGCTTCTTGAGAAGCTGAAGGACGCACATCGGGTCCTTCATCTCGGGGTCCTTCCTGATGACGCCGCTGGCGTCCTTCTGGTAGGCCCACGCTGACTTGTCGTAGCTCCTCTTCTTCGGGTCGTACCCCGAGAACACGCCGTCCAGCTCACCGGGCGTCTTGAAGTCCTTGTTGATGATAAAGGGGCCGTTGGTGTAAAGCCGGACGTAGTCCCTGTGGTACAGTTCGTTGTCGAGGATGTACTTGATCATGCCGCCCAGCCAGGCGATGTCGGTGCCCGAGCGGATGGGCGCGTAGATGTCGGCCTTGGCGGAGGTCCTGGTGAACCTCGGGTCCAGGCTGAGCAGCTTGGCCCCGTTCTCCATGGCCTTGGTGACCCATTTGAAGCTGATGGGGTGGTTTTCGGCAGCGTTGCTGCCTGAGACGATGATCACATCCGAATTGCGGATGTCGATCCAGTGGTTTGTCATCGCCCCGCGTCCGAACGACTCTGCCAGAGCCGCTACAGTCGCGCTGTGTCATATGCGCGCCTGGTGTTCGATATACACCAGGCCGAGGGCTCGCATCCACTTCTGGATGACGTAGCACTCCTCGTTGTCCAGAGCAGCCGACCCCACGTGGGCGATGCCGTCGTTCCTGTTCACCGTCTGCCCCTTGGCGTTGACCTTGGTGAACCCGGCATCCCTGCTCTTCTTGACACGTTTGGCGATCTCGTTGTAGGCCCAGTTCCAGTCCACCTCCTGCCACTCCGTGCCTCCCGGCTTGCGGTAGAGGGGCCTGGTAATGCGCCACGGGTTCTCCGAGACCTGCCTGAGCGCCTGCGCCTTGGAACAGAGGGTCCCCTCGTTGATGGGATGGTCGGGGTCCCCTTCCATGTTCACGACCCTGCCTCCGTGGGCGCTGACGATCATACCGCAGCCCACTGCGCAGTAAGGACAGATGGTGGTGGACTCCTTGGCATACTTGACGGCGACGTTGCCCTTCCGGGCTCCCGCCACCGCCGTGCCCTGGAGACCGAGGCCACCAAGCGCGGCGCCGGACACGGTCACACCGGAGATTTTAAGAAAATCTCTCCTGGTCACGTTCATCCTTGTCTACACCTTCCTTTCTTGCGGGTTACGTTTAAGAAAGAGAATTGCCGAACCGGATGAATCTTTTTCTTTCACCTCCTTCCTCCTCTGCTTTGAATATCCGAAATAGAAATAAATAAAGGAAGCCATGCACACGCCATGGCTTCCTTTGCTAGATCGGCAGGCGCCGGGATTACTCCCCACACCCTCTCGTCCCGCCCATCCCCGAGGGATGCGACAGGATCGGAAGACCCCAACCGACGTTCAGTCAGGTATGGTCGAACCAAACGGTCCGAATGTCCTCAATTCCATTGTGAACGATTAAAATCTGGCCCCCTTCCCTGTCCCCCGTACTGCGCCTTACGGCTCGAGAAAGTCTCCGCCCGTCTGAGGTGGAGATATTATTCACATCATATACCCCCGGTCTCGGATTTATCAAGGACTTTTTCCTTTTCCCGGGCGAACCGGGTTTCTCATGGCCTGGCCTCCGGCCCCCGCTCAGTCCTGGGGATCGGGTCCCTTTCCCGACCCTTCCGCGGTGCCGATCCAGACCCCGAAGATGTTGGGCGCGCCCCTCCGGTAGCCCTCCTGCTCCACGGCGCCGTCGAAACCGGGGGTTTTGAGATCCTCGATCTCAGGATAAAGACTCCCGAGTCCCTCCCCCTCGACCCTCCAGTTCTTTACATAGGCACGGCAGCGGCTGCAAAGCTGGGCTGTCATGGTCCTGTATTCAGGCGCCTCGGAGAAGAGATACCCTGATTCCCTGGGATCCTCGTGGGCGCAGAAGGGGCATGTGAGCCTTCTGAAACGCCAGTGTGTCTCGCACCGGTGGCAGACGAGGTGCCTTTTCCCGCCTTCGCCCACCATGTAGGAGACAGCAGGTTCTCCCCCGCAGACGGGGCAGTGGCCCTGTTCCCATGTGGCCAGGTCCGTCCCGGCAAAACGCCGCCCCGTCTCCAGGAAAAGGCCCTTCAGGGCATTGAAAATGACGAACATGACCACTTCCGGGCTCACATCCGACAGGGACTCCGTCCGGTTCCTCAACGCCTCCTCTCCCTCACCCAGGTAAACACCAGCCATCTCAGCCAGACGCCCGGGATTTTCCACCAGTTCGGCCATGCCCGCGGCACTGGCCTTCCTCTCCTTCGAGTGTGAGGAGAGGATCCGCAGGACCTCGGCCGATCTCGAGGCCAGGGCACCCTCCTCCGGCAGGAGGTCCGTCGGATCGGCGAGAGTGAACCCCTCCCGGAGCCTTGTATCGGCCGCCTCCCCGCTCGGGGACCTCGGCACTGCGGCCGTGGGGACCGGTTGCCGCACCGCGGGAAAGAGATCGCGGTACAGGTCGAGGAGCGTACCCATCCCTTCCAGGTCCATGGTCCCCGAAAAAAGGGCCTCCCTTAATTTTTCATCCCTGATGATGCTTTCAGACATCTGAACCTCCGTTAGTTTTACCACTGAACTTAACAGTGTCCGGGATCCGGGGTCCAGGAAAACCGCAACGAGGGGCAATGCGTCATGGACCAGGGTGCAGGGCGCCCGTATTTGGAGCTTCGACCCTTGAGTTCGGCACTGATCCCGGCTCTCAGACGGCTCTTTCGATCCTTCCCATGAACGCCTTCATCTCGAGGCCGCCTGTGGTCCTGTCAAAAGCCGGTGCCGTCAGGACGTTCAGGCCGGCGTCTCCGCTCCCGAACAGGGTGATGGAAGCCACGTGGAACGTGTTCCCGTCGTCGGTGAAGTGGCCTATCCTTCCCGTGACGAGGGCGGCCGCCCTGATCCCCTCTTTCCAGTAGGGGGAGTGTACGGTGACCGTGTCGCCGGTCCTCACGCCCAGTTCCCCGGCCAGTGCCGGTCCCATTTCGACGATCCTCGCGGTCCCCAGCTCCCTGAGATGCTCCACCAATGTGACGATGCCGCCCGTTCCCATGGCGTTGCCCGTGCGGTGGACGGTGAAGATGACGGGGTAATCGGCGAGCACCTCATCGGGACGACGGGACAGGTAGCCCCATCCGGCACCGCTGCCCTTGCGCAGGCTCATGAAGGGGTTGGAACGGCCTCCGGTGAGAAAATCCGGGAGAGGGCTGTGGAACGGCTCGTAATGCTCGGGGAAGGGGCTGCCGCCGGCCACCATCTTCCAGAACCTGACCGGCAGCCGAGGCCGGATGGGCAGGACGTTCTCCGCCCTGCGAGCGTCCGCCCCCTGTGCCGCCCAGCGAAGGTGGACGCGCGTGCGCTCCCCATCCCTGACCCGGGAGAAGGGGTCCGCAACGCCCCAGGGCCAGAACCACCCCCACTTTTCCAGCAGCCCCAGGCCGTGGGGGTCTTCCCTGCCGCGCCGCCGGGCCAGGCGGTCATCGCCGGTCATCCAGCCACGATAGAGGCGGTTGCCGCATCTGTCGCCCTTCTCCCACTGCCCACCCTCGGGCAGAAGGCTTTCCTCCCCGCCAGCCCCGGACTTCCGCCAGCCGTTGATCTCCTTCCCCACCTCCACCTGGTCCTGGGCCAGAGGCCAGTTCATCTCCAGCACCGGTGCGGGGAGCCCCCCTCCCTCGTCCGAGTATTTCGATCTCAGGGAATTCCCCAGGGAGACGAGGAACTGGAGAAGGCCGGTGCCGGATCTCTCACCGACCGGCATGGGGTTCACTTCCCTGACCCGGCGCCCCGAGTCGGTCATGGTCCCCTGCTTGAGGGCCGGCGGTTCGGTGGGGATGAAGAGGGCTTCCGTCTTCACAGCCTGCTCCGGTACCGTTCCTCCCTTCCAGAACAGGCCGGTCCTGCCGATGGTCGCGTCCATGACGACGAGCAGGTCCAGATTACCGAGCATTCTCCTGATGGAGGAGGCGTCGGTAAGGCTGCTGGCCGG
>CP070682.1:297503-302885 GCA_020352595.1 bacterium | reverse complement strand
GAGGGACAGGTCCTCCTCATCCCTCTTCGCGATCCCCTTTTCCAGCCCTTCCAGTTCCCTTATGAAATCGGAGATGTTCACCGCGTCGTCGTCGAGTCCTTCGCTGATGGCCCTGACCATGCGGACGAGGAGTTGCGTTCCGTGGCCCAGGACTTCCACCGCCTGCGGCGACAGAGGGGTCTTGTCGAGCCTTATGGAATCCAGGAGGTTCTCCAGCTTGTGTGAAAGGCCGGTGAGGTTCTCCAGGTTGAACATGCCCGAAAGGCCCTTGAGGGAGTGGGCCTGACGGAAAATGGCGTTGATGACATCGGGCTTGCGGTGATCATCCGGACCCAGGTCCATGAGAAAACTGACGGACTCCTCCAGGTGGTCGAGGATGTCTTCCGCCTCGGCGACAAAGTCCTTCAGAGATTGGTCCACAGTCCGCCTCCGCCGCTCAAAGCAGTTCCCGGACGAACTTCTGCAGTTCATCCGGTTCGAACGGCTTGATGAGGTACCTGTCCGCTCCAAGGCGCAGACCCCGCTCCCTGTCCACGTCTCTCCCTTCCGTGGTCACGATGATGACGGGGACGTGCATGAAGTTTTCGCTCTGCTTGACGAACCGCACCACCTCGAGACCGTTAATGTCAGGCATGTTGATATCGGTTATAACGAGATCGGGCGAAACTTCCGGAAGCTTCCGGAGCGCTTCAAAACCGTTGGCGGCCTCGATGACGGTGTAATCCCCCATCTCCTCAAGAGACGAAACGATGAGGGATCTCGTCATGGGCGAATCCTCCACCACCAGAATCCTCTTTGCCATGGTTCCAACCTCCACCCTAAGAACGCTGGGCCTTCAGCTTCATCTCAAGAAAGGCCCTGTCCAGTGCCAAGCCCACGTGGCTGAGGAAGATATCGAGTGTGTGGGTGGGCTCCAGGCCCTGCTTGCCGGGGAAATCGTCGCCGTACAGCAGGACCGCGACCTTTCCCATGCTTACGATGGGACCGACGTAGATCTCATCCGGAACACCGCCGCCGAGGGCATCGAAAAGGTTTTCTTCCGTCTGGGATCCTGTGGGTGGTCCCTTGTAGCTCTGTTTGGAGTGTGCCACCTTCTGAAAAACGGAGTCCGCGCCAGTGGAGAGGGTGAGGGACCGGACCACCGCGTCCGCGTCCTCTCCCTCCCCCAGGTCCACGCCGAACTGGCCGAGTCCTCTCATGTCCTCCCTGCGGACGAGAAAGAGGACCGCCCGTGAGACCAGGGTGGAGGCGAACCTGAGTGCCAGGAGAGTGATCTCTCCGCTGATCTCCTGCCGGTTCAACTCGCTCACGAAGGCGCCCAGACGGGCCATGTGCGGATCTGCAGGGGCCTGGTGGACCGTCTCGGGTGTTTCCTCCAGACCCTCGAAGGGCAGATCGATACCCTCTAGGTCCCGGCTCAGCTCCTGCTGGATGTCGTAATACTGTTCGCCGGCGCCGGTCACGTCCACACCGCCCGCCGGTTCAGGCGCTGGTGGAGGCTCGTGCCCTGCGGCCCCCCCGTCTTCCGCCCGGGGCGCCAGCAGTTCGCCCAGGGCATCCAGGACGGCTCCTGGGAGCATCGCTTCCCGTGAGGGATCTGACATGTCCAGGATCCTGACACCGGGCACCGATGAGAGCCTTTCCAGGAGCCGGGCCGGCAGGTCCCTTCTGCGGACGAGACCCACAGGCAGGGCGATCCCCAGATCCCAGAGAGTGGAGATGATCTCCAGCCCCCCCAGGATCCGGTCGTCTGTGATCCCGGTGGCCTCCAGATCGATGAGAAGATAGGGATCCTTCCGCTGCTGCCTCAGCTTCTGGATCCGGGTCAGGGCCTCGGCTCCTTCCTCCTCGGAAAGGAGCTCGACACCCCTGTCCCTGAGCGGCCCGGTGAGCGATGCGGCCAGAGTGCCCCCGATCCCGACGGTGAGGATCGTGGGGGCGATGGCGGCCGGAAGCGGAGGGAAGCTCCCGGGTATCTCGAAGAATTCCATCTCCCGCTGGAACCTCTCCTCTGTCTCGGCGGTCTCCTTTTCGCCGGCGAGCTGCTCCTCGAATTCCTGTTCCCAGCTCTCCTGCACCTGCACCGTGGCCGCAGGAGGCCCGTTCGCCACATGGTTCCTCTCGGAAGGTGACTGGCGACCGAGTTCGTCCTTCCTGCGAGCCCCTTCCATGACCAGGAACTGGGCGCCGATGCCGTCGTCCAGGAAGAAGGGGACGATCCGGACCAGGAGCGGGTGATTCATCTCGTCTTCGATGAGCTGGAAACTGAAGGTACCCTCCTCCCAGACGAAGAGCGAGTAGACGAGCTCCTCGACCCTTTTCCTGAGGACCTGCTGGAAGGAATCCGGTGAGATCCCCAGTCGGTCCGTGAGCATGTCGCGGAACTGGGAAACGGAGCTCGTGGACTCGAGTATGGGCCTCAGGGACTCGAGCTGGCCGGTCTCGATGAGCCCGTGGTGGACCAGGAGGCTCAGGACGCCCTCCTTTTCGTCAGATCGTGCTGCGTAGATGACCTTGCCTGCCCTGATGAAGATGTTGGCCTTGCCCTCCGGTGACTCGAGGCGCAGCAGTCCGGATCTCTTGCTGAGGCTGACGATCTGGAGGATCTCACCCAGAGAGAGGTCCTCCAGCCTTCCCACCAGGCTCATGCTCGGATCCAGGATCGTTCCGGAACCGCTCACCTGATTGAGGTCCTTGCCGGCGCTCATCGTCCCTCCGCCAACCTCTCGGCGAGAGATCTCGGCAGAGATGCCTGGAACATCTTTTCCTGGGTCTTGTGAAAGTCGTACATGGTCCGCACGTAGGAGAACTCTCCCTTTTCGGTGTCCAGGAGCCCGAAGCACGCGGCAGGGTTGCCGTCCCTCGGCTGACCCACGCTGCCGACGTTGATCAGATACCGCGATCCTCTTTCGATGGGGAAAGACTCCGTCGCGATGACGTTCACCTCCCCTTCCCCGTTCATCATCACGGCCACCGGCTGATGAGAATGCCCCACGAAACAGAAGGTTCCCTCGAAATGCTGGAAGTTCATCTCCGCGTCCCACAGGGTGAAGATGTAATTCCACCCTTCCGGATCCCGGGGGTTGGCGTGAACCAGCGTCACATCCTGCCTCACCTGCGTCAGGGGCAGCGTTCGGAGATATTCCGTGGCCCACGATTCCATGTGGCTCGAGTTCCAGAGGATGGCCTGTTTGGCGCTGGGGTTGAACGTCTCCACGTCCAGGAGGCCCAGGGCCGCCTGATCGTGGTTGCCCATGACCGCCAGTTCCGTCTTGTCCATGACCCATCTGGCGCATTCGTTGGGATCGGGACCATAGCCCACAACGTCCCCGACAAAATAAATCGAATCCACTCCAAGGTCCATCATGTGCTCTTCAACGGCCAGCAGCGCCTCGAGGTTGGAGTGGATGTCGCTGATGATGGCGATCTTCATCGGTCAACCAACCATCGACGCCCCGTACGCCGAATCCCTGAGGGCCGGAACCTGCTCCTTGTCCTGGACAAACAGGGCCACCGTGGCCGTCTCCGCACCCCCGGTCCTTGAGAGGGCGGACTGCAGATCTGCAAGGACCCCCTTGTCGAACCCTTTCTTCAAGGGCACTCCGTCCTCGGCCATGGCGACGGCCCCGATCTTCAGGGCTGCCTCCAGCGCCAGCCTGTAGCCCTCTCTCCTGAGGTCCGCGCTGAACTCGTCGCTCGGTCCCAGGCCTGTGAGGATCACCGTTTCGGTGGGTATTTTCCCCTGGGTGGCGATGATGGTCAGCTGACCGAACCTTAAAAGCTCCTTCTTCTTCTTCCAGAGAAGGCTCACTGCCGCGTTGGATCTCCAGTCCAGAAGGGCGAGGCTGCCCGTCAGCGGACGCACGTCGCTGTGGTGAAAGAGCAGCAACACATCGCCCCTGTAGTTGAGACAGTCACCACCGCGGATCTGGATCTCCATCTAGGGCTCCAGTCCGAGATCGAGCCGGATGCGGTCCAGGACGCCATTGACGAAGGTCCCGGATTCCTCGCCGCCAAATTTCTTGGCCAGTTCTATAGCCTCGTCCAGCACAACCCTCACGGGCGTTTGGGAACCCCCCTTCAGTTCATAAACCGCGAGCCTCAGGACGTTCCTGTCCACGGCCGCCATCCGTCCCAGCTCCCATTTGTGGCTGGCGTGCTGTATCAGTCCGTCGATCTCATCAAGGCGTTGCGTGGTCCCTTCCAGCAGTTTCAGGGCGAAATCCCTTGCATCCTGCGGTACCTGACCGCATTGGAGAACCTGTTCGAGGGCCACCTCCACGGAACAGGGATTAATGTCCATGCTGTAGAGCACCTTCAACGCGGTCTCCCTCCCTCTCCTACGGACACCCATGGGGCACGGGTCAGACCTTCTTGAGGAGATCAGCCATCTCGATGGCTCCGAGGGCGGCCTCGAACCCCTTGTTCCCTGCTTTGGCACCCGCTCTGTCCACCGCCTGCTCGAGTGTGTCGGCGGTGATCACGCCGAAGGTGACCGGCACCCCCGTATCCAGCGAGACCTGGGCGACCCCTTTTGTCACTTCCGCGGCGATGAAGTCGAAATGGGGTGTCTGCCCCCGGATCAGGGCTCCGAGGCATACGACGGCATCGTACGTTCCTGACGAGGCCGCTTTCTTCGCTGCCAGGGGGATCTCGAAGGAGCCGGGGACCCTTATCACCGTGATGTCCGATTCCGAGGCCCCGTGCCGGACGAGACAGTCCATGGCACCCTCGATGAGCTTGACGGTTATGAAATCGTTGAACCTGGAAGCGATGACCGCCGTCTTCAGCCCCTTGGCATCCAGCCTGCCCTCAACGGTCCTGTGCGCTGACATATTCTCTCCTTTCACAGTGCAAAAGGTAAGATGCTATCCCGAGCGGTTGATCCGCGGAGCTCCGCTGCCATCATGGACCAGCGTCTCAACGGCACCCCGATACCCCGATACGTGGATATTTTTTCCTAAACCTTCCCCAGCAGATGCCCCAGCTTGTCCTTTTTGGCCTTGAGGTACTTGATGTTCTCCTGCCTTGCGGTCACCTCGATGGGGACCCTCTCGATGATCTTGAGACCGTACCCTTCCAGCCCAACGATCTTCTTCGGGTTGTTGGTCAGCAGCCTGATCTCCTTGACCCCGATGTCGACCAGGATCTGCGCCCCGATACCGTAGTCCCTCAGATCGGGCGCGAAACCCAGTTCCAGGTTGGCCTCCACCGTGTCCTTCCCGGCGTCCTGCAGTTCATAGGCCTTGAGCTTGTTGGCCAGCCCGATGCCCCTGCCCTCCTGGCTCATGTAGAGGAAAACGCCTCGGCATTCCCTCTGGATGGCTGCCAGGGCGCTCTCCATCTGCTCCCCGCAATCGCAACGAAGGGAGTGGAAGACAT
>CP070682.1:289392-297403 GCA_020352595.1 bacterium | reverse complement strand
CTCCCGTCAGGCACTCGGAGTGAACCCTGACGAGGGTCGGCTCACCTGTGCCGATGTCCCCTTTGATGAGGGCGACGTGCTCCTGTCCGTCGATCTCGTTCAGGTAGGCCCTGGCCGTGAAATCCCCGAACCTCGTCGGAAGTCTCGTTTCGGCCATCCGGGTGACGAAACTCTCGTGCCTCATGCGGTATTTGACCAGGTCGGCGATGGTGACGATCTTCAGACCGAAGCGCCTTGCCACCACACGGAGTTCAGGCAGGCGGGCCATGGTCCCGTCGGTATTCATGATCTCGCAGATCACTCCGGCCGGCGTCAGACCGGCAAGCCTCGCGAGGTCCACGGAACCCTCGGTCTGGCCGGCCCTGACGAGGACTCCACCCTTCCTGGCCCTGATGGGAAACACGTGCCCGGGCCTGTCCAGGTCTTCAGGACTGCACTTCTTGTCAATGGCCGTCAGTATGGTGCGGGCGCGGTCAGCGGCGGATATACCCGTGGTGACGCCTTTTTTGGCCTCTATGGAGACCGTGAAGGCCGTGCCGTATTTGGCTGTGTTGCGGGATACCATCTGGGGGAGGTCGAGCTTCTCACAGCGGTCCTCGGTGAGGGTGAGGCAGATCAGGCCGCGGCCGTGCAACGCCATGAAGTTGATGATCTCGGGAGTGACCTTCTCGGCGCCGACCATGAGGTCTCCCTCGTTCTCACGGTCCTCGTCATCCACCAGGATGATCATCTTTCCTTCCCGGATGTCTGAAAGGGCCTCTTCGACGGTGGAAATGGGCATACGCATCCCTTCTAGTCGGCGATGAATCCGGATTTCCTGAGCTTTTCCAAGGTGATAGAGCCGTCCTTGCCGGAGCCGGACAGTTCCCGGACCGCAGACATGACGTACTTGAGTATCAAGTCGGGTTCCAAATTAACAAAGTCACCCGGTGTTTTCAATCGAAACGTTGTTTTTTCAAAGGTTTTTGGGACAACGGACACCGTGAAAAGGTCCCCCATTCTCGCCACTATGGTGAGGCTGACACCGTCAACGGAAACGGAGCCTTTGGGGACGACGTACTGCGAAAAGGTCTCCGGATAGGACACCATGAGCGTGTGAGATTCCCCCGACCGTACCAGTTCCTTCACCGTGCCTGTGGCCTCCACGTGCCCGGATACGAGGTGTCCTCCGAGCCTGTCCCCCAGGGCGAGGGATCGCTCCAGGTTTACCGGATCCCCCGGTCGTGAGGATGCGAAGGTGGTTCTTTCAAGGGTTTCCACGGACAGGAAGGCCGAAAAACCTCTTCTTCCCACTCTCTCGGCTGTCAGGCAGACGCCGTTGACGGCGATGCTGTCCCCGGGCCTGGTGCCCTCGAGCACAAGGGACGCCTCAACATCGAGACGGGCACCTCCTCGACGCCTTTCCATCCCCGCGATCTTTCCGATCTCTTCGATAATTCCGGTGAACAATGTCGTCCTCACTCCGCTTCGGCGACGATATGGAGATCGCCGCCGACGAGCCTGTACTGCTTGAGGCGGAAACGGGGCGCAAGCGCCAGCCGCTCAACTGACAGGGGTCCCACCGCGGGGACACCTTCCTCGCCGAGCACCGCAGGCGCCATGAACAGCTCAAGCCGCTGAACAGCCGATGACGCCAGGAACCAGGCCGCGGTGCGGGAGCCTCCCTCCACAAGCAGGTGGAGGACCCCCAGTTCGGAAAGCCCCCTGGCCAGGTCCGGCCAGAGGAACCGCCCTGATCTCCTTGGCAGCGGCAGGAAGCGGACACCCTTCTCCTGATAGGCTCGGCGCCGGCCTGCGGATACACCCCGGCCCAATACGATAAGGGTCCTGCCGTCGGACGCCGACCTTACGATATGGGATTCCAGGGGGGTGCGGAGGGAAGGATCCAGCACCACCCGGAACGGTTGCCCCCTCCTTCTGACGTTCCTGACGGTGAGTCTCGGATCGTCCATCACCACCGTGCCGACTCCCACCAGAACGGCGTCCGCCTGAGCCCTGAGGAGGTGAACCCTCCTCCTCGCCTGTTCTCCGGTGATCCACCGCGACTCGCCTCCGGATGTTGCGATACGGCCGTCGAGGGTCGAAGCCAGCTTGAGGGTAACATATGGCACAGCGCCGCGGGCATGATGGAGGAAAGCCCTGTTGAGTTCCTCGGCCCGCTCACGCAGGACACCGAGATCGACCCTGATGCCAGCCTCGCGGAGGTGATGGATCCCCCTCCCGCTGACGAGGGGATGGGGGTCCTCGCAGGCGGCCACCACCCTGGCCACGGATGCACCGATGATGGCCCGGGTGCAGGGAGGAGTCCTGCCGTGATGGTCGCACGGCTCGAGGTTGACGTAAACAGTCGCCCCCCGCGCCGCGCGTCCCGCCCTTTGCAGGGCCAGCGTTTCCGCATGCGGTTCGCCTGGCTTCCTGTGCCATCCCTCGCCGACGACCACCCCCTTCTTCACCACCACTGCCCCCACCATCGGGTTCGGATGGGTGGTCCCCTGCCCTCTGGCGGCAAGCTTCAGGGCCCTTGCCATGAACCTCCGGTCATCGATGCCGGTCACTCATCCCTCCGACCGACAAGGTACGCCTGCATGAAATCGTCAATGTCGCCGTCGAGCACCGCGTCAACATTGCCCACCTCGTGTCCGGTGCGATGGTCCTTGACCAGCCTGTAGGGCTGGAGAACATAGCTCCGGATCTGGCTGCCCCAGGCGATCTCCTTTTTCTGGCCCTGGATCTTTGCCAGTTCCTCCTCCTTCTCCTTCATTTTGAGCTCGTATAGCCTGGCCCGGAGGATCCTCATGGCCGTGGCTCTGTTCTTGTGCTGGGACCTCTCGTTCTGGCACGTGACCACCACGCCGGTGGGCAGGTGGGTTATCCGGACAGCGGAGTCCGTCACGTTGACGTGCTGCCCACCCGCTCCGCTGGAACGGAAGGTGTCGATCCGCAGGTCCTTCTCTTCGATCTCCACCTCGACTTCATCCTCCACCTCCGGATAGGCGAACACCGAAGCGAAGGAGGTGTGCCTTCTGCTGCTGGCATCGTATGGAGAGATGCGGACGAGCCTGTGAACGCCGGTCTCCGCCTTGAGATAACCATAGGCGTACGGGCCCTCCACGGCAAAGGTGGCGCTCTTTATGCCCGCCTCCTCGCCATACTGGATATCGAGCATCTCCGTGTAGAACCCGCTTCTCTCTGCCCAGCGCGTGTACATCCTCAGGAGCATCTGGGCCCAGTCCTGGGACTCGATGCCCCCTGCGCCCGGATGGATGGTGACGATGGCGTTGAGAATGTCCTCCTCGGCTCCCAGAAGCGCCTCGAGCTCCAGGGTCTCGAGGGTTTTTTCCACCTCCCTGAGCTGGGGGATGGATTCGGCCAGGAGCTCCGTTCCCAGCTTCTCGTCCTCCTCGATGAGTTCCACCGCCGCTTCCAGATCCCTGATACGGGATTCCAGTTTCCGGAAGCGCTCGACCCTCTCCCTGAGAAGGCTCAGCTTGCGGGTGATCTCCTGAGCTTTATCCGGCTTGTTCCAGAAATCCGGCGCCGACGCGGCCCTTTCCAGCCTCTCTATCTCGGCGGACTTTCCTGCGGGGTCAAAGATGCCTCCCCAGGGTCTCGAGTTTCTCAACAGCCCCTGCAAGGGAGTTCCTGAAGGTATCTATCCGGTCCATTTACGTGACCTCCCGGTAAACAGAAATATCAAACTGTGTATTGTTATCACACCAAAGGCAAGGATGACAATCCAGTCGCCGAAACGCGTGTACACCGTCATCTTTCCACCCGTACGGACCTGGGCGACGATGACGTCACGCTCTCCCAGGGGGATGGTCTCGGCCAGGACACCGCGTCCGTCCACCAGGGCCGAGACACCGGTATTGGCCGCCCTGATGAGAGGCACGCCGTTCTCGGCTGCCCGGACAGCGGAGATGGCGAGATGCTGGTATGGCCCCCAGGATCTGCCGAACCAGGCATCGTTGGTCACGTTGATGAGGATCCTGCTCCCGTCTCTCACCTCCCGCCTTGCCAGCCAGGGGAAGGTGACCTCGTAGCAGACAAGGGGGCCGGATGGGACCTGGGTGGAGAAGGGCCCTTTCCAGACACCACGGGCGAACTCACCCTCACCGGGAACCAGCTTGTCCACGAAGGGCAGCAGCCGCGAGAAAGGCACATATTCGCCGAAGGGCACCAGATTGATCTTGTCGTAATGCTCAACATCCCCGCTGGGTGAAAGGTGGTATACCCGGTTGTACAGGAGAACCTTGTCATCGCGGATCTCGTAGCCCGGGCTGCCGAAGACGAGATGGACATCCCTGGCGGAAACGTAATCCAGGAGTCTCTGGGCGACCTCGGGCTCCGCCTGGAAAAATACGGGCACGGCGGTCTCCGGCCACACGACCAGGCGAGCCCCTCTGGCGACGGCCGCGTCCGTGAGCTCCAGGTAAGTCGTCACCGTCTCTTCCTGAAGCTCTTCCCGCCACTTCACTTCCTGCTGGAAATTACCCTGGATGACACCGACCTTCAGCACGGATCCCGCCTGTGCCCCCTGGAAAAGGGCTGCTGCAGCAGGAAGAAGCGCGAGAAGGACCAGGGACGAGAGGATGCCCCTCCTCGACCCTCTGGGGGCACCGGTGAGCCTCCAGACCAGTACGTTGACGAGAACGATGTAAAAGGACGCCCCGAACACGCCCGCAAAGGGATAGAGGGAACGCAGTACGGGCACCTTCCAGAAAGCCGATCCCAGGTGAAGCCAGGGGAAGGGTGCCGGATAAAGGGATCGTCCCAGTTCCAGGACGACCCACGCCGAGGGCAGCACGAGGGCACAGACCCAGATCCTCAGACGCCCCGCGTGGGGGATGAGGGACGAAAAGAGAGCCGGGTAAAGGGCATGGATGCCCGCCATGAGGGAGATGGCGGCCATGTCCAGGGGAAAGGTGACACCCCCGAAACGGGAGATGGAGTTCGAGACCCAGTTGTAACTGACGAAGAACCAGAGGAAAGCGGCGGCCCACCCCGCCATGAAAGCCCACCGCGGCCTGATCCCTGGAAGAGCGGACATGAGGGGCACGAGGGACAAAAGGCAAAGGGGACCGAGGTCCGGCAAGGGGAAAGAGAGGATGAGGAGGAGCGAGGTTGTCAGAATCCGCAGGACAGATCCCGTCCGCATCGCCAGGCTATTCCCCCTCGCTGAGGAAGTTGACACGGATGCTCGAGACCCTCCTCACGTCGGCCTTCTCCACGGTGAAGAGCAGGTTGCCGTAGCGGCTCTCCTCCCCCTGAACCGGGACGTGGCTGAGCAGATTGCTGATGAATCCCCCAAGAGTATCGTATTCGCCTCTGGGCAGCTGGACCCCGAGTTCGCTCTCCACGTCCTCGATGTGGGACCTGGCATCGAAGAGGTAGCTGCCGTCCTCCATCCGCGTGACACCGGCGCTTTCCACGGGATCGTATTCGTCCTGGATCTCGCCCACGATCTCCTCGAGGATGTCCTCGATGGTCACGAGCCCCGATGTCCCGCCGTATTCGTCAACGGCAACGGCCATGTGCACCCTGCGGACCTTGAACTCCTTCAGGAGGTCCGCGATGGTCTTGGTCTCCGGGATGAAATAGGCCTTTCGACAGATGGATTCCAGGCGGAATTCGGAAGGATCGCGGCCCCAGTGCCGGAGCAGGTCCTTGGCGTAAAGGATGCCGGTGATATTGTCAACATCGCCGTCGTATACCGGGATCCTGCTGTGTCCGGCCTCGTTGATGGTGGTGAGCACTTGCGCAATGGGCGTGTTTCTCTCCACCGCCACCATTTCCGTTCTCGGTACGAGGATCTCCCGGACCCTGGTGTCGTCGAGGTCGAGAACGGCGTCGATCATCAGGTGCTCCTCCCGGTTGATGATCCCCTCCTGCTCCCCGACCTCGATGAGGCTCTGGATCTCCTCCTCGGTGATGTTGGTCCTGAACAGACGCCTGAGAAAAGCCTTGATACCTGAAAGAATGTCTCCCGTCATTGGCCTGTTGTTACCCCCTTTTTACACCCCGCCCGCAGGTTTTCTCCGCCTGCGTCGTGCGTATCTCTCCTCCAGGGCCCTCATCTCCCCGGAACTCTCCGCTTCATCCTCGTGGTCGTAACCCAGCAGATGCAGGATGCCGTGGACCATAAGCCTCGCCACCTCCGCCCGTACACCATGGCCGTACTGCTCACTCTGCCTGACCGCGCTGTCCCAGGAGATGACGACATCCCCCAGCAGGTCATGGGGCCCCTGGGGGCCCTCGCCCTCGGACTGGGAGAAGGAGAGCACGTCTGTGGCGCTGTCCTTTCCCCGGTACTGCCGATTGAGGGACCTGACCTGCCCGTCGTCGGTGACCAGGATGCTCAATTCCGCCTCAGCTCTGCCCAAGTCGCTTAATATTCTGGACGCCAGGTCCCTCAGCATCCTCCGCAGCGGCTCCGCTTCCGGGCTCCGGATCAGGACTCGAACCATTCTTCTTCTTCTTCTCCTTCTTGCGGTCCTCCACGGCACCGGGTGCCTCGGGATAATCGATGCGGTGGTGAAGGATCCCGGTGATGGTACGGGTGAAGCTCCTCGCTATCTGATGCAGGTCCCTGAGGGTCAGATTGGACTCGTCGAGCTGCCCGTCGATGAAGATGTCGTTGATGATCTTCTGGACGAGCCCCCTTATCCTGGCAGGTGTCGGATCGGAGAGGACCTTGGACGCCGCCTCCACTGCGTCCGCCAGCATGATCAGTGCCGCCTCCCGGCTCTGGGGTCGGGGTCCTGGATACCGGAAATCTCTCTCATCCACCGTCTGGACCGACGGGTCCTCCATCTCCTTGGCCTTGTTGTAGAAGAAGCTGATGAGGCGTGTGCCGTGGTGCTGCTTGATGATGTCCACCACGCGCCTGGGAAGACGGTGTTCCCGCGCTATCTCGGCGCCGTCCTTGACGTGGGATGAGAGTATGAGGGCGCTCATGTTCGGGCTGAGCTTCTCGTGACGGCTGTCCTTGTCCTCCTGGTTCTCCACGAAGTACTCGGGCTTGTTGACCTTTCCGATGTCGTGGTATGCGGCGGCCACTCTGGCCAGGAGTGGATTGGCGTCGATCTCCTCGGCAGCCGCCTCGGCCAGTGAACCCACCAGCACGCTGTGGTGGTAGCTTCCGGGCGCCTTGAATATCATCTCCTTGAGGGCGGGCTGGTTCAGGTTCGCCAGCTCCATGAGCTTCATGTCGGAGGCCACGTTGAAAGCCGATTCCATCAGGGGGATCACCATGGAGGCGATGAGTGCGACGAGGACACCGCTTGTCGCCGCGAAGAGCAGATGTGCGGTGGTGGTGACCTTGAACAGATCTCCGTTGTACATGAGGATGATGATGGTGACAGCGATGTTCGCCCCGCCCACCATGATCCCCGCCCTTATGAGCGAAGACCTCTGCCTGCAGTGCATGACGCTGTAGGATGCCACGGTGCCGCCGATGAACGAGTACAGGAAGATGAGGTGGCTCCACTCCAGGTACGCCGCGGCCAGGATGGAGGTCATGGAAGCGACGAGGAGCGCCACGGTCACGGGGAACAGGGTCCCGGCCACCATGGAACCCAGGGCGAAGGGGATGATGAGCCTGATGGCGAACTCCGTCAGCCCCGTGTATGTCGTGATCAGGGCCTGGGAAATGACCAGGACCCCCCTCGTGACCGCCATCTGCAGGACGATGATGAGCGCGAGGATAACCAGACCTCTTATGTCCCTGGACGTCGGCGGATATACGACCTTGAGGACCATGAAGAATGTGAACAGGATGGCGGCCACGAAGAGGAACAGTCCCAGGACCAGGGACGATCGTCCCACATCGGGCGACAGCCTCTTGAGTTCGTTGATCTTCAGGATGTGCTCATCTGTTAGCGGATCTCCCGCCCTGACGATGACCTCCCCTTTCCTGACCTGATAGTAGACGGGGCTGGTCTCATCCACAGCCCTTTTCTTCCGATCATCCGTCTCGGACCGGTTGTATGTCATGTTGGGGCGCACCAGG
>CP070682.1:286066-289292 GCA_020352595.1 bacterium | reverse complement strand
TGGCGTTTTCATGGGCTGACAGCGCCGGGTCGAGGGGGATGTTGAGCTTGACGCCGGCGTCGTACGGACTGGGAAGGAGGGCGAAAGAGGCCCCGTGAGGCACCAGTGAGGTATGGACAAGGAGTGTTTCCGCCATGAGGCGTACCTGGCCGCTCTCCAGGCACCGCTCCTGTTCGCCCTGCAGCTTTGACAGGGCCGTCTCGATCTCACTCTCCCTGCGGCGCAGGCCCTCCTGGAGAAGCGCCACGTCCCGCCCCTTGCCCGGCTCCATCGACGGCACGGAACCCCTCCAGGCCCGGGCGGCGGCGGAAAAGGGGACGAAAGGTTCCACGCGGTCACCGTCGACGTTCAATACCGGTTCGAAGGGTGAAAGGTGCGCGGCTTGACCGGCATGGTAAAGGTAGCCCTTTTCACCCGTGGCCGAAGCCAGCATGGCCTTGAGACCGTCCAGAAGGCCCCTCCTGCCCCCTTCTGAGGCCCTCAGGAGGGCCTGGGAGGCCGAATAGGGGGAGAGGCCCCTGACCCCGGCCATGAGCCGCCTGGCGGCCTCAGGGTCCTCTGGAAGGGGAAGGTCCCCCTCCGTGGCAGCCTCCACGGGAACACCTTCCAGCGGCGGAGGGGGGGACCATATACTGCCCGGGACCACCGGCCGGACCCTGCTTTTGGACTCCGGCACGACCTTCAGCGCCATCAGGATCCTCCCTTCCTGGACAGCCACCAGGTTGCTGTGGCGTCCCATGACCTCGAGGATGAGTTCGGGACCTTTGCCTGGCCCGTGGGGCCAGGCCGTTTTGAAGGTCATGGTGACGAGTCGCTCCCCTGCCTGCGGCATGGTCATCACAGACATGACGGATGCCTCGAACCTGGAACGCAGGAACTGGGAAAAGGGCCCCTCCCGGGCGTCCGGCACATGAGCGGGGTCCAACAGGAACAGGCCGGGTCTTCGCGCGTCGATGCTCAGGAGAAGCGCCGGCCCGCGGGCGAAAAGGAGAGCGACCTCCGTTTCGGAGAGCTGGCGCGCTTCCCTCACCTTTCGGCGTGTTACGAGCCCCTGCGCCTCCTTCACCGCCGCCTTCAGACACAGGTAGTCCATAGTGGAAGACTAGGACGAAGGGGTAAGGAAGTAAAGTGTCACCATCTCCCGGCGTTCCCGTGCCATGGTGGACACCGCCCGCTGCCGGTGCACCGCCGGCCGCAAGGGATGGTCCGCTCCCCACGATGGAGCCTCCACCCGGAGGGAGGGGGTTGTGCCACGCGGCGCAGAACCTGGCCGGTTGATGCAACGCCACGGGTGCAGGGGTTCCTGGCAAGCGCCAGGAGGCCATTCCCTTGACAAAAAAGGGGCTGAAAGTATAGTTTCACTAATTCAGCATCCGGCGGGGAGTGCGGCCGTTTGAACCCACGCGGATGGCATCAGGTCCGTAGGAAACAGGTTTCCCTGATTCTCTAGGAGTTGACAAGGAGGGTATGATGAGAAGGGGTATTTTGATCCTCGCCGCGCTCGCGGTGCTCGCCATGCCGGCAGCGGTCCTGGCCGCCGGGCCTCACGACAATGACTGCACCGACTGCCACAGCCTGCACGATACGAAGGCGGATCCGGCCTTCGGTGTGGTCCCCAACAGCTCGGAGAAATACAGGGGCTCCGGACAGACCGTAAGCGGCACGGATGCGCTCTGCCTGGGGTGTCACAACGAGGCCGAAGGGATCATGCCCATACTGCTGGCCAAAAGCCATCCCCTTGGCGTCAGGCCCAGAAAAGCCTTCGTGCCCCAGGAGGTCCTGGGCCGCAACGGTGAGCTGACCTGCGGCAGCTGCCACGACCCGCACCCTTCCAATCCGAACTATAAGTACCTGAGGATCGACACAGGAGGCGGACGGAATATGGGAGCCTTCTGCGCCTACTGCCACGAAGCCATGGTCGACAAGAATGAGCTGTAGCGAGTGTGATGGGCTGGAGGTCGCCCTGGCCGCAGACCATGCCGGGTTCGACCTCAAGGAACTCATCAAGCAGCACGTTACAGAACGCGGGATACTTCCCCTCGACCTGGGCACCGATTCAAGGCGGTCCGTGGAATACCCTGACTACGCCAGGAGGGTCTGCGAGGCGATCCTCACCGGGACCGTCGCGCGGGGGATCCTAATCTGCGGTACGGGGCTCGGGATGTCCATGATGGCCAACCGCTACAAAGGCATCCGGGCTGCGCTGTGTCACGACCATTACACGGCGGCGGCATCCAGGAGGCACAACGACGCCAACGTCCTTGTCATGGGGGGCAGAGTGCTGGGAACCGATCTTGCGAGGGAGATCGTCGACACATGGCTTCAGACGCCCTTTGAAGGCGGCAGACACGATAAGAGGATCAGGCAGTTCGATGATTAGAAGGGTGCGCTGTCCGGGATCCGGACCGGGATCGCGGATCCAGCCGGTCTTCTCCAACGTCCCAGCTGACACTGAATCCTGAGGGAGGAAATACCCTTGGCCAGCATCCTGAAAAAGTTCGACCCCGAGGTGTATGCCGCCATACGCGGGGAGACGGAGCGGGAGGAGTACCAGCTCGAGCTCATCGCTTCCGAGAACCTGGTGAGCGAGGCGGTGCTCGAAGCCCAGGGCAGCGTCATGACCAACAAGTACGCCGAGGGCTACCCGGGCAAGCGGTACTACGGGGGTTGCGAGCACGTCGACATCACCGAGCAGCTTGCCATCGACAGGGCGAAGGAGCTCTTCGGTGCAGACTACGTCAACGTGCAGCCCCATGCGGGCGCCCAGGCCAATATGGCGGTGTATTTCGCGGTTCTCCAGCCCGGCGACACCATCATGGGAATGGACCTGTCCCACGGCGGACACCTCACCCACGGCAGCCCGGTAAACTTCTCCGGATTTCTCTACAACGTCGTCGCCTACGGCACACGGGAGGACAACCAGAGGATCGACCTTGACCAGGTCAGGGACCTTGCCAGGAAGCACAGGCCCAAGATGATCATAGCGGGGGCCTCGGCCTACCCTCGGATCATCGAGTTCGATAAGTTCCGTCAGATCTGCGATGAGGTGGGCGCCATCTTTTTCGTGGACATGGCCCACATCGCCGGTCTCGTGGCGGCGGGGGAGCACCCGAGCCCTGTCCCCCACGCCCAAATCGTCACCACGACGACCCACAAGACGCTCAGAGGTCCGCGCGGCGGCATGATCATGAGCACCGAGGAGTGGGCGAAGAAGCTGGGCAGCCGC
>CP070682.1:280520-285966 GCA_020352595.1 bacterium | reverse complement strand
TGCCCGCCAGGTCCGCCGTCTCGGGGCCTGAGACCGCCTCCGGGCGGACACCCGCCTGCCAGAGACGCCGGAGCACCTCGACGTTCTTGTCCTCGTCGAAAAAGGATCTCACCGACTGGGCGATGCCGGGCCCTATCTCCGGAGTCTGAACAAGGTCCTCAAGGGAGGCATGCTGAAGGTCCGCCGGCGTCGGGAACCTTTTGGCCAGGACTCCGGCCACGTGGCTGCCCGCGAGGGGGATGCCCAGGGCATACAGGACCCTCGACCAGGTGGTGCCCTTGGACCTCTCCAGCGAGTCCAGGAGGTTCTCGGTGGACTTTTCCGCGAAAAGGTCCAGGTCCAGAATCTGCTCCCATGTCAGGGAGTACAGGTCTGCGGGATCTGCGACCAGCCCGCGGTCCACCAGCTGGGAGACCGTCTTCATCCCCAGTCCGTCGATGTCCATGCCTGACCGGGAGGCGAAATGGTGGATGCGTTCCTTGACCTGGGCCGGGCAGGCCATGTTGGTGCACCTGTGGGCGGCCTCGCCCTCCACGCGGACCACGTGGGAACCGCAGACGGGGCAGGCGTCCGGCATCCTCCAGGGCACCGCCCCCGCGGGACGCCTGTCCGCCACGACGCCCACCACCTCGGGGATCACGTCGCCGGCCCTCTGGACCACCACGGTGTCCCCCACCCGGACATCCTTGCGGTCAACCTCGTCCTGGTTGTGGAGGGTGGCACGCGACACCGTGACTCCGCCCACCCTCACCGGCCTCAGGGCCGCCACCGGCGTCACCTTGCCCGTACGTCCCACCTGTGCGAGGATCTCCTCCACCACCGTCCTCGCCTGCTGCGGCGGGAACTTGTAGGCCACGGCCCACCGGGGGCTGCGGCTGGTGGCTCCCAGGGTCTCCCGCAGGTCGAAGCGGTCCACCTTGATGACCATGCCGTCGATCTCGTAGGGCAGGTCATCCCTCCGGACCATGAGCTCCCCATAGTAGTCCAGGGCCTCATCCATGCCGGAGCAGCGTGTCCTGAGCGGATTGACCTTTAGCCCCAGGGAGGCCAGGAACGCCAGCAGGTCCCACTGGCAGCCGGGCACGTCGCCCTCCACGTCGCCCACGGCGTAGAAGAAGCTGTTCAGGGGGCGTGAAGAGGTGATGGAAGGGTCCAGCTGGCGCACGCTACCCGCCGCTGCGTTTCTCGGGTTGGCAAAGGGCTCCCCTCCCTCGGCATCTCTCCTGCGGTTGAGATCCTCGAAATCCTCCTTGGTCATGAAGATCTCACCCCTGACCTCGATCCGCCGGGGGATCTGCACCTTCTGCCCGGCAGCTCCGGCAATGGATCCCAGCTTCAGGGGGATGCTGCGCACCGTCCTGAGGTTGGCGGTCACGTCCTCTCCGGTGAAGCCATCCCCCCTGGTGGAACCGAGGACGAGGATCCCGTCCTCGAAGACCAGTTCAACGCTCAGGCCGTCGAGCTTGGGCTCGGCGACGTAGACGACGGTTTCCTCGCTGCCCAGGAACCTCTTGACCCTGGCGTCGAACTCCAGGGCCTCGGCCTCGTCCATGGCGTTGCCCAGGGAGAGCATGGGAAGGGTGTGGCGGACAGAGGCGAACTGCTCGGCGGGGGCGGCACCCACACGCAGGGTGGGAGAGTCCGGCGTGCGCAGTTCCGGATGCTCTTCCTCGATCTCCAGCAGCCTCCGGAAAAGGTTGTCGTACTCCTCGTCGGAGATCATCGGGGAGTCCAGGACGTAGTATAGGTGGTTGTGGCGCTCGATCTCGACCCGAAGACGCGCGGCTTCTGCTTTTAAGGCGTCGGGGAAAGGCATAGATTCAAGATAAAGAATGAGAGATTCAAAATTGCATACATTTAACCGCCGAGGGCGCTGAGAACACAGAGCATACCGGATAGTGAGTCATTATACATTCTCATTGAACAAAAACACCCTCCCAATCGTGGTCTTCGTACCTTTTAGACATCCTCCTCACCCCTGCGTTCACCCTACTTATCCAGCTCCTCCCCTTTTCTCTGACCCCTTCCGCTGCCTGGGTGACGTCCTCGGGCCGTTCCTCGAAAAGCAGTTGGAAGATCTGGGCGGCCTGCAGGATATCTTTTTCCGCCTTTGTCTGTTCGGTGACGCTTCTTTCACCAGAGGTGAGCAGTTTATGGTAAGCAAAGCGGGCCGGATCCGGCACGTTGACCAGGACCCCTCCGCCGTTCACGACTGCCGCCTTGACCGGTTTGGCGATGAGGTAATCGATGTAAGGCAGCTGGACCGCGGAAGCGTTGAACCTGGCGATCCGGGCTGTCCCTCCCCGGCTCCCTATCCTTTTAGGTGTCAGCAGGTCCACCCGGAGGGATTTCCCCCGCACCTTGAACGACGTTGAAGGATCTTTTGGATCCAGAGGGGGGACCGGAAGAAAACCCATTTTCAGCTTTTCAAGGGTCTCTGGTATATCAGCTTTCACCTGAGGGAGGACAACCTCCATGGTGGCCGTCCCGGCGATGTCGATGTCAAGGGTCCTCAGGGCAGCCCTGTCCCACCTCACACCAAGGAGGTTCCCCAGGACGATAAAGGCGTTGGTCCCCACGAGAATGCCGCCCAGATGGAAGACTCCCGCTTCCGCCAGGGCCCTGATCACCCTCGCCGAAGCGGTATCGGTCACCAACGCTTCGCCAGCCCTGAGCAGGCCGCAGAGCCTCTGAATACTCTCTCTGTCCGGCTCCAGAGATCCCCGCTCACTGCGAAAAGAATCCAGTGCTTTCCTCAGTTCAGGCGAGTCCTTGCCCAGGTACGTCTGTTTCTTGATCCCGCCCGGCTCGGAGTACTGGAAATAGTGGTAGACCTCCCCCTTGACCTCCTTGGTGGTGAAGGTCCCGGGGAGTTTGCCGATAGAGCGGTGGGCCTCATAGGCCATCAACTGCTCCATGAGCTCCGCGTACAGGGTCTGAATCTCCAACGGCATCCGTTCCATAAACACCCCGAAAGTTATACGCAGAATACACAAATACTGCGTATAACTCAAGGGCAAAAATGTCGCCGGGCACACTTCAGGAAATGATCAGGAGGCAGGGTACCCCCACAGTTACCCGGTTGTTGGGGCCTTCGGTCTTGTGACACCAATTCCCGGGTTCAACCGCGGAGAACGCGGAGCACGCAGAGGGAATGATAAAGATAACCGATTGCTAAATTTGATTCTTTAGATGCTCCCGTCTTTTTTGCTCGTGAATATACAACTGGTCCAGGATTTGACCTAAAGTCATCTGGTTTTCTCTGCTCTCTTCCCCCTGCTCTGCGGTTAATCCGTTCGTGATCTTCTTGGTGTCTTCGCCTGTCCCGAGCCTGCCGAGGGGCGACTTTGCGTGAGGCTGTTTTTGACTTCAGCGCGAAGCCAAAAGCTCCCCCTTTGCACTTTGCACTTCATCGACAGCGAGGGGGCTCTCAATCGCCATCCGTACAGAGGGCTTCCTCGCTGTCGATGAGGTACACCTCCACCCGATCCCCCGCCTTCGCACCCTCAGCGTCCTCGGGCAGGATGATGATGCCGTTGGCAGAGGACATGGACCTCAGGATGCCCGATCCCTGTTCTCCCGTCGTGTGGGCGTAGAGGATGCCGTCGGCCTTGCGTTCCACCACTCCCCGGATGAAGTTTCGGCGGCCCCGCTTCTTCTTCACGTCCTCCTCGAGGATGGCCCGCACCGTGGGCCGGAAAAGCCTTGTGTGCCCCATCATCTTCCTCAGGGCCGGACGGACGTAGAGTTCGAAGGAAAGGGAGGTGGAAACGGGGTTCCCGGGCAGCGCGAAGACGGGCCTGCCGTGCCGCACTCCGAAGGTCATGGGCTTACCCGGTTTCTGGGCCACTTTCCAGAAGAGGACCTCGACTCCCACCTTGCCGAAGACGTCCTTGAGGTAGTCGTAGTCGCCCATGGAGATGCCACCCGTCGTCACGAGCACGTCGGACTGGAGACCCTCCTCGATCATGGCCGAGAGATGGTCGGGGTCGTCCCGGGCGATGCCCAGCTGCCGGCTCAGGGCGCCGCATTCACGGACCAGGGCACCGAGGGAGTGGGAGTTGCTGCTGTAGATCTGGGCCTCGTGGGGCACCTCACCGAGGCTCACCACCTCGACCCCCGTGGCCAGGATCGCCACTTCCGGCTTTCTGTAGACCTTGAGCTGGGCGATACCCTGCGAGGCGATGAGACCGATGTCGGCGGGGCGCAGGGGACGGCCCGCCGGCAGCACCACCTCGCTCCGGCCGATGTCCTCGCCGGCCCTGCGTATGTTGGCCCCCGGCTTTACCGGCCTGGTGAGAAAGAGGTTCTCCGCCTCGACGTAGGTGTCTTCCACGGGAACCACGGCATCGATGCCCTCGGGGACCGGGGCGCCGGTCATGATACGCACGGCCTCCCCTTCCCCGACCCGGGAGCCCGCCATTTCGCCGGCGCGGATGGTCCTCACCACGGGAAGGCTCACGGGGGCCTGATCCGACGCACCCTCTGTGGCCGCGGCCGTGAGGGCGAAGCCGTCCATGGCCGAGTTGTCATGGGGAGGCACGTCCCTGCGGGCCAAAACGGGCTCGGCGAGGACCCGGAAGAGGCAGTCGTCCAGGGCCACAACCTCGGTCCCGAGGACCTCCACATTCTGGAGGATGATCCTCCTGGCTTCGGAAACTCTGATCATTTCTTCTCCAGTGCCGGTGACGCTGAGGACCTCGGGAACGCCGTGTCCCTGCGCGAGGCAGCCTCTCAGGGCCTTGGCCTGCAGTGGCGAGGATCTAACTTTTCGCAGAACCCCGTTTGATCCTCACGTCCCCCTTTCTCATGGTCACCTGGGTCCTGTCCAGGTACTCGAGGAGAGGGATCATCCACTTCCTGGTTGTGTTGACGATCTCGCGAAAATCGGCCAGGGACATCTCGCCGCGGCTGCCGAAATATGCCTCAACCCCGTTGAGCAGGGACGCGTGAGCCCCGGGGGTCACGAAAAAATCGTCCTTGATCCTCCCCAGGTCCCCCTTTTCGGACAGGAGGTTCATGACGGACTTCAGGTCCTGAACCGGGACCTTGAGCTCCTCGGCGAGCTCCGCCATGAAGGGGGCCGACAGGCCCGTGGGCCTGAGGACGTTGAGCACCCGCCTGGCCAGAGCCTCCTGCTGGGGTGTCAGCGTCGCCTCGTGGCCCGCCAGGCGGACAGTATCGCCCGAGACCGCAATGGCCCCCTGCTGCTCCATGGCCGCGAGCAGGTTCCTGTAGGGCCGGTCCGGCAGCTGCCGGGCCACCCGCATCCTGAGTTCCTCCATCCCGATGCCGGTCCTGGTGGGGTTGTCGTCATGGAACTTCGCGAGGGCGCGCAGGAGACGCTCCCGGATCTTCTCGAAGGAGGCCGCGGAATAGGCCAACGCACCTTCCCCCGAGCCGGCCACCACGATGCGCTCCCCGGCCGACATCTCCTCCAGCAGAG
>CP070682.1:276304-280420 GCA_020352595.1 bacterium | reverse complement strand
GTGAGAGCGGCCTCGACGGCGATCTTGGCCGTTTCGCCGTCGCGGACCTCACCGATGAGGACGATGTCTGGATCGGACCGCAGGATGGCCTTGAGCACGGTGGCGAACTGGAGGCCGGCCTTGCGGTTGACCTGGACCTGGGTGATGCCTGGGAGCCGGTACTCGACCGGGTCTTCGACCGTGATGATGTTCTTGTCGGCCGAGTTGATGCGCGTCAGGGCGGCGTAGAGGGTGGTGGTCTTTCCGCTCCCCGTGGGTCCGGTGACGAGGGCGATACCGTGGCTGGAGGTGGTGACCCGCTCCATGGCCCGCAGGTGGTCAGGACCCATCCCGATCTCCTCGAGGCCGAGCAGCACCTGGCTCCTGTCCAGCAGCCTGAGGACAGCCCTCTCGCCGAAACTGGTGGGCACCGTGGAGACCCGGATGTCGATGTCCTTGCCGGCGATCTTGATCCTGATCCTGCCGTCCTGCGGCAGCCTCTTTTCGGCGATGTCCAGGCTGGCCATCACCTTGACCCTCGAGAGGATGGACGAGTGGAGCTTCTTGGACAGGCTGTGGGCGTTGTGCAGCACGCCGTCCACGCGGTAGCGGATGGACAGGTCCCCCTCGAAGGGCTCGATGTGGATGTCGCTGGCCCTGTCCTTGACCGCCTCGTAGAGGACGGAGTTGACGAAATTGATGACGGGGGCCTCATCGGCCGCGTCCAGCAGGTCCTGGGGCTCCTCGAAGTCGGCCGCCCTTATGGCCAGGTCGCCGTTCTCCAGGTGCTCGATGGCCTCCCCGGCGGATTCCGATGCCCTCTCGTAGCTGCGGTTGATGGCTTCGGAGATGGCCTTTTTAGTGCTCAGGACGGGCCGGACGCTCCGGGCGAAGAAGGTGGACACGTTCTCGATGACCTCCTCGTCCAGGCTGTTGACGGCCACCCAGATGGATCCGTCCTCCGGGTCCAGGAACGGGAAGAGGGTGTGTTTTCTCGCGAACTGGATGGGCAGGGAGCTGGGCATCTCGGATACGGACCGGCCCGAGGGAAGCTCGGGCCGGAAAGGGATCCCTGTCAGGTCGCTGAGGACACCGAGGAGTTCGCCCTCTCCGAGGAGGCCCGACTGCACCACGGCGTCGGCCAGGCCGAGCCCCTTCCGGCGGGCCTGATGGGACACCTCAACCAGCTGCTGCTGGCTCAGGAGCCCCCCGTCGGAAAGGGCCTTGCGTATCCGTTCCTCGAGGCTTTCAACCGTCATGGCCGGCGATCCTCACTCCTCCTTTTCCGGCGCCGTCTGACCGGGCTCCGGTTCCGGTTCCCCAAGGTCCATCCTCTCCCTGACCTGTTCCGGGATGTGGCCCACGGAATCGACCCTGTCGCGGGCGACGTCACGAAGCTGCTCGGAACTGGAGATGACGTGGGGTGTCAGGAAAATGAGCAGGTTGGTCTTCTCCGATCGCGTCGTCTGGGACCGGAACAGGGCTCCGAAGAGGGGGATGCTGCCCAGGATGGGGATCCGGCTGACGTTCTTGACCTTGTCGTCCCGGATCATCCCGCCGATGACCACCGTGTGGCCGTCCTTGACCACCACCGTGGTGGTGGCCTGACGCTTGAGGGTGGTCGGAGCCAGCTCCTGGGTGCCCAGGGTGTTGGCCACCAGGGCCTCCAGTTTGCTGAAGATGTCCATCTTTACGAACCTGTTGCTGTTGATCTGGGGCGTGAGCTTCAGGGTCAGCCCCACGTCGCGGTAGTCGAAGGTGTAGATGGGCTGGTTGTTGGCGTCGAACTTCTGGCTGGTCTGGAACGGCACCGTCTGTCCCACCACGATCTCGGCTTCGCGGTTGTCCGACGTCACGATGGTGGGTGTGGAGAGGATGTTTATGTCCGAGTCGGTCTTCAGAGCCCTTATGAGGGCGCCGAGGCTCGGGAACTCGAGGTCTCCGAAAGTGATGGTCTCCCCGATGGCGCCCACCACCAGCCCCTTGGGCAGGGCCGGGAAGGTCACCGTGAGTTCGTCGAATCCACCGAAGTTGGATCCGCCGAAGACGGCGGCCTCTCCGTCAAAGTCGTCGGCAACCCGCCACTCGACGCCCAGTTCCATGGTCTTGGTGAAGGAGACCTCGGCGATGAGGACCTCCACAAGGACCTGTTCCCTCGGGATGTCCAGCTTCTCGATGACGGCCCTGAGCGCCTCGTACTCCTCGGCGGTGGCGGTGATGACGAGGGCGTTGGTGGAGGTGTCGGCGATGATGGAAACCGTTGACCCGGTCCCCTGGGGCCGCGGTGCCGGTTTGGGCGCCGGCTGGCCGGGGGCCCCCTCCACCTGGATGGCGGACTCCTCGAGGGGGATGCCGGACAGGACCTTGGACAGTTCGTCGGCGTCCGCGTTCTGCAGGTAGTAGACGTGGACCTTGCCGGCGCCCTGCGGCACGGAGACGTCGAGCTTCGCCACCAGTTCCTCGATGCGCTCCAGCGACTGGCTGTCCCCGATGACGATGAGGGAGTTGGTTCGCTCGTCGGCGATGATCTTGGGGGCTGCGGAGGTCTCCACGGGCGCCGGCTGCCCCCTCGGCACCCTCCTGGCCGCCTGGGCAGGGGTGATCTGGCTCTCCATGACCTGGGTGATCTTGGCCGCCAGGTCCTGGACAGAGGCGTAGTTTACCGGGATGATCCTGATCTCCTCCCTGGCGCCCGGCACGTCCACCATGGCGATGATCTGGTTGATCCTCGAGACGAGGGATTCCGTGGTGGTCACGATGAGCAGGTTGGTGGGCCCGTAGGCCGTGATGCTGTCCGTCTTGGGGATGAGGGGTGCCAGGAGGTTCTTGAGTTCCTCAGCCTCCGTGTACTCGATGGGGATGACCTGGGTGATGTAGGCGTCCACCGCTGAGATCTCGTCGCTCTTTCCCACCTTCATCTGGATACCGGAGGAGGCGATGTTGGCGGCGGGAACGATCTTGCTGATCTTGCCGGACGGGACCAGTCCGAACCCCTTGACCTGCAGGATGGAGAGGAACACCTGGTAGATCTCCGCAGCCGACAGCGACTTGGGACCGATGACCGTGACCCTTCCCTGGACCCTCTCGTCCACGAGGAAGTTCTGTCCCGTGATCTCGCTCACCGTCTCGATGACCTTGCGGATCTCCACGTCGCTGAAATCGACGTTGTAGGTCTTGGCGGCGGACGCTCCTGTCGGCGGCAGGCACAGCAGCAGGGTCAGCATCATCAGTGCGAGGGTTTTTCTCCAGTTTCCCATGACATCACCTTATCTCGTAATTTAGGGTGAGGTTCTTCCGGAACCGTTCCAGATCCACGGTGACCTGGCTTTCGTCCCTCAACTGCTGGAACATCTGGAGAGCCTGTTCAGGCCCCGTGATGTCCAGGCCGTTCACACGCTTAATTATATCCCCGTTGACCATGCCCAGCTGGGCGAAAAGGCTCCCCGGCCGGATGTTGAAGACCTTGAACCCGTCGGGTTTGCCGTCGGCGAAGTGAGGGACGACCCGGATCTGAGTGAGGAGCTGGTTGAAATCCTGCAGCACCCCCTCGACCTCCCTCTTGTCCAGGATGAAGCTGCTGTCGCCGACCTTGCGCACCGCTATGGCCTCGGAGCCTGCCCCAGGGGTTGGCGCGGCCGCGGGTCTCGGAAGTCTCGACCTGGAACGGGCAGGCTCGGGGGAACCGGCTTCGTCCGCCTTTTCCAGGACCTCCTCCCTGCCCTGCCTCAGGAGGACGACCCGGTTGCGGGCCACCGACAGCACCGTCACCCCTTCCCGCACCTCGCCACCCACGAAGTGTATCTGCTGTTCCCGGGTCACGGTGTCCTGGATGATGGCGAAGGATCCCTTGCCGCTCACCTGCACAACGGTGCCGATGAGCTCCAGGGGAAGGGTGGTCTCGGGCAGGTTGTCCAGGTCCTCGGCGCTCCTGTCGGGCACCGCCGGCGGAGCGCTGCCAACCCTGACGTCGAAGATGTTCCTGTCGAGGATGACCCTAAAGTCGCTGCCGGCCGCCAACTGGGACGACAGCGCCGCTTCTGGTACCACCATCCTCGCCGACTGCGGCAGGGCGGGAACGGGGTGGGTCACCACCATGGAGAGGACGATCCGCGACGCGAACCACGCCGCCACCGCCAG
>CP070682.1:267626-276204 GCA_020352595.1 bacterium | reverse complement strand
CTCGCCCTCACGGCCTGCGGGTGTGCCAGGAAATAGGTCTCACCGGCACGGCCTCCCTCGGCCGATGCCAGTATCCCCTTCACCAGGTCCCTCACGTGGACCATGCTGATCCGGGCCGCGGGATTGAAGATCGGCAGGAAGCCCCTCGCGGCCAGCCTGAAGAGAGGAAGGATCTCCCGGTCCCTGGGACCGTAGACCGCCGGCGGCCGGACCACGACGAGGGGGAGCGGCCCCATGCCGGCGAGGACCCTCTCCCCCTCCAGCTTGCTGCGCCCGTACTCCGTCACCGGATGCGGGGCCCTGGATTCCTCCACGGCCGTGTCGTTGTAGGACGGTCCCACCGCTGCCAGGCTCGAGACGTAGACGAAGACACCGGGCGGTTCGTCAGCCTCCAGGGAGGCCCGGGCCAGGTTTCCGCAGCCTCCGGCGTTGACCAGGCGGTACTGTTCCCGCGAAGCCGCAGCCGTCAGCCCGGCAAGGTGAAAGACAGCGTCCACCCCGGACGCGCCGGATCTCAGGACCCCATGGGATCCCAGATCGCCCTCAAAGACGGTTACCGGTTTCCCCAGCAGCCACCCGAGCTTCCCCCTGTTCCGAACAAGGCACCGCACCTCGCAGCCATTCTCGAGAAGCAGGTCCACGAGATGACTTCCGATAAACCCCGTCCCCCCCGTGACGAAGCAGGTGCGGATCTTGCGGAACGACATGTGAAAACCTAGCATAAGCGCCGAGGGAGGGTCAATGAAGGGAAAGCGGCGACACCCTAATGCGCCTGAGCCCAGTTGTTCCCCCAACCGACGTCCACCACCAGGGGGACCTCGAGCTCCATGACCGTCTCCATGGTTTCTCTGACAAAGCCGGCCGACCGCTCCGCCTCGCCCTCGGGCACCTCCAGGACCAGCTCGTCGTGCACGGTCAGGAGCATGCGGGCCCCCGGAACAAGCTGACGCAGGCCGGCGTGGATGCGGATCATGGCCACCTTGATGAGATCGGCCGCGGTTCCCTGGATGGGGGTGTTGATGGCCATGCGTTCGCCGTACTGGCGCGTGTTGGGGTTGGATGAACCGAGCTCAGGAAGGTACCGTCTCCTCTTGAGCAGCGTCTGGACGAACCCGCTCTCCCTGGCCTGGGCCAGCGTGTTCTCGGTGAACTGCCGCACCCCCGAGTAGACCTCGAAATACTCCCTGATGATGTCGGCCGCCTCCCCCGGCGGGATGCCCAGTTCCCTGGACAGACCGAAAGCGCTCATCCCGTAGATGATGCCGAAGTTGATGACCTTCGCCCTGCGGCGCAGCTCCGGCTCCACATCGCCGCCGGAGGCTCCCAGGACCTGCCGCGCGGTCCTGGCGTGGACGTCCTCCCCCCTTCGGAAGGCGTCCAGAAGCTCCGGGTCGCCGGACAGGTGCGCCAGGACCCTGAGCTCGACCTGGGAATAGTCGGCCGACACGAGCGCCATGCCCTCCGGGGCGATGAAGGCCTCCCTGATACGCCGGCCCAGGTCGGTCCTCACGGGGATGTTCTGGAGGTTGGGATCGGAGGACGACAGCCTGCCCGTGGAGGTGGCCGTCTGGTTGAAGGAGGTGTGGATCCTGCCGGTGTCCGGGTTGACCAGTGCGGGAAGGGCGTCCACGTAGGTGGACCGGAGCTTGGAGAGGGTCCGGTACTCCCGTATCATGGCCGGCAGATGGTGTTTCGTCGACAGCTCCAGGAGGACGTCGTCGTTGGTCGAGTAGCCCGTCTTGGTCTTTTTCACGGGTGGAAGGCCCAGTTCGGAAAAGAGGACCTGCCCCAGCTGCCTGGGGGAGTTGATGGTAAAAGGGTGTCCCGCCTCGGCGTGGATGCTCTCCTCCAGCTCCTTCAGGCTCTTTCCGATCTCCACGGAGATCCCCTCCAGGAGCGGCGTGTCCAGGAGGACGCCCGCCATCTCCATGTCCGCAAGGACCCGGACCAGCGGCATCTCAACGTCGTGGAACAGCTCCTCGAGCTCCATTTCCCCGAGGCCCGCCGCCAGCTTCCCCGAAGCCCTGAAGGTGACGTCCGAGTCCTCGCAGGAGTAGTCCGAAGCCTCGGCGACCCGGACCTGCGGGAAGGGGATCTGCTGCCTTCCCTTCCCGGTGAGATCGCCGTAGGTGACCATGGTGTGCCCGAACAGTTCCGAGGCGATCTCGGTCAGGCTGTGGCTGCGCCTGGACGGGTTGATGAGCCAGGAGGCGACCATGGTGTCGAAGGCGATGCCCTCCAGCGGCCATCCCGACCTCAGGAGGACCTGGAGATCGTACTTGATGTTCTGGCCGATCTTCTCGACACCGCCGTCGGCCAGCAGGGGCGCGAGGGCTTCGCGCACCTCACCGGCAGGCAGCTGGGAGGGGGCTCCGAGGTAGTTGTGGGCCAGCGGCACGTAGGCGGCCTGACCTTCCCTCCAGGAGAAGGAGAGGCCCACCAGGGACGCCCGCATGGGGTCGCGGGAGTCGGTCTCCACGTCCAGGGCAAAGCGCTGCGACGCGGCCAGGTCCTTGACGAGCCGGTCAAGCTCTTCCCGGCCCAGGACCGTCCTGTAGCCGTCCCGGCCCAGGGTGCTGCGCGGAGCCAGCTCGTTGAGGAGCCGGATGAACTCCAGTTCCTCGAAGACTTTCCTGAGGGCCTCCTGGTCGGGATCCCTGGTTCCCAGGTCCGCCAGCCCCACGGGGAGGTCCAGGTCGTGGCTGAGGGTCACGAGGCGATGGGACAGGCGCAGGCGGTCGGCCTCCTCGGCCAGCTGCCGCCCGATCTTTCCCCCCACCTTGTCGGCCTTGCCGATGAGCTCCTCCAGGCTTCCGTGCTCCGACACAAGCTTGCCGGCCGTCTTGGGCCCGACGCCGCTCAGCCCGGGGACGTTGTCGGAGGGGTCCCCCACCAGGGCCAGGACGGATGCCATTTTGTCCGGCTCCACCCCGAAACGCTCGCGGACCTCGTCCACGCCCACCCAGCGGTCCTTCATGGTGTCGAGCATGACCACCCTGGGGCCCACCAGCTGCATCAGGTCCTTGTCCGAGGACACGATGACGATCCTGTCCACCTCCCCCCGGTACCTGTGGACGAGGGTGGCGATGATGTCGTCCGCCTCCACCCCCTGGATCCTGAGGACGGGGACGCGGAAGGCTTCCACCACCTCGTCCACCCGGGGGATCTGGACGGCGAGGTCCTCGGGCATGGGCGGACGGTTGGCCTTGTACTGGGGGAAGACGGTGTGGCGGAAGGTAGGCCCCGGGGCGTCCAGCACCATGGCGACGTATGTCGGCCGGTGCTCCCTGAGCACCTTCAGGAGCATGTTGGAGAAGCCGTAGACGGCGTTGGTGGGGAAACCTTCCCTGGTGGAGAGCCCCCGGATGGCGTGATAGGCACGGTAGATGTACGAGGAGCCGTCGATGAGGAAGAGCGTTCGTTCACCTTGTTGGGGTGGTTGTGTCAAAAATCGGCTCCTGAACGCTGTGTCCGGAGTCTAGCTTCTGGAGTCTGGCATACGTGGGCTGCTCCTTTATGCGGATCCTCCCAGACACTAGACTCTAGACTCTAGATTCTAGATTCCAGACACTAGATTCCAGACACTAGACTCTAGACACCAGACACCGCCTTACCTGACCACCGTGATCCAGTCCCTGTACCGCGGGTCCTCGCCGTGGACGACCTTGAAGTAGGCCTCCTGTATGGCTTTGGTCACGGGACCGGGGCGTCCCTCTCCGATGGCCCGGTCGTCCACTTCCCTGATGGGGGTGACCTCGGCGGCGGTGCCCGTGAAGAACGCCTCGTCGGCGATATACAGTTCGTCCCTGGTGAACCGGTCCTCCACCACCCGGTATCCGAGCATCTCGGCCAGGGTGAAGACGGTGTCGCGCGTGATGCCCTGAAGGATGGATGCCAAAGGGGTGGTCTTGATCAGCCCGTCCCTGACCATGAAAAGGTTCTCGCCGCTGCCCTCGCTCACGTAACCCTCGGTGTCGAGCATGATGGTCTCGTCGTAGCCGGCCTGCTTGGCCTCCCTCTTGGAGAGGATGGAGTTGACGTAGGCGCCGTTGATCTTGGCCTTGGTCATCATGGCGTTGACGTGGTTCCTGGAAAAGGAGGCGATCTTGGTGCGGATGCCCTTCTTCAGTCCCTCCTCTCCGAGGTAGGCTCCCCACGCCCAGGTGGCGATGAAGACCCCCACCGGATGGTCGTCCGTGACGAGGAGGCCCATGGGTCCGTCCTTGAGGTAGACCACCGGCCTGATGTATCCGTCCGCGAGCCCGTTGACCCGCACCACATCGAGGTGGGCTTTGAAGATGGTGTCCCGGTCGTAGGGAACCTGGATCCTGCAGATGTGACACGAGTCGTAAAGACGCTTGACGTGCTCCTTCAGGCGGAAGATGCCCGGCCCCTCGGGCGTCTTGTAGAACCTGATACCCTCGAAGACTCCCAGCCCGTAGTGCAGCGTGTGGGTCAGGACGTGGACCCGGGCGTCGGCCCAGTCCACCATCTTGCCGTTCATCCAGATCTTTGCCACAGGTGTGACCATGGGGGTCCTCCCATTGGACCGTCAGGCCGGCGCTATCGCCGAGCAGCCGGCAGTTTGCCCCTGAGGGTCTCGATGATCCCCTCGTACTCGGCCCGCACCGCGTCACGGGTGGCCGCTACCTTCCCGAGAAACTCCCTGGCTCCATCCTCCCCGCCCGGGAAGCCCGCCCTCCTGGCCAGAGGAACGGCCCTGCCGGGGTCGGCGGGGATCCTCGGGTCGGAACGGTCCTGAAAGATCTGAGAGCGGTTCTCGATCTCCCTGAAGAAGAGGTACGAGGAGCGCAAGGTATTATACTGCTTTTCCGTCACAAGTCCAGTTTTCACCATGGTTTCGAGGGCTTCGAGGGTCGACGGGGTTCGCAGTTGAGGCCGGTCGGCGCCGAAGGCCAGCTGAAGCACCTGGACGGCGAACTCGATGTCCACCAGCCCGCCCCTGCCCGACTTGATGTCGTAATGCTCCCCCCTGGCCTCGAGCCCTATCTCCTCCTCCATGCGGCTCCTGACGCGCACGATCTCCTCGAGGTCTCCCACCGTGAAAGGCCTCCCGTAGGTCAGATCCTGCATGAGGTCGGCCAGGCCCACCCCGAAGGCCCCGTCTCCCGCCACCCACCTCGCCTTGGTCATGGCCTGGCGCTCCCAGACCATGGCCTCCTCGCGGTGGTACCGCTTGAAGGCGCTCAGGGTCGTCACCAGGGGACCGGAGTGTCCCGAGGGCCTCAGCCTCATGTCGATGCGGTACAGGACACCCGCCCCGGTGGGGCTCGTGAGGACCGTGATCATCCTCTGGGCCACCTTCGTGTGGAACTCGCGGCTGGAATCCGGGCCCTCGTAAACGAAGATCATGTCCAGATCGCTGCTGTAGTTCATCTCCGCGCCGCCCATCTTCCCCAGGGCCACCACGGCGAAGGACCCCGTGCCCTCCCCCTGTCCGGCGCCCACCTCCCTCCTGGCGATCCTCCAGGAGGCGTCCAGCAGGACCTCGGCCAGCGTGGTCAGCTCCGCGTTGACCCGGACGAGCTCCTTCAACCCGAGGAGGTCCCCCAGGCCGATGCGGAGGATCTCGCCGTTGCGGTAGCGGCGAAGGACCATGAGCTCGTCCTCCAGGGAGGGGCTGGAGAGCAGGAGCCCGCGGACCTCCTCGTGCATCACCTCCCCCGGCTTGACCGCTCCCAGGTCCGTGCCGGCGACGATGACGTCGAGAAGGTCCGGCTTGCGGATGAGGAATGCCGACAGGAAGGGGCTGGACCCGAAGAGGACGGCCAGCAGCCTGATGGCCTCCGGGTTGGCGGCCAGCATGGAGTAGTAGGAGGCCCTGGCCCCCACGCGGCCGATGAAGCGATCCAGGTTGATGAGGGCCGCGTCCGGGTCCGGAACGCCGTGCAGGTGTTCCAGCAGCACCGGGGCGATCTGCCTCAGCAGGTGCCGGCAGGAGTCCGGGAAGTGGCTGTACGGCGGCCCGTCCCTGAGCAGAAGGAGGTTCCGATAGGCGGTCTCGGGGTCCGTGAACCCGATCTGCTCGAGCTTCCGGGCAGCCTCCTCCGGGGACAGGGCGTCGCTGAGCAGCTCCTCGTACCGGTGGGGGCCGGCCGGCACTGGTACGGACTCGCGCGCGAAAAGCCTGTCGAACTGCTCCTTGACCTGGTCGTTGTGGGCGTCCAGATCCCTGACGAAACGCTTCAGGTCCGCTGATCCTCCCGTCACGTACCCGAGGCTCCAGGCGAGCTTCCCCATCTCCTCCTCCCGGCTCGGGAGGAGCTGCGTCTGCCGTTCCTCCACCAGCTGGACCCTGTGCTCGACCTTCCGCAGGAAGACGTAGGCGTTCCTGAGCGCCTCCGCGTCTCTCTCCGAGAGGAAACCGTTCTGCATGAGCCGATCGAGGGCCCGCAGGCTGTTCCTCTCCCTTATGGACGGATTCCTCCCGCCGTGGATGAGCTGAAGGCTCTGGATCAGGAACTCGATCTCCCGGATGCCTCCCCGGCCCAGCTTGACGTCCCTGACCCCCCTGGCCTCCTCCCGGACCTGCCGGTCGATCCTGTCCTTGAGGAGCCCGATCTCCTCGAGGGTGTCGTAGTCCAGGAGGCGGCGGTAAATGAAAGGCGACATGGCGTCCAGGAACTCCTCGCCCACGCGCCGGTCCCCCGCCACGGGCCTTGCCTTGAGGAACGCCAGGCGGTCCAGGGTGCGTCCCCAGGACTGATAGTAGACCTCCAGGCTGGGAAGGGAGTAGGCGATCTCCCCCGACTCCCCCTCCGGGCGCAGCCTCAGGTCCACCCTGAAGACGATGCCGTCGGCGCTGCGCTCGTTCAGGAGCCGTGTGAGCGCCTCGCCGAGACGGACGAAGAAACGGTGGTTCTCGATGGCGTCCCTGTACCCCCCCGAGGGGGTGGGCCGCCCCGTCGTCATCCCCTCGTGGGACGAGTAGAGGTAGAAAAGGTCCACGTCCGAACTGTAATTGAGCTCCTCTCCCCCCAGCTTGCCCATGCCCAGGACGCTGAACCTGCTGGGCCGGTTCATGCCCTGGTCCGTTTTCTGGATGGGGACGCCGTGCCTGGACTTCAGGTCACCGAAAGCGACCTCCAGGGCCGCGCCAATGGAAACCTCCGCGAGGTTGGAGATGTCCACGATGGTCTCTTCCAGCGTGGACGTTCCCAGGAGGTCCCGCACGCCGATGCGCAGCATCTCGCGGTACTTGTTGACCCTGAGCACCCTGGCGGCCTCCTCCATGGACCCGGCCTGGTCCAGAGCCCGGAAGAGGTCAAGGCCCATCTCCGGGGCTTCACGGCAGCTGGAAAGGCCCACCTCCCTCATGAGCCAGATGTAATCCTCGGGGGACCTCATGATGAGCGACGACAGGAAGTTGCTGTATCCGAGGATGACCATGAGGGAGCGCATGCCGTCAGGGTCCTCCAGGAGGGAGTAGAAGTTGGGATCCGTCACCGAGGAAAGGAGCCTGGCGGAACGGTTCAGGGCCGATCTGGGGTCTGCGGTCTGAAGGGCGCCCTTGACCATCCGCTGGCAGAAGGCGGCGCCGAGACCCAGCGAGTCCGCGTGGGCCCTGATGGAACCGACAAGGGAGTCGAGCCCCTCCGTATCGGGCAGGCGCCCGCTCGCCCTGATGATCCCGACCAGCCGGTCCCCGGTCCGTGCCACGGCGTCACCGCGAACCGGCGAGGGACTTGATGCCCGCGTCGTAGGGCGGTTTCATAACGCCCTTCTCCGTGACGATGGCCGTCACAAGTTCGGCGGGGGTCACGTCGAAGGCGGGATTGAAGACGCCGACCCCCTCGGGGGCCCAGGTCTGGCCGCCGTAACCGGTGACTTCGGCCGGGTCCCTCTCCTCGATGGGGATCTCCTCCCCCGAATGGATGCCGGAGTCGATGGTGGAAAGGGGCGCCGCAACGACGAAGGGGATGCCGTGGCGCCTGGCCAGCACGGCCACGGTGTAGGTCCCGATCTTGTTGGCCACGTCCCCGTTGGCGGCGATGCGGTCGGCTCCCACCACGGCGAGGTCCACCTTCCCGGCGGCCATCAGCGCTCCCGCCATGCTGTCGGTGACGAGGGTGGCGGGTATGCCTTCCCTCACCATTTCCCAGGCGGTGAGCCGGGCCCCCTGGAGGACGGGCCTCGTCTCGTCCACCCAGACCATGGACACCTTGCCCTGCCGGTGGGCCGAGCGGATCACACCGAGGGCCGTGCCGTAGCCGGCCGTGGCCAGGGCGCCTGCGTTGCAGTGGGTGAGGATCCTTGCGCCCTCCGGGACCAGGCCGGCCCCGTGGTCCCCCATGGCCCGGCAGGCCGCCAGGTCCTCGTCGAAGACGGCCGCCGCTTCCGCTTCGAGGGCCTCCCTGATCCTGCGGCAATCCCCATGCCGAAAAGAGGCGAGGAGCCCACCCATGCGGTCCAGGGCCCAGAACAGGTTCACCGCCGTGGGCCTGCTTGCCGCCAGAGCCTCCATGGCCTTGTGAACGCGAGCCGCCAACTTCCCGGGGTCATCCCCCGTGTACCCCAGGGCGGCAAGGGCCACGCCGTAGGCGGCCGCGCACCCGAT
>CP070682.1:264936-267526 GCA_020352595.1 bacterium | reverse complement strand
CCGGAAAAATCGTTCCAGGGTCGTCCCGCAAGCTCTGATCCTTAACCGGACGGCGCCTTTTCCCCCTTTTCCTTCACCTGGCTCTGACACCAAGAGTTCGTAGACTCCACACCCTGAACTCGCAGGTCTTTCCGTTGTTGACGCGATGGGGTCGAAGAACCTATCATCGCCCGATGGTACCTTCACTCGACCCTTGACAGCCAAAGCCTTGAGACACGTCCCATGTTCGGAACCATCCTTCTGATCCTGTTCACCCTCATGCTCGTCTACGTGCTGGGGAGGGCCGCGACGGTGCCCCTCGTCACCCGCCGCATGCGACGCTGGTACTTGATCCCGGTGGGCCTGGTGCTGTGGGTGGTCTTCTTCCTCGGCCGTTTTTTCGGCCACGGCGGTGAAGGAACGCTGGCCGCCGTGCTTGAATACACGGGGATGAACGTCCTGGGCGCCGTTTTCCTGACCTTCATGGTCATGCTGGCGGTGGACCTGGTCACCGCCTTCGGTCTGCTGCTGAGGCGCTGGGCGCCCGCCCTGCGCGGCTGGGCGCTCATCGCGGCCGCCATCCTTGTAGCCTGGGCCCTGATCCAGGGCCACAGGGCACCGGCAGTAGTCCGGCACGAGGTTGTTCTCAAGGATCTGCCCGCGGACCTCGACGGCACAGTGCTCGTTGCTTTCTCCGACACCCACGTGGAGAAGATCCTCGGGACGGGGTGGCTGGAGGCCAGGGTGGAGCAGGTCCATGGTCTGTCCCCCGATCTCGTGGCGCTGGTGGGGGATATCTTCGAGGGCCACGGGGGGCCTCCGGCGGGTGCGCAGGAGATCCTGGCCAGGCTGTCGGCTCCCCTTGGAGTCTATTTCATCAGCGGCAACCACGACCGGTCCAACGGGGATGTGCTGGACAGGGCAGGGTTCACACGGCTGGACGGAGCGTGGACCCAGGTCCGGCCGGGGCTGGTGCTGGCCGGCGTTAGGGACCTCACCTCACACCGGCGGCGCAATCTGGGGGGGGACCCGGTGGGGGAGGCGCTTTCGGTGCGTCCCCGGGCCGGGACGGTTTTCCTCTCCCACTCGCCGCTCGAGATGGAGCGGGCGGCTGCTGCCGGTGCCGGGCTGATGATCTCGGGGCACACCCACGGCGGGCAGATCTGGCCCTTCAACCACCTCGTGAGCAGGCGATATCCCCTGGTGGCCGGCCGCGAGGAGGTGGACGGCATGACGGTCATCGTCACGCGGGGAGCCGGTACCTGGGGACCCCGCATGCGTCTGTGGAAACGGGGCGAGATCCTCCACCTTACGCTGCGGAGCCCGGCTGTGTAGGGAGAGGAAAGAATGATCTCAGATCTCAATCTTTGAAACCGAAAAGTTTGCTCTGACACCGGACAGGGACCTGTAAGGGTTCAGGAGAAAAGGCACGGGGATGGGTGATATCGTCCACATCGACGGCATGATGGGGGAGGGTGGGGGCCAGGTGCTCAGGACCTCCACGGGCCTGGCGGCGCTCCTGGGCCGCCCGGTGCGCATCGTCAACATCCGCGCCAACCGCCCTAAGCCGGGTCTGGCGGCCCAGCACCTTGCCGGCATCAGGGCCCTGTGCCGCCTCACCGGCGGTGAGGCCGACGGGCTTGCCGTGGGTTCCAGGGAAGTCCTGTTCCGCCCGGGCCAGGGCAGAAAGTCCAGGCTGGAGGTGGACGTGGGCACGGCGGGCTCCGTGACCCTCCTCCTGCAGGGGCTCCTCATAGCCCTGTCCGGTGTCACCTCCCGCACGGAACTGGTCCTTCGCGGCGGCACCGACGTGGCCTGGAGCCCGCCCTTCCTCTACTTTTCCGAGGTTCTCAGCCCCCTGCTGGTGAAGATGGGCTTCCAGATCAGGGCAGAGCTGGTCCGGGTGGGCTTTTACCCCAAGGGGGGCGGCGAGGTGCAGGTGTGGCTGCGTGCGCCGGTGATGCCGTCTCCCCTGCGGCTCGACACGCCCGCCGATGCCGGTGAGGTGACGGCCGAGGCCGTGGCCAGCGAGGACCTGGCAAGGGCCAAGGTGGCCGAACGGCTCATCTCCGGCGCGCGGGGGGTCCTGCCGGGACTCAAGGGGAAGAAACGGTACTTTTCCACCCTGTCCACCGGGTGTTCCATCGTCCTGCGGTGCCAGTCCAAGGCGGCGGTGCTCGGCGCCGACTGCCTCGGGGAGAGGGGGGTCAGGGCGGAGGAGATCGGCCGGAGGGCGGCCGAGGACCTCAGAGGGCAGCTCGGGGCCGGGTGCACGCTGGACCGCTGGGCCTCGGACCAGATCCTGCCCTTCCTCGCGCTGGCGTCCGGTCCCTCGTCCTTCATCGCGCCGGAGCTCACCTCCCACGCCCGCACCAACATGGAGGTCATCCGGACATTCCTGCCCGTTGCCTTCGAGTCCACCGAGTCGGGCGGTGTTGTGAGGGTGGAGGTCGTGCCGCAACGAACGTGAACGGGCTGTGGCGCGTCAATGGTGATGTACGCAGCCCGCCGGTTTTGCTCTGACACCGGGAACTCTTGCTCTGACACCGGGAACTCTGACACCGGGAACTCGTTTGATTCCCCTCTTTTTCAATCTGATGGATTTATAGCT
>CP070682.1:260728-264836 GCA_020352595.1 bacterium | reverse complement strand
GGCCGAGATCCTGGCCTCGACGGCGGGCAGCATCTTCAGGGCCTCCCGCGTGTACCTGACCTTCTGCGCCAGGTAGGGGTCGTCGGTGCCGCACATCCGTCCCGCAAGGCGGTAAAGGGGCGCGCTCACCGCGGGAGGCCCTGAAGATGCTGCCCGCCGTCGAGGCCAGGATCTCGGCCCACCCCGACCCCTTCCTGGCCGCCGTCAGGGCAGCCATCGCGGGCAACGTCGTGGATTTCGGCACCGGGACTGGGGAGGACGGCTTCGACCTGAAGGCGGCCCTGGACGAGTTCCTGGCCAAACCCATGCTCCATGACGACGTCGAGGCCCTCCGCCAACAGGCGGCGACGGCGCGCACCATCCTCTTCATCGGGGACAACGCCGGTGAGACCGTCTTCGACAGGCCCCTCCTGGGGAGGCTGGGGGCGGGCAAGCTCTATTACGCGGCCAAGGGCGGTGCCATCATCAACGACGCCACCGTCTCCGACGCCACCCTGGCCGGGGTCCACCTCCACGCGGAACTGGTGAGCACCGGGGCCAGGACCCCCGGGACCATCCCGGACCAGTGCTCCCCCCGGTTCCGGGACCTGTTCCGGCGGGCGGACCTGGTCATCGCCAAGGGGCAGGGAAACTTCGAGACCCTGACGGAACTGCCCCCCAGCGGGCGGGTCTTCATGCTGTTCGTCGTCAAGTGCCCGGTGGCGGCCGGCCACGTGGGCGGCTCCCTGGGCGACATGGTGGTGATGCGGTGGTGAGGGTCCGGAATAAGAGTCCAGAGTCATAACTCCAGGGACCGGTGACCGGAGGTGGACCATGAACGCGGGATCCAACACCCGACAAGACAGAAATTTTGTTACCCTTGACCCTTAACCCTGAACCCGGAACTTTAATGCCTTCCGACCGCCAGCTCCTCCAATCCTGCCTGACTCCGGACCGCCTCAGGCGCCTGGAGGCAGTCCTCGCCGCCAGGGTCGCCAACGTGACCGTGGTCCTGGAGAACCTCCACAAGGACTACAACATCAGCGCCATCATGAGGAGCTGCGAAGCCTTCGGCATCCAGGAGGTGAACGTCGTCCCCCAGCCGGGGGAGGGCCGCATCTTCCGTTCCGTGACACAGGGCTGCCACGGGTGGCTCACGGTCCATCGGCACCGCGACGTTGCCTCGTGCTTCAGGACCCTGCGGGGCCGGGGGTTCCGGATCCTCGCGGGGGTCCTGGGCGAAGGGGCGGTGCCGCTTGCGGAGATGGAGTTCCCGGGGCGGGTGGCCCTGGTCTTCTCCAACGAGCTCAACGGGGCCGGCGGGGAGGTCACGGACAAGGTTGACGGGTCGTTCATCATCCCTCTGGCCGGTTTTTCCCAGAGCCTCAACGTCTCTGTGGCCGCCGGCATCGCCCTTAATCGGATCCTGGAGTGGAAGGGACAGCGGGCGGGCGAGATCGAGAGGATCCCGGCCGGGGAGGCGGCCAAGATACTGGAGAAGTGGGTCAGGCGCTCGGTCAAGAGGTCCGACGCCGTCCTGAAGGAACTGAGGAGCCGGAGATGAGGATCGCCTGTTTTTCCTGCGGCAGTCAGACGGAACTTCCCGACAAGGTGGGCTTCCGGGACACCTGCCCGTCCTGCGACGCGTACCTTCACTGCTGCGCCCAGTGCCGCTTCTGGTCCGACGGTCGCTGCACCGAGCCTTCGGCGGAAAAGGTGGGCGACCCGCGGGGCATCAACTTCTGCGACTGGTACAGCGCCAGGGCACAGGACGCACCGGAAAAGGGATCGGGCAAGGCGGGGCGCTCGGAAGCGGAAGAACTGTGGAAGAAACTGACGGAAAAATGACTGGCGTGACGCGCAGACGCGGCGATACGGAGACACGGAGAGGAAGATCTTTCCCCGTGTTTCCCCTTCCCCGTGTCTCCGTGTCCCGGGATGATGAACCGAAGGCGGACGTTTGATGGACCTGCCGAAGAAGGATCGCCATCGCTTCATCATCTACGGCGCCGGCGCCATCGGGAGCGTCTTCGGGGGCATGCTGGCCGGGGGCGGCCACCAGGTGGACCTGGTGGGCCGGGCCGCCCACATGCAGGCCGTGGCCAGTGACGGGCTGCGCATCGAGGGGCTTCTGGGGGAGCATCTCGTCAGGGAGGCCGGGGCCTTCACCGGCCTCGGGGAACTTGACCGGCTGCCCGAGCCCTCGGCCGTCCTCGTCTGCGTCAAGTCCAGCGACACGCGAGGGGCCGTTGACGACCTGGCCCGGTCCGGCCTGGTGGGGGGGAGGACCCTCGTGGTCTCGCTGCAGAACGGCCTCGGAAACCTCGAGACGGTGAGGGGCGCCTTCGGCGAGAGGAAGAGCTTCGGGGGCCGGGTGATCTTCGGCGCCGAGATCAGGGAGCCGGGACGGGTCTTCGTCTCCGTCTGGGCCGACAAGGTCCTCATCGGGGGCCCTTCCGGCAGGTCCTGGAGGGAGGCGGGGGGCGAGCTCGCGGGTGAACTGACCCGGTGCGGCATCGAGACGGCCCTGACCGACGACATCGAGGCGGCTCTGTGGGCAAAGGTGCTCTACAACGCCGGGCTCAACCCCCTGTCCGCCATCCTCGAGGTCCCCTACGGGCACCTTGGCGTGGAGCCCAACGCCAGACAGCTGCTCGTGGAGATCATAACGGAGGCCTTCGCGGTTGCCTCCGTCGAGGTGAAACTGCCGTGGCGGTCGGCCGAGGAGTACCTCCGGCATTTTTTCACCAGGCTCCTGCCGCCCACCGAGGCGCACCACAGTTCCATGCTCCAGGACCTTCTCAGGGGCCGTGAGACGGAGGTCGATTCCATCAACGGGGAGATCATCCGGCGGGCCGGGGGCCGCGGCATCCCGGTGCCGGTCAACAGGGTGGTCTACGGCCTTGTGAGGGCCAAGGAGGGGAAGGGGAAAGGGTAAACGGGGGCCGGCCCCCGTCCGATCAGGCTATTTCCATGCAGCGGTGACTTTAAAGCGAACAGGTGCTGCGGAGGCGAACATCCATGAGAAGATCCCGACTGTCCATGATGTCCATCCTCACTCTGGCCTCGCTGCTGGCGGCGGCGGATCCCGCGTTGGCAGCCGAGGCTGCCAACGTCGAGGTCAGGATCGAGGGGAACCGCGCCTCGGTGACCTTCGACATCCCGGGCCAGGAGCCCGCCGACGTCTCGGTCCGCTTCCTTGGGGAGCAGGGGGCCGTCGTGCACTCGCCGGGTTCCCTGTCAGGGGACGTGGGCAGGGGCGTCCCCCCCGGAAAGGGGAAGACCATCTACTGGGAGTTCCTCAAGGACTTCCCCTACGGCCTCATGACCAGGGAGCTCAGGGCCCAGGTCACCCTCGCGCCCGGGACGGTGACCGTCCCGCAGCAGGAAAGGAAGGGAGGAAAAATGACGCGGATACGGATCGAGACCTCCAGGGGGGTCATCGTGGCGGAACTCGACGCCGACAAGGCTCCCGTGACGGTGAGCAACTTCCTCTCCTACGCGAAGGAGGGGTTCTACGACGGCACCGTCTTCCACAGGGTCATCGACGGCTTCATGATCCAGGGGGGCGGCTTCACCCCGGACATGGGCCAGAAGAAGGGGAAGCCGGCCATCAGGAACGAGGCGGGCAACGGGCTCCGGAACCTGCGAGGCACGCTGGCCATGGCCAGGACGCCCGCGGTTGACAGCGCCACATCCCAGTTCTTCATCAACCTCGTGGACAACGATTTCCTCGACCACAGGAACAAGACACCGGCGGGCTTCGGATACGCCGTGTTCGGCCGCGTGGTGGAGGGGATGGACGTGGTGGACGCCATCGGAAAGGTGGACACGGGAACGGTGAGGGGGTTCCAGGACGTCCCGCTGGAGCCGGTGGTGATGGTGAAGGTGGCGGTGGTTAAATGAGATAGGCCCGGAGTCCATCCGCATGCACTGAAACCAGTGCGGACAAGGGATCCAGAGTCCAGAGGGGATATGGAACAGGGCAGGTGGAGGATGATATCCGGAACAGGGAATGGAGAATATGGAATGTGGAAGGAGAATAATGCAATGATGCGGTCTGTAAAAAGGGTTTCTTCCCCATTCCTTCTTCCCTGTACCCTCTTCTGCCTTTTCCTCCTCTCCTCCT
>CP070682.1:255858-260628 GCA_020352595.1 bacterium | reverse complement strand
CCTGATGGTAAAATGGCGGTTGCCATGGGTTATTCAAAATGGGTGCCATCTGCAAATTTGAATTTGAGGACCGTCCCCAGTGCGCGCAATTAATGCCCACCACCGTGCGGCCAGCGCTCCAGTGCGCAGCATTTGCGCTTGAGGTAGCCGCGGAGTTGAGGGCGCGGCCCCAATATTCTCTCATGAATTCAGTACCTTGGAACCGATCTGGCGGGTTGGCACACCCATTGCTATATAGGCGGGCGAAGGCTCCTTTCTCATCCCCGGTGGCCGGCAGCGGCAAACCCTTTCTCCCCTCCTTAACCCTGCCGGTCAACCGGGACTTTTTTGTCCCCGGATCCCGTTCGTAAAGAGATACCATTTCCACAGGACCGCCTTAGCGTAACGCACGATCCATCAAGCAGAACCACAAAGCCCAACATCCAAACTCCGGACACCAGACGCCAGCCTCCAGTCACCAGGGATACCCACCTGTGCCGGGTTTCTCATCGGCGCGCAGGGCGGCTCTGGCGTCATTGCCCCTCTGAACCTTCCACAACGACCTCCCCCCATGAACTTCGAACTTTGGCCCCTGAACCTTCCCGTCCCTTTCTCTTTCTTGACATCGGACGCCCTTTACCATAGTTTCATTATGCGACAGGGATGCCGGCCGGAGCCCCCATCCGGCGGGCGGGGAGGGGAACCTTTCACACTCACCCGACAACCATAAAGGAGGAACCCATGGGCAAATTCCGAGCGCACACATGTGTTCTGGTCATCGCGATCCTTTCCATCGCGGCGGCGGGGACCGCCGACGCGGCACCGGTCAAGACCAACCTCTTCGGCCTCGACGGGCTCTTCATGGCCACCTATGGGACGACCCTTCCGGCCGGGACCCTCGTAGCCAGTGCCTCCATGCTCATCGTCTCCGATGATAACGTGGACGCCTCCACCCTTCCGGTATCCGTAACATACGGCGCCTCCGACAGGGTCGAGGTGGCGGCCGCCTACGAGGTCTACAAGTCCTTCGACAACGGCGCGGGCGTTGACGATTCCGGCACGGGGGACCTGTACCTGTCAGGCAAGTACGCCCTCCAGGCCGAGACGGCCGACTACCCGGCCACCGCCCTGGGCCTGAGGCTCAAGATCCCCGTGGCCGACGCACCCCTCGGCACCGAGGAGACGGACTTCGCCATCTTTGCGGCCGTGGACACGGACATGAGGGGCGTCCGGGGGGTCCTGAACATCGAGTACCTCCTGCCCGGCGGTGACGCTGAGAACCAGGTCAACTACGTCGTGGGCGTTGAGATCCCCTTCTCGGACGCCACGGATTTCACCCTGGAGCTCATGGACCAGCCGCAGGTGGGAGACCTCTTCGCCGCGGGAGCCACCTTCGACATGGGATCGTCCCTGAACTTCGGCGTTGCGGTGGGGTTCGGCCTCAACGACCCGTCGGCGGATTTCGCGGCCATCGGCAAACTGGCCTTCAGCTTCTAGCCCGCGCAGGGCAGGTTGGAAAATATAGCGGAAACGGTGGTTTGCGGCACCACATCTAAACCCATGGACGACACAGGAGGGGTTTCATGATCAAGAAGCGGATCTATTCGCCCGGGCCGGTGGATGTCTCACCGTACACTTCCCTGGAGATGGCCAAGCCCATCATGCACCACCGGACCAAGGAGTTCGAGGCCGTGGTGGCCGATGTGGTCCAGGGCCTGAAGTACGTCTTCCAGACCGAGGGAGACGTCCTCGTCTTCGCGTCCTCCGGCACGGGGGCCATGGAAGGGGCCGTGGTCAACACCCTGAACCCCGGGGACAAGGCCATCTGCGTCGTGGGCGGCAAGTTCGGGGAGCGGTGGTCGCAGCTGGTCTCCAGGTTCGGCGGCGTCCCCGTGGACATCACCGTCCAGTGGGGCCAGGCGGTGGACCCGAAGGTCATCGCGGCGAAGCTGGACGCCGACCCCTCCATAAAGGCCGTATACCTTCAGGCCAGCGAGACCTCCACCGGCGTGGCCCACCCGGTCAAGGCGGTGGCCGACATCGTGCGCAAGCGAAAAGACACGCTCCTCGTGGTGGACGGCATCACGGCGGTGGGTGTCATGAACATGCCCACAGACGAGTGGGGCCTGGACATCGTCGTGGGGGGATCCCAGAAAGCCTGGCGTCTGCCCCCCGGCCTCGCCTTCGCCTCCGTCAGCGCCAAGGCCTGGGGCTTCGTGGAGAGGTGCAAGCAGCCCAGGTACTACTTCGACTGGGCCAAGGAGAAGAAGAACCTCGCCAAGAACACCACCGCCTACACCCCCGCGGTGTCCCTCATGGTGGGCCTGGCGCAGGTCCTCGGCGAGATCCGGGCGGAGGGCCTGGACTCCCTCTTCGCCAGGTCGGCCTCCTACGCGCAGGCCTTCCGGGCGGCCATGAAGGCCCTGGGAATGGATCTCTTCGCCCCCGGTTCGCCGTCGGACTCCATCACGGCGGTCCTCGCACCGGAGGGTATCGATTCCGGGGCCATCGTCAAGCACCTCGCGGCCAAGTACGGCATCACCATAGCCGGGGGGCAGGACCACGCCAAGGGCAAGATCTTCCGCGTCTCCCACATGGGCTACCTGGACGCCCTGGACATGGTCCCCGCGGTGGCGGCAGTGGAGATGACCCTGAAGGAGCTGGGTCACCCGGTGGACCTTGGAGCGGGCGTCCGCGCGGCCCAGGAGGTGCTGGTCGGCGCCTAGGGAACGGGCGCCGGGATCAGCGGAGGCCGGCCGCCTCCCAAACATCTGCATCGAGCACACGGACCGTCGGGAGCCATTCCCGCACAGGTTTGTGCCAGGAGGGGAAGATGAAAGTCCTAGTCAGCGACAAACTTTCCGATGCCGGCGTCGAGATCCTCAAGCGCGCGCCAGGCCTCTCGGTGGACGTGAAGACCGGTCTGGCGCCGGAGGAGCTCAAGAAGATCATCGGCGAGTACGACGCCCTGGCCATAAGAAGCGCCACCAAGGTGACAGCCGACATCATCGAGGCGGCATCCCGGCTCAAGGTCGTGGGACGGGCCGGCATAGGGGTGGACAACGTGGACATCCCGGCCGCCACGAAGAAGGGCATCGTCGTCATGAACACGCCGGGCGGCAACACCGTGACGACGGCCGAGCACGCCATCGCCATGATGTGCGCCCTGGCCCGCAAGATCCCCCAGGCAGACGCCAGCATGAAGGCGGGCCGCTGGGAAAAGAAGATCTACATGGGCGTCGAGCTCATGAACAAGACCCTCGGCATCATCGGCATCGGCAACATCGGTTCCATCGTGGCCGACAGGGCCCAGGGCCTGAAGATGCAGGTCATCGCGTACGATCCCTACATCAGTGAGAAAGCCGCGGAGAGGATGGGCGTGGAGCTGGTGGGTCTGGACGATCTCTTCAAGCGCTCCGATTTCATCAGCATCCACGTGCCGAGGACGGAGGAGACGCAGAACCTCCTCAACATGGAGGCCTTCAAGAAGATGAAGCCGGGCGTGAGGATCATCAACGCGGCCCGCGGCGGCATCGTCAACGAGGCGGACATGGCCGAGGCGCTGAAAAAAGGCCTCGTGGCGGGAGCCGCCTTCGACGTCTTCTCCAAGGAACCCACCGAGTCGGGCAACCCCCTGCTGGAACTCGACAACGTCATCCTCACGCCCCACCTGGGCGCTTCCACCGACGAGGCCCAGGAGAACGTGGCCATCGCCGTGGCCCATCAGATAGCGGACTACCTCGTCAAGGGCACCATCACCAACGCGGTCAACGTCCCCTCGGTGAGCGGAGACCTCCTCCCCAAGGTCCAGCCCTACCTGGAACTGGCCGAGAAGCTCGGTTCCCTGACCTCCCAGCTGGCCCGTTTCGCCCCCAAGACCGTGCAGGTCAGGTACGCCGGGTCGGTCCAGGACCTGCCCCTGGAACCCATGACCATCAGCGTGCTCAAGGGGGTCATGGAACCGGTCCTCGGGCAGGGGGCCGTCAACTTCGTCAACGCCAGCGTGCTGGCCCAGGACCGCGGCCTGAAGTTCAACGAGGTCAAGAGCTCCAAGGCCGAGGACTACAGCAACCTCATCGAGGTGACCCTCTCGGCCAACGGCAAGGAGATGTCCGCCGCGGGCTTCATCTTCGAGGGCCGTGAGCCGAGGATCATCCGCATCGACCGCTTCTTTATGGAAGCCAGGCCCCAGGGCAACGTCCTGGTCCTCTCCAACGAGGACAGGCCCGGTGTCATCGGGAACCTGGGGAGCACCCTTGGCGCCCTCGGCATCAACATCGCGAGCATGCAGATAGGCCGGGACAAGCCGGGCGGAGAGGCCCTTTCCTTCATCCAGGTCGACAGCGAGCCCGGCGAGGAGGTCATCAAGGCCCTGAGCAAGCTGCCGCACATCAAGACGGTCACCAGGGTGAAGTTCTAGGACGGGTTCGGGCGCAGGTCCGCTTTCAGGAGGGGCCTGCGCCCTTTTGCGCTCCCGGTACCGGAATTCGGGGCACGGGGGGACCGGCAAGAGCGCAGCGACCCCCAGCCGTGTTTTTAAGGTACCTCCCCTTCCCGCAGAGGTAATATGGTATTGTACGCGGGGGCGCCGGTCCCTGCGGAAGCCCTCCAGTGACGGACTGCCAGTGAAGAAGCACGAGAGCACATTCATGCTGCCAGCGGGCGTCTTCGAGATGACACCCGAAAGGGCCGCCTTCATAAGGCGCATCGAGACCGGCCTCCTGGATGTTTTCTCGAGGTGGGGTTACCAGGAGGTGCGTACGCCGGCCATGGAGTATCTGGAGGCCATGT
>CP070682.1:252996-255758 GCA_020352595.1 bacterium | reverse complement strand
TCCCGCTGCCATCGGATCGTGGTCGTGGAGGAACTGGAGCCGTATCTCGAGGAATGGGTGCGGTACCTGGGGATCGAGTGTGAGGGGAAATCCCTCATACCCAGGTTCGGAGAGATCGACACGGGTACCGTACGATCAGCCCTCCTGCCCGGAACCGATCCTTCCAAGGCGGGTGAAGCAGTTCCGGAAGATGTTCCTGTCCGCCCGCCTGTCATGTGTGTCGGCTGCCCCCATCGAGGGATGTTCAACGTCCTCAATCGTAAAAAGGCCTTTGTCGCGGGCGATATAGGCTGCTACACCCTTGCAGTCTCCCCGCCATTGTCAGCCATACACACCACAGTCTGCATGGGGGCGGGGGTCAGCCAGGCTGCAGGCATCGAGGCTGTCCTGCCGGAGGAGCACGGTAAGGTCGTGGCGGTGATAGGTGATTCCACCTTCCTTCACAGCGGCATGGGCGGCGTCCTCAATATGGCCTACAACGAGATACCGGCAACCGTCATAATCCTGGACAACTACACCACGGCCATGACAGGCCGGCAGGACCATCCGGGAAGCGGATTCGACGCCAACGGAAACCGCACCAGGCAGGTGGATTGGGAGACCCTTCTCAGGGGCCTCGGTGTTGAGCACGTGCGCCTTGTTGACGCCTATGACCTTGAGGAGATCCGGAACGTCCTGGAGGAGGAGATCAACAGGGACTCCCCCTCCGTTATTGTCGTCCAGGGTGCATGCATGCTCCTGAGGAACAGGCCTGTCAAAATGCACGATCCCTACAGGATAGACCGGGAAGTGTGCACCAATTGCGGGATGTGCCTCCGGGTCGGTTGCCCCGCAATATCCAGAAAAGACGGATCACCTGAGGAAGGTCCCATCATTGATGAAACCCAGTGCACCGGTTGTGATCTCTGCTTCCAGGTGTGCGAGTTTGAAGCCATAGGGAGAGAAGGATGACCCCCGTGGGTGACAGGGTCGTCAACATATTGCTGGTCGGGGTCGGAGGGCAGGGGACCATCCTGGCGAGCGAACTGCTGGCCCGCGTTCTCCTCGAGGCCGGTTTCGATGTCAAAAAGAGCGAGGTTCACGGCATGGCCCAGAGGGGGGGGCGGGTGGTCTCCCACGTTCGTTTCGGGAAGAAAGTCTATTCATCCCTCATTGTCAGGGGAGAGGCCGATATACTGGTCGGGTTCGAGATGGCCGAGACGCTCAGGAGTGTCGATTGGCTCTCGCCCGGGGCGCGGGTGATCGCGGAGAACAAATCCATTTTGCCCTATACCTCCCTGATCGGACAGTCGCCCTATCCCTTCAATGCCCTGGACAGGGTAAGGGATGCCGGTTTTGATCTCACCGTTGTTGACGGCGAGGCCCTCGCCGAGAAAACAGGTGAGAAGAAGACCGCAAACGTGGTGCTCATGGGGACCCTGGCGCATTACCTTCCCGTGGAGCGCTCCACGTGGGAAAAAACCATCGAAAAGAACATGCCGGAAAAGCTCGTGCAGATGAATCTGGAAGCGTTTGCGTTAGGCTGGGAAGTTTGCAGTGCAGAGGGGGAACCGTCTGACACGGAGACGCGGGGACGCGGGGACGCGGGGCAAAAAGAGTAAGCACAAGAGGCAAATGGCTTCGTACCAGGCCCTGGAACTCGGAACCCGGAACGCGGAACCTGAGGAGCGAAGCTCCGAGTGTTTGAAATTTGAAGTTAAACCCGGAACCCGGAACTCGGAATCCGGAACTTGAGGCGTGTCAGCGCCGAAAGGAGCCTTATGATCTGGAACGAGGAATTCGAGAGCATGCCGAGGGAAGCCCTCGAATCGCTTCAGCTTTACAGGCTGAAAAAGACCGCGGAGAGGGTTTATGCCACTGTGCCCTTTTACAAGGAAACGTATGACAAGGCGAAGGTCCATCCGTCCCAGATAAACTCTCTGGACGATCTTCGCCGTTTCCCCTTCACTGTCAAAGACGACCTGAGGGACAATTATCCTTTCGGTCTTTTCACACTGCCTCTGCACGAGGTTGTCCGTATCCACGCTTCATCCGGAACGACGGGCAAACCCACCGTTGTGGGGTACACCAGGAGGGACATCGACACATGGTCCCTGCTCATGGCCAGGACCCTGTCATGCGCCGGCGTCAAAAAAGGTGACGTGGTTCAGAACGCCTACGGCTACGGTCTTTTTACAGGAGGCCTCGGTTTTCATTACGGCGCGGAAACACTGGGAGCCACGGTCATCCCTATCTCCGGCGGCAATACCAGAAGGCAGATCATGCTCATGGAGGATTTCGGGAGCACCGTCCTTACCTGCACGCCATCCTACGCCCTGACCCTCGGCGAAGCCATGGATGAGATCGGTGTCGGTAAGGAGCGCCTTAAACTGCGGGTGGGTATCTTCGGAGCCGAACCCTGGTCCCAGAACATGAGGCAGCAGGTCGAAGCCAAGCTGGGAATCGACGCTGTAGACATCTACGGGCTTTCAGAGGTCATCGGTCCAGGCGTGTCGGTGGAATGCATCGAGGCCAAGAGCGGACTTCACATTTTCGAAGATCACTTCATTCCCGAGATCATCGATCCCGAAACCGGTGAGAACCTGCCCTACGGTGAAGAGGGGGAACTGGTATTTACCACCATAACAAAAGAGGCTTTCCCGATCATCCGTTACAGGACAAAGGATATCACCCGGCTGCACGCCGAACCGTGCAGGTGCGGCCGGACCCACGTCAGGATGGAAAGGGTTACAGGCCGTACGGATGACATGCTCATCATACGG
>CP070682.1:243184-252896 GCA_020352595.1 bacterium | reverse complement strand
GCCTCCGTTGAGAACGCTGTGCGGCGTGACGATGTGCCCCTGGGAGTTGATGAAGAAGCCCCAGCCCTGGCGGACGAAGATGCCGCGCCAGTCATAGACCGTGATCTGGACCACCGCGGTGCTCAGCCTCTTGCGTGCCAGGCGTCCCGGGCCCTTCAGGTTCGCCTCCAGGCCGTGCGCCGGGTCGGCTGCCAGAAAAAGGGCGACAAGGAGGATCAGTATGGGTTTTCTTTTCCGAGTCATCGGTCCGGCGCGCTCCGGATGGCGGACCCCACGGCCAGTGAAGGAGAGTGGGCCTGGCTCCGGCCGGCTGCCGGAGCCGGCCAGGAGCGCGCCTTCGGCCCCCTCTGGAGCCTCTTTAGATAGAACGGCCCCGAGCGGGGTCCCTAATAATATAACAGTGTTTTGTTGCCCTTCAAGATGTTTTGTGGTTCCGTGCGCAGCCTGACAGCGCCATGATGCGGGATTTTTTTACCTTGTCACAGGCTGTCACGAAGCTCGATGACCCTGAGAAGCTGCAGGGAAAGGTTCCGGTTCATGCCCGCGAGCTGTTGGGCCTGCTGCCGTGCAAGATCCACCTGGCCGCCAAGGGCATAGGTCTTGCCGAGATGGTATGTCAGCCAGGCCGAGGGACCGCACTCAACCAGACCCCTTTTCAGGACCTTGACGGCGTCTTCGCAGCCGTCCTCCTTCGCCATCTCCCTGGAGAGGCTGACGTAGAGGTTGACGTCCCCGGGGTCCTTCTCGATGGCCCGCTCGTAGGCGTCCCTGGCCCGGGCGTTCAGGCCCGCTGCCGAGTAGGCTTCGCCCAGGCTTTTCCAGGGCGCGCTTGCGCCCCGCGTGAGTTCGGTCGCTTCCCTGAGGACCACGATGGCGTGCAGGGGCCGGTTGGACCTCAGGTAGACATAACCGAGGAGGTTGAAGGCTTCGCCGTCGTAGGGGTCCCGTGTCGTGGCCCGCATGAGGGGATCGAGGGCCATTTCGTAACTGCGCATGTTCGCGTAGGCCAGGCCCAGCTCGTAAAGGGCGCACGGGCAACCGGCCTCCACCTCCAGGGCCCTGAAGGCCGCGTCCACAGCACTCGCGTAATTCCCCCTGAGGTTGGCAAGGTGTGCCGTGAGGACATGGCCGGTGGCCTCCCCGGGCTTCCTTTCCCGGAGCTCCTCGCAGGTGGAGCGGGCGCTATCGCCCTGCCCTGTCCTCTCGTAGTCCTGGATCAGGCGCCTGTACACGGCGCAGTCATGGGCCCCCTGATCCACAGCCCTTCTGAGGGCGAGGATGGCCTCCGGCAGCAGACCCGAGCCCTCATAGGCCTCCCCGAGGAGGCTGCATATAAGCGGCTCCATCTACCCGGCCGCACCCACATGCTCCTCAAGGAGCCTCATCGCTTCCCCGTACCGGCCCTCGCTACATGCGTAAACGCCCTCCAGGTACCCGGCGAAGGTGCTGTCGCTCCAGCGATCCTCCCTGCCCGCGGACCAGAGGGCGAGGGTCTGATTCAGGGGCGGTTCCGCCTTGAGGGCCTCGATCCTGTCCGCGGAAACCACCACGCCCACGTCCCCCTCACCGAACCTCACGGCGATGGAACCCAGGAGCCGGCCGTCCGCGTCTAAAACAACTCCGCCGGGCGGCGGCAGGGGCAGTGTCGTCCTGACAACGGCCAGGCCCGGCAGGTCCCGGACAACCTCCACGGATCGCAGGCTGCACTGCACGACAGCCCAGGTTCCGTCACGCGACGTGTTCAGGAACTGGACACGGTGGCCCCTTTCGGGTGGAAACGGCGAGAAGGGGCCCCGGCTCCGGGCGGGCTTGGGCCCTTCCAGCCTCACCGTGGCCAGGCCTGCCGCCTCGTCCACCGCCTGGACTTCGCCGATGGTGGCGGATTGGCCTTGCGCGAACAGCCCGATGGCATGGGTGGCGCGTTCGATGGCGCAGATGGGAACAACTGCCTCGCCCCGGGGGCCGATGACAAGACCCTGGTAAAAGGCCTCCTGTTCCCGGGATTCGCCGTAGGGGGTCAGGTGGAACACGAAACCGGGAAAGGACCCTGCTTCCCCCCGGGCGTACCGGGGGCCGAGAACCATGGCGGCGGCAAGAAGGGCCGCCAGGGACCAGATGGGGAACCTCCTCCTCATGACCGCCTCACCTCCCTCCCGTCATGCGGCCATGCTAAAAGTATAGCCAAAGGCAACTGTTTTGGGGGAAATGGGGGTGAAACAGGCGTTCAGGGTTCAGGGTTGAGAGTTCAGGGTCCGATGTCAAGAGTCCGAAGGGGAGCCTGGGGGAAGGGGCGATCCAGGAGCCGCCGGCTGGTGTCGGGGCTCCCTGCACATGGGCCCAAAGCGTTCCGAAACGCACCAGGCGCAGCCTGAACCCGAGCCGATGCCGGCGACCATGGCTGTGGATCTTTGAACCTGAACCCTTGAGCCTGGAACTGTCTTCAATACCATATCCCCATGTGCAGCCCCCTGGAATCCAGGGGGGGCTCCTCGGGCAGACACGCAGCCTCGCCCCTGAAAAGCCTCATGGCCGTCCAGGCGCAGGCGTAGGCGTCCAGGATGTCGTCCGGCGCAGCCTTTGAGGCCGGGAAGCGCGCGAGCCCCTCGGCCACCTGGAAGAAATGCCCCTGGAGGAGGGCGACCCGCTCCTGGCGCCCCTCGGTCTTCTTCTTGCCGGACCGGGCGGACGACAGGCCCGCCATGGCGAAGAAGCACACCTCGGGGTGGGCCTCCCTGATCCTCGTCTGAAGGTCCCCCGTCATGATGTCGTCGAGTTCGCGCACCTTGTCCAGGATGCCGAAGGACTGCCGGTTGAGCCCGTGGCGGCGGGCCTCGTCGAAGGACCGGCATCCCAAAGCCTGCCTGGCCGGGGGAGAGAAGATGCTCGAGGAGCGGGGCCTGCCCAGGAGCTTTCTGGCAAGGCGATCACACTGCCTGCCGCCCTCGGTGACCTGGTCCAGGAGGCCCACCGGGATGTCCACGGCCACGTAGGAGACCGGGACCCCCAGCTGGAAAAGCTCCTGGAACCGGCCCAGGAGGTGGAATTCCTCCTGGATGACCTCTTCGAAAAAGGTCACCACAACGGCCAGCCAGCCGGCCGGACAGCTGTCCACTCCCGCAACGATGGGCATGTCCACCTCCGCCCTTTACCCGGACCAGTCCGGAAGTATACCATCTCGAAGCCGGGTCATGATAGTATTGGCCCGAAGGAACACACAGCCAGGGAGGTAGCAGATGGAAGAACACGCGGAGAAACTCGCAGCCCTGAGGAGGGCCGCCGAGGAGGGCGATGCCGAGGCCCAGGCGGCCCTGGGGACCATGCTCGCCGCAGGCGAGGGGATAGAGCAGGACTTCGAGGAGGCCCTGACATGGCTGCGCCGTGCGGCACAGCAGGGAGAACCCACGGCCATGTTCAACCTGGGCTTCATGCACGAGAGGGGCGTTGGAACGGAGCCGGACGCTGACGAGGCGGCCCTGTGGTTCTGGCAGGCCGCGGAGAAGGGCGACACCGGCTCTAAAATGAAGCTCGGCACCATGCTCATCAAGGGACAGGGATTCTCGCCGGAAAAGCCCGCCGTCAAGGCCATCAAGGCCTCTGCGGAGCGCGGCCACGCCTACGCCCAGTCCTTTTACGGGAAGCTCCACCTGGACGGCGTCGGCGTAGAGCAGAGCGACGCCAACGCCGAAAAGTGGTTCCGGATGGCCGCGGCCCAGGGGGAGGAGAGCGCCGTCTTCAACATCTCTGAGATGATGTTCGACGGCCGCATCACCGACACCTCCCAAGACGAGCTCGCACAGTGGCTCTTCAACCTGGGCAGGTCCAGCCTGGAGGCGGACAACCTGGTCAAGGCCTTCGACTGCCTGGTGTCCATAAGGAGGTTCGATCCGGACAACTTCCTGGCCCAGAGGCTGGAGAGTGAGATCGAAAGGGCCAACCAGAGCCGGATGAAGGGAGAATAGAAGAGTGTTCAGGGTTCAGCGTTGAGGGTTCAGGGGCCGGGGTTCTCTGCTCCGGGCTCTGGACTCAAGGCCCTGAACCCGGTTTTTTCCCTCCCCGCCCCTCTTCCAGGTAAACCTTCCATCTCTCGTTCTGCTTCACGAAATCCGGATAGCTGGGGTAATTGTAGAAGAGGATGGTCAGGGCCACCACCCCGAAAAGGGCCGTGAACCTCCACTGTCCGGACCAGAGGGCCAGGGCCAGGCCGAACACGCCCACCACCACACCAAGCCCCCATATGAAGAACCGGAAGACCACATGGGCCTGCAGCATCAGGTGGTCCGCGCGCTCCGGCAGCGTGAGGTTCCTCAGCCTCTGGGCCGCGGCCGGGCTCAGGCCCCAGGAGTCGAGGTCCAGGAAGCGGGGAAACATCCGCGCGTCGGACAGATTGCCCTTCAGCCTGGCCTGGAGGACCAGGATGGCGATGCTGACCACGCCCAGGACCACGGCGGCGGCGTGCGGCCGCACGCCGCCGTCCCGCGCGGGGCGGAAGACCCAGGCCGCCGCGCCCAGGGCCAGGATCAGGAGCACCAGGGCCGCCCAGACGATGTTGAGAACGGCGAAGGTCTGCCTGGGGGTCAGGGTGGGAGGTGCCTTTTCTATGGGGGACTCCTTTCAGCCTGCAAGGGGCACAACGGGCTACGAAGCCCACTATCGGCAATCGGCGACCGATTATCAAGCCCCTTGCGGCCGGATGGTTGGACGCATGGGGCAACACCCACTATAATTTAAGCATACAAATCCACCGGACCTTCAGGTCCCCGCGCCGGGAGGTGCAATTTGAAAGGGCTCATCCTTCTCTCCCCCGTTCTGCTGCTGCTGGCGGCATCGGCCGCGCCCGCTGCCGAAGCCTTTGAAACGGACACCTTCGCCACATCGGAGGGAGACCTGGTCATAACCTTCATCGGGCACGGGACGCTCATGTTCACCTTTGGAGGCAAGGTCGTGCACGTCGACCCTTACTCGAGCCTCGCCGATTACCAGCGGCTGCCTGACGCCGACGTCATCCTCATCACCCACGAGCACAGGGACCACCTGGACCCCAAGGCCCTGGACCCCATCCGGAAAAAGTCCACGGTGATCCTGGCAAACCCCGCTTCCGCGGCCAGGATAGAGGGCGCGCGGAGCCTCGAGAACGGCCAGAAGACGGAGGTCCTGGGGCTGAAGGTGGAGGCTGTGCCGGCCTACAATGTGGTTCACAAGCGTGACGGCGGGGAGCCTTTCCACCCGCGGGGAAGGGACAACGGATACATCGTCACCTTCGCCGACAAGCGCGTTTACATCGCCGGAGACACCGAGAACATAATGGAGATGAAGGGGCTCGACGCCATCGACATCGCTTTTATTCCCGCCAACCTGCCATACACGATGACCCCCGAGATGGCGGCCGACGCCGCCATGATGATCCGGCCGGCTTTCCTTTACCCCTATCACTACGGTGAGACGGACGTGGGCAGGATCGCCGAGCTCCTGGCAAAGGAGACGGACATCCAGGTCCGGGTCCGGAGGATGAAGTAGGGGGCGGGACCTCGGAGAAAGGGGGGGCGGCATGGGAAGGAAGATCCTCGTGCCGATAGACCTGAGCGCCTATTCGGTCAGGGTCCTGGAAAGGGCCCGTCTCATCCTGCGGGAGGAGGACGAGATCGTTCTCCTGCACGTGGTCCTCGACCCTTCCGCTTTCGCCGGCTTCCACATCCCGCACCTGTCCACGGAGCTGGCCCGGGAAACACTCCTGCAGGAAGCCACGAAGAGCATGGAGAGGTTCGTGGCCCGCAACGCCCCCGGCACCGTCTTCAGGATCAGCTTCGGGATCCCCTTCAAGGAGATCCTCGCCGCCGCCCTGGAGGAGGAGGCGGACGTCATCGTCATCGGCAGCCATCAGAGCTCCGGCCGCATGGAGCGCCTCCTCGTCTCCCATGCCTCGGAGAAGGTCATACGCAACGCCCCGTGCGACGTCCTCGTGGTGCCCCTTCCCATTCAGAGCGAGGAGGAGCTGTTCCGCAGGACCATGACGTAATAGGCCTCTGGAAGCGGCCCCGGGGACCGGGGGCGGAAGGGTCCCCGGGGAACCGGCAACCCCTCACGGTTCCGGGCGCCCCGCCTGGGGGCGCCGCGCTACAAGGCAGACCCCTTTCCCCGCGTCGCCACGAGGATCACGCCGGCTGCCAGGTAGGAGGCCGCCGCCAAAGCCACAAGGGCACCGAGGCCCGTGAACACGGCCATCACCCCCGCCAGTGCGCTCCCCAGGGTGGACGTGTATCCCGACAGGGCCCAGGCCCACGGCACGAACCTCTCCCTGTCACGGCTCTGAACCCTCAGCCCCAGGGGAAAGGGCAGCCCCATGATCAGGGCCAGGGGCGCCGTCAGAGCCACCAGCAGGAAAGGCTGGAAGGGTTCCGGAGCCGTCAGGAGCGCGGGGATGGCCAGGTATAGAAGGACCGTCCCGAGGGCGACGGCGGGAAACACCCATGCCCCCGCCAGGCGGCTGCGCTCCACCTTGATCACGGCGAAGGAGCCGAGGCCGGAGAATATGAGGAAGGGGGCCACCACCAGGGCGGCGGCTCTGGCCGGTTCCGGGATGAGCAGCCCGCTCCGCTTGATGACCAGGATCTCCACGACCATGTACCCCACTCCGAGACAGCCGAAATAGACAAGCAGCGGCAAACCTTTGCGGTTGGACGGGCGCCTTCCGGTGAGCAGCACGAAGAGGAGGATGAACGCCAGCGCGAGGGCCAGCGCCATGACCAGGAACAGCAGACCCCACTCCATGCGCGGGAGCACCTCCTCCCTTTCCCCGCCCAGGGCCTTGAGGAGGAGCCCTGCCCCCAGGGTGTGCCACGGATAGGGCCTGGCGTCCGTGGCCGGCCGAAGATCCAGCCCCTCCCGGCCCTCTTCGGCGGCTGACGGCCCGTACTCCCCGGGTGTCCACAGGAGGAAGCCGCGGGCGGAGCAGAAGGACTCCAGCCTGGAGAGGCCCCCTCGCTCCAGCCTCTTCCTGGACACCAGCATGGTGTATGTGGACCACCCTGTGACGACACGGACCTTGTCCCGCACCTGGCCCGCCTCCTGAAACCCCGGTATGGTGCCGATGGTGGCCAGGATCTTCATGCGCCCGGTGGGAGGCTCCTGCTTCCAGCCCGTGATGGCGAGCACGCCGTCGGTGCCGAGCTCCTCCAGCGCCCTTTCCAGCCCCTGGGCCGTGAGAAGATAGTCCTCTTCGGCCCCCCCGAATCCTGCCACGGCCGAAGCGAGGTTGCCGGCCAGGGGGATGACCACGATGTCCGCGATCCCCCGGCCCAGACGCCACCTGGCATTGGACCTGACAAGGCCCACCTCGCGGACGAAGGGGCGGCCCCCGGGACCCGGAGGAAAAAGCCCGGGATGGTCCCTGACCAGGCCGTGCACCGCGGCGTCCGGTTCGATGACCTGCACGCGGCCCGCTCCGCTGGCGGAGGCCCTCAGGGCCTCCTCTCCGCCGTCGAAACCCAGGACCACCACGCGCGGGTGGTCCTGAAACAGGACGTATGGGGCGGCGGCCGTCTGCCATTGAAGGTATGGGGGATGGGCGTCCTGCCCTTCCCCCGACAGGACGAGGGTCCCCACACGGTCGCCGTCCCTGTACAGGGCTGCCTGTGGCGGGAGGGGCCCCCGGAACCTCGTGGAAAGACCCGGGGCCGTCCTCATGGCCGGAGCCCCGACAACCTCCAGAAGCCCGGCCGCGCCCCAGGATCTCGCCAGGGTCCTGGAGTCGGGGAGGAGAAGGGCGTAACTGATGTCCTTGTAGGGCCCGTAAGCGACAGGACCCGCTGGAAGGGCGAGCAGCGCGGCCAGGGCCGCCGCCGCTGCGGGAAGGGATCTGCGGTGACCGTAATGGGACAGCGCCAGGAGACAGGCCAGGCCTGCCGAGGCCGAGGGGACGTGGGCCAGGTATTGAGGTGGAAGGAGCTCCATGCCCCCCAGGGCAAGGGCCACGCCGGCGCACGCCCCGGCCAGGTTGGATCCGTAGAACTTTCCCACGCTCTCCCTTTCCAGGAGGGGGAGAGCCAGCCCGTAGGAGGCGAAGACGAAGGGGAGGGTCAGGACGCCGATGAGGCCTCCCAGGGACAGCCACTGCCCGGGATCGCTGAAGATGAGCCCCGGGATGAGGTCCAGCGCTTCGGCGACACGGACCACGGGGCGGAATGAGAGGGCCGCGAGGGCGCATGCGAGAGGGTAAAGGGCCCCGCGCCGACCGAATGCCCCGGCACCGCTCCATACCATGAGCGTGCCTGCAAGACCGAAACCCAGGAGCGCCGTGGAAATGGCAAGGGTGACGAAGGGCTGCCAGTGGGTCCGGGCCAGGACCCGGATGACGATGATCTCGTAGCTCAGCGTCGAGGCCGAGAGCCAGAACACGGAAAGGGGCAGCCTCATGGGGATCAGTGCCCCAGGAGGGGCACGAAGCGCACCGGGATCACCGGCGTTTCCTCGATCCGGCCCTCCGCGTCCTTGGTGACGAGGACAAGCTGCTGGACGAAGAACGGGTTGCCCAGGGGTATGACCATCCTTCCTCCCGGTTTGAGCTGCTCGAGGAGGGGGGGAGGGATGTGATCTGCGGCGGCCGTCACGACGATGGCGTCGAAGGGGGCCTCTTCCGGCCACCCGGAATAGCCGTCTCCGTTGCGGACGGCGACGTTTTCGTAGCCCAGGTCACGGAGCCTGGCGGCGGCCGAGGCGGCCAGCTGCTCGTAGATCTCCACGGTGAACACCCTGGCTGCGATCCTGGAAGCCACGGCGGCCTGGTAACCCGAACCGGTCCCCAGTTCGAACAGCTTGTGGTCTTCCTCCAGCGCCAGCAGTTCCGTCATCAGGGCAACGATGTAGGGCTGCGATATGGTCTGGCCGAGGCCGATGGGAAGAGGGTGGTCGCCGTAGGCCTCTTTCCCGCGCGCCTCGGGCACGAAGCGGTGGCGGGGAACCTGCCGCATGGCCTGAAGGACGGCCTGGTCCCTGATCCCCCGTGCCTCTATCTGGGTCCTCACCATGGCCTCCCTGCTGGAGGCCGTCGGATCCTTCCCGGCAGACGGAGCCGGTGTCGCCAGGGCGGCAAAGGCCAGCACCACCGCCGTGAAAACCACGCGCCTCACCGGTGCGTGCCATCCCTCGTTGCGGTGCCCGGGGAGGGGCATCACAGGACCTCTTCGCCCCCGCCCCCCTCCAGGAAAACCAGGTCGTTCTCCCTGACCCTCTCGGCCACCTTGATGCCCACCAGTTCCCCCTGGGCCGCCTCGATGACGTCCTGATGGTTGACCTGCATGGAATCCACACGCAGGACCAGGTCCGTGGTGGCACCCTGAAACCGCAGGGTGTCCCCGACGCCTATCCTGCCCCTGGTCACCTCGACGGCGGCCACCCCGACCTTGCGGAAGTAGTCGCGCACCACTCCCACGGCCTTTTCCCTGTCCAGCTTCTCCATCGCCCACCTCCCCACCGCCCGCGGGACGCGTCAGCCGCTTTCCCGGACGGAACTTTTGCCGGTAAGGAAAATTTTAACACATACTGGAGGAGGCGCGCGCTTCCGTCGTCGCCCCGGTGGAGGGATCCGGGGGCGCCAGGCTCTTGTGGAAACTGAGGGTTCCCTGTGCTAGATATGGATAAGGGGAGGGGCCGCCGAACTGGAGGTCAGCCATGGACGTCAAGCATGTCCGGGGGAAGGATTCCGGAAAGATCTTCCTTT
>CP070682.1:239867-243084 GCA_020352595.1 bacterium | reverse complement strand
CTCCTGGCGGGTGAACTGAACCGTGGCCTCCAGGGCCTGCTCGTCGGACACCCTTTCGTAAACCGCGCGGCCGGTCTCCTTCCAGTGGCTGTGCTCCGGCCCCACACCGGGGTAGTCGAGACCAGCCGACACCGAGTGGGCCGTCACTATCTGCCCGTCACCATCCTGGAGGACGTAGCTCAGACTGCCGTGGAAGATGCCGGGACTGCCCAGCCCCAGCGAGGCACCGTGCTTCCCGGGGCCGGAACCTGTGCCCCCGGCCTCGACCCCCACCATGCGCACGGCGTCGGCGGCGAAGGGGTGGAACAGGCCCGCGGCGTTGCTGCCGCCCCCGACGCACGCCACCAGGACGTCCGGCAGGCAGCCGTGCTTTTCCAGGAACTGGGCCCTGGCCTCCATTCCGATGACCGACTGGAAATGCCTGACCATGGCGGGATAGGGGTGCGGTCCCACCGCCGATCCCAGGACGTAGAAGGTTCCCTCCACGTTCCTGACCCAGTCCCTGAGAGCCTCGTTGACAGCGTCCTTCAGGGTGCCGGCTCCCTGGTGCACGGGAACCACCTCGGCACCCAACAGCTTCATCCTCTCCACGTTGGGAGCCTGCCTGTGCACGTCCTCGACACCCATGTACACCACGCAGGGAAGCCCGAAGAGGGCCGCGGCGGTGGCCGTCGCCACCCCGTGCTGGCCCGCCCCCGTCTCGGCGATGATGCGGGTCTTGCCCATCCTCAGGGCGAGCATGACCTGGCCGATGGTGTTGTTGATCTTGTGGGCGCCCGTGTGGTTGAGGTCCTCTCTCTTGAGCTCCATGACGAGATCGGTTCCCGACCCCGCGAACCGCACAGCCGTCGTCAGTGGCGTGGGGCGGCCCGAAAAATCACGGAGGACACCGGCGAGATCCCGGCCGAACGCTTCGTCCCCCGTGGCCCGATGGAAGGCCTTCTCGAGTTCATCGATGGCGGGCATGAGGATCTCGGGCATGTACTGTCCCCCGAAGGACCCGAAGTACCCCCTTGCATCAGGTTGGTCAGCACGCGATGTCACCACAGCCTCCTCCGCTGGCTACGGCGGCGCACCTGGCCGCCCTGATGAAACTCTCCATGAGCCCGGCGTCCTTTCTCCCCGGCGCCGACTCCACTCCCGAGGCGGCGTCCACTCCGTAAGGTTTCAGGAGCCTGATGGCCGCGGCGACGTTTTCCGGGCGCAGCCCCCCGGCCACGAACACCCTGTTCGCCCCGCAGAAATCAACCGCCTCCTGCCACGGGAACGTACGGCCCGTTCCCCCAAGGGCACCCTCCTCCCGCGCGTCCAGGAGGTAGGCCGACACGCTGTACTGCCCCAGATCCTGGAGATCGGCGCCGCCTGCCACGCGTACGGCCTTTATGACGGGGGCCCGCACGCCACGGCAGTAGACGCTGTCCTCGTCGCCGTGGAGCTGCACCGCGTCCAGGGCTGCGAAGGCGATCATGTCGTTGACCACGGACAGCTCCTCCCCTGCGAATATGCCCACGGTGGTCACGAAGGGGGGCAGGGCGGCGATGATGCCGCGCACCGCGTATGGATCCACGTAACGCTTGCTGGAAGGGACAAAGTTAAAGCCCAGGATGTCCGCCCCCAGGGCACACGCCTTGAGCGCATCTTCCAGGCGGGTGATGCCGCAGATCTTGATCTTGATACAGGTCATGGTACGAATTCTCCGTGCAAGAGCAATCTCAAAATTCAAATTTCGGTTCATCCGGTCAATGCGTACCTGAACGGTGTCGCCCCGATATGATTCAGAGCTGTCACCGCAGAGGTCGCAGAGGACGCGAAGAAGGGACTTGCTCGCCCTCACCTGACCTTCCCCCCCGGGGAAGGGATCTCATTAAGATCAGCCGATGGGCCACCTGACACGGGGATCAAAGGGAGCTTTCATCGCCGTGTCAGGGAACCCATCCGTCCAGGTGAGGGCAGGCTTTTCCTGTGGGCACCGTTGCTGGAAGAGAGGCCGCGGGACAAAGGCCGTCTTCGCAGGCCGTTTTCCCTGTGCGGGCTGCCGCCTTCCTCCGACAGCGGTTCCCTCCGTGAACTCCGCGGTCTCCGCGGTGGATCAGCCCTTTCGACAAACGGGTTTTGAGCACCATCACCTTAATAGCAGGTGTCCATTTCCCGGAAGAGCCTGAAATTTGAAATTAACTTATGAGATCTGAGATTTAAGATCTGAGAGGCGCCTCTCCTGGACCCCGAACGTCCTGTCCCGCGATCATTCCTCCACAGCCGCAGGATCCTCGCCGCCGCTGGAGATCTCCATCCAGTCGATCCAGGACACCGAGGATTCCCCCGTGTTGTCCGAGTCGTTCATGATCCCCAGCCCGGCCTGCCCTGGTGGGTCCTCGCCGAAGGCCGCGCGGTAGTCGGCCAGGATGTCGACGCTCTCTAGAACCCACTGGCCGACCTTTTCCCCCCCCCAGCGAAGGGGCACCATGAGGGCGCGGTCGGAGTAGGTGTTGACCAGGTATCTCCGGCCGTGGTCCCTGCTGGCCCAGATGTAGGTGAGGGTGGTGTACGGGGGGTACCGTCCGTAGAGGATCCTGGCGAGGCTGTGCTTGAGCGACCTTCGGACCGCCGGGTCATCCGGATCGTACCTGAACATGACGTAGACGCGCATGGGATAATCATCGCCGCTCTTGCTCAGGGCGTCCCCGTTGCGGTACACGTTGCCTACCTTCCAGCGCCATGCCAGACGGGGATGCCGGTAGGGATCGAAGGTGCCCTTCCAGACCATGCCCGAGGCCGACTTGTCGCTCTCGGCCCTCAGGCAGCTCTCCCCACCCCCCAGCTCCTCGATGCTGTACCGCGTGTGGGCCCCGATGCCGGGGAACTCGAGGGGCTCCCAGGCATCCAGGGTCACGAATTCCTCCCTGAAAAGAGTCCGGGCGTCGTCGGCCCTGATGCCCACGGCTGTCGAGAGGATGAGGGCCGCCGCCAGGACACCCCCCGCCGCCTTGCGGACCGGCGAGGATGATGGAGGGATGCCTGTCAAGGGTTCTGGCCCCCGCGTCCGAGGATGTGGGAGATCATCTCTTCCGGGTCCGTGGTGGGAGCCTGGCAGGAGAAGTCCCGGCACACGTAGGCCGCGGCCTTCCCCTTGAGGGGCCTCATGTCGGCGGCCCAGGGCATGAGCCGGGTGACATCCCGGCTGCCGGCTCCAGCGGGGACGACAGCCACCACCGCGTCG
>CP070682.1:235442-239767 GCA_020352595.1 bacterium | reverse complement strand
ATCGGCCGAGTCCCGTCCCCTGACCTGCAGGTTGAAGCGTGGCCCTTTCTCGATGAGAAAGGTCAGGATTGTGCCTTTCGGGTACCCCGGGTCGGGATCGAGCCTGTGGTTGACCCTGGCGCTCAGGTGACCCATTTCCCTCAGTTTCCTTCTGATCTTCTCGGTATCCCTTGCGATGGTTTTCCCGTCCAGATCTTCCCCTGGCATGGAGGCGATGAGCCTGGCTGTCCGGAACCTCGACCTGTCCCCGTCGCCTTCCACGCGCATGTCGGAGATGAACCCGCTAACCCCTTCCCTTATCCGGAATATGACCTGGGTCTGGTTACCGCCCGCAGGTTCAACCCTGTAGGACACCACGGTTCCTGTGAAGCCTCTGAAAGCGTAGTACTTTTCAAGCCTCTGTGCGTTCTGAGCCAGCCTCTTTTCCGTGATCTCCTCTCTCCGGCTCAGGTCGATGTTCTTGAGCAGGTCCGTGTCTCCTATGTAAAGGTTCCCCTCGAAGATCACTTCACGGAGCCATCTTTTGGGGACGGCGACGAATCGGATCACGACACCCTCGGGCACCCTTCCCGCGAACACCTCTACGCTGTCGAACTGACCGGTCCTGTACAGGTTCATGATGCCGTTTCGCACCCGGACGGGATCGAGGGGTTCGCCGGCGGACAGGGGCAGCAGAGCTCCGAGTTCCCGGGACGGTATCTGCGCTCCTTCCAGTTCGACGCGGACGATCTTCTCGCCGCTGTACTCGACCAGGCTCGCCTCGGCGGCGACGGATGTCCGCACGGTGACCGTGGACAGCAGGAGGGCGATGAGAAACGGGACCGAAAGGCGCATCATCGCAACTCGAACTGGAAATCGAGGTCCAATCCTATGTTCCTCTCTCCCCGCTGCTCTCCGATGAGGGAAAAGGAATCGGACACCCTGTACTTGAGGAGGACCTCCTGTTCCTCGCTGGTGAGGATGGGTGTCGAGTAGGTGAGGAAGACCTTTTCACTCAACCGCTTGTCCACCTGGATGCGGGTGGTGCGCTCACCGGTGGACGTGACGGCGGAAGGATTGATTATGAACCTGTCAAAACCGGTGATCTGTTCGACACCGGTCTCGATCTTGCCCTTGAGCTCCCTCGTCAGGAGGAGTGTCGCCTCAGCCGCGGAAAGGCCCGACCTGGAGGCGAAAGCGCGCTCACCCACGGCGCCCCAGGTAAGCAGGGCGACGATGTCAACTTCGCTGAGGGGAGGAGAGGAGATGAGGTCGAGCTTGAATTTTTCCGGCACTCCGGTGGCCACCAGCTCGACGATGTAGTCCTTGACGGTCCCTTCCCCGTCAATACCGGTAACCGTGGTCCTTGCTGAAAAATCGAACCGGGGCTCTATCTTGACGGGGTTGAAGAACCCCACCGAGCCGGTGGTTACCGCGAATTCGTGCCCCCGGTAGATGATGATGCCCTCGATCATCTCCATGCGCCCGGCAAGCACCGGGCGGGCCGCGGTCCCCTGCAGGTGAAGGTCCCCCCGCGCCTGCCCGCGCAGCAGTTTGAGGTCGACGTCCACGGGCGTTGCCGTCTCCATCTCGATGTCCAGGGTGAGCCACTCGCCCCCCCGCCCGGCCTCCTCCCGCCGGGAGTCCTCCGCGGCGACCTGCCGGCTTTCACCTATGAGGGCTATGAGGTTGTCGATGTCCACCTTACGCGTGAAGCGGCCTTCATCCATGCTGATGCTTCCGCGGACAACGCCCCGGCCTTCAGAGAACCGCAGGCTGATATCAGCGCGGTTCACCGTGGTCAGACCTTCCGGGTAATGGATGGTGACCCCTTCCCCTTTCCAGCCGAGGAAACCCTGGACCGGGTTGAAGCGGGACATGATGATGTCGCCTTCCATTTTCAGGGAGCCCCCGTTCGTCTCCCCCTGGACGGCGCCGATGCTCAACCTGTTACCTACGATCTCCAGATCCCCGTTGAGCCCTTTGACGGGAAGATCGAAGGGGATGTGTGCCACACACTGCGCTGCGCGAAGCCCGATGCTCCCGTTCAGCAGCGGTTCCCGGAGACTGCCTGCGATCTTGACATTCACCTGGGCCTGTCCCGAGAAGGAATCGACTGTGGGTCTTAGAAGCTGGAAACCCTGCAGGTCTATGCTGCCTTCGGCGGCTCCCTCCAGGGAGGTGTCAGGCGCGATCCTGATGCTGCCGCCGATGAGGGAATTTCCCGACTGCAGGGCCGCGTCCGTGAAACTGATGCCCGTTTCGGGGAAATACTGGAATGGGACCGCACTACGGGTGCTGAAACTGATCCCCTTTATCTGGAACTGCGGGCTGCTCACCGTCCCCGTCACCCTCGTCCGGTTCAGGTTCGTCAGGTATCCCTCCGCGTCGGCTTCTATCTTCAGATCCCCGGAGAAGGCGTCGGCAGGGATCTTCAACCCGATGAGGTCGTTGATGGCGTCCCGGCCGGCGGTGGCGGGTGTCACGATGGTTCCCGAGAAGGGAAACTCACCGCCGAGCCGTGTCTGGGCAACGGCTGAAAATTCACCGTCGAGCAGATCGGCCCTCGCCCTGAGGTTCCAGTCCCTTATCTGAAAGGTGCCGCGGCCGCCCCGCCACGGCCGGCCTGCAAAGGTGATCTGGTCCCAGTCCAGTTCCGCGTCTATTTCCACATTCCGGCCCGTGAGTTCACCCGAGACCCGGGCGTCCAGGGCAGCGTCCCCCGTGAAACGCACCCTCAGGAGCTGCAGGTAGCGGACGCCTTCCAGAAGTACCGGGTCGACGGATGCCATGCGCACCTCGAAACCCTCCCGCCGCAGGCTGCCCGTGCCTTCCAGGTGTCGGCCGTCCTTGACGATGGAGAGGCTCTCGGCCGTCAGTCCCCCCTCGGTCAGGGTTCCCGACGCCGCGATCTTCTCAAAGGTCTCCGCCGCCACCTGTCCGTCCTCGAGGGTCACCTCGAAGGTGCCTTCCAGACCGGTACGGGACCGGGAAAGATCTATTTTCCCTCTGACATACCCCTTCACCAGCTGCCGCACATTCACGGCTGCGAGGAGGTCCTCTGTCCGGCCTCCCGTTATCTCTCCCGCAAACCAGGGACGGCCGCCATCCGGTCTCAGGGGCGCATAACCCTGCCCCAGTATCGTGCAGGATCCCGTTTTCAGGGAGATCATGGGAAGGCTCAGGCTGCCGGCGTCCAGGTCAGCGTGGGCCTGCAGCAGATCCCCCCGGAACCTCCCCCAGGCAGGTTCCCGGACCACGACATCCACAGCCGCGGCCGGCTCCTTCCACGATCCCCTGATCTCCGAGACGACCCTGATGGATCCGCCGATGTTGCGCAAACCCGGCAGGTCTTCCAGCTCCTTCAGGTCGGGGGATTCGAGGGTGAGCGTCAGCTCGGGCCCCGCCGCCTTGAGGGATCCCTTCACGGCGACCTCCATGCCGCCGCTTCCCGCTTCCAGGACCAATTCCTCGAGTCCTCCGTCCTTGTACTGACCGTTCAGCGCAAACCCCACAGTGCGTCTGGATTCGGTGCCGATGGGCAGGTCCAGATCGCCCTCCATGGTGATGTCGGAAGCCCCGCCCGCAAGCCTTCCTGAAACCGTGGCCCTGGCGCTCACGCCGCCTGTGAGCGGGAGACGGGCTCCCCTGATCTCTCCCAGGAGCCTGTCCAGCGGATAGCCGGCTGTGTTGACCTCCAGGAGGTAGGGAACTCCCGCCGTGAACTGAAAGGACAGGCCGACATCCAGCGTCTGGCCAGCGTACCGGACCTTGGCGTTGCTTATGTCGCAGCTCTGGGCGTCCAGGTAGACGTCGGCTTCCAGGCCCTCGAGCTGCCGCCCGGCAAGCCTGAGGTCACTGCTCGACAATTGCCCTCTGAAGGAGGGGCTGGCGATACTGCCCCCTACCCCTCCCAAAAGGCTGACCTCACCGCTGCTTCCGGGCAGCAGCCAGGGGAGCTTCTCGAGGGCTACCTTGAGAAGGAGGTTTCCGGTCAGATCGTCCGCCCTGTCCCTGGGCACCCTTCCCGTGAGGTCGAGCTTGAGCGGTCCCGTGGCAAGGGACAGACTGGAAATGAGGATCTCCTCCGGCGAGTAGACGATCTCGGAATCCAGTGATTCGATGACCACTTTCCGCCCCTTGGGGAAGATGCGCCACTGAAGGTCTCCCGTGCCCGCCCGGATGGATATGTTCCTTCTGGACTTCGGGTCGAAACGTCCCTTGGTCAGGGTGATCACCACGTCGTCGAGGGCCAGTTTCAGTCCGCCTGGAACATCGGTGTAGGTGGCGCCGACGTCCATGAGGATGACGTTGCCCACGTCCAGGGCCAGGGGGATACCCCTCTT
>CP070682.1:230158-235342 GCA_020352595.1 bacterium | reverse complement strand
CGGCGGACAGCCCGAGGTTCGCCACTCCGGACACCGGTGCGAGGAACCCCAGGGTCCAGACCAGCCCCAGGAGACCCATGCGGCGGTGACGCCTTCCCGAGAGGCCGAGACACAGGGCCAGAAAGGCGGCGGCCGCCACCACGGTCGTGGCGGTCACGCCGGGCTGCCCCGGCGGATAGTAGACGGCCAGGGGCCAGGGGAGCAAGAGGAACCGAAGGTAGGTCAGGAGGTTTCCCGCCACCGTCCCGGCCAGGTCGATGGCGCCGCTCCATGACCAGAGGTTCTGTGTCGACCAACCCGGTCCGACGCCGATGCCCAGGAAAGACGACCTGACCAGGAGCACGATGCCGAGGACCGCGAACCATCCCGGTATCCACCGCATGTCGCCGACGGCAGGGGTGTCCGTCGCCTCGCCCGGGGAGCGGCCTGACAGGAGGACCCAGAGCAGGGCCACCCCCGGGAGGAGAAAGGAAGTCTCCTTGGCGAGGCAGGCCATGGCAAAGGCCGCCATGCCCGCGGCATACGGCCACAGTTTCCGGGTGGGCGCCCGGCCGGCGTGTCGCAACCAGAGAACGACCGCCGACAGCAGGAAGAGAGCGGCCAGCAGGTCGGTGCGCCCGGAAACCCAGGCCACCGACTCGGCGTGGACCGGATGGACGGCGAAGAGGGCGCTGCCGGCCAGTGCCCCGTGACCGCCGGGGATCACGAGCCTGAGAAAAAAGAAGACCAGAACGCTGTTGACGGCGTGGATCAGGACGTTGACCAGATGGTACGGGAGGGGCGATGCCTCCCCCACCGGATCGTTGACCCACATGCTCACCAGGGAGACGGGCCGGAAATATCCGGAGGATTCGGGCCTCTCCCCCGGGCGCTCGGTGAAGGTCACGAGGGCCAGCGCTGCCGGCCCCCTGTCCCGGACCACCTGCCGGGTGTGCTGGATGATGTGCCTGTCGTCCCAGACGAACCGGTGGGTCACGGTGCCGGCGAAGACGATGAGCGCTGCGAGGGCGGGAAGGATCCAGCCTGGCAGGCCTGGTTTCCCGGGGGTGAGCACTTGGACCCTCTGGCCACCCGGAGCTCTCATGGAATGCCGGCCATCAGATCGGGCCTGAAGATCGTCCGGGTGGATCTGACGTCGGCGGCGATCTGTTCGGCCAGTTTCGCGGCATCCGGGAAGGCGATGCTCGCACGCAGGCGCCGGATGAACGCGATGGTCACCGTATTGCCGTACAGCTCGCCGTCCCAGTCCATGAGGTGCGCCTCCAGGCCCTGGAATTCCTTGTGGAAGGTGGGTGCCGGCCCGATATTGACGGCGGAGGGACCTGAGTTCTCCCCGGTCAGGTATCCGCAGGCGTAGACGCCGTCGGCCGGCAGAAGGAGGTCTCCGCAATGGAGGTTGACGGTGGGGAAGCCGAGGCCCCGGCCGCGCCCCTCCCCCCGGATGACCTCGCCCCTCACGAAGTGGGGCCTTCCCAGCAGCGTCCCCGCCGCGGTGACATCACCCGCCGCGATGGCTTCCCTGACACGGGTGCTGCTCACCGCGAGGCCGCCGCTCATGACAGGGGGTACGCTGCGCACGTCGAACCCCAGCCTGCTCCCGAGCCGCTCCAGCAGCGCCATGTCCCCCTTCCGGCCCTTCCCGAAGCGCCAGGCCTCGCCGGCCACCACTTCCACGACGCCGAGGCGGTCCACCAGGAGGCTCCGGGTGAAGGCTTCCGGGGACATGGCGGCCAGCTGGTCGTCGAAATCCAGAACGAGGGCGACGTCGAAACCGAAGGACTCCGCGATGCGCAGGCGGTCGCTAACGGCCATTATGGGAGCCGGGGCCCGCTCGGGGCTCAGCGCGGCGAGGGGGTGGGCCGAGAAGGTCAGGATGACAGCCGGTGCCCCCCTTTCCCGCGCGGCCCTGACGGCACTCTCGAAAACACTCTGGTGGCCCAGGTGGACTCCGTCGAAGTTGCCCACCGCCAGGACGGTTCCCTCCCGCGGCGCCGGCAGGACGGATCGTCCCGTGAAGACCCTCATCCCTGCTCGTCCCCCACCCTCGCGACGACGTCCCACTGGCCGCCGGCCTCGCGATAGAAACCCGCCGGCAGGACGTTGCCGGCCAGAAGCAGTTCCCTGCACCGTTGGAGGTCGGAACCGGCGATGCGGATGGCCAGCCCGCAGTCGCTGGAGATCTTCCTCGGCTTCATGACGGTCCTGTGGCCGATGCCCGCCTCCCTGAGGGATCTCTCGGCCCTTAGCGTCAGGTGCGTGGTGGGAAAGACCAGGACCACGTCGAGGGTCATTTCCGCCTCATTCCCAGCATTTGCCGCAGCCCGTCGAGGAGGGCGCGTATGTCCTCCTGGGTGCTGAAAAGACCGGGGCTGACCCTCACGGTGCCCTCGGGATAGGTGCCGATGGTCTGGTGGGAGAAGGGTGAGCAGTGAAGGCCCACCCGCACCTGGACACCCGCGACCTCTTCCAGGAAACCGCTGACCTCCGCCGGGTCCAGGCCGTCCACCCTGAAGGAAATGACCGCCACCTGCCGCTCAGGGTCACACGGCCCATAGAGGGTGACACCCGGCAGATCCTGGAGTCCCTCCATGACGGCGGCCGCAAGGGAACTTTCCTGGCGCCTTATGCCGTCGATGCCCGTCCGCGAGACGTACTTTACGGCCTCCGCCAGACCCGCGATGCCGGGCAGATTGGGTGTGCCGCTCTCGTAACGCTCCGGCAGAAGATCCGGCTGGCGGCGCAGCGTCGACCGGCCTCCGGTCCCTCCCTCGAGGAGGGGATCGAGAACGAGATCATCCGCGATGTAGAGGAAACCCGTGCCCGCCGGACCGTAAAGAGCCTTGTGGCCGGGCACCGCGAGGAGGTCGATGCCCGAGACGCGGACGTCAATGGGCAGGATGCCGGCGGACTGGGCCGCGTCCACGAGGAGTCGGGGCCTTTTCCCCTCGAGTTCCCGGAGGCGGCGCCCTACCTCCTCCACCGGCTGGATGGTGCCGGTGACGTTGGACGCGTGGGTCAGGATCACGAGGGCGGTGTGGGGACGCACCGCGTCGAGGATGGAGTCGGCGGTCACGCTCCCTTCCCTGTCGGCACCGACGCGGCTGACCTCGATCCCCACAGTGTCCTCCATCCTCGCGAGGGGGCGGGCCACGGAATTGTGGTCCATGGAGGTGGTCACGACGTGGTCGCCGGAACGAAGCAGGCCGCATATGGCCAGGTTGAGGGCAGCCGTCGCGTTGGAGGTGAAGATGACCCTGGAACTGTCGCCGGCCCCGATGAATCCGGCCACCACCTCCCTCGCCTCGAAAAGGACCCTCTCGCTGGCTGCGGCGGTGCCTCCCCTTCCGGGCGTCGCGTTGAGCTCTTTGAGCGCCCAGAGCACCCGGTTGACGACTGGCTCGGGTTTGGGCCAGCTGGTGGCGGCGTTGTTCAGGTAGATGATCCTCTCAGCCATGGTGTTCCTCTGCCCTCCCGGGACAGGAGGGGTCCGGGGCCGCGTAATGGCCCGTGAGGTGGTAGACGGCACCCCGGCATCCGCCCACGCAGGCGGTGAGTTCCGGGCACGGGACGCACAGGCCGGGCAGGCCCTCCACGTCCCGCCGGATCCTCTCCCTGACAGGAGACCGGAAGATGGCCTCCGGATCGTCCTCCTTCAGGCTCCCCAGCGGCACCATGAGGCTCTCGCAGGGATACACCGTCCCCTCTGCGTCAATGTAGGCGATGGCGTTGGCGGCCTCGCAGCCCTGCGGCTCGGTCCCCTCCAGGCCGAGGGCCCGGGCCAGGATAAAGTCATGGACCCTCAGGCACTGCGGCTGGACAAGCCCGGCCTGTCGGCGAATGAGCTCCACGGTCATATGGTCCAGTTCGCCGGGATCGGGGAAGGCATCCGCGCCCAGTGTGGTGATAACACCGGCGGGTCTGTTTGGCAAGGTCAGGCCGCAACCCGCGCGGGCCGCTGCCTCGAGGAGGCCTGGCAGGTGGCGGATCTGTCCGCGCAAAGGTGACCAGCTGTGGGAGGCCCGGTGCGCCGGCACGCCCAGGAAAGAGCCGGCGACCACCTCGTCGGCCTGCCCGGGCTCGGCGAGGGTGAACTCCCATCGGGAGATGCCCTCAGTGGGCAGGCTCCCTGCGCCAAGGCTCCATTCCTCCAGCACGGCGGTGACGGACACGCCCTCCCAGGGGAGTTTAAGCGCACCCAGATGATGGGCCCCGCTGACCTGCACCGTGACGGACAGGGGACGGCAGCGGCGGACGGCGTCCACCAGTTCCTCTGATGTCCCCTCCCCGAGCCGCCAGTTAATGCGCCACGGCATGTCGAATCTCATCCTGTTCATCTCGGATCCCGGATCTCGGCTCCCACAGGGTCCAGGGGGCACTGGCGCACCCGCCCCCCATTCCCTTCCCGCTCACCACGTCCCCTATTCATGATTCCTCTGTGTCATCGGGCACCCAGCAATGGGGATCGGGCGCGTCGAAGCTCCCCGTCATGGCGAAGGCCCGCGCAGTGCAGCCCCCCAGGCAGTCGGTGAAGCTCGCGCAGCTCGCGCATTTGCCCTGCGGGGTCTTGGAGCGCATCCTGGCGAGGATGGGGGAGTTGAACCACACCTCGTCGAAGTCGTCCTCGAGGATGTGCCCGATGGACACGGGGATGAAACCGCAGGGTGTGATGCTGCCGTCCGGCCCGATGTGGAGGCTGAGCTTTCCGCAGGTGCTCCCTTTCACCGCACCCTCTGAGGTGAAATCCGGAAGGGCCGCCATGATGGGGTCATCGAAGGAGATGCTCAGGTCCGCCAGCGAGGCCCGGACGGCGAGGGCTTCCTGGTAGAAGGAGGCCCACTGGTCGGGGGCGAGGTCCAGTTCACCCATGTTGACCATCCCCATCCCCGAGCACTTGTAGTTGTGCAGGTAAAGGGTCCGCACGCCGTGGTCCCGGCACAGGTCCACCATCGAACGCCAGTGGTGGACGTTGTCCCTGTTCACAACGCAGGATACCGTGGTTTTCACGCCGCTGTCCCGGAGATGGTCCAGGGCGCTGACTGCCCTCGCGAAGCTTCCCTCCATGTTTCGGAACCTGTCGTGGACGCGGGCGTCGGGGCTGTCGATGCTGATGCCGACGCTCTCGAACCCCGCCGCCCGTATCCTCCCGGAAACCGCCCGGTCCAGGAGCCAGCCGTTGCTGTTCAT
>CP070682.1:226493-230058 GCA_020352595.1 bacterium | reverse complement strand
GTGTGGGCAAGACGCTGCTCGCGCAGTCGCTCGCGCGCTTCCTCAACGTCCCGTTCACGATCGCGGACGCGACGAGCCTCACGGAGGCAGGGTACGTCGGCGAGGATGTGGAGAACATCATCCTCAGGCTGCTGCAGAACGCCGATTACGACGTGAGCCGGGCCGAGAAGGGCATCGTATACATTGACGAGATTGACAAGATCGCCCGCAAGAGCGACAACCCGTCCATCACGAGGGACGTGTCCGGTGAGGGCGTTCAGCAGGCCCTGCTGAAGATCATCGAGGGGACCATCGCCAACGTCCCTCCCCAGGGTGGCCGCAAGCACCCCCAGCAGGAGTTCATCGCGGTCAACACGACGGACATCCTCTTCATCTGCGGCGGCGCCTTCGTGGGGCTCGACTCGGTCATCGAGCAGAGGGTAGGGGCCAAGAGCCTGGGCTTCGGGGCCAAGGTGAAATCCGTCACGGAAAAGGACATCGGCCAGATCCTGTCCCAGATGCAGCCCGAGGACCTGATCCGCTACGGGATGATCCCGGAGTTCGTGGGAAGGGTCCCGGTGGTGGCCACCCTTCACGACCTTGACGAGGCGGCCCTCGTCAAGATCCTGACGCAGCCCAAGAACGCGCTCGTCAAGCAGTACCAGAAGTTCTTCGAGTTCGAGAACACCTCCCTGAAGTTCACCGACAGCGCCCTGACCTCCGTCTCGCGGGAAGCGGTCAAGAGGAAGTCAGGAGCCAGGGGTCTGAGGGCCATCCTCGAGGAGGTCATGCTCGACATCATGTACGATCTTCCTTCGCAGCCCAACGTGCGCGAGTGCATCATCAACGAGGAGGTCGTCCTGAGCAAGGCCGACCCCATCCTTCTCTACGAATCCGGTGATGGCGAGGGGGAAGAGGAGAAAAAGGTCTCCTGACACCCCGGGCCGGTTTCCCACAGCAGCACAGCATTTCAGCCCTCCGGCATCAAGCCCGGAAGAGCGATTGGAGAGTGATATACAATGTCACAGAATTTTGACGACATTCTGATCAGCGATACCCTGCCGGTGCTCCCGCTCAGGGACATCGTTGTTTTCCCCCACATGATCGTCCCCCTTTTCGTGGGACGGGAGAAATCCATCCGTGCCCTCGAGGAGGCCATGGGGGCGGACAAGAGCATCCTGCTGTCCGCCCAGAAGGACGCCAGGATCGACGACCCGAGCCCTGACGAGATCCACCCCGTCGGGACGCTCTCGTCCATCCTTCAGATGCTCCGCCTGCCCGACGGGACCGTCAAGGTCCTCGTGGAGGGGCAGAGGAGGATCCGCCTGACAACCTTCGGCCCCACCGAGGAGTTCTTTTCGGCCAGCTACGAGGAACTGGACTACCCCGCCGCACTCACCGCCGAGATGGAAGCGATGATGCGCAGTGTCATCGAGAGGTTCGAGAGGTACGCCAAGCTCAACAAGAAGGTTCCCCAGGAGATACAGGCCACCATCTCGACCATCACGGAGCCCGGCAAGTTCGCCGACACCGTCGCGGCCCACCTCATGATCAAGCTCGAGGACAAGCAGGAGCTGCTCGAGACCATCGAGGTGACCAGAAGACTGGAATCGGTCCTCCAGACGCTGGAATCGGAGATCGAGATCCTCCAGATCGAGCGCAAGATCCGCAGCCGTGTCAAGCGGCAGATGGAGCGCACCCAGAAGGAGTACTACCTCAACGAGCAGATGAGGGCCATCCAGAAGGAACTGGGCGAGAAGGACGAGGCCAAGGCCGAGGTCCAGGAGCTCGAGGAGAAGATCAAAAAGGCCCAGATGCCCAAGGAGGCCAACGAGAAGGCCCTCAAGGAGCTGCGAAGGCTCAAGATGATGGCCCCCATGGCCGCCGAGGCCACCGTTGTCCGCAACTACATCGACTGGTTGATCTCCGTACCCTGGAGCAAGCGCACCGAGGACAAGCTGGACATCAAGGAAGCGGAGAAGATCCTCGAGGAAGACCACTACGGGTTGAAGAAAGTCAAGGAGAGGATCCTCGAGTACCTCGCCGTCCACCAGCTGGTGGGCAAGCTCAAGGGGCCCATCCTCTGCTTCGTGGGACCTCCCGGGGTGGGAAAGACATCCCTGGCCAAATCCATCGCCAGGGCCACCGGCAGGAACTTCGTCCGCCTTTCCCTGGGCGGCGTTCGTGACGAGGCGGAGATCCGCGGGCACAGGCGGACCTACATCGGGGCGCTGCCGGGAAGGATCATCCAGTCCATGAAGCGGGCCGAGACCATCAACCCCGTCTTCCTGCTCGACGAGGTGGACAAGATGAGCATGGATTTCAGGGGCGATCCTTCCTCGGCCCTGCTCGAGGTCCTCGATCCGGAACAGAACAGCGCCTTCTCCGATCACTACCTCGAGGTGGATTACGACCTGTCGCAGGTGATGTTCATCACCACCGCCAACTCCCTGGACCCCATTCCGGCCGCCCTGCGTGACAGGATGGAGATCATCCGCATCGCCGGCTACACGGAACCGGAAAAGCTCAACATCGCCAAGAGCTTCCTCGTCAAGAAGCAGATGGAAGCCAACGGTCTTTCGGAGCAGAAGGTCCTTTTCATGGAAAAAGGCCTCCTGGAGATCATCCGGGGCTACACCCGGGAGAGCGGCGTCAGGAATCTGGAAAGGGAGATCGCTTCCGTGTGCCGCAAGGTGGCCCGGGAGGTGGTCAAGGAGCGGGAAGGCCGGAAGCGGATCACCATATCACCCAAGGCTGTCGGCAAGCTCCTGGGGGTGCCCAAGTTCAAGCACGGCGTCATCGAGGAGAAAGACCGCGTGGGACTGACAACGGGCCTCGCCTGGACAGAGGTGGGAGGAGAGATCCTTCAGACAGAGGTGACCATCCTCGAGGGCAAGGGGAACCTGATCCTGACGGGGAAACTGGGGGACGTGATGCAGGAGTCGGCCCGGGCCGCCCTCAGCTACGTCCGCTCCAGGGCCCAGGAACTGGGCCTTCCCAGGGACTTCTACCAGAAGGTGGACATCCACATCCACGTCCCGGAGGGGGCCATACCCAAGGACGGACCGTCGGCCGGCATCACCCTGGCCACGTCCCTGGCCTCTGCCCTCACGGGAAGGCCGGTGAGGCACGACATCGCCATGACGGGGGAGATCACCCTCAGGGGGCGTGTCCTGAAGATCGGAGGCCTGAAGGAGAAGCTTCTCGCCGCTAACCGGGGCGGTGTTTCCGACGTCATCATCCCCAAGGAGAACGAGATCGATCTCCAGGAAGTCCCCAAGGACATCATGAAGGGTTTGAAGGTGACGGGGGTCGACAACATGGACGAGGTCCTCGTCATGGCCCTGAAGGAGACGCAGGAGGAACAGCCCATCCCCCCGCTGAGGCCGAGAGACAAGGAGCCCGGCGATGGGATCTCCCCGGAGGCGGACTCGGTCCACGCGCACTGAGGTGATCCATCCAGTGTTTGGGGGTATATGGTGTCTGGTTCCCGGCTTCACCCGTGATCCACTGAACGCGTCGTTTTTTCCGGGAAGCCGGACACCGGATGCCGGTCACTGGATCTGCGATTCATCAGTTGACAGAG
>CP070682.1:222141-226393 GCA_020352595.1 bacterium | reverse complement strand
TTGCTGCGAACAGGAACAGGCTGATGAAGGGAAACAGGAGCGCCGCTCCCCCCAGCGCCCCCCGGCGGACATAGTTCACGGAAAGATCCCCATCTATTATGGATACACCGGTACATGACCATTTTCAACGCTCCGAAGGAAATCGTCGCGGACAGGAAACCCTCGGAACCCGCATCACCACCGGGGCCGGGTCATCATCAGAAGGGTCGGCCTGGGTCAGCCGGGGCGATGGATTGCTCCACGCCGGCTTTTCACTATGATCGATGGGGATTGGCTGCTTCAGGTAACGGGTTTTAATACTCGCCCAAGACCGCCTTCTGGATCCTGGATCCTGGATGTTTATTCCTTGAACTCTGAACGCTGAACTTCGTGTGTCTTTACAGCATCTCGTCCAGGGTGATCTCGAGTCTCATCGTGATCCTCCTGAGCTTTCGGAGGGCCGAGGCCTCGATCTGCCTGATCCTCTCCCTGGTCACCCCGTAACGCTGTCCGATGGACTCCAGGGTCTTGGGTTCGCCGTCGTCGAGCCCGAACCTGAGGATGATGATCTCCCGCTCGTTCTCCAGCAGTTCATTGAGCCAGTCGAAGATCAGGGCCAGCCGCTTCTCCTCCTCGATGCGCTCGGAGGGGACCTCGGCCTTCTCGTCCTCGATGAGGTCCATGAGCTCCTGGTCGTCGTCATCCCCGATGGGGGTCTCGATGGAGGAGGTGCGCCTGACCAGCTGGTAGATGTACTGGACCTTACCCACGGGCAGGCAGAGGCGCTGGGCCACGTCGTGGGGCGAGGGGTCGCGCCCCAGTTCCTGGAAGAGCTTCCTCTCGGCCTTGAGCACCGTGGTGATGTCCTCCGAAACGTGGACCGGGAGGCGGATGATGCGCGCCTGGTTGACGATGGCGCGCTCGATGGACTGTCGGATCCACCAGGTGGCGTAGGTGGAGAACCGGAAACCCCTCTTGTAGTCGAACTTCTCCACTGCCCTGATGTGCCCCAGGTTTCCTTCCTCGATGAGATCCAGCAGGGGCAGCCCCCTGTTCATGTACCTCTTGGCGATGTTCACCACCAGCCTGAGGTTGGACTCGATCATGAGGGCCCTGGCTTCCTCGTCGCCCTGAGACACCCGGCGGGCGAGTTTCTGCTCCTCTTCCGCAGTCAGGAGCCTGGTCCTCCGGATCTCGTCGAGGTAGATCCGGATGGGGTCACGGCCGGTGGAAGGTCCCTCGGAAGGGGACTTCTGCTCCCCGCCGTTCTCCATCTCCTCGGGGTCCCTTATGTCCCTGTCCCTGCTCATATCTCAGATCTCCGGCAGGTATTCCAGAGGGTCCTCCGGCACCCCCCGCCTGCGGATCTCGAAGTGCAGGTGAGGGCCGGTGGCCCTTCCAGTGGCCCCCACCAGGGCGATGATCTGTCCCTGCCGGATCACGTCCCCCATCCTCACCAGCAGTCGGGAATTGTGGGCGTAAACGGAGGAGAGTTCGTTCTCGTGCTTGATGACGATGACCTTCCCGTAGCCCTTCATGCCGTTGCCGCTGTAAACCACCCTGCCGCCGGCCGCCGCCATCACCTCGGTCCCCGTGGGGGCAGCCAGGTCGATGCCCTGGTGATCGCGCCTCCCCCTGGGACCGTAACCGGAAGTGGCTCTGCCGCGCAGCGGCCAGATGACGGCGATCCTCTCCCTGGATGGAGTCTGTTCCGCGGCCACGAAAGGCTCGATCTCCATGATCCTTTCAGCTCCCGGGATGAATAGGACCCTGCCCACCCTGAGGTCCGTGACATCCTCTATGTCGTTGACCCACTGCAGCGTCTCCAGCTCCACACCGTAGGTGTGGGCGATGCGCCAGAGGGTCTGCCCCGCCCCGATGGTGTGGTAGACACCCCTGTATACCTGCGGATCGTAGGACTCGGCCGGTGGCGATTCATCGCCCACCGGAACTGTCATGAATGCCTGCCTCGGGGCGCAACCGGCCACCGCCAAAGCGAAGATGAGGACCCACGGGACCCCGCACGGGATCTTGAACCATCCCGGGTCCGCACTGGGCCGCACCGGACTACACCCCCTCCTCACGCTTCCTGTGACTGTGCTCGACCAGATGTTTTATCACGAGGAAGCCTCCCACGAGCAGCACCATGAATGCCAGGGTGAACCAGTTGAAGTACTTCTCCAGGAAGTACCTCATGGCGTCGCCCCAGACGTAGATGGCTCCTGCCACGAGAAAGAAACGGGCGCTCCGGCTCACTGCCGAGACCGCCGCGAAGGGCCTGAATGGGATCTCGAAAGTCCCTGCAGAGAGGGTGAACACCTTGTAGGGCACCGGGGTGAAACCCGCGATGGCGATGGCCCAGACCTCGTATTTCTCGAAGGCGTTCTTGACCATCCGGATCTTATCTTCCGAGAAAAGCCTGTGGAGGAGGGGCCGGCCGCCCAGCCATCCGATGAAATAACCGATGACGCCTCCCAGGACCGAGCCCACCGAGCACACCGCGGCGAAGACGAAGGCCTCTTTGGGCCTCAAAAGAGCCATGGTTATGAGAAGCACGTCCGGCGGCACGGGGAAAAAGGAGGACTCGGCAACCGCTATGAGGAAGAGGGCCGTCACGGCGGACGGCGTTTGGGCCCAACCGACGACCCAGTCCACTATGGCTCCCATCAGCAGTCCACCTCCCACCCATATTTACCCACCAGTTTGACAAAGACACAGCCCCCCATCCTCTCCTCGAAGGTCGTACCGTCCTCCCTCTTCCTGATGCGGACCAGTTCCTGGATGGTGTTGGAACCGACGGGGATCACGAGGATCCCGCCCGGCGCGAGCTGCTCCAGGAGGGGTTCCGGCACCCGCGGGGCCCCCGCCGTGACGAGGATCCTGTCGTAGGGAGCGTACTCGGCCCATCCCAGCGTGCCGTCGGAAAGCCGCACGAGGATGTTGGTATAGCCCAGGGCGTCCAGGGTCTTCCTCGCCTGGCCCGTCAGGGAGGGGATCCTCTCCACGGAATAGACCCGACCGGCAAGTTCGGCGAGGATGGCGGTCTGGTATCCCGACCCGGTCCCGATCTCCAGCACCGTCTCTCCGCCCCTGAGGAGGAGCGCCTCGGTCATGAGCGCCACCATGAAGGGCTGGGATATGGTCTGCCCCTCACCTATGGGAAGGGGGTGGTCCTCGTAGGCGCTCATCCTCTGGCTCTCACCCACGAAAAGGTGCCGGGGTACCTTGAGGAGGGCATCCAGGACCCTCTGGTCCTTTATCCCCCTCGGGACGATATCCCTCTCCACCATCCTCTGGCGGGCCCAGGCCTGCCTGTCCGTCTGATTGTTCAAGGCATCTTGCCTCTCAGGTCACGGAGCTTCTCCATGGCCTTGTGGTTCGTCATGTCCGCGTGAAGGGGAGTCACGCTGATGAATCCGGCTGCCACGGCCCCGACGTCCGTCTCCAGTCCTCCCTTCGATGGGAGCTTCTGGCCCCCTATCCAGTAGTATGATCTCCCGCGCGGGTCCAGGTTCCTGATCACGCTCTCGGCGAACCGGTGGTAACCCTGGTGGGTGATGACGAAGCGGTCGAGGTCCTGGTCCGGATTGTCCGGCACGTTGATGTTCAGGACGGTGCCCTCGGGCAGACCGTTGTCCCGGACCCATCCCGCCATCCAGGCCGCGAAGGACGCCGCCGGGCGGTAGTCCGAAAATTTGTCGTCGACGAGGGACACCGCCATGGAAGGGATCCCCATGAGGCTCCCCTCCAGAGCGGCCCACACCGTTCCTGAATATGTGATGTCCTGTCCCAGGTTGCCCCCCCTGTTGATCCCCGAAACCAGCAGATCCGGCTTGCTGCCGCCGAGGATCACGTGGACAGCCAGGTGAACGCAATCGGTTGGCGTCCCGTCAATGGCGTAACGGTCCTTTTCGATCTCCTCAATGCGCAGGGGATAGTGAAGTGTCAGGGAATGGCTGGCCGCGCTTCGCTCCCTGTCAGGGGCGGCCACGATGACACGTCCCATCTCGCCCAGTGCGCCAGCGAGGGTCAGGATGCCGGGCGCGTAAACACCGTCGTCGTTGGTAACCAGAATGACCATATATACCAGGCGGTCCTGCCCCTATCAGGGTGCTGAAAAAGTCCCTTGTGGACTTTTTCAGCGTCGGGTTGCCTGGGGCGGCCCGGCGCAACCCTCGCAAATCCTTCGTGTTTTTACAGCTCGGATTTGGGTCCCGCCATGGCGGGACCCCCGCGTCGCCCTATCAGGCTGCTTTTTCAGGGGTATTTCAGC
>CP070682.1:217184-222041 GCA_020352595.1 bacterium | reverse complement strand
GTGGAAAAGGTGCCCCTTTACAGGAACGCCAAGGATGACAGCATCCTGACCCAGTTCGCCATGAAGGAGCTCGAGACCCTTGGACTGGTCAAGTTCGATTTCCTGGGACTCAGGACGCTGACGCTCCTTGAAAACGCCCTGTCCCTTGTCAACAGGAGGCGAAGCGACCAGGGTCAGGAACCCCTCGATCTGGACCTCGTGGACAACGATGACCCGAAGACCTACGAACTCCTCTCAGCGGGCGACACGGACGGCGTTTTCCAGCTTGAAAGCTCCGGTATGAAGGACCTCCTGACCAAGATGAGACCCGAGAGCTTCGAGGATCTCATCGCGCTGGTGGCCCTGTACAGACCGGGACCCCTCGGCACGGGCATGGTCACCGATTTCATCAACAGGAAGCACGGGCGGCAGGAGATCGCCTACGACCTCCCACAGCTCGAACAGATCCTGTCGGAGACCTACGGCGTCATCGTCTACCAGGAGCAGGTGATGCAGATCGCCAGTGAACTGGCGGGTTACAGCCTCGGCGAGGCGGACAACCTCAGGCGGGCCATGGGCAAAAAACTGCCCGATGAGATGGAAAAGCAGTGAACCAGGTTCCTCGAAGGGTGCAGGAAGAAGGGGATCCCGGAAAAGAAGGCCATCTCCATTTTCGATAACCTCGCCTATTTCGCAGGTTACGGTTTCAACAAATCCCACAGCGCCGCCTACGCCCTCATCGCCTACCGCACCGCCCATCTCAAGGCAAACTACCCCGAGGAGTTCATGGCTGCCCTCCTGACCAGTGAGATGGACAACTCCGACAAGATCACGCAGCACATAGGTGTGTGCCGGGAGATGGGAATACAGCTCCTGCCGCCGGACATCAACCGGAGCGAGATCCCTTTCACGGTGGAGGGAGAGGGCATCCGGTTCGGCCTGGGCGCAGTCAAGAACGTCGGCAACGCGGCCCTGGAAGAGATCCTGGGGCAGAGGGCGGAGGGCGGGGCCTTCAGGAACCTGAGCGAATTCTGCGGGCGCGTTGACCTGAGAAAGGTCAACCGCAGGGTCATCGAGAGCCTGATCAAATCCGGGGCCATGGATGATCTTGGAGCGCAGCGGGCCCAGCTGCTGGCCCATCTCGATCACGCCATGGAGAGGGGGCAGAAGATACAGCGGGACCGGATGAGCGGGCAGCGGACGCTTTTCGACGGTGCCATGACCGACACGATGCCCGACATGCTGCCGGACGTCGAACCTTTGACCGAAGAGCAGAGGTTGGCTTTCGAACGCGAGAGTCTCGGTTTTTACATCACCGGTCATCCCCTTGAGAAGTACCGCAGGGAGATGGAGAGGTACGTCACCGTGGATCTCGGCCATCTGGGAGAGTTGTCCGAGGGGCAGGAGGTAAGGGTGGCCGGGATGAAGCAGAGCATCCGTGAGATCAGCACCAGGAAGGGAGACCGGATGGCTTTCCTCACGCTGGAGGACCTGCACGGCAGCGCGGAGATGATCGTGTTCGCGGATGCTTTTCGGGAGGCCGGACCCAACATGGCCTCGGAGGGCCCGTTCATCGTGCAGGGTGTCGTGGATTCCAACGGCGAGAAGGCCAAGATCAAGGCCCAGAAGGTGGAACTTCTGGAAGAGTACAGGCAGCGGGTTACCAGCGTCATCCAGATCAACCTCACCACCCTGGGGCTGACGACGGAGGATCTGGAGGTCCTCAAGGGGATCCTGAAGAAACACAGGGGTGAGTGCAGGGTCAAGCTGAAACTCACCATACCGACGAAGGCGGAAGCCGTGGTCCTGCTTTCGGAGGAATACCGCGTAGGATCCTCGGAAGATCTGGTGGTGGACGTGGAGAGGATCTTCGGGTCCGGCACCGTCACCTTTGTTTGACAGAGGTCCGTTTTCATTAGATACTCTGCCCTTGCTCCACCTGTTGCCCGTAAAGCGGAAGGGCGACATGAGTATGTGAGGATGGAAACAGCGCAGGCTGCGGGGAGAGCCGAGGGGGACCGGCGGGACACAGCGAGGAACGGAGTCGATGGTAGACAACATTCTCGAATTCGAAAAACCTCTGGCTGAACTGGAACGACGCATCAGCGAACTGAGGCTCACCGATGCCCAGCAGCCGGGTGTGAACCTGTCCGAAGACATCGCCAGGCTCGAAAAGAAGCTCAACAAGATGAGACGGGACGTCTACTCGAACCTCAGCAGGTGGCAGAGGACGCAGATCGCCAGGCACCCCATGAGGCCCTACACCCTCGATTACATCGACATCCTCATGGAGAACTTCGTGGAGCTCCACGGTGACCGCTGCTTTGCCGACGATCTGGCCATCGTGGGGGGTGTGGCCTGGTTCAACGGACAGCCACTGATGGTCATAGGGCACCAGAAGGGGCGCAACACCAAGGAAAAGGTGATCCGGAACTTCGGCATGCCCAATCCGGAGGGCTACCGCAAGGCTCTGCGTCTGATGAAGCTCGCCGAGAGGTTCCAGCTCCCCGTGCTGACGCTGGTGGACACGCCGGGAGCTTTCCCGGGCATAGGTGCCGAGGAGAGGGGCCAGGCGGAAGCCATCGCCAGGAACCTCATCGAGATGGCCGACCTGAAGGTGCCCATCATTACAGCGGTGACGGGGGAGGGCGGCAGCGGCGGGGCGCTGGCCCTCGCGGTGGCCAACAGGGTTCTCATGCTGGAAAACAGCATCTACTCAGTCATCTCGCCGGAGGGCTGCGCGGCCATCCTGTGGAAAAGTCAGGAATACGCCAAGGACGCAGCCGAGGCCATGAAGCTCACAGCCAGCGACAGCCTGGAAAACGGCATCGTGGACGAGGTGATCACGGAACCTCTGGGTGGCGCCCATCGAGATCCTCAGGCTGCCGCACGAAACCTGGGCGCGGCGGTTCAAAAGCACATGAAGGAACTGTTCAGGATGGGGGCCGAAGAGCTGGTGACAGACAGGTGGGCCAAGTTCCGGAGGATGGGCGTGTTCATGGATGCGGCAGATGGGTGAGCAGCTCAAGATAGCCTACCTGGGTCCCGTTGCTACCTTCACACACCAGGCAGCCCGCCAGGCCTTCGGCCGCGGTGCGAGGTACATCCCGGCCGAGACCATCGGCGATGTCTTTTCCATGGTGGAGCAGGGATACGCCCACAGGGGTGTCGCACCCGTCGAGAACTCCAACGAGGGCGTGGTGACCTCCACCCTGGATCTCCTCGTGGACTCCGAACTCTTCATCTCGGGCGAGGTGATCATTCCCATCCGCCTGATGCTGCTGTCCATGGAGGAGGATATCGCCAGGATCAGGACCGTCTACTCCCACCCTCAGGCCCTGGCCCAGTGCAGAAACTGGCTCGAGAGGAACCTGAGCGAGGCCAAGATCAAGGATGCGAGGAGCACCGCCGAGGCGGCCGCCCTCAGCGCCGAGATGAGGGGGACCGCTGCCGTGGCCGGCGAACTGGCCTCGGAGATCTATGAAGTGCCCATCCTGGTGGAGGACATCGGCGACTGGGAGGAGAACCTCACACGGTTCCTGGTCTTTTCCGGTGAGAGGAGCCCCTCGACGGGCTCAGACAAGACCTCCATCGTCATGACCATCAAGGACCGGGTGGGAGCCCTCTACGAGATCCTGCGCCCCTTCGGTGAAAGGGGCATCAACCTGACCAAGATCGAATCACGTCCCAGCCGCAAAAAGGCCTGGGATTACCTTTTCTTCGTGGATTTCGACGGGCACCGGGAGGACCCCCACATAAAGAACACCCTCGACAAGGTCAGGGAATACTGCATTGACCTCAAGATACTGGGCAGCTACCCCAAGGGGTCCGTGGGGGCGGCACAGCAGCGCGAGGGCAAGGCGACCGGAATCCCGGGATGACGCCGGGCCGAAGACACGAAAATTCCCGGACGGAGGGGGACATGACATACCTTTTCAAACCAGCCCATCCCTCGGTGGAGGACCTCGTCCCCTACAGCGCGGGAAAGCCCGTTGAGGAACTGGCACGCGAGAAAGGGCTCACGAGGATCGTCAAGCTCGCCTCCAACGAGAATCCCCTCGGGATGTCCCCCAGGGCCCTGGAAGCCGCCCGGAAGGCCGCGGCCGGCGTGAACCGCTACCCCGACGGGGCCGCGTGGGAACTCAAGGAGAAGCTGTCAGACAGGCTGGGCGTGCCTGGGGAGATGATCGTCCTCGGGAACGGCTCCAACGAGATCCTGGAGCTCATGGCCCAGCTGATGCTTGCGGAGGGTGACGAGACCCTCTATGCCTGGCCCGCTTTCGTGGTCTACAGGCTGGCGACCCTGGCCCACGGGGGAAGGGGGATCGAGGTGCCGCTGGACGGCGACCTGAGGCATGATCTCCCGGCCATGGCGGACGCACTGACACCGAGGACCAGGCTCGTGTACGTGGCAAACCCCAACAACCCCACCGGTACCTACGTCACCCGACGGGATGTCGAGTCATTCATGGAAGCCATCCCCGAGGGGGTATGCCTGGTCCTGGACGAGGCCTATTTCGAGTTCGCCATGCACCTGGATGACTTCCCTGACGGTATGGAATACGTCCGGGCGGGAAGACCCATGGTGGTGGCCAGAACCTTTTCCAAGGCCCACGGCCTCGCGGGTCTGCGGGTCGGTTATGCAGTGATGCCGGAACCCCTGGCCGACCTCGTAAACAGGGTGCGCCAGCCCTTCAACGTCAACAGCGTGGCCCAGGCGGCGGCCTCCGCGGCCCTGGACGACGATGAGTTCGTCACGAGGAGCCTTGAGCACAACCGCAGCGAGATGGCGCGCATCCGGACCGCTGTGGAAGGGATGGGACTGAGCGTGACGCCGTCCTACACCAACTTCATCCTCATAGACCTCGCCGGGCGCTC
>CP070682.1:213621-217084 GCA_020352595.1 bacterium | reverse complement strand
TCTGAGCCAATGGCGTCTGCACCAGCATGTTTACCTCTCCCTGGTCGCTATTCTCATCGGCATCCTCGCCGGGTACGGCGCCCTCCTGTTCCGCCTCGTCATCAGGTTCGTCCAGTACTCCTTCTACCGCAACACCAGCGACGTCCTGACCTTCCACCACTCCCTGCCCTTCTACCTCAAGATTGGCCTGCCCGCCCTCGGAGGCCTCATCGTGGGACCCCTGGTGTACTTCGGGGCCCGCGAGGCCAAGGGACACGGGGTTCCCGAGGTCATGGAGGCCGTGGCCCTGAGGGGAGGGCGTATCCGCGCCCGCGTGGCTCTGGTCAAGATCCTGGCTTCGGGGATCTCCATCGGTTCCGGGGGTTCGGTGGGCAGGGAGGGCCCCATCGTCCAGATCGGGTCCTCCAGCGGTTCCACGCTGGCCCAGATCCTCAGGGTTCCCTCCCTGAGGCAGAGGACCTTCGTGGGCTGCGGCGCCGCGGCCGGCATCGCCGCCACCTTCAACGCGCCCATCGCCGGCGCGCTCTTCGCAGCAGAGGTCATCCTGGGTGACTTCGGGGTGGCCACCTTCTCGCCCGTGGTGCTCTCCTCGGTGACCGCCACCGCCATTTCCAGGCACTATTTAGGAGACTTTCCGGCCTTCGTCATCCCCCCGTACCAGGTGGTCTCCCTCTGGGAGTTCCTCTTCTATCCCCTGCTGGGTGTGGCCGCCGGGGCGGTGGCCGTGCTTTTCATCATCAGCCTCTACAAGCTGGAGGACCGTTTCGAGGAACTTCGCCTGCCCGAATACCTCAAGCCGGCCCTGGGGGGACTCATGATCGGCCTGCTGCTGCTCAAGTGGCCCCACGTCTTCGGGGTGGGCTACGGGGCCATCAACCTGTCCCTGACCAACCAGATGCCGGCCCTGCTCCTCCTGATGCTGGTTTTCATCAAGATCCTGGCCACCTCCATAACCATCGGCAGCGGCGGCTCGGGGGGGATCTTCGCCCCGTCCCTGTTCATAGGGGCCATGACCGGCGGCTTCTTCGGCTGGGCGGTCAACGGGATCTTTCCCTCCATCACCGCCGACCCCGGAGCCTACGCCCTCGTGGCCATGGGAGCCGTGGTGGCCGGAACGACCCATGCGCCCATCACCGCCATCCTCATCATCTTCGAGATGACGGCAACGTACAAGATCATCCTTCCCCTCATGTTCGCCTGCATCATCAGCACCATCGTCGCCACTTCGCTCAAACACGGCTCCATCTACACCATCAAGCTCTCGCGGCGGGGCGTGGAGCTCTCCCAGGGATGGGAGCAGAGCATCCTGCAGACCCTCAAGGTCCGGGACATCATGCGCGGCCGCGTGGTGACCGTGCCGGAGGGCATGATCCTCGGGGAGGTCATCAACCGCCTCAAGACACAGGACGTCTCCTACCTCCATGTCGTCAACGGGAAGGGCGAACTGACCGGCATCATCTCCTTCCGGGACATCCGGTCCGCGCTCCAGGAGGAAACCCTCAACAGCCTGGTCATCGCCAGGGACGTGGCCACCGTGGACATCGTCACCATACGACCCTCGGACAGCATCCTTCTGGCACTCCAGGAGATGGGGAGCAGGGGGATCTCGCAGCTGCCGGTGGTGGCCGACGACGACGGCAGGAAGGTGATAGGAACGGTGAGCAAGAGGGACGTGATGGCGGCCTACGACAAGGCCGTTTTAAAACGCGAACTGGAAGGTTGACGGGACACCCGTGGACACCGGGAGATGCTTCCCGGGACCGGACTCCAGGTCACCGCGGCAGGCGGTGGAAAGGAACCGGCCCCGGGACCCCCCATGCATCTCCCCCCCCCTGGTTGCGACTTCCCCTTTACGGGAGGGGATCAGTTCCCTTCCAGCGTCAGCCCCAAGGGGATGTCGTTGACGTACATCCCGTCGACACCCAGTGCCTCCAGGATCTCCCACTGGGCTTCGTTCTCGATGGTGTGAACCAGGACGGCGATGTTCATGCCGTGAAGCTGCCCCGTGAAGGCCGCGGCGTAGGCCGGGTTCACGTCGGCCATCTGAAGCAGGATCCTCTTGTCCAGGGAGGCCGACCGTGCACCCACAGCCACCATGGTGAAGGCGTATTGATCGATGGCGGTGTACCCCGGCAGGCGGTAAAGGGGCCCGATCTCACCCCACTGCAGGCCGAACCCTGCGTCCTTATCGATGAGGGTCACCTCCATCCCCGTCAGTTCCTCGATCACTTCCGGGGGCAGCAGCTGGAGGATGTCGATGGTCAGCACGAGCGGGATACCGGGCTCCCAGGCGGACACGACGGACAGGATCTCCGGGGAGAAGGACTCCACCATGACCTGCTGGCCCATCCCCGTCATGGTAACGTCGTCCAGCACGGCATCCACCAACTGGGGGATGGTGCTGTCGGAGGGGTCGCACAGGGGCGACGGAGTCTTGATCTCGACGATGACCAGGCCGCCCGGCCTGTCGGAGCCGTCCACCATGCTGAAAGCGCGTGCCTTCTGAAGGACGTGGCGCAGCGTTGAGACGTCCTCGAGACGGTCCCTCAGATCCTTGAAGGAAAGGGTGTTGACGCACGTGTAATCATCGAGGAAATCGTCGTGAAGAGCCACAGCCTGCCCGTCGCGCGTCAGGACTGCGTCGACCTCCACGATCTGGACACCCTCACGAAAAGCCAGGCGGACAGCCTCCTTCGTGTTCTCAATGGGCCTGTCGGGGAACTCTCCCATGTTTTCCCCGTAGCCGCGGTGGCCGATGGCGAACGGAACGATGCCCGATGTGAAAACGTCCTCGATGACCCAGCGCTCTTTAACGGACCCGTCCCCGTCCTCGGCCAGGACGGGTGCGGAAAGACCCATAGTTAACGCCAGGACACCGAACAGGATCATTAACGACAGCCTCTTCATGTTTCCCTCCTTTTCCACAAGATCCGTGGATCACCCCTGGCAGAGCCACCTTTCCCTGTTTTCTGCGCCGGGTCATCCTTCCTCACGGCCACCGTGCGGATCCGGACCGCTTCCCGCCGGGTTCTCCCGTCACCCTGACCAGGGCGATCTCGCAGCCTGCTTCCCTTCCATGGGCACCACCCCCTTTGTCCCGGACCAACGCAAGGGGCGTGCCATGGGAGCGCACGCCCGGAGAGGTCACCATATCTCTTTTGAAATCAAGGGATTTTCAGGAAAAAGACAGGAAATGCACCGGAATGCCTGAGAATGCGGCTTCCCGGAGCGGGCCCCCGCATGGGAACCCTGCTGCACAGAGAGGGGGGGGAAGATGGGGCCTGATGTCCCACCTTCGACGAAGGCTACGGTGGGCAACCTGGTGTCTGGTGCCGCGGGGAGGGAGGGTCTCAGGTCTCAAATCTCAGATCTCAGAGGCCCTCCGCGTAACAGGTTTTTCAGGGTTCTACCGGGATTACTTCGCTCAGTGCCGGCTCCCTCCTTCGCCAACGCCACCCGAAAT
>CP070682.1:209639-213521 GCA_020352595.1 bacterium | reverse complement strand
GCCGACGTGGGTCTGGGCATCGAGGCGGCGGCGGGTCTCGCGGGCTGCTCCTTCCTTCCCCTCAGGCAGGAGCGCTTCGACCTGGTGATCCGCAAGGAGCCCTTCTTCCTGCGCCAGGTCCAGGATCTCGTCGGCCTCATGCGGGACCCCGCCTTCCAGGAGATGTCCGCTTCACTTGCGGGATATGACACCAGGGAATGCGGGAGACTGGTGGGATAGGGGGAGAGAGGATCTCGTATCTCAGACTTTTGCCGGATTTGAGACCTGCTCACCGGAAGGAGGGATTCATGGCTCGCAGCCTTCGGCTGTCTGTCATCATCCTCTGCATGACCACGGCCCTTGCCGCATCAGGTAAGGCCGCGGAGCGCATCAGGCTCTCCTCCACCACGAGCACCGACAACACGGGGCTCCTTGCGTACCTGCTTCCCAGGTTCGAGGAGAGGACGGGCATCAAGGTGGATGTCATCGCCGTGGGCACGGGCAAGGCCCTGAAACTGGCGGAGAACGGGGACGTGGACGTGACCCTGGTGCACGCACCGGATGCCGAGAAGGCCTTCGTGGAGGCGGGCTTCGGCGTCAACCACCGCACCGTCATGGCCAACTATTTCGTCGTCGTCGGTCCGCCCTCAGACCCCGCCGGCGTCGCGTCGGTGGAAAGCGCGGAGGAGGCGTTTAAAAGGATCTCGGAGAGCGGCTCGCCCTTCGTTTCCCGCGGGGACAACTCCGGGACCCACATCAGGGAGCAGGACATCTGGAAGGCGGTCCTGGGCGGTCTTCCCACGGGCAGGGACTGGTATCTCGAGTCCGGCAAGGGCATGGGGGAGACGCTGACCATCGCCGACGAGAAGATGGGCTACACCCTTTCCGACTCGGGCACCTTCCTCAAGTACTCGGACAAGGTCGACCTGAAGATGCTCTTCGTCAAGCCCTCCGACCTTCTCTACAACCCGTACGGGATCATCGCCGTCAACCCGGAGAAGCAGCCCCACGTCCATTACGAGGGCGCCATGAAGCTCATCGAGTTCATGACCTCCGCCGAAGGGCAGAAGCTCATCGGGGAGTTCACGGACAAGTACGGAAACAGGCTGTTCACTCCCCTCGCCGGGAAGGTGGAATAGGGAAGGTGAAATAGGGAAGGTGGAATAGGGGAGTGATATCGGAAGCATTTAACAACCCATTAATTTTAGCCTCTTCCCGGAGATGGATACCCGCTATTAAGGTGATTGTGCTTAAAACCCGTTTATCGAAAGGGCTGATTTACCGCAGAGACCACGGAGATCACGGAGGAAACCGCTGTCGGAGGAAGGCCCTTCTTAATCGTCCTCTATGAACTTGGTACTCAGGGACCCCCCCCGGCTTTGCCGGGGGGCCTGAGCGGTTTGACAGTTCCTGGAGTACTCAAAAAGCGATGAGCTGCCGTATGGCTCCAAATCCCGGGGGTCTCACGCAAAGCCGCGAAGCCGCCAAGAAGATCCTGATTCAAATGGGACTGATTAGTCCGGGTTCCCCCCTTTGCGTCTTTGCGGCTTGAGTGACCGACCTGTCCGCCGAAGCTTCAGCGAAGGTGGAAGGGAACGGGCGTGAGGCTGCCTTTATGGTATTGATGCCGGTCGGCTGGGAGTAGTTTCCCGTCCGGATCGCTGGCAGGGACGGCAGGAGCCGCCTTCAGGCGGCCCGAGGTTTTAACAACCACTTTGAGCGGTTCACAGTTCAAGCTCCCGGCTTTAACGGGGGTACGTGACTGGTGACAGCTCAGAATCATATCAGGGCGACACCGTTCAGGTACGCATTAGCCGGATGAACCAAATTTTTTTGTAGGCACTCAAAAGATTCTGACTGACAAAGGCCGATAATGAATTACGTTATGGAGGCCATAACTGGGGCCTTCCGGCTCATCCTCTCCCTGGACCCGGAGGTCTTCACCGTCACCCTGCTGTCCCTGAGGGTGGCGGTGAGCGCCACCTGCGTCGCTGCCCTGCTGGGGATCCCCCTCGCCTACGTCGTCGCCACTCGCGAATTCAGGGGTAAGGGGACCCTCATCACGGTCTTCAACACCCTCATGGCTCTGCCCACGGTGGTTGTGGGCCTCTTCTGCTACTCCTTCCTTTCCAGGAAAGGGCCCCTCGGCTTCATGGACCTGCTCTTCACGCCCACGGGCATCATCATCGGCGACGTCATCCTGGCCTTTCCTCTCATCGTGGGGCTGACCGTCGCCGCGGTGCACTCCGTGGACCCCAGGGCCCACGCCACCGCCGTCAGCCTGGGCGCGTCACGCCGCCAGGCCTCCATGACGGTCCTCAGGGAGGCCCGCTTCGGGCTCATGGCCGCCCTCTTCAACGGTTTCGGCCGGGTGGTGGCCGAGGTGGGGTCGGCCATGATGCTGGGGGGCAACATCCGGGGGTACACGCGGACCATCACAACGGCCATCGCCCTGGAAACGAGCAAGGGGGAGTTCGCCTTCGCCATGGCCCTGGGGATCATCCTCCTCACGGTGGCGCTGGCGGTGAACCTTCTCTTCCGCAGGTTCCAGGCGGCGGCGAGGTAGACGGAAGTGGACCTTTTCACCCTGCGGGACCTGCGCGTCAGGCTCGGCGAACGGGATGCGCTCGACATCCCGAGGCTTGGCCTCGAGGAGGGGCGCGTCATCGCCCTGACCGGCCCCAACGGCTCGGGCAAGACCACGCTGCTCAAGGTCCTGTCCAACCTGCTCGCCCCCACCAGCGGAACCGTCCTCTACCGGGGGAGGGACCTCGCCTCGCTGCCCCCGGCCCAGCGTGACGAGGTGAGAAGGGAACTGGGAGTGGTCCTGCAGTCCCCCTACCTCTTCCGCTCCACGGTGGAGGGGAACGTCAGCTACGGGCTCGCCCGCCGCGGCGTACCGCGCGCCCAAAGACGGACCAGGGCGCGGAGGGCCCTGGAGATCGTGGGGCTCTCGGGCTTCGGGAGGCGGCCCCACTGGGCCCTTTCGGGCGGCGAGGCCCAGAGGGTTGCCCTGGCCCGGGCCCTGGTCCTCGAGCCGGCCGTCCTCCTGCTGGACGAGCCCTTCGCCAACGTGGATGCCGTCAGCCGTTCCGTCATCGAGAGGGTCCTCGTCCAGGAAAACCGTTACCAGGGAACGACGGTGGTCTTCACCACCCACGACATGGAGCAGGCCTATCGTCTCGCGGACACGGTGGTGACCCTTTTCGAGGGAAGGGTCCACGAAGGCTCCATGGAGAACCTCTTCCACGGGAAGGTGCGGGAGGGCCCCGAGGGACCGGTCTTCGACACGGGGACACTGGTCATCTGCGTGCCGCCCGGCCGGGAAGGGGCCCTGACCGCGGCTGTCCCCCCGGAGACCATCCTCGTCAGCCTCTCCCCCATTTCCACCAGCGCCCGCAACACCCTGCTCGGCCGCGTCAACGGCGTCCGGGAGCGCAACGGTACGGTGGACGTGACCGTGGACGCGGGAGACACCATCGTGGTCCGACTGACGGAGCGTTCCTACAGGGAGATGGACCTGAAGCTGGGCATGCAGGTCTACCTGATCTTCAAGGCCGAGGCGGTGAAACTGTAGTGATCCTCAGGGGGGTGATCGGTGGCGGAGGGGGGAAGGCAGTCCTGGGTTCAGAGGGAGAGGCACGGTTCTCGACGCTTATTCCTGCCCTGGTGTCTTGTGTCCCACCTTCCCCGCAGGCTGCGGTGCGCAGGCTGGTGTCTGGTGCCGCTTCGGATTTGTGTCATCGCGACCTGATGACCGGGTGACGCGATCCCGGGAACCATCAGGCGGGATTGCTTCGTACGTGGGGCGCGTCGCAATGAAAGGAGTGCGCGTCGTGTCGGACAGGTGTGCGGGTGACGGGGTCGCGGGGAGCATCAGGCGGGAGTGGGGGGGGGGGGGGG
>CP070682.1:204307-209539 GCA_020352595.1 bacterium | reverse complement strand
GCTCTTCCTGCTGGCTTTCTTCATCTTTCTCCCGAATACCACCAGGGGATAGAAAGCGAGGGGAAGGCCGACGATGGCAAAAAGGCCCAGCCCGAAGTTGCGGTAGAAGACCACCCCGGCCAGGCCGACGACGGTGAAGAGATCCCGGAAGGCCCCCACGAGGGCTTCGGTGATGGCCATCTGCATCATGCTCACGTCATAGGTGACCCTGGACATCAGGACTCCGGTGGGTGTCTCCGTGAAGAAGGACATGGAAAGCCTGTGCAGGTGGGCGTAAAGTTCGTTGCGTATGTCCTGGACCATCCTCACACCAGCGGCGCTCATGACGTAGATCCTGACGTACCTGAAGATGCCTTTCAAAAAATAGATCCCCAGTATGACTGCGGGGATGAGCATGAGCATCCTGCGGTCGCCCTTGATGAACACGTCATCGAGGACGTTCTTTATGATCAGCGCCGAGAGCGCGGTCATGGCGGCCACGCCGATCATGGCCAGCGTCGAGATGACGAGCTGCCCGAGGTACGGCCGGACATAGGACAGGAGCCTTCCGTACAGCCTCAGCGACTGCTTCATCCGAGCCTCCCGGCCGCCCCGCTGTCCATGGCCTCCAGGACCGCCGCGGCAGCCAGCGTGGAGGCCTCCTCGCCCTTGAGGGACTGCCGCACCTCCCTCGAGGCATCGAGGTAATCGTCCATGTGCCCCTTCCCGGAGAGCAGTTCGAGGACGGCCCTGGCGAGCCTCTCGGGCATTACCTCTTCCTGAAGAAGCTCCTCGACGACGTCACGGCCGGCGAGGATGTTGGGCAGGCTGATCCTGGGGATCCTGATGAGCCTCCTGCCGATAAAGGAGGTGACCCACGAGGTCCGGTATGCCACCACCTGGGGTACACCCAGCAGGAAGGCTTCCAGCGTGGCTGTACCCGAGGCCACGAGGGCTACGGAAGACAGTTTGAGGAGGTTTCGTGATTCCCCTTCGGTCAGGGTTACCACGACGCCGGCATCGGCGAGCATGTCGTCGACCAGATTGCGGGGCACGGTGTGGGCCAGCGGCATGAGGAACCGGACCCTTCGATCGAGCTCCCTGGAAACCAGCTCGGCTGCGGCGAGGAACGCCGGAAGGAGCTGTTTCACTTCAGAGGCCCGGCTTCCCGGAAGCAGGCTGATGACGGTGTCTTCGGGATGCAGGCCCAGCTGGGCCATCAGCGGTGAGGGGTCCCCCATGTCCAGCAGCTCCACCAGCGGGTTGCCCACGAAGGTCACCGGCACGGAGTGGGACCTGTAGAACTCCTCCTCGAAGGGGAAGATGGCAAGGACCCCGTCCACCGATCTCCGCAGCCTGTGGACACGCCCTTCGCCCCAGGCCCAGAGCTTGGGCGCGACGTAGTAGATCACCGGGATCCCGGCCTTTTTGGCGGCTCGTCCCAGTTCGATGTTGAATCGGAAAAAATCGATGAGCACCAGGGCATCCGGGGTCTCGCGGCGGATGGATCCCTTCGCCAGATTCAGGATCCTGCGCAGACGCCCCAGGTCGCGGATGACCTCCCATATCCCCATGACCGAGAGGTCCCTTATGTGGGTGACCAGACGAACTCCCGCGGCGGCCATCTCGTCACCACCGATACCGGACAACTCTATACCGGGCCGGCATTCCCGAAGGGCCCGCGCGAGACGGCCTCCGTACATGTCCCCAGAAGCCTCTCCCGCGAAGATCATCACCCTTCGCCCCAACGGACCCTCCCGCTGCCCATCTCCTCGCATCCGAGAATCGTCACGCCTTTCCGGTCACACAGGGATCTGACTCCTTCCGGGTCCAGTACGAAACACCTGCCCGCTTCAAAAGCCAGGGTGTTGTGTCCGGTGCCGGTGAGCGCCATGACGGTATTCACACCGATGGTCGGGACGTCGTAACGGAAGTCGTGGTCAACGGCCGCCAGTTTGACCACGGTCACCCGCCCTCCGGTTATCCGCAAGGCCCTCTGAAGGGTCTCGTCCGTTCCCTCCATGGCTTCCACGGCCACCACCGCCCGGTCCCTGAAGACCGCAGTCTGACCGATCCCCAGGTCGGCCAGCTGCCTTGTAATGGGCCAGCCGAAGACCAGATCGGCCTCCTGGCCGGCATCGGGCTCGGGACCCGCCCTGAAGCCCCTGCCGGGTACTAGTTCGGGAGCCGCGTCGAGCAGGGAAGGCACCCTGAAGCCCTCTTCCTCGAGAAGCTCCACGAGCCCGGTCAGGATGGTGGACCCGCGGTTGTCTGCAAGGCCGTTGAGGAACCGCAACATGCGGTCGTCGAAACGCCCCTTGTCGAACACCTGACGGTGATCCACCATGCCAGCCAGGACAACCTCCGTCACGTCAGCTCCCCTGAGACCGTCCAGCAGTTCCTGCAGGGAGTGGATCCCGTGCCACGCTGTCGTCCACGCGGGGTCCTCGATGGAAGCGTCTGCTGCTCCAAGCAGCGCCGCAATGTGGACCCCCTTTCCGGAACCATGGATATTTCTGGCCAGATGGAGGGGCAGTTCTCCCGAACCGGCGATGATACCTACCCGGTCTCCCGTTGCCATCAGCGGGTGATCCCCCTGTCGGACCCGATGACGAATTTGAGGAGATGTTCCACTTCAGGGGTGACGTCAACCTCCTCCCTGACCCTCAGTACAGCTTCATCGAGGACCAGACCGGACCTGAACAGGATGCGGTAGGCGCTCTTGAGGCTGAAAACAGCCTCCTGGGCTATCTTTCGACGTTTGAGCCCCTCCAGGTTGAGCCCCATCAACCTGGCCCTGTCCCCCTGCACCATGGTGAAGGGAGGAACATCCATGACCACTACGGAACCCGCCCCACGAAGGCCAGGCGGCCTATGCGGCAGAACTGGTGTACCCCGCTTAGCCCGGCCAGGAATGACTGGTCCTCCATGGTCACGTGCCCGGCAAGGGTGGCGGCGTTGGCCAAGATGACTCCGTCACCGATCTGGCAGTCGTGGGCCACATGGCAGTAGGCCATGAAGAGGTTCCCGTTGCCGATGCGTGTCACCATCCCGCCCCCCTCGGTTCCCTTGTGGATGGTGGCGCACTCGCGGATCTGGTTTCCGCTGCCTATGATCAGTTCGCTGTCCTCACCCCTGTACTTCAGGTCCTGGGGCATGGTGCCCACAGAAGCGAACTGGAAGATCCTGTTCCCCGTCCCGATGGTGGTGCGACCCTCGATGACGGCGTGGGGGCCAACGATGGTATCCGCCCCGATGCGCACCTGACTGCCTATGACGGCGAAGGGACCGATCTGGACGCCCTGATCCAGAAGGGCGCCATCCTCGACAACCGCCCTGGGGTCAATGCGGGTTTCCCTTGCCACGGATATCCTACTCCCTCTCCGCGGCCTTGTCCGCGGCATCGGCCCTGTCCACCAGCATGGCTTTCATCTCGGCCTCCGCCACCAGCCTGTCACCCACGTAGGCCTTTCCCTCGAAGCTTGCGATGCTCCCCCGTAAGCGGGTCAGCACCACCTCGCTGCGAAGCTGGTCGCCGGGGATGACGGGTTGGCGGAACTTGACCCGGTCAATGGACATGAAATACACCACCTTGTCCCCGGCATCCTGCTCCATGTCCTCCATGGAGCCGGTGCTCGCGAAGGCCAGGATACCCGCGACCTGGGCCATGGACTCGACGATGAGCACACCGGGCATCACCGGGTGGCCCGGGAAATGGCCCAGGAAGAATTCCTCGTTGATGGTGACGTTCTTGATGCCCACGACCCTCTCCCCCGGGACGAGTTCGATGATCCTGTCGACAAGCAGAAAGGGATATCTGTGCGGCAGGATCCTGGTTATTTGACGGATATCCATCAGTCCCTCTCCTCCTCTCGGCTCCTCCCAGTGATCCGTTTCATCTCGGATTCCAGCCTGGCGACCTTCCTGCGCAGGTTGTCGAGTTTTCCGAGGATGGCGGTGGTCTTCCGCCACTGGTCCCCGTCCACGGCGGGGATGCCCCCTACCTGAGCCCCGGCGGGTACATTCTTGAACACCGCTGACTTTGCCAGCACCACGGCGCCACGGCCGATGGTGAGATGCCCCGCCACTCCGGACTGTCCAGCCATGGTGACGGCGTCTTCCAGTTCGGTGCTCCCCGAGATCCCCACCTGCGAAACGATGATGCAGTGCCTGCCTATCACGGCATTATGTCCGACCTGGATGAGGTTGTCCAACTTGCTGCCCGCACCGATCACCGTCTGTCCCATCACCGCCCGGTCGATGGTACAGCCGGCGCCGATCTCCACATCATCCTCCACCACCACCGTCCCCGCCTGAATGATCTTGCGGTGTCCTTCACCGTCCCTGGCGAATCCGAACCCATCGCTCCCGATCACCGTACCCGCGTGAACGACGACACCCTTGCCCACGCGCACCTCCTTTTCGAGAACCACGTGTGGGTGAAGGATGGTGTCATCTCCCACCGCCGCCCCGGGCCCGACATAAACACCGGACATGAGGGTCACCCTGTCGCCCACCGCCGCCCCCTCGCAGACCACAGCGAAGGGGTGGATGCTGGGCTCAGCCCCGATGTGCGCCCCGGGATGGATAAATGCCAGCTCGCTGACACCTGTGCTGCGATAGGGCTCACCGTAGAAGACCTCCATGGCCTTGGCAAACCCCAGATAGGGGTCGTCAACCATGATGAGGTTCACGCCCTCGCACGCCGTCCCCCTCGAGACGATGACGGCGGCCGCCCCCGTGGTCGGCAGCGAAGCGGCGTACCTGGGGTTGGACAGGAAGGAGACGTGTTCCGGGCCCGCCGTGTGAAGGGGAGCCACACCCGAGACCTGGATGCCGGCATCCCCTTTCAACTCCCCGCCCAGCCTCGATGTCAGTTCACCGAGGGTGATCCTTTTCACTGGTTTTTCTCCGCCTGGAAGCGCTCGTTGTAGATCTTGACCGCCTGCTCCGTAAGGTCGAGACCTTCCTCGAAGTAGAGGACAGCACCCCCCGTTTTCTCCAGGATTATGGTGTACTTTTCCTTCTCGGCGATCTCCCTCGCGATGTCGATGAGGCCGTCCAGGATCCGGGCCGACAGCACCTGGTTTTCACGCTCCTCCTCCTCCTTCGCCTGGGTGACGAACTCGATGAGTTCGGCCTGTTTCTTCCGGTACTGGTCCTTGAGCTCTGACTGGGCCTTCTCGCTGATGACCGGGCTCTTGATCTTTTCCTCCAGAGCCTGAAGCTCGTCCTTCATGGAGTCGACCTTCT
>CP070682.1:201505-204207 GCA_020352595.1 bacterium | reverse complement strand
GTGGAGAGCTTTCTAGCTGGATGCTGAAAAAGTCCTTTGTGGACTTTTTCAGCGTCGGGTTGCCCGCGGCGGCCCGGCGCAACCCTCTCAGATCCTTCGTGTTCTTACAGCTCGTATCCGGGTCCCGCCATGGCCGGACCCCCGCGCCGCCCTGTCAGGCTGCGTTTTCAGGGGTTTTTCAGCAGCCTGCCAGGACAGTCACGGGTCATGGGACCGCACACCGGAGGAGCGGATGTCCGGGGAGGAAAGCCTTCAGGACCCGCCAGGGGACCGGACAGGACCGGAACCGGGACATTTTGAAGCTGAAACTGGACAAAGGGGCGCCTGGTCCCTCCAACCTCTTGACTTCCAACGTTTTTTTAGTTAGCCTCATCGCTGTATCCTTTGGCGTTGCCAAAATATCCGGGAGGGAACATGACCAAGGCAGAGCTCATTGAGGCTCTCGTAGAGCGCATTGACAGGCTCACCAAGAAGGAAGCGGAGCTCATCGTCAATACCGTTCTCAAAAGCATTTCCGATTCCCTCGCCGATGGTGACAAGGTGGAGTTGAGGGGGTTTGGCAGCTTCAAGGTCAAGGAGAGGCGTTCAAGGGAAGGAAGGAACCCGAAGACCGGCGAGAAATTGCTTGTGGACGCCAAACGTGTGCCGTACTTCAAGGCCGGCAAGGAACTCAGGGAACGGGTGAACAGCTGAGATAGTGAAGCCGCTGACCCAATCTGTACAGGCAGGCCGCGAGGGCCTGCTTTTTCGTATGGCCCAAAGACCGACCATTTGTGCTTGACGAGCCGCATGCTGGTGCCGGCGGGGAAGGGACCGATTCAAGCGCCTGCGAGGCCCTCGTGTGAGCGGAACACTGGCCGGTTGGAACGACCTTTTCTTTACATTCTCCCTTCCCCATGTAAAATGATTTGCGATCACTGGAGATTCGGGAGGATCCATGTCAGGACATAGCAAGTGGGCAAACATCAAGAGGCGCAAGGGAACGCAGGACGCGGTTCGGGGGAAGATCTTCACCAAGCTCAATCGGGAGATCATGGTGTCTGCCAAGATCGGTGGAGGCGACGCCGATGCCAACCCCAGGCTCAGGCAGGCCATTGTCAAGGCAAGGGCCGCGAACATGCCCATGCAGAACATAGAAAGAGCCATCAAGAAGGGTACGGGAAATCTGGAGGGGGTCAATTACGAGGAAGTGATCTACGAGGGGTACGGACCGGCGGGGGTCGCCATCCTGGTCGAGGCCCTGACGGACAACAGGAACAGGACCGTATCCGATGTCAGACACATCTTCTCCAGGTACAACGGTAATCTCGGGGAAGCAGGCTGCGTCTCCTGGATGTTCCAGATGAAATCCTATTTCGCTTTCTCGAAGGAGGCGGTCAACGGCGATACACTCGTGGAGGTGGCGCTGGAGGCGGGCGCCGAGGACATCACCGAAGAGAGCGACGAATACGAGGTCATCGGCCCACCCGAGAATTTAGAGGAGCTCAGATCAGCCTTCGACGGAGCCGGACTCCAGTACCTTGAGGGTGAGGTCACCATGATCCCCCAGAACACCATCAACCTGGAAGGGCACCAGGCCCAGCAGGCCCTCAAACTCGTCACGGCCCTCGAGGACAGCGATGATGTGCAGAGGGTGTTCGCCAATTTCGACATCTCCGAGGACATCGTGGAGGGCCTTTGAACATCCCATGAGAGTTCTTGGAGTGGACCCGAGCCTCAGATGCACGGGGTATGCTGTCATCGAAGGCGACCGCAACGGACAGAAAGTCATCGAGTACGGGCTGATCAGGACCAGCGCCGCAGATTCCCTCGAAAAGTCATTGAAGCACATCGCCGACTCCATCGAGGCGGTGGAAAAGCAGCACAAACCGGACTGCCTGGCCATCGAGGAGGTTTTCACGGCCAGGAACAACAGGGTAGCCCTTCAACTTGGGCATGTGAGGGGGGTCGTCATACTGATAGGTCATAGATGCGGCCTGGAAACGGTGCCCTATGCGGCTACCAGGATCAAAGAGACCGTCGCGGGCTACGGCCGGGCTTCCAAGGAACAGGTCCAGCACATGGTCGTGAGGACCCTCGGTCTGACCAGGACCCCCCCGTCGGACGCTGCCGATGCGCTGGCCGCGGCCCTGACACACCTTTTCTGGCAGGAAAAGCGGGGCGGGGAACATTGATCGCGCTCATCAGTGGCAGGCTCGCCCACAAGGACCCGGGTGGCACCGTGATCGTGGACACCGGCGCTGTGGGTTACAGGCTTTTCGTGTCCCTGAACACCCTCATGGACCTGCCGGAGGTGGGCCGTGACCTGTCCCTGTACACGATAACGGTGGTCAGGGACGATGCCTTCCACCTTTACGGATTCAGCACCATGCAGGAGAGGGACCTTTTCCACCTCCTCGTTCAGGTCAAGGGCATCGGACCCAAAGTGGCCCTTGCTCTGCTGGGTGGTCTGAAACCGGAGGATCTGAAGAACGCCATCCGGCGTGAGGACGCGGGATGGATAAGCACTGTCCCCGGAGTTGGGCGGAAGACCGCGGAAAGGATCGTCCTGGAGCTGAGGGACAAGGTGCTCCCTGGAAGGGCCGATCTGGAGCCGGCTGTGCCGGGGGTGGACGAGGACATGGTCTCGGACGTCGTGTCCGCTCTCGGCAACCTCGGCTACAGGGCCTCCGATGGGCGAAAGGCCGTCCGGTCCGTGCTCG
>CP070682.1:195466-201405 GCA_020352595.1 bacterium | reverse complement strand
GGGAGGGCACGGGGACACCACCATCAACGACCCCGCCTGGTTCCGCGACTGTGCCCCGGGCAGAAGTCTTCCTCTGCCCTGCGTGGCATGCCACGATGACCGGGCACCGCACTTTCCACCGGCCGTCGGCAACCCCTACAGGATGACCGCAGCCGCCCTGAGCAACACCCTGCCGGGTGCCGATCCCAGCGAGCCCAACGTCACCAACCTGTGCACCCAGACGGACTGCCACCCGAAGGTATTGGGAACAGGCTCCTACGGGTTCCTCACGGCCATCAAACACCCCAGCGGCCTGTGGCCCATTACGGCACCGGAACCTGATGTCGTCCTCATGGATTATCCCCAGGCTTCCATCAACTCGGAGGCCCCGGGCTCCTCCACAGACCCGGCCCTCGATCCCGCCGGAAGGCTGAACCCTGTGGGCCTTTCCATCGACCGCTACGTGGACCACTGGGCCTACATGAACCCCGACGCCCCGGCCACGGCCGACACCGCGGATGACGAGCCTTTCCTGCCCCTGGGCGACCCGCTGCTCAAGAGTTCGGGTGATCTCTTCGACAATGAGGCGGGCGATGCCGCCTGCTGCCTCGTCGTTTGCACCACCTGCCACAACCCCCACGGCACGGACCTTCACGTTCCAGGTCAGACCCCGGGCGTATGGTCATCCATCGTGGATATTCCGGCCAACAAGATGCTGCGCCTGAGAGACCAGGACGGCGAACTGTGCGACGCCTGCCACGGGATATGAGGGGCCGGAACAGGAGACTCCCGGCGAGGCCCTTGACCCTGGAACCAGCCTTTGCATGCGTCTGCGCGGAAGCTGCGACGGCCAGGAGGCTCCGGCCGGCAGGCCATTAACCTCCCGTCCTCCATTCCCTTGCCAACCGCGGCACAGGCGTTATCATAGTATTCTGCGCTTTCGAGACGGACAGACGGACCTTCCACGAACAGGTACCGCAGGAGGAGGAACCAATGGCAAAAAAGGTGCACAAGGCCAAGGCTTCGAAGAAGCTCCTGGAACTCATGAACAGGGCCATCGCCAGGGAGATGCAGGTCTCCATCCAGTACATGTGGCAGCACGTGCAGTGGGTGGGTGTCAAGGGTTTCACCATCCGGGACCAGCTCAAGCTCATCGCCATCAACGAGATGACCCACGCCGAGCTCATCGCGGACCGGCTCAACTTCCTCGGCGGGCTGCCCACCACCAAGCCCGACACCATAACGGTGGGGGACAGCCTCAAGGAGATGATCACCAACGACGTCAAGGCCGAGGAGGAGGCCATCGCCCTTTACAGGGAGATCATCGAGGTGTGCCGGAAGGAGAACGACGTGGTCACCCGCAAGCTCTTCGAGCAGATCCTCGAGGACGAGGAGGGGCACCTGGACATGTTCGAGGGCTGGCTGGGGGATCTGTAAGGCCAATCTCAGACCTCGAATCTCCAGGAACAGGCCCGGAAGCGGATGCCCCGGGCCTGTTTCTTTACCATGGTTTTCGGTTCTTCTCCGTGTCCTCTGTGACCGCAGTGGTGACAGCTCTGAATGATATCGGGCGACACTGTTCAGGTACGCAGTGACCGGATGAACCGAAATCTGGAATTTGAAATGGACCTTTGAGATCTGAGATCATTCCTCCCATCCGCCTGTTGCAAACTGTCCGCCGGATGATAATCTTTACTATGCCGTGAGGAAGGATAGGCAGACCCTTTGACAAAGGAGCGGGACCATGAAGGGAAACAAGAAGCTCATCGAAGCGCTCAATGGCCGCCTGGCCGAGGAACTCGGGGCCATCAACCAGTATTTCGTCCATTCGGAACTGTGCGAGAACTACGGCTACGGCGTGCTGCACGCGGCGATCAAAGCCAGGTCCATCACCGAGATGAAACACGCGGAGAAACTCATCGAGCGCATCCTGTTTCTGGATGGGCTGCCCATCGTGACCAAGCTCGGCCCCGTATCCATAGGCAGGAAGGTCGAGGAGATGCATCAGAAGGATCGCATGGCCGAGGAGGATGCCGTCAAGAAGTACAACGCCACCATACAGCTCGCCGCGGAAGTGGGCGACAACGGCACCAAGACGCTTCTCGAGGAGATCCTCAAGGATGAGGAGAGCCACCTCGACTGGCTGGAAGTGCAGCTGGATCAGATCGAGCAGATGGGCATCCAGTGCTACCTTGCCGAGCAGATCGGCTGAGGGTGTGCGAGGAGCAATCTCAGATCTCAGATCTCCCATCTCAAGGGAAAGCCCGGAGGAACCTGCGCCTCCGGGCTTTCTTTCTGGGATCCAGGGCCTGGTGTGGAAATTCAGCAGGCCACGTTCCGTATGCTCGTTATGCCGTCTGAGATCTGAGATCAGTAATCGTACCCCTTCTCGTTGTGCTGCGTGATGTCCAGGCCTGTGACCTCCTCGTCGTCGGTGACGCGCAGGCCGATGACGGCGTCGATGGCCTTGAGGATGACGAAGGAGCCCACCGCACTGTAGACCAGGGTCGCGGCCACGCTGACGAACTGGGTCCACAGCTGACCCCCGATGCCGGTGATCTCGGAATAGCCTCCCAGGGCCGGGGCCGCGAAGACGCCGGTGAGCATGGCTCCCACAACCCCGCCCACGCCGTGCACGCCGAAGGCGTCCAGGGAGTCGTCGTAACCCAGAGCCCGTTTCATGGTGGTGGCCGAGAAGAAGCAGACCACCCCGGACACGAAACCGATGGCCAGCGCACCCATGGGGCCGACGAAGCCCGAGGCCGGCGTGATGGCCACGAGGCCGGCCACGGCCCCGGTGATGGCTCCCAGGGCACTGGGCTTGCCGTGCTTGACCCACTCAACGAACAGCCACGCGAGGGTGGCCGAGGCGGCTGCGATCTGGGTCACCGCCAGGGCCATGCCGGCTGTTCCGTCGGCGGCCAGTTCCGACCCCGCGTTGAAACCGAACCAGCCCACCCAGAGCATGGAAGCGCCCACCACCGAGAGGGTCAGGCTGTGGGGCATCATGGGCGTCGTGGGATAGCCCTTCCTCCTGCCCAGGACCACGGCCGACACCAGGCCGGCGATGCCGGCGTTGATGTGGACCACGGTGCCGCCGGCGAAATCCAGGGCGCCCATGCGGCCCAGCCATCCGCCGCCCCACACCCAGTGGCACACGGGACTGTAGATGAAGAGCATCCAGGCGCCGGTGAAAAGGAGCATGGCCGAAAACTTCATCCTCTCGGCGAAGGCGCCTACGATGAGGGCCGGCGTGATGACGGCGAAGGTGAGCTGGAACATGGCGAACAGGATCTCCGGGATGGTCCCGGAAAGGGCGTCCGGTCCCACCCCCTTGAGGAAGGCCTTGCCTAAACCACCCATGAAGGCGCCACCCTCGCCGAAGGAGATGGAGTAGCCGGCCACCACCCACAGGATGGTCATGAGGGCGGTGATGACGAAGCACTGCATGAGTACCGAAAGGACGTTCTTGGCCCGGACGAGGCCGCCGTAGAAGAGGGCCAGGCCGGGGATGGTCATGAAGAGGACCAGAGCCGTGGCGGTGATCATCCAGGCGGTGTCGCCTGTGTCGAGGCCGTCGGCGCGGGCCGCGGCCGGAATGGCCAGCAGCATGAGAGCCGGCAAAGCGACCCGTGAAAGGGCCAAAGCAGATTTGATGCGAGAGATCATTTCAGGTTCCTCCAGAACTGTTTTCGTGAGATGTGATCGGTGAAGGATGAATGGCGTCAAAAGTTTTCCTCTCCGGGTCACCGTGTCGCCGCGTCGAAAACCGTCTCACAGCGCCTCGCTTCCCGTTTCCCCGGTACGGATGCGCACCGCCTCCGGCAGGTCGAGGACGAAGATCTTGCCGTCTCCGATCTTCCCCGTACGGGCGGCCGCCGCGATGGCGCTCATGGCCTGGTCGGCCAGATCGTCCTCAACGGCGATCTCGGCCTTGATCTTGGGCAGGAAGTCGACAGTGTACTCGGCGCCCCGGTAAAGCTCCTTGTGGCCCTTCTGGCGCCCGAAACCCTTGACCTCCGTCACCGTCATGCCGGTGATCCCCACACCGGACAGCGCTTCCCGGACGTCCTCCAGCTTCCCCGGCTTGATGATGGTGATGATGTACTTCATGGTCAGGTCCTCCCTTTCAGAGATTGTCGGACGGCCCGGGTAAAACAAAAGGCATGCCAAATTGATAAAAATTTGGACAAAATTTAAAAACCCTTTATTATCAATAGATTGTCATTACAATAGTGCCGTGATCCCGGGGAATCCTGACGGTTCCCGGGGGAGGAAAAACAAGCACTGGACACTCATGACCCTCAAAATGCACTATTTTTGTGCAGATTCGGCGTGTCCGGACCTGCCACCCCATGATGGAACACTCCCTGCACACCCCGCCTGCCATGGGGACCCCTCTGTGCAGCGGCGCTGGTGGGGGGAAATTGCCCCTTTGTCCAGGGGCTCCCTGGTGTAGTACAGTAGGGGCAACGGCGGTTCCCCGGGAACTGCCCATGATCGTTTCCTGGCGCGGGGGTGGATCCCATGCCGCAGGTTTTCTCTGCCGGTTGGCTGTACGTGTTTCTCATCATCATGGTCATCAGTGTGGTCAGGATCGTCCTGAAGCTGCGCCAGATCCGGGGCGGCGCTTCCATGGACCGGCCGCTGGTCCGCCTTGCCCGGGTGGAGAGGGAGAAGCCTGACCTCGGGGACGGGCAGGAGGCCCCGTCCGAACTCGCCGAGACGGACAACCTCATAAGGGATGGGAAATACTCCCTTGCCATCACCCGCCTGAAGACCATGCAGGACGGCCTGTCCCCGGTGGAGGACCGGGAGGCCAGAGGGCAGGTCCTGTACCGTCTCGGCGCCTGCCACCGCAGGGCGGAGGCCGCCGGCGTCGGGGGGCTGCTCCGGGCGGGCGAGGCGCTGAGGGAAGCGGTCACGCTCTTCGCTCCGCAGCGGTTCGCGCCTTGGCGCCTGCGGGCCCTTGCCGAACTGGCCGGAGTTTACGAGGATCTTTCCCGGCATCGGGACGCCGCTGGCAACGCTGCCCTCGCGGCAAGGACCTTCGAGAGGGCCGGTGAGGAGGCGGCGCGACGGGGGCAGGTATCCCAGGAATCTGAACTCAGGGCAAGGGCGGGGGTCGCCTACCGAAGGCTGGCCGTCCACGCTGACCGCCAGGCCAACCTGAGGAAGGCGGCGGACGCCTTCGAGGCAGCGGCCTCTGCGTCCACCGGATCCGGGGATGAGGGAGCGGTCCTTGCCGGGGCCAGGATGCTCAAGATGCTGGGAGACACCAGCCTGGAGCTCGCGGAGCTCTACCAGCCGAAGGAGAGCCTGAAAAGAGCCATGGAGGCCTATGGCCGGGTGCTGGAGGTGGTGGACGGCCGGGGTCATCCCCTCGAGCGCGGCATGACCTTGACGGATCTGGGCCGGGCGCACCTGGCCGCTTACGACATGGCCGGTGACAACGGGGAGCTCAGAAAGGCCATCCAGTACCTCCGCGACGCTCTGCAGCTCCTGAGCGGTGGGGAGGTGACGGAGCACAGAGGACGGGCCATGGCCCTCATGGCCGACGCCCTGGTGCGGTACGCGGAGGTCAAGGACCGCCGTGAGAACCTGCAGCGGTCGGCCAGGCTCTACGAGGCGGCTCTGGGGATGATGAAGGACGGGGACAGGACGGATGAGCGCGAGCGGGTGAGGAACCGGCTGGCGGAGGTCATGGAGAGGATCACTACGGGATCCGGATAAAGGTCGGTGTGGATCCGTTTGAGAGGGAGGGGACGCGCAGACGGGGCGACGGGAAGATGAAACCAACCTTCCGCCGTGTCCACGGATCTCCCTTCCTGCGACGGACCGAGGCGTAACAGGTCATGGGAACCATAGACGGATTCATATCAGGGAACCAGCCTCGACCTGTGATCATCGCTCATCGCGGGGCCTCCCACTACTTCCACGAGAACACCCTGGAGGCCTTC
>CP070682.1:192183-195366 GCA_020352595.1 bacterium | reverse complement strand
CACCGCCTCCTGCTCCATGCCGGGAGCTTGAAGAACTCCACCACCAGCTCCTCGAAGGGTTTTTCGCAGTAGGCTCTCATGAAAGGCACCCGGGCCAGGGCGAAGCGCTCGTCCGTCCGTGAGAGGAATCGCTTCATGGACTCCCTGTACTCCCTCAACCTGCGGTGCCCCACCACCCGGACGGATTGCCGGCCGGTCTCGGGATCCGTGAGGCGGACGAGGCCCCTGATCCGGGGACGGGCCTCCTCCTCGTGGAGGACCTGCATGGCGGCTGGCCTGGATCCGCCCCTGGCGAGGAGGTCGAACTGTTCCCAGAACGGGCCCGTCTCGATGAAGTCCGAGATGATGAGCAGCCTGGAGGAAGGGTGGCGCCACGGCTGCCTGACCTGTTCGAGGCTCCGTCCAAGATCCGTGGTGAGCCCCTGTGGCAGGTTGGAAAGGCGGCCCAGGAGATCCGGGGCGTCCCTCTCGCCCTGGTCGAAGGACCGCGTCGTCATGAGCCTGTCCGACCAGGAGTGGAGGGTGACCTCGTTGCCCGCCAGCAGCGCCAGGTAGCCGATGCCTGCCGCGGTCTCCACGGCGCGCCGGCGCTTCTCGGGGTGGGGTGTGGTCATGGAAGCGCTGGCGTCGACGAGAAGATGGACCACGCCCTCCTGCTCGCGCACCACAGTCTTGACGAAGAAGCGTTCCTGCCTCGCGTAGATGTTCCAGTCGATGTACCGCGGGTCGTCACCGGGGGTATACGGCCGGTGGGATTCCGGTTCGGGTGTCACCAGTTGTCCGGCGGGAGTGGGGCGCAGGAACTCGAACCGGTGCAAAAGTCCGCCCAGTCTGTCCCTGAGCCGATGCAGCCTTTTCAGGAAGGTGGGTGCCAGGAGGTCCATGGTCGGATAATTCGGCGGTAAGGTCTGATCAGAAACGGGATCGGACCGTGCCGAAGAGGTCGCGGAGGACAGTTTCGGGTCCCACCCCCTCCACCTCCCCCTCGAACCGCATGACGAGACGGTGACGGAGGGTCGGGAGGTAGTTCTCCTCGAGGTCCTCCAGGGAGATGTTGACCCTCCCGTCCATGACGGCGCTCACCCTGGAGGCCGAGAGGAGGGCGTTGACGCCCCGCGGCGAGGCCCCGTACCTGACAAGCCTCCTGACCATCTCCGTGGCGCCCTCCGCTCCCGGGTGGGTGGCCCGCACCAGGAACACGGCGAAGTCGTAGATCCTGTCCGTTATGGGGATGTGGGCCAGGGCCTCCCGGATCTCGAGGATCCTCTCCCGCGAGAGGACGGGTTCGACCACGGTCCCGGGACTTTGGCCGGTGTTCCTGCGGGCGATCTCCTTGAGGGACTCCTGGTCCGGGTACCCGATGACCACCTTGCAGAAGAACCTGTCGAGCTGGGCCTCCGGGAGGGGATATGTGCCGGCCATCTCGATGGGGTTCTGCGTCGCCAGGGTGATGAACACCGTGTCCAGGGGATAGGTGGTCCCGAAAACCGTCGCCTCGTGCTCCTCCATGGCCTGGAGGAGCGCCGACTGCGTCTTGGGGCTCGCCCGGTTGATCTCGTCGGCCAGCAGGACCTGTGTGAACACCGGTCCCTCCTCGAAGCGGAAGTGACGCCGACCCTCCTCGTCCTCCACGATGATGTTGGTCCCGATGATGTCGGCGGGCATGAGGTCCGGCGTGAACTGGGTCCTGCGGAACTTAAGGTCCAGTATCCGGGCCATGGTCCGCACCATGAGCGTCTTGCCGAGGCCAGGGGCCCCTTCCAGGAGCACGTGCCCGTTGGAGAAGAGGGCCTTCAGGATGGAGTGGAGCACATCCCTGTTCCCGACGATGACCTTCGCGAACTGCTCCTCGATCCGGCCCATGTCCAGGCGGATCCCCGCGATGGTCCCGGAAAAGTCGGTTACCGCTGTTCTTTCCATTTCATGAGCTCCCTGTAGTAGGTTTCCAGCTGTTCCCTGTACACGGCCGGGTGGTCATCCACGAGGGCGCCGAAATTCTCTATGACCGATGGGTCAATCTCTGCGGTGCGCTTGCCGTCATGTCCCGGGATGAGGCTCAGGAACTCCTTGGCGTCCGGGAGGGAAGCGAAACCGGCTTCGGCCTGAGCCTGCAGCTGCGGTGGTCCCGGAGGTGAGACAGCGTCCGTCACCGGTATGGAGTCGATCCTCTCAGGGGCGACGAGGTCGACGGAGGCCGTCGCGCCGGAGCTCCCCTGTCCCCCCGCTCCGGAGCCACCTGGGGACACGGCTCCCTGGCCCGAAGAGGCGGATGGAGAGACGGCCTGAGCGGACTCTGGCTGCGCCCCGGCGGCGTCCTCCCCAAGGCCGCCCGGTTGAGATGAGGAATCGGGATCCGGTGCCCTGTCAACAGCCTCCTGACCCTCCTGTCCAGTGTCAGCCCTTTGGGTGTCCCCGGGAGATCCCTCCGGTCCTGCGCTCCCCTGGAGCCTTTCCAGAACGACGCGGGTTGTTATGGCGGGGGGCCGGTAATCGGCGTTCCAGGACAGGTACGTCAGCAGCGCCGAAAGACCGAGGACCACCGGCAGGACGGGCCCGGCCCTGACCCTCATGTCCTTTTCCATCCTGCCGAGATCCAGGGAGGCGACGCACTCCCTCGAGTGGGCGAGGCGGACGTCCTCCGGGGCGCGACCCGGCTCCGCGTACCAGAGGAAGCTGTAGAGCCTGTCCTTGAGGGCGAAACGCTCGTCCAGGTAGAGGGCGAAGCGCTGCATCCTCAGGTCGGGCATCTCCCTGATGACCAGCACCAGCAGAAGGAGCTCGAAGAAGTGGGGAACACCCAGCCTGAACCCGAAAAGGGCGAAGAGAAGGTATCCGGTGAGGCCGAGGAGAAGGTCTGCGGTGAGGGCTGTGGTGAGGGCGTGCACCAGCCTGCCCGCTGCCCGGCGCGCTCTGAGCCGCTTCAGGGCGGCACGGAGCGTCTCCCCGGCGTCGTCCCTCGGGGATGTTCTGGCAGGTCCGGCGGTGATCAAGGCTTCAGGAGGATGCCGAGCTGGATCAGCATCTGTGCACGAACATGTTGAAAATACTCTTTTTCCAGCGACTTGTTGACCAGCATGACCTCGGCGGCGCCCCGGCCGGTGCGGGTGGTGATAACCAGGTCCGGAACAGTCCACTGCTCCTGGAGGACCTCCTGGAAGGCCGTGGTCACGAATCCGGGCGGGT
>CP070682.1:185533-192083 GCA_020352595.1 bacterium | reverse complement strand
CGACGCGGGGGTCCCGCCATGGCGGGACCCACATCCGAGCTGTAAAAACACGAAGGATTTGCGAGGGTTGCGCCGGGCCGCCCCAGGCAACCCGACGCTGAAAAAGTCCACAAGGGACTTTTTCAGCACCCTGCAAGGTGTGGAGGTGACCCATGGAGCAGATCGGCTTCGAGGGTTGTTTCGGTTGCGGGCAGGACAACGTTCATGGCCTCAAAGCGACTTTCAGGGACATGGAAGACGGGGGAGTGGAGGGCGTCTTCGTGGCGCAGCATCACCACTGCGGTTACAGGGACGCGGTGCATGTCGGCCCCCTCGTGGGTTTCATAAGCGAGGCCATGGGAAGGCTGGCCTACAGGAAAGACATGTATTACCTGACCCAGTCCCTGGAAGTGTCGTTCCTGTGCGCCGTCTCCCCGGGGGTCAGGATCAGGGCCTTCGCGACAGTCAGGAAAAACCTTGGACACCACTTCACCGCCGAGGCGAAGCTGTTCGGTCCCGCCGGTGAACTCATCGCCCGGGCCGAAGGGCGGTTCGTCACCATGAAAAGGGCCGAGGTGAGCAAATGTGTCGGTGGACAGACGGGATGACCCTGCCGGCGCCCTGGGAAAGCGGCTGGCCGAAGCAGGCGGCCGGGTGGTTCCACGGGGGCTGATGTCCTCTGCGGGTGTTCCCTTTTCCCCCATTTTGTTCTATCCTCCCCCTTCCGTGACCACTTGGTCATACCCCCTTTCAGACGGAAGGAGCCATGGCGGACCCCGGCACGCGGCACCCCCGCTTCGAGAGACTCGAGCCGACCCTCAGGCAGCGCATCCTGGACGCAGCCCTGAGGGAGTTCGGCCGTTTCGGCTACGGTGCCGCCAGCATGAACCGCCTGGTGGAGGGCGCCGGCATCTCCAAGGGGGCTCTCTTCAAGTACTTCGGCACCAAGGCCGGGCTGTTCGAGCACGTCTACCGCTCCACCATGGAGGAGGTGAAGACCCTGCTGCGTTCCGTCAGGGACCAGACCGCCGGGGAGCCCTTCTTCGCCCGCCTCGAGAGGGTCCTCAGGGCGGGCCTGGAATTCACCACCTCCCGCCCCCTCTCGGCGGCCATCTACTACAGGGTCATCTACACGGGGGACGCGCCCCACGGGAACAGGATCCTGGCAGAGGTTCAGGACAGTTCGAGGCGTTTCCTGCGCGGCCTCGTCGTTGAGGGCGTCCGGACCGGGGACCTGAGAGCGGACCTGGACCCCGACAGGACCTCCTTCATCCTGCAGAGCGTCCTCGACCGGTTCCTGCAGGCCCAGTACCTGGAGTTCATGGCCCTGTCCTCGGGAGGTCCCTCGGACCCTTCCACCGCGCCGGACCAGTGGATCAGCCACATCGTAGGCCTTTTCCGCGACGGCCTGGTCAAAAGACCTTAAGGAGAAGAACCGTTGAAGAGAAAACTGATGACCGCGCTCGTGTCCCTCATGGTCGCTCACAGCCTCACGAGTCCCGGAGACTGCCTCGCAGGCGGGAAGATCTCCTTCGGGGTCCTGCCCGTGATGCAGGCCCTGCCGCTGTTCGTGGCCCAGGAGAAGGGGTTCTTCCGGGACGAGCAGCTCGACGTTGAACTCGTCCCCTTCAACTCGGGGCTTGAAAAGGACGCCGCCATGGCGGCCGGGCGGACGCAGGGGTACTTCGGAGACATGCTCACCTCCATCATCCTGGGGGCTAACCAGGTGCCCATGCGCATGGTGGCCACCGTGTTCAACACCACCGGCGACCAGAGGATGTTCGCGGTCCTGGCTGCCCCGGGAACGGGGAAACCCTCCCTGACCGATCTGGCCCAACAGGGCATTGCCGGCAGCTCTAACACCATCATCGAGTTCGTGACGGTGAAGCTCCTGCAGCGGGAGGCGCCCGGGGCGTCCCTCAACATGCTGGAAGCCAAGAACATCATGACGCGGCTGCCCATGCTCCTGGAGGGCCAGGTGCCGGCAGCGGTCCTGCCGGAACCCCTGGTCACCCTGGCAGAGGCGAAGGGGGCATTGGTGGTGGCGGACGACAGGGGCCTCGGGATCACGCCCACAACTCTTCTGTTCACCCGCGAATACATCGACGGCAACACCGAAACGGTCCGGGCTTTCCTGCGTGCGGTGACCCGAGCCTCCGCCCTCATCAACGCGGACCCGGAATCCGTACGCCCCATCATGATCAAGTACGCCAGGATCCCCGAACCCCTCCAGCAGTCCATGGCCATTCCCGCCTTCGCGCCGCCCTCGGTGCCGGACGAGGGGCTGGTCAGCGAGGTGTACACGTGGCTCAGGGGCAGGGGGATCCTCAAAAAAGAGCTGGCCCCGGACGACATGGTGCGGCGGGATCTGCTGCCGTGAAAAACGGGACATCTCAGATCTTTGATCCCGGAACAGGCTGCCCCTGAGAGACGGGGCTCCTCTGAGGTTTGAGATATGAGATCTGAGATGCCTTCATGAACCGCGACAAGCTGCGGGCGTGGTGGCAGGCGAGCCGTCCCCCCTTTTACATCGCCACCTTTGTCCCGCTGACGGCGGGATGGATGCTGGCCGTGCGGGCGGGGGCCCCCCTGCAGGTGGGGCTTTTCCTGCTCGTCAACCTCTACTGCGTGATGATCCACCTGGCCACCAACCTCGCCAACGACTATTTCGATCACTACCAGGGTGCGGACGCGGGGCGGTCCATCGGAGGCTCGAGGGTCATCCAGGAGGAGAAGATCTCCATCGGCGAGCTGCGGGCCGCCCTGCTCACCCTGTACCTCGGGGGGTTCTTCCTGGCGGTGGGCTACATGACCGCGGCGCGCATGTGGATCCTTTCCCCCTTCGTGGCCCTCTCCATCTTCTCGAGCGTCTTCTACTCCGCACCGCCCATCCGTTACGGTTACCACGCCCTGGGGGAACTCTTCGGCGGCGTGATCATGGGCCCGGTCATGGTGCTGGGGACTTACTGGATCATGAGGGGCTCCCCTTCATGGGAGGCGCTGCTGGTTTCCATACCCATCGGTATCATGGTGGCGGGGATCCTCTACTACCAGAGCATGCCGGACATGGAGACGGACGAGGCCGTGGGCAAGAGGACCGTCACCGTCAGGCTGGGCCGCCGAGCCTCCTACGCCGTCCTGATACTGCAGTGGGCGGTGGTCTACCTCCTCATCCTGGGCCTCGTGGCCGGCGGCATCCTGTCACCCGCTGCCCTCGCCTGCCTGCTCACCCTGCCCATCCTCGTGCGCCTGCTCAGGATCATCCCCGCCGTCCGGCAGTGGCAGAGGCTCAACGAACACGGCCACTACATCCGGAAGATGTACCTTCTCAACGGCGTCGCCATCGTGCTGGGGATCGTGACGGGGTAAAGAGCAAAGTACGGGTCAGGGAAGAGTTGGTACTGGGTACTGGGTACTGGGTACTGAGTACTGGGTACTGAGTACTGAGTACTGAGTACCCAGTACTCAGTACTCAGTGCTTGGCACCTGTTTCTCCGCCCCTGGGCCATTGGAGAACCGGTCAGCAGGCCTGGCATCCCTGCGCAATGATAGGCTCAGGCTACCGTTTCCCGGGGGCGAGTACGGGACATACTTGTCCTCCCGGATGATGTAGCCGTTGGAATCCCTGTGGAAACGGTAGTACAGGGCAAGGGTGTCATCGCCGTTGATCCATATGCCGTCATCGCCCGGATCGTAATACCAGTATTTTCTCAACCCTCTTCCGTTGGAGTCGAATTCGTACGTGTAGTATGCAGCCATGACATCGTCGGAATTGAACCATATCGTGTCTGCCCCCGGTTGGTCGTAGACGAACCCCCTGTACTGCCGTCCGCTGCCATCGTAATAAAAGATAAAGTAATACTTCACCGAATCGTCGGGGTTGTAAATCGTCTCCCTGCTCGGCCGGTTGTACGCGTCGTATCTGTACACGAAATAATCCTTCAACGCGTCATCGCCGCCCTCAAACCATGTCGTGTCGGGACCGGGGTCATCGTAGACGTAACCCTCGAGCATGTCCCCGTACGTGTTGTACTGGTACAGACAGTACTCGCCGAGGACGTCGTCTCCGTCGAGCCAGATCCCGTTGAGGCCTGGACCGAAATACCTTGACCAGAGGGTGCGGGTGTTGTCCGGATTCCGGTCCACTGTTGAATATTGACCGACCACATCGTCCGAGGTGTGCCACACACCATCCGATCCGGGGTCGTCGTACGTTACAGCCAGCGTCCAGTAGCCATCCACATTGTTCTCGTAGACGCTGGTCTCCCCGAGGACAAAACTGCTGTTGATGGGATCTCCGTTACCGTCACTGCCGCCGCAGGAAAACACAAGGGCGCCGAGGAGCACGAAGGGCAGGACGGGGAAAAGCGCGGTGTGTCGCATGATTCCCCCTTTCAGCAACACTGTTTTGCCGGGATATCGGAAACGGATGGGCGTACCAGGAAAGATCCAGCCGGCCATCCCCCAAAATGGCCCGAAGGCGTACAGCAAGAGTATAACACCTGAGCACCAGGTACAAGGCATGGGGAGAGGTTTAATGGGATCCTGTCCTGGTGTCAGAACCTCTTGGCAGCGACCTGATAGGGCTTCTGGCTTGGGACTTCCACTTGTGACCCTCCACGACGTCTACCACCTCCACCTGGTCTGCAGGACCGACAATCCAATAATGGGCGGAATCCGCCGCGTCGTCCTCATGCCCAGCCACCGCCATCCCCCGACTCCGCCCGCCCTTCGACCGGCCTCACCGTCGGGTGCCTGCCGAAGGCAGGCCCTGAGCATAAAAAGGGCATCATCACCACAGCCACCGTGGAGCCCCCCCAGGCCCCATCCGGCCATTTTCCACCTGCGGCCGCATCCGGAGACCCGGAAACTGCCTCCCTTAATCCTCTCTATTTTGCAGCGGCTCTGACACTGCCGGCGCAGATATGCTATTCTTTGCTTCGGTCCGCCTGCCATCTTACCGCCGCAAGCAGGGAGAGATAATTGGCCCACCTGACCCCCAGATCCGCCTACGGGCGCCTCGCGGAGAGGATCAACCGGTTCCCCCAGGGGGCCCCTCCGACGGAACTGCTCTTCAGGATCCTGGAGATGCTCTTTTCCGAACGGGAGGCCGGCCTCGTGGCGCTGCTCCCCATCAAGCCCTTCACGGCCGGCAAGGCCGCGGCCGTCTGGAAAACGGACGAGGCCCAGGCCCGGAAAACCCTCGAGGAACTGGCGGGGCGCGGGATCCTCCTGGACATGGAGGTGCGCGGGAAAACCTACTACGTCCTCCCCCCTCCCATGGCCGGCTTCTTCGAGTTCTCCCTCATGCGGGTGCGGCAGAACATCGACCAGAAGCTCCTGTCCGAGCTGTTTTACCAGTACCTCAACGTGGAGGAGGATTTCATCAAGGCCCTCTTCGCCACGGGGAAAACGCAGTTGGGCCGTACCTTCGTCCAAGAGCCGGTCCTCACCGGCGAGAACGCCCTTCACGTCATGGATTACGAGCGGGCCAGCCACGTCATCGAAAGGAGCCGGCACATAGGCATCGGCGTGTGCTACTGCCGCCACAAGATGGAGCACCTCGGCAGCGCCTGCGACGCGCCCATGAACATCTGCATGACCTTCGGCTCCACAGCCCGGTCCCTCACGAAGCACGGCATCGCCAGGGAGGTTGACAAGGCCCAGGCCAGGGACCTGCTCCAGGAGGCCTACGGCAGGGACCTCGTTCAGTTCGGGGAGAACGTGCAGCGGGGAGTGGCCTTCCTCTGCAACTGCTGTGGCTGCTGCTGCGAGGCCATGATCGCGGCCAGGAAGTACGGCTTCCTGGAGCCGGTCCACACAACCAATTTCCTCCCCGAGGTCAGCGATGCGGACTGCACGGGGTGCGGCCGGTGCGTGTCGGTCTGCCCCGTGGACGCCCTGGCCCTCGCGGCCATCGGGGAGCCGGAGGACGGGTCGGAGAAGGTGGCCCGCCTCGACGCGCAAGTGTGCCTGGGCTGTGGCGTGTGTGTCCGCAACTGCCGCGAAGGGGCGCTGTCCCTTGTCCCACGCCCGGAACGGGTGCTCACCCCCCTGACCACCACCCACCGCACCGTCGCGATGGCCATCGAGCGCGGGACGCTCCAGGACCTGATCTTCGACAACCGCGTCCTTTTCTCCCACCGGGCCCTGGCCGCACTTCTCGGGGTGATCCTCCGGCTGCCCCCCGTCAAGCAGGCCATGGCCGTGGGGCAGGTCAAATCCCGTTTCACGCAGTGGCTGGTGGAGAGGGGCTGAGGTTCTGAGTTCTGAACCGGCAGTTTTTTCACTGGCCCTTTGCCCTGACACCGGTCCCCCTGAACTCCCCTTGAACTCAATATCCTGCCCCTGTCAGCGGAGTGCGCCGGGGCGCGGAGTTCCCACAGCCGCAAAGCGGCAACCCTCGCTGAACTTTGTACCTTGAACTTTGTTCCGGAGTACTCCGGAGCGCGGAGTTCCCACAGCCGCAAAGCGGCAACCGTCTCTGAACTTTGTACCTTGTACTTTGTACCGAAGTACTCCGGAGCGCGCAGTTCCCACAGCCGCAGGGCGGCAACCCCCACTGAACTCT
>CP070682.1:181379-185433 GCA_020352595.1 bacterium | reverse complement strand
GCCTGCAGTACCTACACCTGGCACCTGGTTCCCGGGTACCAGGCACCAGGCACTATTCTCCCACCTGGGACCGGGATCGCTTTGCCCGTTGGCAACTCGCGATGACAGGGCCCTTTTCTCCCCTTCTCTCTCCCTCCTCCCGCCATCCTACTTCATCCTTCCCAGGCACCAGGCACCAGGTACCAGGCACTATTGTCCTGATCACCCACCCATTCCCCCCTTCCTCTCCCCGGCCTAACCCTTCCTGAAGACGCGGTACCTGAGCAGGGTGTAGGCGGCCCCGGCCACGAACCCGCCGACGTGGGCCCACCACGCCACGCCGGCGGCACCCTGGTTGGAGATCTGGGCCATGGACCCCGTGAGGAACTGCATGAGGAACCAGATGCCGAGGAAGATGACGGCGGGGATCTCCACGATCTGGATGAAGTAGAAGATGGGCAGGATGGTGACCACCCTGGCGCGGGGGAACAGGAGGAAGTAGGCTCCCAGGACGCCGGCGATGGCGCCGCTGGCCCCGATGGTCGGCACGTCGCTGGACAGGTTCAGGAGCAGGTGGGCCAGGGCAGCCGCCACGCCGCACCCGAGGTAGAAGAGCAGGTAGCGGAAGTGACCCAGGCGGTCCTCCACGTTGTCGCCGAAGATGAACAGGTAGAGCATGTTCCCCAGCAGGTGGAGGATGCCGCCGTGCAGGAACATGGAGGTCAGGAACGGGAAGAGGGCCAGGTGCAGGTACTGCGGGGTCTGAAAGGCGATGGTGATGGTCCGCTGCGGCACCACGCCGAAGGTGTGGACCACCTGCTGCAGGTTTTCCCCCATGGACATCTCCAGCAGGAACACCAGCACGTTGATCCCGATGAGGATGTAGTTGACGAACGGTACGGTCCGGGAGGGGATGTTGTCTCGAAGGGGGATCATAAAATGGACTGACCCCGGAAATCTGGAACCGGGGTCAGGTCTCTGGTCTCTGGTTCCTGGTTTCTGGTTCCAGACTCTGGGCACCAGACTCTAGCAGGCTGCTGAAAGACCCCTGAAAAGGCAGCCTGACAGGGCGACGCGGGGGTCCCGCCATGGCGGGACCCAGATCCGAGATGTAATAACACGAAGGATTTGCGAGGGTTGCGCCGGGCCGCCCCAGGCAACCCGACGCTGAAAAAGTCCACAAGGGACTTTTTCAGCACCCCGCGGGACACTGATCCTAATCCTCCACCGCGGGGTAGCGGAGACAGGCCTGCCCGAGGAAGAAGGCCTCCTCGTCGAGCTCCTCCTCGATGCGCAGCAGCTGGTTGTACTTCGCCACCCGCTCCGAGCGGCAGGGAGCGCCCGTCTTGATCTGCCCCGTGCCGGCGGCCACGGCCAGGTCGGCGATGAAGGTGTCGCAGGTCTCCCCCGAGCGGTGGGAGATGACCGAGCCGTATCCCGCTCGCCGCGCCAGCCGTATGGTCTCCAGGGTCTCGGTGACCGTGCCGATCTGGTTGAGCTTGATGAGGATGGAGTTGGCCACCCCCCTGGTGATCCCCTCCGACAGGATGTGGGGGTTGGTGACGAAGATGTCGTCGCCCACCAGCTGGACCTGGCCCCCGAGCTTCTCGGTCAGGAGGGCCCAGCCGTCCCAGTCGTCCTCGGCCATGCCGTCCTCGATGGACACGATGGGGTAGTCGCCCACCAGGTCCGCGTAATAGGAGGTCATCTGCTCCGGGGAGAGGCTGCGGCCCTCCGAGGCCAGCACGTATTTCCCGTCCTTGAAGAACTCCGAGGCCGCCGAGTCCAGGCAGATGGCCACGTCCTCGCCGGGCCGGAAACCGGCCTTCTCGATGCCCTTGACGATGGCGTCCAGGGCCGCCCTGTTGCCCTTGAGCCTGGGGGCGAAGCCGCCCTCGTCACCCACGGACACGGACTGGCCCATGTCGGCCAGGATCTTCCTGAGGTTGTGGAACACCTCGACGCCGATCCTCAGGGAGTCCGCGAAGGTGTCCGATCCCCACGGGAAGATCATGAACTCCTGGATGTCCAGCCCGCTGTCGGCGTGGGCCCCGCCATTGATGATGTTCATCATGGGCACGGGGAGGATGTTGGCGGAGAGGCCGCCGATGTACCTGTAGAGGGGAACGCCCAGCTCGTCGGCGGCCGCCCTGGCAACGGCCATGGAGACGCCGAGGATGGCGTTGGCCCCGAGGTCGCTCTTGTTCTCGGTGCCGTCGAGCTCGATCATCACCTGGTCGATCTCCGACTGGGCCAGGGCCTCGTAGGCCACCAGCGCGGGGGCGATCTTGTCGTTGACCATCTCCACGGCCTTCGTGACCCCCTTGCCGAGGTAGCGCTTCTTGTCCCCGTCCCTCATTTCAAGGGCCTCGCGCTTCCCGGTGGAGGCTCCGGAGGGCACCGCGGCCCTGCCGAAGGCCCCGCTCTCGAGGTAGACGTCCACCTCCACCGTGGGATTGCCCCTGGAATCGAGCACCTGCCTTGCAAAGATATCGGCGATCTCGCTCATGGTCCTTCTCCCCTCAAAAAGTATCAACTGTTAAGAACGGCCATCCGGCTTTTTCCCTTCGTTGTCATGACCGCGCGTGCCAGGGCCGCCCGGCTCGCCGGCCACCGGTCATAACCTTGACATTTTCCTATGACGCCCGTCCTTCGTCAACATCATTGCCCGCAACGGGCGTCCAATAGTGTTATAACATGGGAGAGCGACATCGCCGGAATATTTTGTGGGACGGATCATGACACCACCCAAAGCGGAAGAGATCATCGCGGCCGAGATAACCAGGGATGGCCCCATCCCCTTCGCTCGCTATATGGAGATCTGCCTGTATCACCCGGAGGCGGGCTACTACCAGCGTGCGGCCCCCGCCACGGGGCGGCCGGGGGATTTCTACACGGCGCCCCACGTCCACGCCCTCTTCGGCCACACCATCGCGCAGTGGATCCACAGCCAGGCCGGCAGGTGGGGGATGGGCCCCGTCACCCTCCTGGAGCTGGGGCCCGGCAACGGACGGCTGGCCCGGGACATACTGGACTGGTGGGGGGACAGGAGCCCTGCCCTCGCCATGGTCCTGGTGGAGGGGGGCGGCCGGCGGAGGGCCGAACTCGAGGAGGCGTTCCTCGGACAGCCGGTGTCCGTCATGGACGAGGCGGGCCTGGACCTCCTGGACCCCTTTGAGGGCTTCGTCCTGGCCAACGAGTTTTTCGACGCCCTTCCACTGAGGGTCTTCCAGAAGGCCGACGGCGCTCTTGCCGAACTTTTCGTTGACCTGCAGGGGCGGGAACTGGTGGAACTCCTCTGCGAGTCCGGACTTCCCGGGGGCGCGCCGGACGAGGTGCTCTCCCTCCTCCCCGAGGGGTTCCGCACGGAGATCTCCCCGCAATGGCAGGTCTGGATGGAGCGGATCTCCCGTGTCCTCGCAAGGGGGCAGGCGCTCATCCTCGACTACGGTGAGTACACGGACGGGCTCATCGTGCCGTGGCGCATGGGCGGGACGCTGCGGTGCTACCGCGGACACCAGGTGGACACGGACCCCCTCGAGGCCCCGGGGGACAAGGACATCACCGCCCACGTGAACTTCAGCCTGCTCGGGAGCTGGGCCGCACAGGCGGGCCTCGAGGTCCGGTCCCTCGTCAGTCAGGCTTCCTTCCTGGTCCGGAGCGGCATCCTGGACCTCATGACCAGGGAGATGGAGGCTCTCACGGAGCGGCAGGCCACCGAACTGTGGCTCAAGGTCAAGAACCTGGTCCACGACGAGGAGGGGATGGGCGAGCTGTTCAAGGCCATGGTCCTGGAGAAGGGGAAAAGGGAGAGGGAAGAGGGATAAGTGATGAGAGATAAGAGATGAGGGATAAGGGAAGAAAGAGTGGGTGAACGGGTGGGTGAGTGAGTGCGTGGAGCGTGCGTGGGCGGAAAGTTCTTTTGATCCTCCTTGAAATATGAACTCTGAAATCTGAAATGGAACTCTGTACTCTGAGATCTGGGACATGAGACCGCTGTCTTCCCCCTCCAGCCTCAAACGCCACGCAGTGGACATTTTCCTGGCCGGTGTCGCGGCGGTGGAGCCCGGGCGCG
>CP070682.1:178480-181279 GCA_020352595.1 bacterium | reverse complement strand
GGTCCGAGGTCTGGAAACCGGAGGTGAGCTCGTCGATGTCCTTGAATCCCGTCGGGACGCCGGTGACGTGCTCCTTCTTCTCGTAGAGGGACTCGATGGTCTTGAAGCTGCTCTTGACGATGTCCCGCATGGAGAGGAAGCCGGACCTGATGCGCTGCTCGGAGATGGCGAAGATGCGGCTCTCCGCATCGTCCAGGAGCTGGTCCACGTCACCCGGCGCGTCGAAGCAGTCCTGGACGATCTCGGTGGAGGTCTCGATGAGGCGCCGCAGGACCGCCTTCTCCTTGACGATCCTGGCGTAGTTGGCGACGCCGGCTGAGGTGGGCACCTCGTCGGCCAGGGAGGGTATGTAGTCCGGGCCGCCGGCCTGGTCGAGGCTGCCCGAACTGCGCAGGCGGTCGGACAGGGTCACGATGTCTATGGGGTCCCCCTTCTCGGCGAGATCCACCATGGTGCTGAAGATGAGCCGGTGCGAGGGCTGGTAGAAGGCCGAGGGCTCCAGGATCTCCATGACCGTGAAGACCGCGTCGTTGTCCACGAGGACGGCCCCGAGGACCGCCCTCTCCGCCTCCAGGTTCTGGGGGGGGACTTTTCTGATGTCGGTGCCTGGCTCAGCCATGGGCCCGCCTTCCCTACTCCTTCTCCTCGCCTTCCGTCACCTCGGCCTCGGGGGCTGTCGGCTGAGCCTCCTCCGGCGCCTGGACCTGGTCCATGGCACCCTCCGGGATCTCGCCCTCCTCGGGCAGGACCGTGATCTTGATGACGGGGGTGACGCTCTGGTGCAGCTTGACGGTGACGTCGAAGTCCCCCAGGTTCTTGATGGGCTCGGCGAGCACGATGTCCTTCCTGTCCACCGTCAGCCCCTGGTCCGCCAGGGCCTGGGCGATGTCCATGTTGGTGACGCTTCCGAAGAGGCGGCCCTTCTCGCCGGACTTGCGCGTGAATGTGAGGACCACCCCGGAGATCTTCTCTGCCAGGCTCCTGGCCTCATCGGCGACCTTTTCCTTCCGGTGCTCCAGATCCCTGAGCTTGTGCTCGTGGGCCTTGACGTTCCGGGATGTGGCCGGAATGGCCAGGTTGCGCGGGATGAGGTAGTTCCTGGCGTAGCCGTCCTTGACACTGACGGTGTCGCCCATCTTTCCCAGGCTGCTAACGTCTTCTAACAGGATCACTTTCATGGCCTTGCTCCTTTGTCACGTCATAGGCGGCGCGGGCGGTTCAGGTGCGAGGGGCCAGCGCCGTCGGAAGTCGATCCAGGTGTCAAAAAGACCCATCAGGGCGACGGCTGTCATGACCACCACCGGGAAGGTGATGATCCCGAAAGCCAGCGCCAGCGCCCTGAAGAAGGGGGGCAGCGCCCACCTGGTGAACAGGTGCCCCACCACCACCACGCCCTGCAGACCGTAGAGGGTGCCCAGAGGTAGAAGCGCGTTGAGAGCCACGTCCCTGGCGAGGCCCCCGGCGGTCAGCACCAGGGTGGACAGCACGATGAAAACCGCAACGAAGGGGAAGGGGAGCCGCCACCTGGAAAGCGGTACCAGTCCCTCTCCGACGAGGGCCCCGGCCGCCAGCATCCATCCCCTTATGAGCAGTGCGTAGAAGGTCACAAGGAGGAGGAGCGTGGAGGTCCAGATGCCTATGAACAGCCTCTGCCAGATGTCCAGCAGCCACTGGACCTGCTGCAGCTCCTGCGGGCCGAGGCCGGAGGTGTCCGAGACGCTCTCCATGAAAAGACCCATGTTTTGGACCGTCTCACGGTAGAGCTCGGCGGGGCTGAGCCCCGCATAGAGCCCGTAGCCCCCCACCGCAACCAGGCCTGTCAGCGCCACCAGCCCCACTGTCAGCATCACGGGCCGGTACAGGGTGTTACGCGCTTCCACCACCCACCTGATGCCGATGCAAAGGGGCAGTGTTTCCAGCAGGAAGTAGATCCCCTGCGCCCAGCTCAGGACCAGTCCCGAGAGCACGGCCACGAGGCTGACGGCCGCGGTCCCTTCAACGGCGCCGCGCCTCGCTGTCAGGTAGGCCAGGGGCAATGGGGTCAGGATCCCCAGGGCCCCGCCAACGGCTGGTTGGAAGGCCTGGACCGTCAGCGGGATGAGGGCGAACCCTACGAGGCGCAGCCACAGGCCGGTGTCTACCTTCCGGCCTTGCCCATTCAAAATCCGTGACCCCCTATCTCTCGACAGTGAAAGGCAGGAGGGCGATATTCCGGGCCTTCTTGATGGCCGCTGTCAGTTTCCTCTGGTGCTTCGCACAGTTACCCGAGATCCTGCTGGGCAGGATCTTGCCTCTTTCCGTGATGTACCGCTTGAGAGCCTTGACGTTCTTGTAGTCGATCTGCTCGACACCGTCGACGCAGAAGTGACAGACCTTGCGGCGCCTGCTGAACCTTTTTCTCATAATTTATCCGTCCTGTCTCGATGCAGTTCCCCGCCCGGAGGTGCGCAGGCGGGGAAACGTCCTAGAATGGGATGTCCGAGTCGTCGAATTCGGGTGTCTGTTCTGGGTCGGGACCGCCGGCTGAAGGACTGTCCTGGTCCCGCCCTCCCATGATCTGGAAATTCTCGCCGACGACCTCCACATTGCTACGCTTCTGGCCATCATCGGTCTCCCAGCGTCTCTGCTGGAGCCGGCCCTCCACGAGGATGGGCCTGCCCTTCTTCATGTACTCTGCGATGATCTCGCCGGGTTTGCCGAAGAATACGATGTCGAACAAACTCGTTTCTTCCCGGTTCTCGTTGTCACCCTGGTACCGCCTGTTGACGGCAATGGAGAAACTGGCGACAGCGCTGCCGC
>CP070682.1:175411-178380 GCA_020352595.1 bacterium | reverse complement strand
CTATCGCAGGCTGTGCGCAGCCTCCTACATGGGGCAGACGGCGGCGCACTGTGTCCAGGAGGACGACGCGGCAGCCGGGCCCTTCGAGCTGCTGGCCGCATGCCTCGGATTCCTGGACTCGGGGATGGGGATCTTCAAGGTGCTCATGCTGTTCGAGATAAGGTTCCTGAAGGAACTGGGAATGCTGCCCGAACTGTCGCGCTGCCTGAAATGTCAAGGCTCCGTGGACAGGGCCGTGTCCCTGGATCCCCGGGAGGGTGGCGTCGTGCACCTGGACTGCGCGCCCGTACGGGATGACCTTCGCCTCACGGTGGGGGACCTTTCTGCGGTGAAGTTCGCCTCATCGAGAGACCTGTCCGCTGTCGGCAACCTTGTGGTCAAGGAGGACCAGGCATGGAGGATCTTCTCCTCAATCCACGCCTTTGCGGTGCATCACCTGGGGTACGAGTCCAGGGCGTTGCGCCTGGTCGCCCCAAAAGACGCTGAAACTTGACATATATACGGTTTCCCTGTTTATTATTCACTCCTCAAAAAGCCATTTGATACCCCTTTTCCGGAGAGGGAGAGAACAGACCATGAAGAAGAAGAGCTATCAGCAGGTGGTCCTCGAGCTGGAGCGGTTCTGGGCCGAGAAAGGATGCGTGATCCAGCAACCTTACGATCTGGAGGTGGGGGCGGGAACCCTGAACCCGGCCACCCTCCTCAGGGCTCTCGGACCGGAGCCTTGGAACGTGGCCTACGTCGAGCCGTCGCGCAGGCCCACGGACGGACGTTATGGCGAGAACCCCAACAGGCTTCAACATTACTACCAGTACCAGGTCATCCTCAAACCGTCCCCCGACAACATCCAGGAACTCTACCTGGAGAGCATCTACGCCCTCGGTATCGACCCCGGGAGGCATGATATCCGCTTCGTTGAGGATGACTGGGAAAACCCCTCGGTGGGCGCCTGGGGGCTGGGTTGGGAGGTGTGGCTCGACGGCATGGAGATCACCCAGTTCACCTACTTCCAGCAGGCGGGCACTGTGGAGTGCAACCCCGTGTGCGCGGAGCTGACCTACGGGCTGGAGCGCATCGCCATGTATCTCCAGGGTGTGGACAACGTCTACCACCTCATCTGGACGGATGGGGTCACCTACGGGGACGTCCATCACCGGGGGGAAGTGGAGCACTCGACCTACAACTTCGAGCTGGCCGACACGGCCATGCTGTTCAGGCTCTTCGGCATGTACGAGGCCGAATCCAAGAGGATCCTCGAGGCAGGACTCATCCTCCCCGCCCTGGACTACTGCCTGAAATGTTCGCACACCTTCAACCTCCTCGACGCCCGCGGGGCCATCAGCGTCACGGAGCGGACCAGTTACATCCACAGGGTTCGCGACCTGTGCCGTGGGTGCGCCGTCGCCTATGTCAAACAGCGTGAGGAGATGGGATACCCCCTCATGGGCAAGAACCTCATTGCGGACCAGAAAGGGCTGGCCGGAGGACCAAAGGCATGAAAAAGGACCTTTTACTGGAAATAGGAACAGAGGAGATCCCGGCCAGCTACCTGCCGCCGGCTCTGGATCAGATAAAGGACCTGGCCTCCAGGGAACTGGGCGCTCAGAGGGTGTCTTTCGAGCAGGTCAGGGCCTACGCCACGCCACGCCGCATCGTCCTCCACGTCCAGGGGGTGGCGGTGAGCCAGGAATCCAGCGTGAAGGAGGTTCTGGGTCCGGCGAGGAGCGTCGCCTTCGACGAGAAGGGCAACGCCACAAAGGCGGCCGAGGGGTTCGCCAGGAGCCAGGGGCTGAAGGTCGGGGACCTGAAGGTGGTCAAGACGCCCAAGGGTGAGTACGTCGCCGCCGTCAGGGCCGAGACGAGCATGCCCACTGCGGACGTGCTGCCGGGCATCATGCCCCGCATCATCACCTCCCTCCACTTCCCCAAGTTCCAGCGCTGGGGCTATCTGAGCCTGCGGTTCCCCAGGCCTATCCGTTGGATGCTCTGCCTTTTCGGATCCGACGTCGTCCCCTTCGAGCTTGAAGGCATACGGTCAGGCCGCATGATACGAGGGCACCGCTTCATGGCACCCGGCCCCTTCGAGATCAAGGACGTCAAGGACTATTTCGTGAAGGTCAAGAAATCGAAGGTCATCCTCGACCAGGAGCAGAGGAGGAGGATGATCATGGAAGGGGTCCAGAAGGCGGCTGAGCAGGTCGGGGGCGTTCCCATCAAGGACGAGGAACTTCTTGAAGAGGTCACCTACCTGGTGGAGTACCCGGTCATCGTCACGGGGACCTACGAGGACCGGTACCTCTCCCTGCCGCGTGAGGTACTCATAACCTCCATGCGATCCCACCAGCGCTATTTTTCGGTGACCAGCAAGCGCGGCAAGCTCATGCCCTATTTCGTGACCATCAGCAACAATGTCACCCGTGACAAAAGGGTGGTGGCCATGGGGAACGAGAGGGTCCTCAGAGCCCGCCTCGAGGACGCCATGTTCTTCTTCCAGGAGGACGCCAAGGTCAAACTCCAGAAAAGGGTGGACGAACTCAAGGACGTGGTCTTCCAGCAGAAGCTCGGCACTTCCTGGGAGAAGATGGAGCGTTTCTCGAGCCTCGCCCAGTCTGTGACCCGCAAGGTGGCGCCGGAAAACCTCAAGGAGGTCAAGAGGGTGGCCTTCCTCTGCAAGGGGGACCTCGTGACCCAGATGGTGGGCGAATTCGCTGAACTGCAGGGCGTCATGGGAAGGGAGTACGCTCTCCTGGATGGCGAGGACACCACTGTGGCCGACGGCATCCTGGAACATTACTATCCCCGCTTTTCAGGGGACAGGACGCCGGGGACGGTGGGAGGAGCGGCCGTGAGCCTCGCCGACCGTCTGGACACGGTATGCGGCTGTTTCGGCATCGGGATCACTCCCACCGGCACAGCTGACCCCTACGGGCTCAGACGTCACGCCCTTGCGGTGATCGCCATCCTCATGG
>CP070682.1:172371-175311 GCA_020352595.1 bacterium | reverse complement strand
ATGAAGCTGCTAAGTGCTCTTTCAGCGGCTGCCTTGCTGATCCCCGCATCTTCAGCCATTTTGGCAACGAGTTCGGCTCTGTTCATCTCTCCCTCCTTGATAATGGGACTATTGGGTGTAGCGGATACGTTTCATAAGAACCCCTAGGGAATTTGGATATCAGATGAGCGCCCGAAGTGTCAAGGGCTATCCAAGTTCAGGCCCCATAAAAACTGGATTCGGCCACCAAATCTGTTGATACTGACATCCGCTTTGTATTAACATTCACAATCCTGCCACCATGATCCGGGCGTAAACGGGAGTATGACCACGAAACCGGTAGTTCAAAGAAAGAGGACCGTCGCATCCGTCCTGCTGGTTCTCACGGCGATGCTCGTGCTGGCCGTGAGCGACTACAGAACTGCCATGAAGACGCTCATGATCCCGTCGGAGACTTATGCCCAGCAGGTGGCTGGCCACATGGGGAGGCTGTTGACCGCGCCAGGGGAAAAGGGCCTCAATACCGACCTGGCTTCGCCCGGGGCGCTGCTGCGCCAGGAGATCACCCTCGAGGGCGTGGCCAGGAATTTCGGGCTCCTGAACATCAGGGTGTACGGCAGCGGGGGCGAGCTCGTCTATGCCATGGAAGGCGATCCCTCGGCCGTGCAGGTGACCGACGATTCCCTTTTGGCGTGGGCCCTCGAGGGCAAGGGAGGTTCTCATGTGACGTCTCCTGAATCCAAGGGCGAGGCCACCGGTGGATTCCCGACCCTTGAAACATACGTTCCCATCTTTGATACCGGTGGCTCCGCCGTCATCGGCGTGTTCGAGATCAGCCAGGACTACAGACCCATCCAGTCCCGGGTGGTGAAGGAAACCATCAGGTCCGCCACCGCCCATGTGCTCCTCCTGTTCCTCTTCGCGGCCCTATTCTACAGCCACGGCAGGGCTATATCCGGCCAGGTGGAGTACCGGCAGAAGGAGCTCACCAAGGATCTCACGGACAGGCTGGAGGAGCGCACCCTCGAACTGAAACGGTCCCGGGAGCGCCTCCACGACCTCACGCGGGTGAAGGGTGAGATGCAGCGGGACCTGGCCATCGCCGACGAGTACAAAAAGAACTTTCTGGGCCTTGTCAGCCATGAACTGCGCACACCCCTCTCGGTCATAAAGGGCTACCTGACCATGCTCGAGGAAGGCGTCCTTCAGACTCGGGGTCCCGGTTCCGGTGACATCGTCAGGACATGTCTCGAGGAATCCAGGAAGCTCGAGACCGTGATCAACAACATTCTCGAGCTGTCACAGCTCGATCGCGGCGTGTTCGACCTGGCTTACGAGACCTTTCCGGTAGGGGAGATGCTCCAGGAGGCCCTGGATTCCTTGGGCTCGGAGATGGCGGAGAAGGGCATCGACGCGGTCATCGAGGTGACCGGCAAGGCGGCTGTATTCACCTCCGACCGGTTGAAGATCCTTCAGGTCATGCACCAGTTCCTGAGCAACGCCGTGAAGTTCTCCCGGGAAGGGGGGAAGGTCCTCCTCAGGGCATCGCCCAGCCACAGAGGGCTTCTGCTGGCCGTATCCGACGAAGGCGTCGGTATCCCCGCCGCCAAGGTGAGCGAGATATTCAATCTCTTCTACCAGGTGGATATCTCCACCACCCGCAGCTACGAAGGAACGGGCCTGGGACTGGCCATCGTCCAGAAGATCGCCCGGATCCTCGGCGGGCGCGTCTGGGTGGAGAGCGTCGAGGGATCCGGCAGCACCTTCTTCTTCGAGGTCCCCGCTTCCCGTCACGAGGAAGGCAAGGAAAGGGCGCTTTGAAAAGGGGGATACTGCTTCCCGATCTCCCGGTACCCTCCCCTGCCGCCTGAATCCTCGACAAAAAAAGGGGAGCTTTCGCTCCCCTTTTGCCTTACAGCATGGGATTGTCGTGAAGGGCCTTCAGGCGGTACCACCTCCTGTCGACCTCCCTCTGGAACTCCTCGACGATGTCGGCGTTCTCCGGTTTGGTGAGGTGCCTTGTCTTCCCCATGGTCTTGAGCCATTCGATGACGGGGACCTTGTTGCCTTTCTCCTCGGGGTTGTAGGTGATGCGGGTGATCCCCTTCGTCACCTCGTACAGGGGGAAGAAGCAGCAGTCCACCGCCCTCTGCATGATGTCCACCGAGTCCTTCTCCACCGTTCGCCATCCCAGGGGGCAGATGGAGAGGATCTTGCCGAAGACGAACCCCTCTTCGCCGGCCATCTTCTGGGCGATGGCCGCCTTCCTCACCAGGTCGCGGGCGTTGGACTCGATGCCGGTGAAGACGTAGGGGATGTGGCAGGCGGCCATGATCTGGGCTGTGTCCTTGTGGTGGAACGCCTTTCCCCTCTCCCCCGGTCCCACGCCCGAAGTGGACGTCTGGTGTCCCAGGGGGGTGGTGAAGGAGAGCTGGGTGCCTGTGTTCATGTAGGCCTCGTTGTCGTACTCGATGAGGATCATCTTGTGCCCGCGGATGGCGGCGCCTATGCTGGGGCCCGGACCGATGTCGTGGCCGCCGTCCCCCGTGACCATGATGAAGGTTATATCCTCGTCGCCGGGAAGGCGTCCCTTCCTGACCAGCGTGTGGTAGGCCTCCACGAGGCCGCTCATGGTGGCGGCACCGTTCTGGAAGAGGTTGTGGATATACGTCACGCGGTGGGAGCTGAAGGGATAGCCTGTGGTGACCACCATGGCGCAGCCTGTGTGGAAAAGGACCACCACATTGCCCTCGATGCCCCTCATGACGGTGTTCAGGCTGGGAAAGATACCGCATCCCGGGCATGCCCCGTGGCCCGGAAGGATCCTCTTGGGCATGGCGGCGAGCTTCCTCTTGTTGAACCCCTTGAGCAGGATCTCGTCGTCCTTGGTCTCGAGGCGGATGATGCCGGGAGACTGGCTCTCCTTGGTCAGGGGAGACACGATCCTCTCCATGCCGACCT
>CP070682.1:167922-172271 GCA_020352595.1 bacterium | reverse complement strand
GGAGCCTGCTCCTTCATCACGCCCTTCAACTTCCCCCTCAACCTGGTGGCCCACAAGGTGGCCCCGGCCCTCGCCGTGGGCTGCCCCTTCGTTCTCAAGCCGGCCAGCCGCACCCCCATCGGAGCCCTCATCATCGGCGAGATCCTGGCCCAGACCGACCTGCCCAAAGGGGCTTTTTCCGTCCTCCCCTGCACCCGCTACGGCGCCGACCTCTTCACCACCGACGAGCGGCTCAAGCTCCTTTCCTTTACGGGATCCCCTTCCGTGGGTTGGGACCTGAAGGCCAGGGCCGGCAAGAAGAAGGTGACGCTGGAGCTGGGCGGCAACGCCGCCGTGGTGGTGGACGAGGACGCGGATCTGGAGGACGCCGCCGCACGCATCATCTTCGGCGCCTTCTACCAGTCCGGGCAGAGCTGCATCGGCGTCCAGAGGATCATGGTCCACGAGAAGGTCTACGACAGCTTCAAGCGCCTGCTGGTGAAGAAGACCCGGGCCCTGCCCATGGGCGACCCGAAGAAGGAGCAGACCTTCATCGGCCCCATGATCTCCGAGGACGAGGCCATCAGGCTCGAGGCCTGGATCAGGGAGGCCAGAAAGGCAGGCGGCAAGGTGCTGTGCGGCGGCAAGCGCAAGGGAGCCATGCTCGAGGCGACCCTCATGGAAAATGTTCCCGTGGAGGAGAAGCTATGCGCTTTAGAGGCCTTCGGCCCCGTGGCGGTGCTTTCGAAGTTCTCCACCTTCGACGAGGCCCTCGCCATGGTCAACGACAGCATCTACGGCCTCCAGGCCGGCATCTTCACGAGGGACCTGTACAAGGCCAAGAAGGCCTGGGATACCCTGGAGGTGGGCGGCGTCCTCATCGGCGAGATCCCCTCCTGGCGCGTGGACCACATGCCCTACGGCGGCGTGAAGGAGAGCGGCACGGGACGGGAGGGCATCCGTTGGGCGATGCACGATATGATGGAACCGCGCTTGCTCATTATCCGCGAAAGGCAGTAAAAGCTGATTAACCGCAGCCTGTCCTGAGCCTGTCGAAGGAAGGACGCGAAGGGGCGCAAAGTTAAACCCGAATCATGGAGAGCAGCAGTTCCTACAAAAGCGGTAAAAACCATTTTAACGGAGTTGGAGGGAATAAAAGGGATAAACCACGGTTACCCCGCCTGTCCCGAGTGCAGTCGAGAGGTCATCGGGTAGTTTTTGAAGGAACCTTCCTGGTGGCAGGATCTTTGACAGAAACAGGCATCATGGAGGCCCCATTTTCGTACACGGGTGCGGGTTTATTCCTTTCAGAATGAACCGGTCTCGGTGACGTTTCCACAGTCTTCCCCGAAGGACTCTGCTGCGCCGTTTCCGAAGGGGGATCCGTAGCATTTATACCCGCCTGGGAGCTGTCCGGGTCAGATTCCTGTGACCTGCCCTGACTGGCGGAGATTTCGGTACGGATAATGGCATTTTTTTGTCTGATATCTTCGAAACTTTCCGTAAATTTCGACCATGATCCGCCCTCCCGGATCCAGTTCCTTCCAGCAACAGCGTTTGTACTTGTATCAATCCCTATTCCAGGAAGCCCGTCATGCCCCATCTGGAGAGATACCCAGACGCTCCCTGTCCGAACCGGCACGGCAACCCCATAGGACGCCAGGTCCAGCACCTGGAAATCCGTGTCCAATCCGGGAACATTGAAGGTTTCGGAGTAAAGCAGCTGCAGGTTGCCGGGAGTCCCGGATCCTTCAGAGATCTTTATGGTCACGATCCCGGTGTCGGGAGAACCTCCAAAAAGAAAATAGACCTTCGTCACCGTAAAGGGTTGACCACGGTTATCCAGGTAGACTGCCACCTCGTCACCCGGACTTAAGGGCAGGAACCCAGCCACGCTGCCGGAATCGTTCAGCAGGGTCGGAGGTCCCGTGCCACCGGTTTGTGCGCCGCCACCTCCCCCATCATCTCCCGAAATGTTGCCCTTAACGAGGCTCAGGATGTCATCGATGAGTTCCCCCGGCTGCCCTTGTCTGGCCCTTGTCCACGCGTCTGGGGCACTCTGATCACCGGGGGGCGGCGCACCCGCCCCTGACGGGGACCATCCGTCGGAAAAGGCCCAGGACTCCGATCCCGATCCGCCCCCCCCCTCGCCTGCACCAACACCCTTCGTCCTGATGTTGCCCGTCACCTGTTCGCTCTTCTGGCGAAGGTCGTCCTCGATCTGGACCACGTAAGGGATGCCATTTCCGCCGGAGGGGGGGGGAACATTCAAAGTGATCACGGATTCGCCGGAATAACCGTCCGGATTCCTGCGGTTTTCATAAGGGTCGACCTTTATTTCCCGGGTCTCACCTCCGATGACGGCATGGAGGAGGGCTATCGGATTGGCAGCCTGCCAATGCACGTTTATTCTGACAGCATTCTCCGTATAGCTGGCATCCAACCGGATGATCTCGGGTCTCTCACCGGCATAGGAAACCGTTCCGGCAATGACCGGCCACAGGAATAAAACAGGGATTGTGGTGGCATATATCCAGAGCCGGAACGGATTCATTCTACCTCCCCCACCAAAGCGATTTGATTTCGAGTCTTTCGTCGCCCCGGTTCACGAAAAAGTTCTCTTCACGACCATCAGGATGAACCGTTTTCGACTTCCACCGGCTGGACGACCTTGATCTTGAAAGACTCGTCGACCAGGGAGATCCGGCCGAAGAAGGAGCGCATCTCCAGACCATCGGTCAACTCAGCGTCCAGGATCGTCACCTGGATTCTCTGACGGATCAGACGGTCCGTCAACGGATCGATCCCCGACTGGATCGTACCGCTGTAATATTGACAATCATCAACACGCGGGTATGCGGGAAAGGCGATTGTCAGGGATTTCCGGGAAGGGTCCGTGGATCGGATATCCACCAGCCAGGCCGCGATCATGTCGCGGCTCATGGCATCGGCACGGGGACACGCCCAGAGAAAGTTCCTCGGAAGGGAGTTCCCGGCGCCAGGATCGATGCGCACCAGGGTAGGCTTGATGTAAAGGCCGGCCTCGGCAAGGTCGATACCCTTGTCCAGCTCAAGGGGAAGGCTGCCGGATTCCCTCTTCTGGTAGCTCGCCATATCGACAGTGTGCAGCCTGTATCCAACGACAAGCCCGTTCCCCTCGGTGGCAAAACGCCCCTTCCCGGCCGGGTCCGCCGAGTACCCGCCCCCGCCGACAGGATCGGTAGAAAGGAAACCAACAGCGAACTCGTTCTGCTTCTCCTCCCTGATGCGGAAGTTGTTCAGCCGAAGGGCCTCCGTGACGTACATGACCTCAGGTTCGAAGGGGATGTCGCCGAGGGACACCGGCTTGATGATCTCGAGGCCGGAGAGCTGGGACTGGGAGGCCCCCTTGCTGCCTGCCTTGAGGAGATCAAATTGCCCCAGGATCGTCTCCCCTCCCAGGGCAATGCCTCTCTTGTAGGCGTTCTCCTCGAGCATGCTGTCTAGCGAACGATCCTTCCTCACACGGATGTCCTGTCCACCAGACGTTTCCACGGGGCCGAACTGACGGGACCAGGCATACCCGATGTAGTGGCGGTCCACAGGTTTGGTGGGTGTGACGTACCCTTCTTCCGTCAAAGGCTCCAGACCCTTTTTATAAGCCTCTTTGGACTTGACCTGGGCACCCGTACAGCCGAAGGGCACCGAGACCGCAAGAAACAGAGCCCCAATGAAAACACCAAAGCCTCGACGGAAAACCATCACTTTACCTCCTCGGGTAAATTCCTGGCCGTCTCCATACCCCTGCACCCTACTTCCCGTTCTCCACCGCGTAGGGAAGGATCACCTCGTCGGCCGCTGACGCCACCTCCGCATACCTGCTGAAAAAAGAGGCCAGGGGAAGCGGTTTGCCGCCCCCGAACAGGGACAGAAAGTCCATCCTCTTGTCCGCACCCACACCGATGACGATGAACGCCTCTGCGTCCCGCTCGTGGCCCGGAAGCGTCTGCATCTGGAGCGACACCTGCGACCCGGCCGGGGGGAACTCCAGGCGCCCGCCGGCAGGGATTCGGTTCGATTGGTTGTAAAGGTTGGGAAAGAGAAGCACTACCTGATCGTCCGCGGTGATGTTGAGCACCGCGACATGAGCGTCCCGCATGGCTCCGATGGCGAGGGTGGCATTCTCGCCGCTGCGGAAGAGCTTGTTGCTCAGCTCGGCGGAAAGCCCCACCGGGGCCGGGTTGTCCTCGGGGATGGCCACGTCGGCCTGGATCCTCACACGGTACTCCGGGATGGGAGGAAGGTCGGGGGACTCCTGGTACTGGGCGAGGGGAAGCCACTGGACCTTTTCGGCTACGATAAAGCCGCGGCTGTAGGTGCGGATCAGGTCG
>CP070682.1:164228-167822 GCA_020352595.1 bacterium | reverse complement strand
GAGCCAGGCGATGTCGTCTTGGGCTACGTTGTAGCCGTTCCTCCAGCCGTGCTCTATCTCGGCTAGCCTGTCTTCAATGTCAGCCATTGTCTCGTCTCCGTAGCATCCGCAGTATGGCCTCGGCTGCAGCGCATTCTGTAGCTGCAGTCTTGCCCCTGCCCTCGACCCCTAGCTCGTTGCTAAGCTCCAGCAACTCGGCACGGAAGGGTACGTCGAGGAAGTCGTCCGTATCGGCCGGGAGGCGCCGGGCAAGCTCCATGGTTTCGTGGAGAGCCGAGCTGCCAGGTCCCTTGGGACCAAATATCCCTTTATCCAGGGCGCCATGACGTGGATCAGCGATCGGCCCGAATTCGCCCTTGCGGTCTCCGAAGCGGGCGGGCTGCCCACAATAGCCCTTGGCCTGAAGGACCACACGGCGCTGGAGCAGGACCTGGGTCGCCTCAGGGACGTCATGGGTGAACGCCCCTATGGGGTGAACTTTGTTGCGCTGCCGGAAAATCCTCAACTCGAACAACAGCTTGCCTGGATAGAGCAACACCGCCCGCCCTTTGCGGTCATTGCCGCCGGTGAGCCCTCTTACGCCGCCCGGCTTCAGGAGAAGGGAATCCAGACGATCTACGTCGCCCCCAGCGAGGGCCTGATCCGCATGGCCCTGGAGGCAGGCGTGCGTTTCGTCGTCCTGGAAGGAAACGAGGCGGGCGGTCACGTGGGTGAGCACTCGACCCTGACCCTGGCGCAGATTGCGCTGGAGCTCAGGCGGAGGGAACCGGGACTTTTCCGGGATCGATACCTGGTGCTTGCCGGCGGCATTTTCAACCGGGAGAGCGCCTTCAGGGCCCTCATGCTGGGCGCCGATGCCCTGCAGATGGGGACGGCCTACCTGGCGACCGAGGAGATCGTCGCCACGGGTGCGCTGAGTCCCCTGTATCAGCGCCTCATTGTGGACGCCCATCCCGGCACGACCGCTGTCTCCGGGGAGAGCATCGGTCTCAGAGTCCGTTCTCTCAAGACCCCCAAGATGGACGCCATCTGCACCCTGGAGAGAGAATGGACCTCCGGGCAGCACGATGAGGGCGCCTTTCGGCGCCGCCTTGAGGCCCTGAGCGCGCACAGCCTGCTCATCGCCGCCAGGGGGGTCGCCCAACCGGGTGGCGGCGTCATGGACGAAGAAACCTGTTTGCGCGAGGGGCAGTTCATGAGCGGCGCCGTAGCCGGCGCTGTCAATCGCCGGTGCACCCTGTCGGCCTTTCACAGGGACCTGGCGGAAGGGCCCCTGGAACTGACCCTCCCGGAATGGGAAAAGCGCCCTGCCCCGACGGTCTCAGCCCGCCTGAAATCGGGGGAGGACGGCAGGGGCCTTGCCATCACCGCGATGGCTCTGGTCAACTCTCTGGGGAACGCCCCGAGGGAGATCTGGGACGCCTGCCTCGCCATGAAGAGCGGCATCACCGAGGTGCCCCGTTCGAGGTGGGACCACGACCTCTACTATCATCCCGATCCCCGCACCCGGGGGAGGACCTACTGCAGGGTGGGCGCCTTTCAGAATATAAATATCTCCCGCAAGGAATTGGGCATCGCGCCCCAGGACTTCCGCTCCATGTCCGATTCCACAAGACTGACCCTCTGGCTGGCCGAACAGGTCATCAGGGAATCGGGCCTTCTGGAGGCCGGCATCCCCAGGGAACGCATCGGCGTGCTCATTTCCCAGAACTCGGGGGAGACGGCCGCCACCATCAAAGACCTGACCTTTGACGTCTATGCTGAAGAGATCGTCCGGACCATAGAGGAAGTCATTCCCATGACGCCGGAGCTGAAAAGGGGGGTCGGGGAGAAGATCAAGGCGGGCCGCCTCAGTGTAGACGACACCACCCTGCTGGGCCGGCTCAATTGCGCGGCCGGGGGCTTTGTCTGCAACAGGTACGGACTCCGGGGCCCGAGCTACTCCGTATCCGCAGCCTGCGCCACAGGCCTCGTGGCCCTCTACAGTGCAATCCAGATGATCAGAAACGGCATTCTCGATGCCGCAATCGTGGGCGGTGGGGAAGAGCAATTGCACCCCACCCATTACATTGAATTCTCCGCCCTCAAGGCCCTTGCCGGGCTTTCCGGGGTTGAACGGCCTGCCTCGGAAAGCAGCCGGCCTTTTGATGCCGGCCGCGACGGCATGGTCCTCGGCGAAGGCGGGGGCATGATCGTTGTCGAGCGGGCGTCGGTGGCAGAGCGGCGGGGGGCCCCCATTCACGCCTACATCACCGGGATCGGGGCGAGCAACAATGACCGCGGCATGGTGGAGTCTCTGGCCGAAACCCAGCTTATCGCGATTCGGGCCTCTTTTCGGGATGCCGGTTACGGTCCCGACGGTGTGGACCTGGTGGAATGCCACGCCACGAGTACCGTCCAGGGCGACGTGGAGGAGGTCAAGGCCCTCAAGGCCCTTTACGCGCCTTCCAACAGGACGATGCTCACGTCCTTCAAGTCCCAGATCGGTCACACCCTCGGATCCTCCGGCCTCAACAGCCTCATCAGAGGTGTCACCGCCATGCAGGCGGGCGTCTTCCCACCCACCCTGAACTACCGGAACCCCGATCCCCAGATCGATCTCGAGGGGGCAGGCTTCCATGTTCTCGATCAACCCGCCCGGTGGCCGCAACCGCCGGATTGGCCCCGGCGTTTGCAGGTCAACGCCTTCGGTTTTGGTGGGGCCAACTACGTCGTCCATCTGGAGGCGTCCCGGGATGCCTCAGGCCTGGTCATGACCGCCCTGCCCCAGCCTGAGAGAAGAGAGGATGAGACCCGCTCGGGCCCGAAGAGGCCTGCGGCGGTCGAGGGCGTTTCGTTTTTCCTCACCCACCTGGCGGGACGGCCCTATCGCTTAGGCGTCGTGGCCCCCAGTGAAACGGAAGCCCGCGCAAAGGCGGCATCCGCTCCCGGTGAGTCGGAGGGCCCTTTGTCGGAAAAGGCGTTCAGGACCATGGCCCGCCAGGGGTTATTTGCCGCACCGGCCGACGATCCCGCCAAACCCCTCGCCTTTGTATTTGCAGGCCAGGGGGTCCAGTATGCCGGCATGAGCAAGGAGCTTTACCAGACCTTTCCCGAGATCCGGACTTGGATGGACAAGATCGCGGCCGTGGCCGATTTCGACGTCCTGGACCTCCTCTTCAATTCGGCGGAGGAAGACCTTCAGAAGACACGATGGCAGCAACCGGCCCTCTATACCATGGAGCTCGCCATGGTGAAGTACCTCGTTTCCCTGGGGGTCAAGCCGGTGGCCCTGGCCGGCCACAGTCTGGGAGAACTGGTGGCCTTGAGTCTGGCCGGGGTGTTCTCCTATGAGGACGGCTTCCGGATTGTGAACAAGCGCGCCCAGTGCATGGACAAGGCGAGCACCCTCCGGGGCGATCCCGGTGCCATGATCGCCGTGGACGCGCCGATGGGATATCTGGAAGAGAAAGTCGCCGGCCGTGACAACGTCTTTTTCACCAACTACAATTCGCCGCACCAGGTGGTGCTCGGGGGGGACACGGAACCGGTCTTGGCCCTCATGAATGATATCAAGGGTGAGGGTCACAGGGCCACCCAGCTCAGGGTGAGTAT
>CP070682.1:154897-164128 GCA_020352595.1 bacterium | reverse complement strand
TAGCTCGTTCTATTCCCTGATCTGGATACTCCAAACGAGCGACGGCGGAAGCTGGGCGGGAGGCGTTAGCGCAGGCGGAAGCGACCGTTAGGGAGCGAGCGAGATACCCGGCGTCCCGGCGCTGGAACGCTGAAGAGCAGCCTCTCGCAAAGACGCAAAGACGCCAAGGAAGGCGAAGGGGAAGATTTAACCCTCAATGCCTGTGTGTACTCTTTGCATTCTGGCGTCTTGCCTGTCCACCGTCTTGTCCGCCATAGCTCGTTCTATTCCCTGATCGGGATACTCCAACCGAGTGACGGCGGAAGCTGGACGTGTGGCGTTAGCGCAGGCGGAAGCGACCGTTAGGGAGCGGGCGAGATACCCGGCGTCCCGGCGCTGGAACGCTGAAGAGCAGCCTCACGCAAAGCCGCGAAGACGCAAAGAGGGGTGAAGAGGCAGGAAAAGGTTCAAACCATATTATCTTCTTGTTCCCTCGGCGTCTTGGCTGTCCAACGTAGCCCTTGTGGCGAAGTCGGAAGCTGGGCGGGAGGCGTTAGCGCAGGCGGAAGTGATCCCAGAGAAGGGGTGGGAGGCTGCTGTTACCGCCTTTGATGGAAATTATCCCTTCTCTTTTGATTCAGGATTTCCTCCGTTTCCCTCAGAGTCCTCCGCGGTTAAATGCTCTTCAAGCCTTTTCACGATCTTCCGGTTCACGCTGGGCATGGCCAGCCCCTCCAGTTCCTCCCGTGCCACCCATTTCGCCGAGGGGTTGGTCACCCGCCCCGCCTTCCTTTTGCACAGGAACACGTGGAGGGTCACCCGGAAGCGTGTGTAGGCATGGTTGAACACGCCGAGTTTTTCCAGGCCCTGAATTTTCAGCCCGGTCTCTTCCCGCACTTCCCGCACGACGGCTTCTTCAGGAGTCTCTGTCGTGTGCATGGGTGTTGGTGAGCCTGGGCGCTGACGAGGATCAACTTTTTTTTCTGCACCCCCGGGTTCAATTATTGGTCTGATCTGCGCCCTGCGCCCTGTGCCCTCCGCCCTTTTTATTTTCCCTCCCGGGAACTCCCACAGCCCCGCGAGCAGCCCCCCCTCCGGCCTTCTCTGCACCAGCACCTTTCCGTCGGGGCGCAGGACGATGGCCACGGCCGCCTCCACGCGGGCGGTCCCGGGACGGACGCTCTTTTCCGGGAACCGATCCACAAGGCCCATCCGGAGCGCGCGGCACCATGCAGGCAGGGGGCAGGCGCTGCAGTCCGGAGTCCGGGGAGTGCACACCGACGTCCCCATGTCCATGAGGGCCTGGTTGAAATCCCCCGGCCGGTCCGCCGGGAGGACCCGGGAGAACACACGGGCCATCCTCCTGCGGTCCGGGGAGGCCAGAAGCCGGGACCAGACCCGCAGGTTGTTGGCGTCCAGGGCGGGCGCTCTGACACCGAAGGCCATGGAAGCCACGGCCGCGGCTGTGTACACTCCGATGCCGGGGAGCGTTTTCAGGTCAGCCGGGTCGCGGGGAACAACGCCGCCGTACCGGCTCCAGATCTCTCTCGCCGTGGCATGCAGGTTGCGAGCCCTGGAGTAGTAGCCCAGCCCCTCCCACTGGCGCAGGACCTCCTCGACGTCGGCCTCGGCGAGCTCCCGGACCGTGGGATATCGCTCCATCCAGCGCCGGAAGTAGGGCAGGACCGCCGCCACGGTGGTCTGCTGGAGCATGATCTCGGAGACCAGGACGCGATAAGGGTCCGGGTGAGGGCCGCCTGCACAGTGCCGCCTCGGCAGTTCCCGCCGGTTGGCGTCGTACCAGGACAGGAGGGCGGCGACGAAATTGGGAGCCAGGCTGATCTCAGATTTCAAATTTAAGATTCCAGGGCAAGGCCGGTCCCCCCCTCCGCCTTGCGGCCCCACGGCCCGTTGTTCCTCGCTCGTTCCCTCCCGACTTCGCCGCAAGGGCTACGTCGGACAGGCAAGGCGCCAAGGGAACAAAAAGAGAATATGGTTTGAACCTTTCCCTTCCCTTTCGCCTTCCTTGGCGTCTTTGCGTCTTTGCGAGAGGCTGCTCTTCAGCGTTCCAGCGCCGGAGCGCCGGGTTTCTCGCTCGTTCGTCCCGCTGTCAGCGGGACTCACTAAAGACGCAAAGGCGCAAAGGGAACAAACAAAGTATAGAGGGTTTAACCTTTCCCTTCCTCTTCGTTTTTCTTGGCGTCTTTGCGAGAGGCTGCCTTTTTGTCTTGCGACCCTCGCACTCTGCGCCCTGCACCCTGCACTCCGGATGCCCCTGGCATCCAGTCACATCCTCGCCCCCCGGAAGAGGACAGCGCCGATGGTGAGGAGGAGGGCAGAGACCACCGACAGGACGGCGAGGTCGGCGGCAAGGCCGATGCGCGCGCTTCCCACAAGGGCGTACCGCAGGCCGTCCACGCCGTAGGTGAGGGGGTTCAGGTAGGCCGCCCATCTGAGGAAAGCGGGCAGCTGGTCCACGGGAAAGAGGGCTCCTGAGAGGAAGAAGGTGGGCATGATGAGGAAGTTGAAGATGAGCTGGAAACCGTGGGGGTCCTCCATGCGCGATGCCAGGGCCACTCCCAGGCTGGTGAAGGAGATGCCGATGAGGGCCATGAACAGCAGGGCCAGGAGCAGCCCGGACGCCGAGGGGGGCTTGACGCCGAGGACGATACTGGCCCCCAGCATGAGCAGGGCCTGGAGGGAGGCCGTGGTGGTGCCGCCCACGGTGCGCCCCAGCACGATGGAGAGCCTGGGAATGGGGGCGACGAGCATCTCCTTGAGGAAGCCGAACTGCCGGTCCCAGATGACGGAGATGCCCGCCACGGTGGAGGAGAAGAGCAGAACCATGCCCAGGATGCCCGGTGCGATGAAGTCGATGTACCGCTCGCCGCCCGGCCTGAGGGCGAAGGCCGACTGCATGCCGATACCCAGGAACGCCAGGAAGAAGAAGGGCATGCCCAGGCTGCCGATGATGCGGGAGGGGGACCTGACGTAGCGGATGACCTCACGCTGCCAGATGGTCGCCGATGCGAAAAACAAGGTTTTCATCATAATGGATTAATTGACCGCGGAGCACGCCGGGGATCGCAGAGGGAGACAACGGATAAAATGTCCTGATCGTGTGAGTTTCATCCGTAAAACTACCGTTCCCATTGGTTTTCTCCTCCGCGTCCCTTTGCGAACTCTGCGGTTCCCTTTCCTATCGGCTGAAAGCTCTTCTGCGCTGGCGCATCCTCTCCACGGTGTCGGCCTCCGAGTCCCTGATGCCCCGGCCGGTGTGGTGGATGAACACGTCCTCCAGCGTGGGCTTCTTCAGCGTCAGGGATCGCGCCTCGATGCCGGCGCTCTCCAGGAGCCGGAGGATCTGCGGGATGTGGTCCTCCCCTCCCCGTACGGTGAGGTCCACCTGCCCGTCCCTGCTGCGCACGGTCCTCACCCACGGCTTGTCGTCGAAGATGCTCTCCACCGGGTCCGTGCCGTCCGCCACCGTGATGCTCACCACGTCCCCTCCCAGGTCGTCCTTGAGCTCAGCGGGAGTGCCCATGGCGATGACGCTGCCGTGGTCCATGATGGCGATGCGGCTGCACAGGGCGTCGGCTTCCTCCATGGAGTGGGTGGTGAGCAGGATGGTCAGGGAACGGCTGCGGTTGATCTCCAGGATGTGGTCCCAGATGCGCCGCCTCGTCTGGGGGTCGAGCCCCGTGGTGGGCTCGTCCAGGAAGAGGACCTTCGGGTGGTGCAGGAAACCCCGCGCGATCTCCAGGCGCCTCTTCATGCCGCCGGAGAAGGTCTTGACCCTGTGGCGGGTGCGGTCGCCCAGCTCCACCATGTCCAGGAGCTCCGGGATCCGCTTCCATCGCTTGGCCCTGGGGACGCCGTAGAGCCGCCCGTGGAAATCCATGTTCTCCCAGGCGGTGAGTTCCTCGTCGGTGGAAGGGTCCTGGAAGACGAGGCCGATGGCCCGGCGCACGGCGTCCTTTCCGGTGGAGATGTCGTGCCCCGCCACCACCGCCGATCCGGAGGTAGGGGGCAGGAGGGTAGCCAGCATGGAGAGGGTGGTGGTCTTGCCGGCCCCGTTGGGCCCGAGGAGGCCGAAGATCTCGCCCCTGCCGATGGCCAGGTCCAGGCGGTCCACGGCGGTGACCGGGCCGAAGCGGCGGGTCAGTTCGAAGGTCTGGACTGCGGCCTCTGTCAAGGGTGCTCCCTCCATCGGACGACCGGCGGCTCAACCACTGAGCCGATGCCGGAAGATAGCAGAACCCGGCCGGCGATCCAAGCCCCCCAAAAAAGAAGGGCCGGCGCGCCGCACCGGCCCTCCCACGTTGATGCAGGATGATCCTTCGCCGGATCAGTCCTCCAGCTCGGCCCAGGTGAACTCCCCGCCCCGCACCGGGACGGTGACGGTGTCCACGATGCCCCCCGACACGCTGGCGGCGATGACCCCCCTGTTGCCGGCAAACAGCGCCGGGTCCACGTTGAAGATGAAGAACTGGGGACCATCGCTGACGTCCTGCGTTGAGGTGTGGGTGCAGTTGAACTGGGTGTCGATGTACTTGACGGTGCCGGCCGCGAAGAGGACCTCGGCCCCGACGATGGGCGGGTTACCCCCGCCGGAATAGTAGGCCTGGCCCGCGATCTGGGCCCGGGAACTGTTGATCGTGACGCCGCACAAAGCCCCGATGAAGGTCATGACGTCCGGGTGGACGAGGGAGGCGTGCACACCGTCGTTGGATGGTTCCGACACGGGCTTGTAGGCGTGGTCGGCGCTGATGGTGACGTAACCGGTGTTGTAGGGAAACAGGACGCTGCCCGCCTGGGGCTCCACGTGCAGGGCCAGGGTCCGGCCTATGGGGACGAAGGACATGAGGAACTCGCCGCTGGACCCGGAGGACGCCTGCAGGGGGTAGTCCAGCAGGGTGACCGTGGCCCCCGCGTAGGGTGAGCCGCTCAAGGTGGTGGTGTCGTCCACGGCTTCCACCTGGCCGAAGGCGGTGATGGTGTCGTAGGCGGTGATGTCGATGCCCACCGCGTCCTGGCCGGTGGCCAGGATGGGCACGGCGGTGGGGAAGAGGCCGGCGGGTTCACCGTCGTCGAAGTCTCCGTCCAGGTTTTTATCCGGGTCGAAGTTGGAATTGCCGTTAAGGTCGATGTAGGCGCCGATGTAGTAGTGGCCCGTGTCCATGCGCGAGAAGCCCGGTGGGCCGAAGTAGGCGTTGATGGCGTAGTTCCAGGTCTTGGTGGCGCTGTCGAAGTCGTCGCTGCTGCCCGTGTCGGATTCGGTGCCGTAGTCCGGATCCACGGAAAGGTCCATGGTGGAGAAGGCGGCCGCGAAGAGGGCGGAGCCCGGTGAATAGGCGTCTGTGGTGTCGGTCCCGGCGTAGACCACCTCGCCGCTGATGGCCTCGGTGTCGAGCAGCTGGAAGGAGATCCCAGTGACGGCCACCGCGGCCACCGTGACGGTGTTCAGGCTGAGGCTCATGATGTCTGAGTAGACCCCCGCGGAGTCGCCGGTCTCCACGAACTTGTCCCCGCCGGTGATGCCGTCTCCGTTGCTGTCCTGGAGGGCCAGCACCCAGTAGTTGCCGGGGGAAAGGTAGGAGAAGTGGTAGGCTCCCCCCGCGTCCGCGCTGGCCAGCACCGGTTGCGGTCCTTCCGTGTCGATGAAGTTGTGGTCGAAGAGGGCGACGATGGTCTCCTCCAGGTTGTTGTCGAAGTTGGACTGGGGGTCGTCGGAGATGACGCCCTGAATGGCGCCCGTGGCCAGCGCCCCGCCCGTGGAGAAGGTTCTCTGGTGGGAGACCCCCAGGGGCGTGCCCTCGGCGTCCTCGGCGAAGGGCAGCAGGGAGGCCGTGTAGGTGGTGTCCGGGGTCAGGGACGTGGCGAAGGAGACGTCCAGGGAGGAGTACATTCCGTTGCCGTTGTCCCCCCAGGTGAAGATGAGCGACCCGGGGTAACCGGAAACGCCGAAGTTGCCGGCTACAGAGTTCGTGTCCATGGGCTCGCTGAAGGAGATGCTGACCACCGGATCCAGGCCCACGTTGGTCTGCCCCGGGGAGGGGCTGACGATGTCGGCGATGGGGATGGTCCCGGTGTCGAAGGAGAAGCTGTATGCAGATGCCAGGGACGTGCCCTCCGCGTCCAGCACCGACGAGGCCAAGGTGACCACGTAGTGGGTGCCCTCGAGCAGGAGGGGATCAAAGGAAAGGGTCACCCGCGCGTTGCCCACCTCCCATACGGCCGTTATGGTCCCGGAGTGGGAGGCCACGTTAAGGCCGGTCACCACGCTGGTGGGGTTCATGGCCTCGCTGAAGTTGATGATGACGTCCGTGTCGTTGGGGACCTGGTCAGCGCCGTCCGTGGGAATAGTGGAGATGACCGTGGGGACCGTGACGGGCGGGGGTTCCTCCTCCCCCCCTCCGCCGCCCCCTCCGCCGCACGCCAGGGGCAGGAGTAGTGAAAAAAGGACGACCATCACGATGGCCCAGCGGCCATAGACCGGGAACGATGGGAGCAAGCGGGTCATGGGAGCCTCCTTGACGGTTGAAAGGTTAGAGCCCGGTAAGGGTCGGGCTCCGATCATTGTAACGGTTACAGAGTGTCTGTTTCAAGCCTTCCCTGGGGACGGTCCTCAAATTTCAAATATCAGATTCTCGGCTTCTTTAGTTTAGGGTCCTGATCCTCGGGGAGCGAATTTGAAATTTGAGGACCGTCCCCTAGAAGAGCTTTTTGAGCCTCTCTCCCAGGTCCTTCTGGATCTTATCCTTCAGTTCCTCCTTGCGCTCCTCCGTTTTCTGCTGGACCTCTTCCTTGAGCTCCTCTTTGGCGGCCTGGCTCATGGCGGCCGAGTCGAGGCCGACCTTGGGCGACGTGACGGTGCCGCCGATCTTCAGGGGAAGCTGCACGCGCCCGTCCTTCTCTCTGGGGAAGAGGCGGCGCCTCTGCTCGGGGATCCTGGCGGTGGCCTGCTGGGAAAGGGTCATGCGCGAGGTCAGGTCCAGGGACTGGTCCAGGCCGATGTCCCCTTTCGTCACCATGGACCACTGCCCCGTGGCCAGGCGCATGCTGGAGACCTTCACCTTGCCATCGGCGATGGTGAAGGAGGCGTCCATGTCCTCGAACCGGGTTTCCCCGCCCTCCTCCCCGAGGCCGAGGATGGACGCCGCCTTGGCGGCGCCCCCGGCAAGGTTGGCCGTGGTCAGCCGGCCCTCTGTGCCCTTCATGGCACCCTGTCCCGTGAGGTGTTTCTGGAGATCGGCCATCTCGGTGCCCTTGCCGCTTATGGAGACGTCCATGGAAGCCCTGGTGTAGAGGATGCCCTCGAGGCCCGCCACCGCCGCCAGCGCGTCGTTGACCTGCACCCCGTCCATCTTCATCTCGGCCCCGTAGGTCAGGGGCAGGAGGCCGAGGTCCGTCCAGGCTTTGCCCTGCAGTTGGCCGGAAAAGGCCGTCAGCGCCATCTGGTCCAGGGAGAACCGGGTCCCCTTCTGGGACAGGTCTGCCTTCATGTCAGAAAAGGCGATCTTCTCGAAGCGCCCCTGCTTGACGGTCACCGAACCGCTCACCGTGATGGGGGGAGCCTTGATGGGCTTGAGGGGCGCAGCGCCCACGGGAGGCGCGACGGCCTTGGAGGAGCTCCTGGCCAGGAGGGCCGGCCCGCGGTCGGCCTCGAACCGCTCCGAGGTGAACGCCAGTCGGGCCGAAAGGTCCTTTCCGTACTTGCCCGTGACCTTGCCCCGGAAGGTCAGGTCTCCGCCCAGCTTCATCATGGGTCCGAGGCCCGGCAGGACCACGTCCCAGCCTGAAAGGGGGACGGCGTTGGAGGAGACCGAAAGCTCCACCGTCGGCGCCGGGCCCAGGCCCAGGACTTTCCCGGACGCGTCCAGCGTCGCCTGATAGGCATCGACCCGGAGGCTCTCCAGGTAGAGGCTCCTTCCGCGCACGTCCAGGCGGCCCTTCTCCTGGATGGCGCCGTCAAACCCCTTGACCACCTGTTTGCCTGCGGCATCCGCTACGCCCAGCTTGCTCAGGGCCATGGAGGCCTCGAAGGTGACGCCGGCGTCGAGGCTGCCCTTGACGCTTTCCTGGGCCGTCACCACGCCGGAGACCCCCACGGGAAGGGGGCCCACGAGCCCCGGAAGCCGGGACAGTTCGAAGGGCAGGATGGAGAGTTGCAGGTCGAAGGGGATCTTGCCCGGGAGGATGGTCCGTCCCACGGGTCCCACGGTTCCGGTGAACTCCAGATCACGGGCCTGCCCACCCAGGCCCAGGGACGCCGCGATGGTGACAGGGCGGTCCAGGGAGAGGTCCCGGACGGTCATGCGCACGCCGTCCATGGAGATGCCCCTGGCGAGCCGGGGGCTGGTGGCGTCGGAGAAGTGGACCTGGCCGTCTTCCATGCGGATCTCGTCCACGAGAAGGTCTATGGGAGGGGCCTTGATGCCCTCCTCGCCCGGTGCCATGGCCGCCAGGGGGCCGCCGGCCGTGGCGGCCGGCCGGTTGATCCTCTCCAGGATGTCGTCGAAGTTGAAGCGTCCCTCGCTGTTTCTCGCCACCCGGATCCTGGGGCTGCTCAGGACGACGTGCTCCACCGTCAGGCGGAGCCTGAAAAGGTCCAGGAGCCGAAGCTTCAGGTCGAAGGACTCGAGGCGGGCGAAAGGTTCGGAGCCGAAGCCCTCGGCCTCGGCGATGGTCAAACCGGTCATCATGACCTTGGGACCGGCCCAGCTGAATCCGACGTCCTCGATGCTCACCTTGCGGCCAAGGTAACCGGTGGCGTACTCCTCGCCGTATGAGCGCAGACTGTCCAGGTTGAGCAGATAGGGAGCCGCCACGAGGCCAGCGACGATGAGGATGAGCAGGATCACGCCGCCGATGAGGGAGTATTTGATGAGCTTTTTCATGGAGCACCTCGTGATTCTTCGATCCAGGATCCAAAATCCGGGGATCAAGGAAGAGGAGATCCCAACCGTCGTTTCACGTCCCTTGATCTCCTTATCCTTTATACCTTTGTCGGGACAGGAGATGGGCAACCTTCCAAGGGTCCCTTTTCTTGCTTTTTGCTGCCGGGTCTTTTCCAGAAGGGTCCGCGTTTTGTCCAGACACCAGAATCCAGACACCAGAACCTGATTCTCAGGGCTTCTCCCACTGAACCTCCAGGCAGTTCTCGAAGCGGCTTCCGTCCCAGCAGTAGACCCTGCGGTACCCGCCGCTGTCGCCTTGCGGGGTCATGTTCAGGAAGGTCACGCTGGGAGC
>CP070682.1:150413-154797 GCA_020352595.1 bacterium | reverse complement strand
CTGCTGGTTATTGCAGCGCATCCACAACTCGAAACCTGAAACTTTCACATTGATATTTTCATCTTGGAACTTTCTTTACATATACATTCCGCCGTTGACATGGAGAACCTGGCCTGTGACGTAGGAGGCCTCGTCGGAGACGAGGAACCTGACAGCCGAGGCCACGTCCTCCGGTGTTCCCAGTCTGCCGCTGGGAATGAGAGCCACGAGGTCGTTCCTCGCCTTTTCAGGCAGGGCATCCGTCATGGCGGTCTTGATGAACCCGGGAGCAACGGCGTTGACGGTGATGCCCCTGGCGGCACCCTCTCGAGCCTGCGACTTCGTGAACCCGATGACACCGGCCTTGGAAGCTGCGTAGTTGGTCTGGCCCGCGTTGCCCATGGCGCCAACCACGGAGGAGATGTTGACGATCCTGCCGGAGCGCTGCTTCATCATGATCCGGACCACCGCCTTGGAGCACAGATAGGTCCCCGTGAGGTTGATCCCGAGGACCGTGTTCCAGGCGTCGTCCTCCATCCTCATCAGGAGGGCATCCCTGGTGATCCCGGCGTTGTTGACGAGGTAGTCCACGCGTCCGAACTTTTCGAGGGTCTCGTCGACCATGGCCTGAACGTCGGCTGGCTCTGCGACGTTGACCTTCACGGCCAGGCAATCGACACCCATGGCGGCCGCTGCCCCAGCGGCCTCCTGGGCCGCCTGGAGGTTGATGTCCGCCACAACAACGCTGACACCGGATGCGGCCAGATCCATGACGACGGCGCGGCCGATACCCTGTCCGCCGCCCGTCACGATGGCCACTCTGCCTTCCGTCATCATTTTCCCTCCACAAGCGCGGCCGCGGCATCGAGGTCCCCGGGGGCACCGAAGGAACCCGAAGCCGTCTCCGTGTCGATCCTCCTGATGAGGCCGGCCAGCACCTTTCCCGGTCCGAGCTCCAGGAAGGTCAACACTCCCTGCCCGATCATGACCTTCACCGAATCCTCCCAAAGCACCGGCGAAGTCACCTGCCTGACCAGGGAAGGCCTTATCTCCTCGGCACGTGTCAGTTTTTCAGCCTCAGCGTTGTTTATCAGAACGGTCTTCGGGCTGTCAACGTGAATGTCCCGGAGGACCTCTTCCATCCGCCGAGCGGCAGGCTCCATGAGGGCGCAGTGGAAGGGGGCGCTCACCGGAAGTTCCACTGCCCGGCGGCCGCCGCGCTCCTTGTACAGTTCGATGGCTCTCTGGACAGTTTCCCTGTGGCCTGCGATGACGATCTGGCCAGGGGCGTTGAAGTTCGCGGGCGCCGCGAGTCCACCCCGGGCGGTGGCATCGGCGCAGACGGCGATAACCTCCTCCCGGTCCACACCCATCAGGGCGGCCATGGCCCCCTGCCCCGCCGGTACCGCCTCCTGCATGGACCGGCCCCTCTCCCGTACGACGCGCACCGCGTCGGCGAAGGAGATGCTGCCTGCGGCGACCAGGGCGCTGTACTCGCCGAGGCTATGACCGGCGACGAAGGATGGACCGGCATCGATGCGGTCCATGAGGGCCCGCCAGGCGGCGATGCTGGCCGTGAGGATGGCCGGCTGCGTGTTTTCCGTCAGTCTGAGCTTCTCTTCGGGACCCTCGAAACACAGACCGCTGATGGAGTACCCGAGGGCGTCGTCTGCTTCCTCGAAGGTCCTCCTGGCTTCGGTGCTCCACTGGACGAGTTCCCGGCCCATGCCCACGGCCTGGGAACCTTGACCCGGAAAGACGAAGGCGACCCTCACACCTGCCCCCTGGCCGTTTTCACGCTGCGGATGATCTGCGGGATGATCTGGAACAGGTCACCCACCAGCCCGTACGTGGCCACGTCGAAAATGGGCGCATCGGCATCCTTGTTGATGGCCACGATGACGTCTGAAGCCTGCATCCCGGCAAGATGTTGTACGGCCCCCGAGATGCCGCAGGCAATGTAAAGCTTCGGCTGGACGGTCTTTCCTGTCTGGCCCACCTGGTGGCTGTACGGGATCCATCCCGAATCCACCGCCGATCTCGAGGCACCCACGGCGCCACCGAGAAGAAGGGCCAGTTCCTCCACCGTCTTGAAGCCTTCCGGACCGCCCAGTCCTCTCCCTCCGGAAACGATGATGTCCGCCTCGGCCAGGTTGACGGTGTCGAGGATCTCCTCGACCACCTCCAGCACCTCGGTGCGTCCGTCCATCCTGGTCTTGTCGAGCCCTCTGATGATGCGCACCTCCCCCTTGCGGTGAGGGTCGTTGGGGAACGCGGGAAGAACCTTGTGCCTCACGGTTGCCATCTGAGGCCTGTGCCTCGGACAGATGATGGTGGCCATGATGTTGCCTCCGAAGGCCGGCCTTGTCTGCAGGAGATCTCCCGTTTCGGGGTCGATGTCCAGGGCCGTGCAGTCGGCGGTCAGACCCGTGTTGACCCGCGACGCCACCATGGGGATGAAGGAGCGGCCCATGAAGGTGGCTCCTGCGAGGACTATGGAAGGCCTGCCCTCCTCGATGAGGTCGGAGAGCACCGAAGCGTAGGGACCGTCGTTGAAGCCGGCCAGAGCCTCGTCATCGACGTAGATGACCTCGTCCGCCCCCCGATGCACCAGTTCACGCGCCGCGGCCTCCATGTCGTGTCCGAGCAGGACAGCCGAGAGTTTCTCCCCTGTGGTGTCGGCCAGGCTCCTGCCCGCCCCGAGCAGCTCATGGACCACCGAAGAGATCCTCCCCCCCCTCTGCTCGGCGAAAACCCAGTCTCCCGAGTAGGATCCCCGGTCCAGTTCGGGGAGCTCGACAGTGCTCTCTTCCTGGATGATGGCCTCCACAGGGCAGGCTTCGATGCAGGCGAGGCAGATGGTGCACTTCTCGTTTATCCACGCAACGCCGTCCACCATCTCGATGGCGTCGTAGGGACACGAATCGAGGCAGGCCTCGCAGCCGTTGCACTGTTCCTTGATGACGACGACAGCCAATGAATCACTCCTTGTTTATCGACTGTTCAAAGTTGAGGACTTCGCAAAAAGTCGTCGGAGCGCCCGGGCATGGGAGCCCAGATCAACGACGAAAAATATATGTCGTCGATCTGTGAGGAAAGTGAAAACCGCGTGTTTCGCTTTCCGTGGAGTAAAAAGTCCCGGCCAGACTTTTTGCGACCCCATCAAAGTCCGGAGTTCAGGGCCCGAAGGAGAAGGATCCGTCTTTCCGCTGTTCATACACCTGGCCGACAGCCGGAAGCGCGGTCCGGAAGGCGCTGACCACCGAACCGGGGCTCGGAACTCAGATAATGCCCTGCTCCTTGAGACCCTTGACCAGGTTCTGGGCCATCTCCTCCGCGTCGGCCTGCCACTTGACGCCCGTTCGTCTTAGGTCCGGCGAGAAGATCTTCTCCACCCGCGTCGGAGAACCGTCAAGACCCAGAAAGGGATCCTCCACCTCGAGGTCCCCCCTGCCAAGAGCGATGATCTCGGCCTTCTTGGCCCGCATCTTTCCCTTGAGCGAAGGCAGCCTGGGCTCATTGATCTCCTTGACGACGGTTATGAGGCCGGGAAGGGGCAGACGGACCACTTCGTATCCCTCCTCAAACATCCTCTCGACCAGGAGCTCGCCGGAACCTACGGTCCTGATCCTGCGTACGAAGGCCACGAAGGGGATGCCCAGCTGGTCGGCAAGGGACGGCCCGACCTGCGCCGTGTCCCCGTCAATGGCCTGTTTTCCACACAGGATCAGGTCCACCGGCCCCAGCTTGCGGATGGCCGCGGCCAGGGTGTAGGCCGTCACCCACGTGTCGGAACCGGCGAAGGCACGGTCGCTGACGAGGCAGGCCTCGTCGGCACCCAGGGAAAGGGCTTCCCTCAGGGCCGATTCTGCCTGCGGAGGTCCCATGGTGAGGATGGTGACCTTGCCTCCGTGGGCTTCCTTCAGGCGGATGGCCTCCTCGATGGCGTACATGTCGAAGGGGTTGATGATGCTCTGCACCCCTTCCCTCATGAGTGTGTTCGTCTCGGGGTTGATCCGGACCTTGCTGGTTTCGGGTACCTGCTTTATGCAGACGACGATTTCCATGATAATTCCCAGGGGTTAATGCGGTGCGCGATAATGGGCAATCCGTCCCTCGACTTCGCTCGGGACCCCGAGCCTGTCGAAGGGCTGCGTTCTCGGTCGTCGGCAACCCTCGACGTATATCCCGATACGCCTCCGGTTACCTCCTCCCTGCGGCCTTGCATCTCACCCATTCTCCCACACTTCAAGTTCAAATCCTTTACTGCGTCCTGTGTCCCTTGTCCTGCCAGAAAATCGTATTACGATTTTCTGGCATACTCCTTGATGAGCGCCGCGCCGATGACGTTGCGCTGGATCTGGTTCGTCCCCTCGTAGATCTGGAGGATCTTTGCGTCCCGCAT
>CP070682.1:147806-150313 GCA_020352595.1 bacterium | reverse complement strand
CAGCGGGGCCCAGGCCGTGGCCCTGGGGGCCGTCTCGGGCGGCTGCCGGTTCGTGGCCTCCTACCCCATGTCCCCCTCCACCGCGGTGCTCACCTACATGGCCAGGAACGACAGGCGCTTCGGCCTCGCCGTGGAGCAGGCCGAGGACGAGATCGCCGCCGTGAACATGGCCATCGGGGCGTGGTACGCGGGGGCCAGGGCCATGGTGACCACCTCCGGGGGAGGCTTCGCCCTCATGGAGGAAGGGGTGAGCCTCGCCGGGATCACCGAGACGCCCCTCGTGATCCACCTCGGCCAGAGGCCAGGGCCCGCGACAGGGATGGCCACCCGCACCGAGCAGGCCGACCTGGACCTCGCCCTCTACTCCGGTCACGGAGAGTTTCCCAGGATCATCTATGCCCCCGGCACCATCCAGGAAGCCTTCGTCCTGACGCACAGGGCCTTTGACGCAGCCGACAGGTATCAGGTGCCGGTGTTCGTCCTCACCGACCAGTACTTCATCGACTCCTACTACTGCGTCCCCTCCCTGGGGCAGGAGGGGTTGCAGGTCCGGGACCGCACGGTACCCACGCAGCGCGACTACCGGCGATACGCTTTTACAGAGGACGGGATCTCCCCCCGCGGCGTACCCGGCTTCGGCGAGGGACTTGTGGTTGTGGACAGCCACGAGCACACCGAGGAGGGACACATCACCGAGCAGATCCACATGAGGAACCGGATGATGGAAAAGAGGATGGGCAAGATCCAGGCCATGGCCGCGGACTGCGTCCCCCCCTCCCTCCTGGGCCCGGATGACTACCGCGTCCTGGTCATCGGATGGGGCTCCAACTACCACATCCTGGCCGAGGCGGTGGGGCTCCTCGGCAGGGAGGACATGGCCGTCCTGCACTTCTCCCAGCTGTTCCCCCTGCCTCCGGGCACTGAGGAGCTGCTCTCCAGAGCCGAAAGGACCATCGCCGTGGAGAACAACTACGCGGGGCAGATGGCCCGGCTTCTGAGGACGTACACCGGTTTCGAGGTGAACCACAGCATCCGGAAATACGACGGCCGGCCCTTCTGCTCGGAGGATCTGGCGGGGAGGATCCTGAGAGTATCCGGGAGGAGGGGGCGGAAATGAGCCGGAACCCCTTCGACGCAGGTCCCGGGGAGATCTCCTGGTGCCCGGGATGCGGCAACTTCTCCATCCTGGACACCCTCAAGGAGGCCCTGGCGGGTGTGGGCCTTCGCCCCGAGCAGCTCGTGGTGGTGTCCGGCATCGGGCAGGCGGGCAAGACGCCTCACTACATGAAGTGCAACGTTTTCAACGGCCTTCACGGACGGGCCATCCCTCTGGCCACCGGGGTCAAGGCCGCCAACCCCTCCCTGACCGTTATCGCCGAGGGAGGGGACGGGGACATGTACGGTGAGGGGGGCAACCACTTCATCCACGCCGTCCGCAGGAACCCGGACATCACCTGCATCGTCCACAACAACATGGTCTACGGCCTGACCAAGGGGCAGGCCTCCCCCACCAGCCCCACGGGGTTCGTCACGCCCCTCCAGGTCCACGGAGTCACGCAGGAGCCGTTCAACCCCCTCGCCGTGGCCATCTGCCTGAACGCACCCTTCGTCGCGCGGGCCTTCGCCGGGGACAGGAAGGGGACCGCGGCTGTCATCAGGGCAGCCATCGGCCACAGGGGGTTCGCCCTGGTGGACATCCTGCAGCCGTGCGTCACCTTCAACAAGGTCAACACGTGGCAGTGGTTTCAGGAACGGGTGGAACGGGTGCCGGATTCCCACGATCCGGCCGACCGGATGAAGGCCCTGGAACTGGCCCTCGGGACGGAGAGGCTCCCCACGGGGGTCCTGTACGCGACCACGTCCAGGCGGACCTTCGAGGAGAGCCTTCCCCCCTACGAGACTTCCGAGGAGCCGCTGCGTGGCAGAGAGGTGGACAGGCGGGAACTGACGGCCCTGATCGAATCCCTGCGCTGATCAGGGACCGGCGGCTGGCGTCTGGTGTCCGATGTGTGGGAGGATCAAGAGTGAGGTAAGAGGCAGGGTTCGCAGGCCTCCCATCCCATATTTCCGAACACTGTCATCGCGAACTGAATCCGGGGTGAAGCGATCCCATGGTCACGGGGCCTGCCGGACGGGCTTCTCTCCGGCTCCTCATGTGATCCATGGATTTCAGAGGAACGGTTTTAAGCAGTCTCTGCGTCCCCTGCGGCTCAGCGAAACAGTCCCTGTATTCAGCGGTGTCTGAGATCGCGTCGCGCGGGAGCGGGCTCCCGCCTTCGCCAACACCACCCGAAATCGGCTACGGCGGGCAGGCGCGATGACACCATTGATATCGGCGATCCCTTTCGAGATCTGAGATACGGGATACGCTGTTACTTGTCCAGCTTGGTGAACTTCGAACCCTCCAGCGTCAGGTTGTACATGAGCCCCTTCTGCCCGAAGACGAAGGCCACGATGGGGTCCTTGATGTTGGTGGTGTCGATGGAGCCGCCGGCGCCCACCTTGAT
>CP070682.1:144721-147706 GCA_020352595.1 bacterium | reverse complement strand
TGAGCGCTGAAACCAGGTGCTCTCCTCCGTGAAACCAGATACCAGATACCAGATACCTGAATCCATCTGCTCGATCCGTGATCCTTGACCCGGGATCCCTATCCTTTCCTTGACACACCCCTCACCCCTGCTCTATCCTGCCTCACGTGGGCTGAAGGGAAGACGGTGCGAATCCGTCGCGGACCCGCCGCTGTGACCGGGGACGAAAGCCGCAGATGAGCCACTGGTTTCCGGGCGGCCCTTCGACGACATCGGATCCGGCGATCCGGTGCGACCAGGACCGATCTTTGTCGGGCCTGGGTGAGAAGGGTTGACCCGACAAGGATCGGGAAGGCGCGGTGAGTAGGAGGATCCGGAAGCCAGAAGACCTGCCCACGGGATCATAGCGGGACGGACCCTCGAGGACGGGGCCGCAACGCGCCGGAGGATGAAAAACGGGATCCCCGGACCTTTGAAAGAGGTCCGGGGATCTTTCTTTTCTCCGCCGGAGGTGACGCGGGCGTGTTCCAGGTCTCCCTGCCGCAGTGCAAACTCCTCGCGTCCCCGAGGTGGGAGGAAAGGAAGACCGCCCATGAGGAAGACCTTCAGCGTCGTCGCCGCCATTGCCCTTGTCGTGTTCCCCGGATCCGCCCCGTGCCAGACGGAATCCGGGGAGGATGTGGCCGAGGTTGTGGTGACCGCGACCCGGCTCCAGACGCCCGTTGACGAGGTCTCCGGTACCATCCTCGTCGTCACCGCCGACGATATCGACAGGAAGCAGGCCCGGACGGTGGCCGAGGCCCTGTCGGGTCTGCCCGGCATCGACCTCGTCAACCAGGGCGGCCCGGGCAAAAGCTCCTCCGTCCTTCTCCGGGGCGGCGACACCAGGTTCACCCTGGTGCTCGTGGACGGCGTCGAGGTCAACGATCCCAGCAACCCCGAGAGGACCTTCGACTTCGCCCACATGTCCACGGACGACGTGGAGCGCATCGAGGTCCTCTTCGGACCCCAGGGGACTCTTTACGGATCTGACGCCATCGGTGGGGTGATCCAGATCTTCACGAAGAAGGGCACGGGAAAGCCGGGGGCCGAGGTCGCCCTGGAGGCGGGCTCTTTCGGCACGCACCGCAGCCGTGCCTCGGCCAGAGGCCGGCTGGGCAGGGGCAACTGGGCGGTCTCCGTTTCGGCCCTCGAGACCGAGGGCATCTCCGCGGCCGCCGAGGCCGACGGCAACACGGAGGACGACGCCTACGAGAACACCACGCTGTCCGGTCACCTGGGCCTGGAGCTGGGTGCGGGGGGGCGCGTTGAACTGGACGCCCGGTCGGTGGACGCCCGCAGCGAACTGGACCACTACGGGGGGCCGGGGGGCGACGACCCCAACTTCACCGGGACCGCCAGGCAGATCATTCTCGGCGGCCGCCTTTCCTTCTTCCCCGCCTCCGTCTGGGAAACCGCTTTCGCCCTTTCTACAAGCGCCCACGACCGCCACGACCTCAACCGTCCCGATGCCGTCCGGGACTTCACCATGGAACTCGAGTTCGAGGGACGGTCCGACAAGGCCGAGTGGATCAACAACCTCTACCTGACAGGAGACTCCATTCTGACGCTGGGGTTCGACACGGAGAGGGAGACGGGACGGTCATCCTTCTTCTCGGACGAGTTGGGACCCTACACCTCCGTCCTGCCCGAGGAGTCGGCCACCATCAACGGTGCCTTCCTCCAGGAGCAGTACACCTCCGGAACGGGCCTGACCGTGACCCTTGGGGCACGGTCGGACGACCACTCGCGGTTCGGTCAGGAAACCACCTACAGGGCCGGCGTCTCGCTGCCGCTGGGACAGAGCGCGAGGATCAGAGGGGTCTACGGGACGGGGTTCCGTGCCCCTTCCATCGATCAGCTGTACAACCCCGACTACGGCAACGCCGACCTCGGGGCCGAGAGGAGCAGGGGTTGGGACGTGGGCCTGGAGTCCTCAATGGGCAGGTCCGTCCGCACCACTGTCTCCTGGCACCTGACCGTGTACGACAACCTCATCGCATGGTTCGACGCAGACGGCGACCCGGCCACCTGGTGGGACGGCAGCTACCGGAACATCGCTCAAGCCAGGACCGAGGGGGTGGACGTGACCCTGGATGTCCAGGGCAGAGCGATCTCCCTGGACCTGGCCGGTTCCCTGCTCAGGACTCAGGACGATGAGGGACAGCAGCTCCTGCGCCGCCCGGAGAACCGCTGGTCGGCCGACCTGGGTTTGAGAAGCTCCGGGAGGAGCTCCCTGCACCTGGGTGCCGTCTTCGTGGGGGAACGGAAGGACTGGGGCGACATCACCCTGGAAGAGTACACCCTGGTGCGCCTTTCAGGCTCCCTGCGGATCAGGGGGGCCCTTGAGCTGACCGGGCGCGTCGAGAACCTCCTGGACGAGGAGTACCAGGAGGCCGGCGGATACGGCACGCCGGGCCGGGCTTTCTACGCGGGGATAAGGGGGACTATGTGAGCCGGTTTCCGAGGGTGTCGCGCTTTCTGGTTTTTTCAGCCGCTGTCCACCTGGCCGCCTTCACAGCACTGGCCGTGACTCGCGGACCACGGCCGGGGAGCGCGTCCGAGGCCATGGTGGTGGGGCTGGCGGTGGGGGGAAGGGCGCTTCGGGAGTCCGGGACACCGGGCCAGACCCTCGAAAGGGTGGAGACGGCCCCGCGCTTTTCACGGGGGGCTGTAAAGGACGGCGGGGAGGGCCCGGGGGCGGATGGGCTGCCCGTGATGTCCGGTCCTGAAGGGACGCAAACGACAACTCCCTTATCTGGAATCCCAGTGAAGGCCGGGGCAACTTTCCGGCCTGCGGGGAAGGTGTCCCCTGGTGAGCCGGAACCGGGGGGGCCCCGGATCGTAGCGAATCCGCCGGAAGACCGGCCGCAAATTGACCAGGGTGGTTTTGGGCCCGTTGCTTTCACCGCTCCGGCGGCAGACGAGCCGGCGGCGGCGGTTGAGCCGGACTTCGGATCCCGCACC
>CP070682.1:134927-144621 GCA_020352595.1 bacterium | reverse complement strand
TCCAAGGCTCAGGGCGGTATCGCCACTGTCCTCGACGACGCGGACAGGTTCGAGTACCACATCAGGGACACATTGGAGGCCGGTGCCGGCATCTGTCACGAGGACGCTGTCGAAACCATCATCAGGGAAGGTCCCAGCGCCATCAGGGACCTCATCGACCTGGGTGCCCGGTTCAGCCTGTCGGAAAACGGCGAACTGGACCTTGGACGCGAGGGGGGTCACAGCCACCGTCGCATCGTCCACGCCCAGGACATGACCGGCCGCGAGGTCCAGAGAGTCCTCCTCAGGGCAGTGGAGAGGTCCGGACGGATCCGCCTCCTGACGCATCACACGGCGCTCAACCTGGTCACCAGGGGCTCTCTGGAGGGCACACTTCCCGCACATCCGGCCGACGATCTCTGCATCGGTTGCTACATCCACGACTCGAGGACGGGGGATATCATCACGCTGCGCTCGCGCGCCGTCGTCCTGGCCACCGGAGGCGCAGGCAAGGCGTACCTTTACACCAGCAACCCTGACATCGCGTCCGGTGCGGGGATCGCCATGGCCTACCGGGCGGGCGCGGACATCTCCAACATGGAGTTCATCCAGTTCCATCCCACATGTCTCTTCCATCCGGAGGCCAAGTCGTTCCTCATAAGCGAGGCGGTCAGGGGTGAAGGCGCGGTCCTCAGGACCCTGGACGGCAAGGCGTTCATGGGAAACTACCACCCCATGAAAGACCTTGCGCCCAGGGACATTGTGGCAAGAGCCATCGACAGCGAACTGAAGAAAAGGGGCGACGACAACGTCCTCCTGGATATCACCCACAAGCCGGCAAGGGAGATCATCGACCGATTTCCCAACATCTACGCCCAGTGCCTGGATTACGGCTTTGACATGACCAAGGAACCCCTGCCTGTGGTGCCCGCCGCACACTATCTTTGCGGCGGAGTCGTCACCGACCTTGAGGGGAAAACCTCCGTTCCAGGCCTTTACGCCTGCGGCGAGACGGCCTGCACGGGACTGCACGGTGCCAATCGCCTTGCCAGCAACTCCCTTCTGGAATCCCTCGTCATGGCGGGGCGCATAGCCAATAGCCTCAAGGCTTCACTGCCCGCAGCAGCGCAGCACCCCTTCGTGGTCATACCTCCCTGGGATCCCGGGGATGCGGTGGACTCGGACGAGAACGTCGTCATCACGCACAACTGGGATGAGATACGCCGGACCATGTGGAACTACGTGGGTATTGTCCGCACAAACAGACGTCTTGAAAGGGCCCTCCACAGGATCGACCTGCTCAAGAGGGAGGTCGAGGAATATTACTGGAACTTCAGGATCACCAGGGACCTCATCGAACTGAGAAACCTCGTTTACGTGTCGCTGCTCATCATCCGGTGCGCCATGGCCCGCAAGGAGAGCCGCGGCCTCCATTACACCCTCGATTACCCTGAGCCTGACGAGGCTTTTCGCAAGGACACCGTCCTCAACAGGCGGCAGTACATGAAGACATGAGGATCGGGAGACGACATGCCCGGAAAACAGGACCAGAGAATACTGAATCTGCGCGGCGCCATCGACACCGTGGATAAGCGGATCATCGAACTGCTCCAGGAGAGGGCTTCCCTGGCTAAGGAGATCGGCGAGGTGAAAAAGGAGATCGGGATGCCCATCCTCGACCCGGCCCGTGAGGGCAAGATAAAGCGGAAGATCTCGGAGGGCGCAAAGGGCCCCATGGATCCGGAGTCCCTTGTGAGGATCTACGAGGTGATCATGGCCGAGAGCAGGCGCCTTCAGGAGGAGGATTGAGGTCCCCTGAGCACGCGTGACCATCCTTGGGGTCAGGCGGCCCCTGGAGCGCAAGTTTCCAGCAGGAGCCGGACTGACCCCTCGGGAAGCTGTTCACCACGCCGATCCTTCACTCTTTTTCATAACTGGATGCTGCCTCTTCGGCGACGCTCCGGTAGTGGGCCGAAGGGCAGAATTTCGCGAACCCCCTGAGGATCCATATTGCCCGTCGGGCGTCACCTCCGGCCGATGCCTCCCCTGCGCTTTGAAGGGTCTGTTCCAGCCTCCCGGACCAGATCCTCATCGTCTCGTGGAGTTCCCGCACGATCTCGACGAACCGCCTCTCGGACAGGTACCTCTCGACGACCAGCCCATCTCTCAACTGCTCGGCCGCCAGGCGAAGTGATGCCAGGACGTCCTCTTTGAAATGCGACTTCAACTCACCGGGCTCCATTTCCCCCAGGCGCTGCACAAGGGCGAAAAGATCCTCCCTCTTTTCATCGGAAAGCTTCATCGTGCTCCCTTGACAAGGGGCATCGCTGCCCGGTTCTTTAACGTGGACCTGTGTCCCGTGGGTGCCGGATGAGGGGTCCTCCCCCTCTCCGCGTTTTCCTTGCCGCAGTGTGCAGGATCATCGCAGGCTGGACCATTCACCGACCCTCCTGAGCCCCGCTGCCAGAGGAAGCACGGCCACCGCCAGGGAAAGGGCGCCCGCGCCGGCAAGGCCGAACACGGCGTCACCCTTCGTCAGCGCGGCAAGACCCATCCTGTAGGCGAACAGCCTGTATACGGGTGCCGCGAGGAGGATGACCATGAGTCCGATATAGGCCAGGCTGATGATCATGGATGCCACACCGCCGGGGGAGGCCGGGATCTGCGCCTCGTTCTCGAAATCGAAGCGGGGGTACACGGCGCCCATGCCCAGGCTCAGCCCTGTCAGGGCGAGGGCCATTGCCAGGGAGGCTGCCGAAAAGAGGACCATCATGCCGCCCCGCACGCCCATGACCAGGTTCGTTGCCACCGAGAGCACCACGGATACCAGGGACAGGGGCAGTGCGGCGAACAGATACTTGGAGAGAAAGAACTTCCTCATGGAAACTGGTGAGGAGAGGGTCACCCAGAGGGATCTGCCCTCGAGGCTCACTGAGGGGAACACGAAGCGCACGCAGAGGGCGGAGAGAACGAAACCGCTTATGGCCAGGTTCAGGAAGGCCACCAGGTTCCTGTAGAAAACCCCTCCCAGGGGGAAGCTGTAGGCGTTATACACGTAGAGGACGACGAGGGCACCCAGCAGAAAGAGCTGGGTCCACCGCGCAGGGTCGCGCGCGAACAGAAGGATGTCCTTGGTGAGGTAGGATCCTATCACGGGATCCACCCCGCCGAGCATGTTCTCTATGCGGCTCTTTCCCTTCCTTTCCTTCCTTGTCTGCCCCTCATCCACCGACGCGAGGCTTCTGAAGTAGAAGAGACGGAAGGCGAGGTAGAAGAACCCGGCAGTGATCGCTGCCGCACAGGCCAGGAAAAGGAGGTTCTTCCAGTAGACCGGGGTGAAACCACCCGTGCTGAGATCAACCACGGCCGTAGTGGCCCAACTGGTGGGCATGAGAGGAGATTCCGGCACGGTCATGGCCTGGACGAACTCCATGACCTCTTCAGTGGGGACGTCCATGAAAAGACGTTCAGGCCTGCTCATGCGGAATAGGAGGATGATCACCGCTGCCACCGAAAGGCTGATGAAGCTCACCACCTGGTTGACCCGGGACGCCGGAAGGAGCCGCATGAGGAGCATCCCCAGGGTGGAACCCAGAAGGACCGGTATGATCACGAGGAGCACAAACACCGGTGCCCATCCCGCCACGAAATCCATGCCCAGCCCCAGCCTGCCGGCGTAGGCGAAGAAAGGTGGAGCACCGAAGACGAGGATCATCCAGGCACTCTGGAAAAAAACGAGGACGAACCGCTGAAGGATGAAAGCCGAGGGGGACACCGGTGACGTGATGAGCAGCGGCAGCTCCCGGCTCATGTAGAAGCCCGAAAGGGAGGAGGACATGCTGGAGAGGACCAGCAGACCGAAGAAGGACAGAAACAGCGTGTGCACCAGCTGCTGGAGCATGTAGGGAGCGAGGAACTCCAGCTTTTCCTGGATGGCGGCGATGAGGCGGGTAAAGAACAGGTGGTCGAACCATATGAAGGCCGCTCCCAGCCCGACGACGGCCAGTGTCCAGGCCCACGTCCTTTTGTTCCCGAAACGGAAAAGGTTGACGAACTCCCTGATCCGGTAACCGGCCAGGATGCGCACGGACCGTGCGAACCCTACTTCCGAGCCCATGGCGGTGGTCCCACGCGGAACGGGTGTCTTCTTTCAGAGGTCACGGAACAGGACCCTCTCCTCACCCTCGCTCTCCAGGGTCAGCTTCAGGAATACCTCCTCCAGGTGAGACCCCGGAGACCTGGCGGCCTCTGCCAGTTCGGCGACGCTGCCCAGAGCGATGAGCTTTCCGTGATGGATGATGCCGATCCGGTCGCAGACTGCCTGTGCCGTGGAGAGTTCGTGCGTGGTCAGGAAGATGGTGATCCCCTTGCCCGCAAGTTCCCGGAAGAGCTTCCTGACCTTGTGCGCGCCTCTGGGGTCGAGGCCTACCATGGGCTCGTCGACGATGACCACCTGGGGCCCGTGCATCAGGGCGCCCGCCATCACCAGTCTTTTGCGCATACCGTGGGAATAGCTCTCGATGAGATGATCAGCCCACTGGGTGAGGTCGAAAAAGCCCAGGTACTGGTCTGCCTTGGCCGCCGCCCTTGCGGCGGGCATGCCGTACAGGCGGCCCATGAAGCGAAGGAATTCACTGCCCGTCAGGCGGTCGAACAGGAACGGCGTGTCCGGGATGAAGCCTGTCACGGCCTTGGCCCTGAGCGGTTCCCTCGTGACATCTATGCCGCCCACCAGCACTGAACCCCTCGTGGGTGTGAGGAGACCGGCCATGATCTTGATGGTGGTCGTCTTTCCTGCGCCGTTGGGTCCCAGGAAGCCGAAGACCTGTCCGGCGGGGATCTCCAGGTCAAGACCCCGGACGGCCTCGAAGTCGCCATAACTCTTCTTTAGTCCCCTGATGGAGATCAAACGGTCACTCCTGTGCGCGCCGGTTGGTGGACCGTGGCTGCCGCGGGTACCCCGCGCCGCTGTTTCACTGTTTCAGCACCATGCGGACCCTGGCGGTCACCATGCGGCCCAGGCGTACGAAGGCATCCCCCGTCCCTCTCATCTCGTCCAGTTCCCGGTCCTGTGTCGGAGCCTGGACCGTAAGCGGGGCTGTGAGAAGGATGATGAATGCCAGGGAGGCCTCCAGGAAACCCTCAGCCTTCCTATGAGAAGAAATCAGAAGCGTCAAGTCCCTCGTCTTCCAGGTATTTTCTCAGGTTCTTGAGGATCCTGGCTTCCAGCTGGCGGACGCGCTCCCTGGTTATGCCCAGTTTCTCGCCGACCTCCTGAAGTGTCAGGGGGTCGTCCCTCATCCACCTCATGGTGAAGATCCTCCTGTCCCTGTCGGCCAGCTCCTCGACGAACCGCGACAGCTTCTCGAGATAGATGGTCCGGGCCTCGTCATCCGCGACCCTCTTTTCCGTGTCCGCTTCCAGAGCGGGTATGGAGTCCAGGAGGCTGAAATCGCTGTCTTCACCCCTGGCGGCATCGAGGGACAGGTCACCGGAACTGAGCCGCATCGTCATCTCCTGGACCTCGGACTCCTTGACGTTGAGGGATTTGGCAAGAGCCCCCACGTCGGGTTCGATGCCCATGCGCCTGAGCCGCTCCTTCTCCTTGCCCAGCTGGAAATAGAGGGTCCTCTGCGCCTGCGTCGTGCCCAGCTTCACCATCCTCGTGTTGTTCATGATGTATCTGATAATATAGGCCCGGATCCACCAGGCCGCGTAGGAAGAAAACCGGACACCGCGATAGGGGTCATACTTCTTGACAGCCTGCATGAGACCGACGTTGCCCTCCTGGATGAGGTCCACGATCTCCCTCCAGAGCCGTCTGTATTCCATGGCGATTTTTATCACCAGCTTGAGGTTGGATGTCACCAGCCTGTAGGCGGCTTCCAGGTCTTCCTCCTCGAGATATCTGACAGCCAGTTCCTTCTCCTGGTTTCTGGACAGGACCGGATAATGGCGGATGGTCTGGTAATAGGCTGCCACGGGGTCGTAGACAGCAGGCTTGCTCCCGGACCCTACCGGTGCCTCGTCGAACAGCGTTTCCTCCGCTCTTTCACCGTCTGATTCCACCATCTCCGTCAGAGGGATGATCTCGTCGGGGGCCACAGCCTCCTGTTTGCCGGCGCGAGGCGCCCTGCCCTTGCCCCGGGCCGTTTTGACCTGCTTCGTGCCTTTTCCACCCTTCTTCCCCGCGTTCATGTCCACCCGCCCTGGCCGCACGACGCGCGAAGCTGCCCGCACGCCGCCTGTATATCCTGACCCCGGCTTTTCCTCAATGTGGCAAGCACCCCCTTTTCCAGAAGCGCTTCCTGGAAGGCGCGCACCCGCTCCTGTCCGGGTCCCCGAAGACCCGAGGAGTTGACGTTGCAGGGGATGAGGTTGACCTTGGAAGGGATCCCCTCAAGGAGTTTGACCAGGCGCCGGACATCCTCGTCCGAGTCGTTGATGTCCTCGATGAGGACGTATTCGAAGGTGATCCTGCTCCTGGCCCTGAGAGGGTAATCCCTGACGGCGTCCATCAGGCGCGCGAGGGGGTACTTTCTGTTGACGGGCATGAGTAAGGACCGGGTTCTGTCGTCCGTTGCGTTGAGCGATACCGCCAGGTTGACGTCCGTTCCCGTGGAGCCGAGTCTCTCCATTCCCGGGACCCACCCGCAGGTGGAGACCGTCACCCGGCGAGGACTGAAACCCAGCGCATCTTCATCAAGGATGATCCCAAGCGCCGGGACCAGGGCATCCAGGTTCTGGAGCGGCTCCCCCATTCCCATGAACACCAGGTTCCTGAGCCTTGCCCTGTCGCCCAGGTAGCGGACGGCATAGACGATCTGTGCCAGGATCTCTCCGGCCGTGAGGTTCCTCCCGGCACCGGCCCGGGCAGTATCGCAGAAAACGCAGTCCATGGCGCATCCCGACTGGGTGGAGAGGCACAAGGTGTGGTGCCCTTCCTCCGGTATGAGGACCGATTCGATCAGGGCCCCATCCTCCAGAATGTGGAGGAACTTCACCGTCCCGTCGTCCGTGGCGTTCCTGGCCACCTCCCTCATGGGATGAAGGTCCAGACGCCGGGAAAGCTCCTCCCGCAGGGGAAGGGGCATGTCCGTCATGCTCTCGAACTGGCCGACACCCCTGAGGTAGACCCATTTCAGGAGCTGCTTCCGGCGGAACGGTTTCGTGTCCAGCCCCGAGAGCAGCTGTTCCAGTTCAGCGCGTCCCAGATCGAAGAAGCTGCGCATGTCCTCACGCACCATCCTCATTCCTATTCTAGCCCCCGTGGATCTCCATGGCGCTGAAAAAGAAGGGGATCTCATAGGCCGCCGATTCCACGGAGTCCGATCCGTGAACGATGTTCCTCTCGATGCTCTCGGCCAGATCCGCCCTGATGGTGCCTGGATCGGCATGGGCAGGATCGGTGGCTCCCATTATGCGGCGCGTAAGTGCGATGGCGTCATGGCCTTCCAGGACGAGGACGACCACCGGGCCCGAGGACATGTACTCCCTCAGTTCCCCGTAAAATGGCCTTTCCCTGTGCACGACGTAGAAACCGCCCGCGTCAGATGAAGACATGTGGATCATCTTCATGGCCACGATCCTCAACCCGGCCTTTTCGAACCTTCCGATGACATCTCCGATGACCCTCTTTTGGACTCCATCCGGTTTGACGATGGACAGCGTGCGCTGTATTGCGGTCATGCATGGACCTCCCTTTCATGCCTTTCCCGGACGTTTCTCACTGGATGTGTTCAGCATAACGTCCCGAAAAATAATGGTTGATCTTTCTTTTCCACAGCAGATGTGGAATAGCGGTGGAAAACCCTGTGCAAAACCGGTGTTCCTGGACGGTCACAAAAGGTTTTTACCACATTGCCCATTTTTTAATCACGACATAATGTCTTTTATTTACAGTAGTTTAAATCAATTCTGGACCTGTTTTGCCAGGGGCTATGTCCTGGCCCGATACCGTGTCCCACGCACCTGTCCGGATCAATATCCCACAAAAACCCCTGTTGATAAAGGGCTATCCGGAAGCGGTAATGTCCAGTCCGTGTGTCCAGAATCTGCCCACCGCCGTCTCCAGGTCAGGGGGCATCCTGTCCCCGCCCGAGGACAGTTCACTGGCGCATTGTCGCGCATCCCGCAGGAGATCAGTGTCACGGAGGGGGTTGGCGAAGCTGAAATCCGGCATACCTGCCTGCCGGACGCCCAGGAAATCCCCCGGACCCCTCATCCGCAGGTCTGCCTCGGCGATCCTGAAACCCGAATTGGTGGCGGCGAGGATGCGAAGCCGTTCGCCGGCCTCCCTGGTGACGTCCCTCCCCTGCATGAGGATGCACGTTGACTCGTGTCCACCCCTCCCCACCCTTCCCCGAAGCTGGTGCAGCTGGAAAAGGCCGAACCTCTCGGCGTTCTCCACCACCATGAGGGTGGCATTGGGAACATCCACTCCCACCTCGATAACGGTGGTGGCGACGAGGACCTGGTCCTCTGCCGAGCGGAACCTCCTCATGGCCTCTTCCTTCTCCTGGGTCGACATCCGGCCCGTCAGCAGACCCACCCTCAGGTGCGGAAAGATGTTCTCTCTGTACCTCTTCGCCATCTCCCTGGCAGCGAGAAGCTCCAGTTTCGGCGATTCCTCAACCAGCGGGTAGACGATGAATACCTGCCTTCCCGCCTCGACCTCCCTCGCGATGCTCAGGTACATCCTCGATCTTTGGGACTCGTCAAACACCAGGGTCTTGACCGGCCTCCTCTCCGGGGGCATTTCCTCCAGTGTCGTGACATCGAGGTCCCCGTAGATCGCCATGGACAGGCTCCGCGGTATGGGAGTGGCGGTCATGACGAGGAAATGGGGGCTCTGCCCCTTTTCCCTCAGAGCCAGCCTCTGGAGCACTCCGAAGCGGTGCTGCTCGTCCACCACGGCCAGGGCGAGGTCGCGGAAACGGACCCCCTGCTGGATGAGGGCATGCGTACCGATGAAGATCTTTCCCTCGCCGCTGGCGGCATTCCCGGCAACCGTCCGGCGGCTGACAGCGTCCACCCCTCCGGTCAGGAGTCCCGCTTCCATCCCGAGGGGTCGGCACCAGGCCGTCATGGTCCTGTGATGCTGCTCGGCCAGGACTTCCGTAGGAGCCATGAGGACGGCCTGTCTACCCGCGCCTGCGGCACGGAGCATGGCCACAAAGGCCACCAGCGTCTTCCCTGAACCGACGTCCCCCTGAAGGAGCCGGTGCATGGGGACCTCTGCCCCCATGTCAGCGCCGATCTCCTCGATGGCTTTTAGCTGGTCGCCGGTCAACCTGAAGGGCAGGGATTCCAGGAAGCGCCTTTCAAGATCCCATTGCTGGGGAACGGGCCTGCTCGTCCTGCTGTCGAGCTCCCTCCTGCGCGCCAGAAGTCCGAGCTGAAACGCCAGGAGCTCCCCGAACTTGAGCCGTCGGTGCCATGGACTGGCGCCCTCGTTGAGGGCATCCGCGTCCTGCTCGGAGGGTGGTCGGTGGAGACTGCTGATGGATTCCCTGAGGTCTGGCAACCCGTATTTCAGCAGCATACTATCCGGGATCCACTCCTCGATTCCACCGATGCACCTGTCCAGAGCGCTTTGCACTGCCTTTCTCACGGCCGCCTGGCTCAGACCCTCGACCAGGGAATATACGGGGACGATGGCTTCGAAGGCCGTGGCCCCCGTCTGGCTCATCTCGGGGTGGTGCATCTCCATGGT
>CP070682.1:131969-134827 GCA_020352595.1 bacterium | reverse complement strand
GGTCCTGACCAGTTCGATGCGCGCGGAAGGCATGTTGGGGTTGAGGGTCAGGGCCCGCTTGAGCTCGAAACAGGCCTCATCGAGGCGTCCCGTGTTGCGGTAAGCCTCCCCGAGAAGGGCGGCGATGTCAGGCCACTGGGGGTTTTTTTCGGTCAGGCGCCTGAGGATCCGGGCCGCTTCACCGTAAAGCTGCTCACGGACCATGGAGGTGGCCAGGGTCATCTCGGCCTCGAGCACCTCCCGATCCTCCTGGAGGTCCATCTCGCGGCCGGTGGACCGGGTGATCATGAGGACCACGGCGAGGAAGAGGGCCAGCACCACGAGGAAGAAGATAAGCGGCACGACCCTCTCCCTGAACCAGCCGGGGCTTCCGACCTTGAGGGATCTTCGCCCAGCATCCCCGGCCGCGTTCTCGGGGCTGTCCGGCCGGAAGATGGAGGCGAGTTCGGCAGCGGCGATCTGGGTCCCCGGCGGTGTGAGGAGATCCGAGATCCTGTAGGACACCAGCTCAGTCCGGTAACCGCTCTCCTCCTGGGCCAGCATGCCCACGCCCGGCACGATCCAGATGAACCCCGTGTAGATGGGACTCGTGATGGGCCGGTAACCCACTTTGAGACCGTCTGGAAAGGCCCCGGCGGGGACCTTCACCGTGCTGCGCGACAGAACGGTGAAAACGAGGGGGGGGTCCGTCCAGGGCGACTGCCAGGTCTGGCCTTCCTCCAGGGGCCACTTGATGAGGAGCGTGAGGGCGCCCTTCAGGGCGGCCTGCTCAGGGTCCGAGGTGGGCTCCAGACGGAAGATCCCTTCCCTGCCCCGGATGTAGAAGTAGGACCTGTTTCCCCCGTAGGTGGCTTCGATGAGAGGGATGCCGTTTCTCTCGACCACGCCCTTGATGACCAGGGTCTCCACCTTCCCGTCCAGGTCCCTGTAAGTCCAGCTGCTTCCGGGGCTGAGGGGCAGGATCTCTTCGGCATGGGCAAGGCAGAACGGTTGCAGACATGAGGCGCAAAAGAGCAAAAGAGCCGCGAAGGCTGTTCTGAAAGCTCCCATGAAAACGCAGTTTACCGTTATCACTCAACGGTGTACAGAGGGCATTTCACGGGAAAGCCGCATGAGAGGCCGGGAGCCTGCGGTGGACCGGGCCCTTTTTCCTGTTAAGATCCGGGTGAGGAATGTAGACTTGCCGTCATGCGCATCCTCATAGACGGTTACAACCTCATCCGAAGGGTTCCCGAACTGCGGGCCGAGGACCGCAGCGACATCGCCCTGGGTCGGGAGGCCCTGCTCCAGCAGTTGTCGGCCTACAGGGCGGGCAGGGGGCACCGGATCACTGTCGTGTTCGACGGGACGGCCTCCGTCCACCTCGGCGGCAGCCATGAGACGGTTCGGGGGGTCGCCGCGCTCTACTCGCCCCAGGGGATGAGCGCCGACCAGGTGATCCGGAGGATGTGCCGGGAAAACCAGGCGGACGTCGTGGTGAGCGGTGATCGGGAGATAACGGACGCGGCCGAGAGGGCGGGGGTGACCGCTGTGGCGCCGGAGCTCTTCTGGGACCGGGTCCAGGAGGAGATGTACAGGCGCCTCAAGGGGGAGGAAGAGGAAGGGGAAGGGAGAAAGGTGAAAGGGGAAGGGGGAAGAAAGCTCACCAGGGGACAGAGGAGGGACCGCCAGCGTATCGCGAAGCTTTGAAGGTCGCCGGCGCAAGCAGGTGCCTGGCCACGGGGACTGACGGCTAGGCACTAAGTACTAAGTATTTTTCTTCTCCCCTATCCTGCTCTCGGTTCCCGCCAGGAGCCTGCGGATGTTCTCCCGGTGGAGCCAGGCCAGAAGGGTCGCGGCAGCGAGGCAGAAAAGGGCGAATCCGCTGTCCCGGGCCATGAAGAGGGCGAACATGGGGCTCATGGCGGCCGAGGTCAGGGCGCCTGCCGAGGAGTACCGGGTCACCACCACCACCGAGATCCAGGTCCCCAGACAAAGGAGGGCCACCGCGGGGCTCAGGGCTATAAGGGTCCCGAAGGTCGTGGCAACTCCCTTGCCGCCTTTAAAGCGCAGGAGGAAAGAGAAATCGTGGCCCAGGATGGCCGCGCCGGCGGCAAAATAGACCAGGGGGGAGCCGGAGGGAAGGAGCCCGCGGGCGATGAGGACCGGTATCAGGCCCTTGGCGGCATCTGCCAGAAGGGTGGCGACGGCAGCCTTTTTCCCGAGGGTCCTGAGGACGTTGGTGGCGCCGATGTTTCCTGAACCGCCGGACCTGGGATCCATGCCGCCCATGAGGCGGGCCACGATAATCCCCGACGGCAGGGAACCGAGAATGTAGGCCAAGGGGATGATGAGCCACTCCATGGGCCCAGTCTACCCCCTTCCCGTCGCGGTTTACAGAAAAATCCTGCGTCATGGCAAGCCTGCTCCCAGGGCGCAGGGCTGTCCGCGACCGGTCCGCGCGGGCCTCGATCCTCCGGCGGAGCAAGGGGCGCCCGCAGGCATCCGTTGGGGCAATTTTCTCACGTGTGGGCAAGTTATGCGCAGCCGCTACGGAGGCGGTTTCAAAAGCCTTTGAGTTTTATGGGTTTTTTGCCCCCATCTCTGGCACACAGATTGCTCATACTTACGGTTTGAGCGGTGCCCATCACCATGCCCGGTATGCTTGCTTTCGTGTCCCCGGATAAGGAGTGACGGATGTTGCCTGCCGCCAGGGGGCTGCGCGTAAAAGACGGTTTCCAGGAACGGAAGATCCCGCTGCGAAGGACCGGGAAAGCCCCCACCGCAGTCAGGGCTTCAGCACGGCCCGTAACGGGGCGGCGGCCGGACGACCGGGCTCCCGGCAAGGGAGCCTTGTGCAGGGCGCGGGCTGGAGGGTC
>CP070682.1:127739-131869 GCA_020352595.1 bacterium | reverse complement strand
CGACCGGTCGAAGGCCATCTTCTCCTTCACCGCCGAAAAACGGGTGGACTTCCGGGAACTCGTGCGGACGCTCGCGCGGGAGCTGGGCCTGCGGATCGAGATGCGCCAGATCGGCATCCGCGACGAGGCCCGTCTCCTGGGCGGGCTGGGCCCCTGCGGCCTGCCCTTCTGCTGCAGCACCTTCCTCAAGGAGTTCGCCCCCATTTCGGTCAAGATGGCAAAGGAGCAGAACGTCATCCTCAACCCCAGCAAGATCTCCGGGGGCTGCGGGCGCCTCCTGTGCTGCCTGAACTACGAGTACGACCAGTACAGGGAACTTTCCAGGGGGCTCCCCAAGATCGGGAAGAGGGTGACCCTGCCCGAGGGCACGGGGAAGATCCGCTCCATCGACATATTCAGCCGCACGGTGACCATCGACATGACCGACGAGAAGGCCCTGGTCATGAATATCGATGAACTGCGGGAGAAGATGAAATGAGCGAGAACACCTTCTATGTGACCACGCCCATCTACTACGTCAACGACGTCCCGCACATCGGCCACGTCTACACCACCGTGGCCGCGGACGTCATCGCGCGGTACATGCGCTCGGCAGGCTGCAGGGTCATGTTCCTCACCGGGACCGACGAGCACGGCCAGAAGGTCGAGCAGGCGGCCAGGGAGCGGGGTCTCGACCCCCAGGCCCACTGCGACGAGATGGTGGTCCGCTTCAAGGATCTCTGGCGGCGCTTCAACATCTCCAACGACGACTTTATCAGGACCACCGAAAAGAGGCACATCGCGGTGGTGCAGCACTTCCTGAAAACCATGCACGACAGCGGCGACATCTACAAGGCCTCCTACTCGGGGTGGTACTGCGTGCCCGACGAGCGTTTCTGGACCGAGAAGGATCTCGTGGAGGGCAACTGCCCCGACTGCGGCCGGGAGGTGGTCCAGATCGAGGAGAGCAACTACTTCTTCAGGATGAGCCGCTACCAGGACTGGCTGGTGTCGCACATCGAGGCCAACCCGGATTTCATCCGGCCGGAGACCCGCCGCAACGAGATCCTGGGTTTTCTGAAAAAGCCCCTGGAGGACCTGTGCATCAGCCGCCCCAAGAGCAGGCTCCACTGGGGCGTGGAGATCCCCTTCGACACCGACTACGTCACCTACGTCTGGTTCGACGCCCTCATCAACTACGTCACGGGAGCGGGCTACACCGTGGACGACGAGGGGTTCGCGGCGTTCTGGCCCAACTGCACGCACCTCATCGGGAAGGACATCCTCACCACCCACACGGTGTACTGGCCCACCATGCTCAGGGGGGAGGGCCTGGCCCCTCCCCGCAGGGTGTTCGCCCACGGCTGGTGGACCGTGGAGGGGCGCAAGATGTCCAAGTCCCTGCGCAACGTCGTGGAACCGAACCTGCTCCTGGACCGGTACGGCGGCGACGCGGTGCGGTACTTCATCCTCCGCGAGGTGCCCTTCGGCCTGGACGGCGACTTCTCCCACGCGGCCCTCGTGGGGAGGATCAACTCGGACCTCGCCAACGACCTGGGCAACCTCCTTCAGCGCTCCCTGGGGATGCTGGAAAAGTACCGTGACGGGGTCATCCCCCCAGCCCCTGCGGAGGCGGAGATGGGAGAGCTGAGCCGCGGGCTCGTGCAGGCGGCCGCTGCCGCCGGCGCCGAGCTGGCCGGGCACATGGAGGTCCTGGCCTTCGACCGCGCCCTCAAGGCCGTCTGGGAGTTCATCGGAGCGGCCAACAAGTACATCGACTCCGCCGCCCCGTGGGTCCTCCACAAGGAGGCCAAGGACGCCAAGCTGGACTCCGTCATGTACACCCTCTTCGAGGCCATACGCCAGGTGGCGGTGATGATCTCCCCCTTCATGCCCGAGACCGGCCAGAAGATGTTCCGCCAGCTGGGCATCGCCGGCCGGAAGGAGCTCGCGCGCGTGACCTCCCTCCAGCAGTGGGGCCGGATGCCCGGGGGAACGCGCACCTTCAAGGGACCGGCCCTTTTCCCGAGGATCGAGGAGGTGCCGGGGGTGGGTCTGGAGGAGGAGCCGGGGGTCAGCCCTTCCGCGGGCCCCGGCACAGGGAGCGCGGATACGGGAGAGGAAAAAGTGGATAACGTTATCTCCATGGACGATTTCGCCAAAGTGGAGCTGGTCACCGGGAAGGTTCTGGAGGCCGAGAACGTGCCCAGGTCCAAAAAGCTCATCAGGATGGTGGTGGACACAGGGGAGAAACGCCAGATCGTGGCCGGCATCGCCGAGTACTACAGCCCCGCGGACCTGGTGGGCAGGAGCATCGCCGTGGTGGCCAACCTCGCCCCGGCCAGGCTCATGGGCGTCGAGTCCAACGGCATGCTCCTGGCGGCCCACGACGAGGGGGGCCTGGCCCTGGTGACCTTCGACAAGGACGTCAGGCCCGGGATGAGGATCAGGTAGTCCCTCCTTCCCTGTCCTTTTTCTCCCCGGCGGCACAGGACCGGGGTGAAGGGCAGGCGCGTGACGGCCTGTCGGGGTGCGGGGACATCGGAGGGGGTTCAGGTTCCTCCCCGAAGCGCCCGTGCTCCCTTTCACCGAACCGGGGAATTCCATGCCATCCGCCCCAGAGGCCCACAACTGGAAGAGGCTTGCCGAGGAACTGGGCATCCGTCTGCCGGAAAGGTTTCTCCTGATCCTGGATGAGGCCCTGGACGGGACGGCGGCATGGCAATACCTCTCGGCCGCGGAGGCTGTCGGCCTCAAGGCGGAACTCGACCGGCGCTTCGACTACCCCGGCCGCCAGTGGCGGGGCATCCCCTTCGCGCGTTCCAGGGTCTGCGAGGACGTGGCCTGTTTCGATCTCGCGACGCCCCGGGACCGGGAGGCGCAGGTCATCCCCGTCCGCGACTGGCACGGCCCCCGGTGGGAGTTCGCCCGGGACCTCAAGACCTTTCACCGCTGGCTTACGGAAGACAGGGAGGGGCACCTGACCTGATGAAGACGGAACTCATCGACTCCCACGCTCACCTGGAGATGCGCCAGTTCCGGGCGGACCTGGAGACGGTCCTGGAAAGGGCCCACGCGGCAGGCGTCGTCCACGTGGTCACCGTGGGCTCGACCCTGGCCGAGAGCCGGAGGGCCCTGAAGATCGCCGAGAGGTACCCGGAGGTCTCGGCCGTGGTGGGGGTGCACCCCCACGACGCCTCGGAGGTGGACGAGGCGGCCATGGAGGAACTGGGCAAGCTCGCCCGCCGCAAGTCTGTGGTGGGCATCGGCGAGACGGGCCTGGACTTCTTCCGGGACAGGTCGCCCAGGGACCTCCAGGACGCGTCCTATCGCCTGCACCTCGCCCTCGCCGGGGAAGTGGCCTTGCCCGTGGTCATCCACGTCAGGGACGCCTATCCCCGGGCCCTCCAGATCCTGCGCGAGGAGGGACTTCCGGACCGGGGCGGCGTCGTCCACTGCTTCTCCGGCACCCCGGAGGACGCCGCGGCCTTCCTCGACATGGGCCTCCTGCTCTCCTTCACGGGCACCGTGACCTACGAGGGCCGGAAATACAGGCAGTGGTCCGAGGAGGTCCTGTCGCGGGTCCCCCTGGAACGCATGATGGTGGAGACGGACTGCCCCTACCTGACGCCGCACCCGCACCGCGGCCAGCGCAACGAGCCGGCCTTCGTGCACCTGGTGGCCGAGAGGATAGCGCAGGTCAAGGGGCTCTCCCCGCAGGACGTGGCGCGCGTCACCACCAGGAACGCCGTCCGCTTCTTCCGGCTCCCCGTTGACCTTCCCGCCTCGCAGGTGGCCTACACCATCAGGGACTCGGTATACCTCAACGTCACCTCCCGCTGCACCAGCGCCTGCATCTTCTGCCAGAGGAGCACCAACCCCGTGGTCAAGGGGCACGACCTCAGGCTGGAGCGCGACCCCACGCCCGAGGAGATGCTCGGCGCCCTCGAGGACGAGGGCTGGCGGGACCGCAGCGAGGTGGTCTTCTGCGGCTACGGGGAGCCCACCCTCCGGCTGCCGGAGATCCTTAAGGTGGCCTCGGCCCTCAAGGGTCTCAGGCCCGGAGTGGGGATCCGGCTGAACACCAACGGCCTGGGGAACATGTACCACCGGCGCAACATCGTCCCCGACCTGACCTACGGCATCGACAT
>CP070682.1:120642-127639 GCA_020352595.1 bacterium | reverse complement strand
TGGAAGGAGAAGAAGGCCAGGATGAGGAAGATGCCGCCCAGGACACCCGGCAGGATGACCCCGGGGTTGGCCAGTTCGAAGAAGAGCCCGTAGATGCCGAGCATCATGAGGATGTAGGCGATGTTGGGATCCGACAGGGCGGACAGCACCTTGTGCCTCCACCCCATGTGGTGGTCCTCGACGGGGCTGTCCTTGAGCGCAAGGACGACCTCCTTGCCGGATACGGTCACCTTGCGTCCGTCAATGGCCTTGATGAGCTCCTCCGTGGTCTCGGCGACGACGTCGATGACATTGAGTTCCAGGGCTTCCTTCTCGGTGCCGGAGACGCTCTCCCTGACCGCCCTTTCAGCCCAGTCCGCATTGCGCCCGTGCCTCTCCGCAAGGGATCTCGCGAAGGCCACCGTGTCGTTGATCACCTTCTGGGCCATGACGCTCTCGTCATCGAGGGCCGGTTTTTCGCCTTCGCCCTCGGGCTTTTTCCCGTCTGTGCCCTTGCCCTTTTCCGCGGCCCCTTCTCCCCCTTCTCCCTTTTTCTCCTCCCCTTCCTCCTTCTTCCCCGGCCCGAAGGGGCTGCCCCCCCCGATGCTCACCGGGTGGGCCGCTCCGATGTTTGTGCCCGGCGCCATGGCCGCGATGTGGCCCGCCATGGTGATGAAGACCCCCGCCGAGGCGGCCCTGGCCCCCGGAGGAGCCACGTGCACGGCAACGGGCACCTCGGCTCCCAGAAGGGTCTTGACGATCTGGCGCGTAGAGGAGATCAGGCCTCCGGGCGTGTCAAGTTGCAGGATGAGCAGGGCCGCGTCTTCCTCCACGGCCAGCTTCAGGCTCCGGTCGATGTAATCGGCCACGACCGGGCTGATGGCGCCGTCTATGACGATCCTGACGACCTTCTTCCCTCCGATGGTGGCTTCCTCCTGCCCCTTCACCGCCGACAGGGCGGCCGGGACGATCATGAGGGTCAGAAGGACGACACGGAAGATCTTTTTCATGGAAGGTCTGCCTCCAGGCTCGAGATGGGGACTGCCAGTCCCTTGAAAGGCTCCACGAGGTCCGGTCCCTTTTTCCGGAACGGGACGAGGACGAGGGACTGGCTGGTCCCTTTTTTCTGAAACTGTTCCCGGGCGTTGGTCTTGGCGACGACGTCGGCCATCTCATCGGCCCCGTCCGGGGGCAGGCCCACCGGCAGGCTCTGGATGCGGAGCCGGTTCTCGTAGGGGATGGGCTCCGCCGGGAACTGGGCATGGTAATACCGGGCGGCCAGGTTGTAAAGCAGGCGCGGCGAGCGGACGGAAAAGGCCGGGATGTAGAGTTCCCTGTCGTCCGCGTGGCGCCGCCAGAAGGGAAGGAAGATCATGGAGGTGTCCCTGGCCTGCGGCCTGGTCCCGGCCCAGAGGCACTCCCTCTCCCTGAGCCTTCCGGCTCCCTCCTCCCACCCCCTTCCGCACGCCTTGCAGAAGCGAAGGTGGGCGGAGGGGTCGGGATCCAGGTCCCCGGCGCACTCGGGGCACATGAGGGGTGCCAGCTTGAGGCGGGTCTCTCCCGGGGAGCGGCTCTCCCTCAGTTCCAGGTTGTCGAGGAGCGTTTCCATCTCCTCGTGGCCGATCTGCCTGATGAGGGAACCCCCCACCGCGTCCAGGAGCAGCAGCCGCATCTGCCGTCCCTCCCTGATCTCCACGAGCAGGAGCGGGAAGAAGAGGACGGAGTTGGTCTCCCAGAGCCTGAAGCATCGCTCCTCCCAGACTTTGAGTCCGGGCTCGGGCATGCTGTCGAAGAAAGCCTCCTCCATGTCCCGGCTGTGCTCCTCCCGGTCCTTCTGGATGGGTGCGAATGGGGCTTTGCCCGCGTTCTCCCGGGTGGCCAGGGCCAGGTTCAGGGACTGGGCCCGGTAGCCCGGCGAGAAGAGGCCCGGAGAAAGGTCCATGTGGGCGGGGCGCATGAGGTCGACGTGCCGCGTCAGGATCTCCTCCGAGGCATCGCCGTGGATCTCCAGGCCCGGCTTGACTCCCTTGATCCATTTGATGGCGTGGCCTGTGGTCCGGTAAAAGGGGAAGTAGAAGGGGATCACCGACCTGAGGAGGGGCGGTTTCCACCCGTTCTTCATGGCGATGCGGGTGACCTCGTGCGCCGTGTCCCGAACGCCGACCACCGGCTTGATGAGGAAATTGAGCCACATCGAGCGGGAACCGAGGACCAGGAGCCCGGCGCCGCAGTACCGGCAGCGGGTGCCGGTGGCCCCCTGGTCGAAAACGACCTCGCCACTGCACTGGGGGCAGTGGTGGCTGACGTAGCAGGAACGGATCACTTCTTCTGGCGCGGTTTAGTCGATCTTCTCGCCGCAGTGCAGGCAGAACCTGGCCCCCTCCGGGACCTTGTTGCCGCAGCTGCCGCAGACCGGTTTGTTCTTCTTAACCTCCTGCCCGCAGTGATGGCAGAAACGGGCATCGGCCGGCAGATCCCTGCCGCAGGAGGCGCAGACCTGGCCCAGGACGACGGGGGTACCGCACCTGAAGCAGAAGCGGGCGTCGCCGGGCAGGGGGGTCTTGCAGTGGGGGCAGGGATCACCTCCGGAGGGGGCGGGGGCCTCCTTCCCCTCCAGGGCCGAACGCAGGAAGGCCGGGACCATCATGCCGAAACCCGCGCCGAGCCCGAGGCCCATGCCCGATTCGGCGGAGGAGGTTCCGGCGCCCTCGCCCTGTCCCTTGCCCACGTCTCCCATGAACTGGGCGGCCTTGAAACGCAGGTAGTCCCTCTCGCCCACCGCCTTCATGCTTCCGCGCTCGTCGATGATCTTCTGGACGTCGTCGGGGGGGGTTATGGAACGGATGATGAGGTCTTTAAGTTCCAGGCCGTACTTGAGGAAATCCTCCCTCACCCTGGCCTTGGCGGCGGCTCCGAGCTCCTCGTAGAACTGGGGGAGGTCCAGGATGGACTCGAGGTTCTCCCCCAGGAGGTCGTTGATGCGGGATACGATGACGGCCCTCAGGTAGTCGGAGATGTCCGCCATGGTCATGACGCCCTGGGTGCCCGCGAGCACGTTGACGAAGAGCATGGGCTGGATGACCCTGATGGTGTAGACGCCGTGCCCCCTCAGCCGGATCATGCCGAGGTCCTTGTCCCTGAAGGCCACCGGATCCCTCGTGCCCCACGGCAGGTTGGTGAAGGTCTTCATGGAGACGTAGTAGACCGCCACCTTGAAAGGGCTTTGGAAGCCGAAGGGCAGGCTCAGGGCCTTGGTCAGGAGGGGGATGTTCTGTGTGGTCAGCGTGTGGCGCCCGGGACCGAGGACGTCCAGAGCCCGTCCGTCACGGAAGAAGACGGCTGCCTGGTTCTCGTTGACGATGGCCTGGGCACCGAACTTTATGGGCCCGGTGCCTTCGGCGGGTATGCGGTGGAGCATCTGCTCCCCGGTGTCGTCGATCCACTGCAGAACCTCGAGGAACTCGCTCACTGCGCACCCTCCTCCTCGATGACACTCCTGCGCCCATCGAAGACGCGTCTTAAGGATTCAAGGGCCTCCTCCAGTTTCCCCGACCAGTCGCCCCCCGAACCCAGCGAGTCCGGAGGCCCCACCAGGTCCGGAAGACCCGAAGCCGCCTCCAGCAGGAGCAGATCGTGTTCGTAGAGACGCTCGAGGTCCTCCAGGGAGATGGCGGCCCTGTCGAACCAGCCCGCGTATCCGTAGGCGGCGTAGCGGATCTCGTCCTCGGTCCTCTCAAGCCTGGTCGCCAGGCGCTCCAGCCTCCCGATGACCCTGAGGTTCCTGGTCCCCCCCGCCCTGGAGAGGTCGTTCATGGTCTCGGAGAGACGCTCCCGGCATCGCCGGACCTCGGCGGCGGCCCCCTCCCTCACGGAACGGTCGGCGTCGCGCCGCTTCTCACGATCCTGGTAACCGGCTATTCCGGGAATGATCCTCGTGATCTTTTCCAGCAGGGAGGCCACTCTGGATTTGGTCATGTCTTTCGCCTTTCCGCAGGAGCCGCCTTGATCTTCACCTTGCCTCCCTCGTTGACCACCCTGAAGGCCACCTTCTCGCATCCGTATTTCTCGCGGATGGCTTTGGTCTGGTCCTCGAGGGCCTTCCGGACCTTCGCCATGTCAGGGGTCTTCCCGTTACCGATCTTCCTGTACTCCCTGCTCAGAGCTGAGAAGAGTTTCTCCATCTCTGACCTCTCGGACCTGGATGTCGAGACCTCGAAAACACCTGTGGGGGATTCCTCGGGCACTGCGCCACCCGTTACGCGCCGCTTGGGTTTCCTGCCCTCCTCCAGGTCCCGGAGGTTCTTCTGCCAGTAGGAGAGATACGTGTTGTAGCGGGAGATGGCCTGCTGGGCCCGGAAACGAAGGGCCGTGTTGTTGATCACGGTGGCGGTCAGGGAACGGACCTCCCTGGCCACGGTCTCGGCCAGTTTATCCGGAGGCCTTCTCTCGACCCCGGCGAAATACTGCTCGTAGACAGTCTTGAGCCTCTGGATGTTCTGTTCGAGTTTCAGGATCCTGGTTTCCATTGTGCCGGTTTCCCCTTCACAAAGATGTGCTCTTTTCCGGGTAACTTGAAATGATATCAGAGGGTTTGGTGGAATCCAAGCAATTATGTTTACAATCCCCCGCGTGCGGACCGTTGACCCGGGACCCCCTGGGTTCTATGCCTTGACAGTCCTGTACGTTGTTGAGATATTTGCAAATTCATCGAATCCGCCTCTCTCTGGCCGGCGGCGGGTTCAAAGCCACACTCCCGGGGAGAGTTACTCGGAAACAATGCGCTCGGAACCCTTAGACAACCTCGTCACCATCGTCCTTGCCGCCGGGAAGGGGACACGGATGAACTCCTCCGTGCCCAAGGTCCTTCACAACCTGAGGGGGCGGCCCCTCATCCACCACGTCCTGGCATCCGCCAACAGTCTGGGATCCTCCAGGGTCATCGTCGTCGCGGGTTACGGCGCCCATCAGGTGCGCGCAGCCCTGCCGGCTGGTCCCGGGGTCCAGGCCCCCGAAGTGGTCCTCCAGGAGCCCCAGCTCGGCACAGGCCACGCCGTGGCCCAGTGCCTGGCCTCCCTTGCTCCCGTTCAGGGAACGGTCCTCGTGCTGTCCGGAGACGTTCCCCTCCTGAAGGTTGAAACGCTCCGGAGCCTGGCCGCTGTCAGGAAGGACGCGGGCGCATCGGTGAGCGTCCTGACGGGGCACTTCGACGACCCCACCGGTTACGGCCGGATGGTCAGGGGCGACCACGGGGAGGTGCTCGGCATCGTCGAGCAGAGGGACCTGTCCCCCGGTCAGGAAAAGATCACAGAGGTGAACCTGGGCGTCTACGCCTTCGACGCCGGATTCCTGAAAAGGGAGATCCCGAGGCTGGACAACGATAACGCCCAGGGCGAGTACTACCTGACCGACCTCATCGGGGCAGCCGTGCGGTCAGGATCGGGCGCGGTCACCCTGGTCACCGATGAACCGGGGGAAGCCCGGGGGATCAATACACTCAAGGAGTTGACGGTCATGGAAAAGCAGATGAACAGGAATCACGTGGCGAGGCTTCTGGATTCGGGGGTGCGCATCGTGGACCCTGAATCGACCTGGATCGACGAGACCGTCGAGATAGAGCCGGACGCCGAGATCCGCCCTTCCACCTTCCTGCACGGCGACACCCGGATCGGAGCCAGGTCGGTGATCGGACCCGGCGCGGTGATCACCGACACCGTCATCGGCGCGGATGTCGAGGTTCGCCCCTTCTGCGTCATCACCGGCTCGCGCATCGGTGACGGCGCCGCCATCGGTCCCTTCGCCCACATGAGGGCCGGATCCGTCATCGGCAGGTCCGCCCGCATAGGCAACTACGTGGAGACCAAGAAGGTGGTCATCGGCGACGGCAGCAAGGTCTCCCACCTCACCTACGTGGGTGACGCCGACCTGGGCCGGGACGTCAACATCGGGGCCGGCTGCGTGACCTGCAACTACGACGGTTTCGCCAAGCACAAGACCACCATCGAGGACGGCGTCTTCGTCGGCAGCGGTGTCATGATGGTGGCCCCGGTCAGGCTGGGCAGGGGCTCCCTGGTGGCCGCCGGTTCCACCATCACGAGGGACGTGCCCCCTGACGCCCTCGCCCTGGGGAGGGCCCAGCAGTCCGTCAAGGAGGGGTGGGCCGAGGAGCGGCGCCGGAAACTGTCGGGGGCCGAGAAGGAGAAGAAGAGCTGATGTGCGGGATCGTCGGTTACATCGGGCAGAAGAACGCGGCGGACATCCTCATCGAGGGCCTCAGGAGGCTCGAATACCGGGGCTACGACTCGGCCGGGATGGCCGTGGTGCTGGATGGTGAGCTGGGCCTGAGGCGCAGCGTCGGGAAGATCGTCGCCCTGGACGAGGTGCTGCGCAAGCAGCCGCTGACGGGGACCATCGGCGTGGGCCACACGCGGTGGGCCACCCACGGCAAACCCAGCGAGGAGAACGCCCATCCCCACCGGGACTGCACCCAGCGTCTGGTGGTGGTCCACAACGGCATCATCGAGAACTACCGCGAGATCAGGCAGCGGCTCGCCGCCAAGGGGCACACCATGGCTTCCGAGACGGACACGGAGGTCATCGCCCATCTCGTGGAGGAGCACTACGACGGAGACCTGGAGGAGGCTGTGCGGCGGACCCTCAAGGATTTCGAGGGGGTCTACGCCATCGTGGTCCTCCACACGGAGCGCCCCGACAGGCTCGTCGTGGCGAGAAGCGGCCCGCCCCTGGTCATCGGCCTCGGGGAGGGCGAGATGTTCATCGCCTCGGACATCCCGGCCGTCCTGCACCACACGCGCCGCTTCCTTTACCTGGACGACGGCGACATGGGTTCGGTGACGGCGGAGGGCCTGCGCGTCTTCGACGCCCAGGGACGGGAGGTCCAGCCGGAAGCGGTCACGGTACCCTGGGACCCGATCCTCGCGGAGAAGGGCGGGTACAAGCACTTCATGCAGAAGGAGATCCACGAACAGCCCGAGGCCCTGGCCGACACCCTCAGGGGCCG
>CP070682.1:117971-120542 GCA_020352595.1 bacterium | reverse complement strand
GCTCTCAGGAAGTTGAGGCCGGCCGCATTTTCCTCCGCAAGGATGTTGGAAAGCCGCACCGTCGAGTCCCGGAACCTCATGGCGCTGAGGTTGCCCCGGAGGTGGACCCTGTCCAGGGTGGTGGACTCGGATTCCTGGAACTGCACTCCCCTGAGGTTTTCCTCGAAGTCCAGGTGATGGGCCTCGAGGCGGGAGAAGTGTGTGTGCAGGGCTTTGGTCCCTCTCCTGAAGACCGCGTAGCGGATGAGGTTGTCGGGGGCCTCCGAGGCGATGATGCTCAGGCTGTCCCAGGAGCCCGGCCCGGCCCCGTCCTCCTCGGCGTCGAAGAGGACCCAGGCGTCCTCCTCGCCCAGAACGCGCAGGCGTCCCTGGCAGATGATCCAGCTCTCGCCCAGCCCGTCCCCGTTGGTGTCCCGGAATCGGAAGAGGACCCTGGTGCCCGGCTCGATGGTCAGGGTGACCTCGGGCATGACGGCCAGCTGCCCCTCGACGACCACGGTGCCCGACCAGGTGGTGTCCTCGGTCATGGCCATCTCGCCGAGGTACTCCCGGGTGACCGGCCCCGGGGGAGGGGTGTCGGGTACGAACCCGGTGGTGATGATGTCCTGGCCACTTCCGTCCTGGGCAATAACGTCGTCGTCGTTGCCCTGGAAGGTGTCACCCGGCCCCGAGGGCACCCGGGCACCGAGGAGGGCCATGGCTGCCGCGCCGTTGCCGGTGAAGGTGTTGGACTCCGTGGCCACCTCGGCCTGCCGTGAGGCGGCCAGCCCGACCTCGCAGCCGTCGAAGGTGGAGTTCCCGACGCGGGCGCTGCCCGCCAGGGCGATGAGCCCGAACTCCGCCCCCTGCACCACAGCCCCCTCCAGGTTCGCCTCCGCCGACGGGCCGGTGAGGGCGATGCCGCCCCAGGCTCCCCGCCCGGCGGCGCCCCTGGGCCGGAAGGTCACCGGGCCCTTCGGCACGTTCAGCGCGCCGCGCACCACCACCTCGGTGCCCGTGCTCAGGAACTGGGGGTCGGTCCTGGTGCCGTCGCTGGGCTCGACGATGACCGTGGTCCCGGGGGTCAGGGTGAGCGTCACCCCCTCCGGGATGATGAGGTCGTCGGCCAGGACCACCTCTCCCGCGAGGGTGGCGTCGGAGGCCAGGACCTCGGCCAGGACGAGGGGCTCCCGGCCGCCGGGGGGCGAGCCGGCCAGGCGGTGGCCCGCGCAGCCGGCCGCGAGGACCGGCACGAGGAGAAAAAGGAGGAACCTGGAGGGATGACCTGCCCTTATCTTCCACCGATGTGCAGGGGTGCGCACCGGGGCGCCCGCGGGCGCTGTTCCAGTCCTTTCACCGGGCACTGCCGCAGGCTATGAATGAGAAGCCATCGGGCCCTTTTCGGGTACACAGGAACTGTCCTCCAGGCGCGACGTCATCAGAACAGATACTGGTAGGCGTAGGCCATCCCTATGGTACCGATGAGGCAGATGCCCAGGTAGAGGAAGAAGATCCTCCTCTTGAAGAAGGTCAGGAAGATGGCCATGACGGGGATGGCCGTGACCGGGGCTCCCACCAGGAAGGCCAGCCCCGGACCCCTGGCCAGGGGCAGGTCCACGAAACCGTAGAGGATGGCCGAGGCCATGACCTGGTTGATGTGGAGGGGCACCACCGCAAGGGCGATGAGGGGTATGCTCAGGGGGAAGGTGTTGGTGAGGAGTGGTTCGATCCACTCGACGGGGATGTAGCGCGCGGCCAGGACCTCTATGGTCACGCCGATTACGGCGAACTTGCCGATCTTCAGCGTGCCGTCAACGAACTTCCCCAGGAAAATGAAGAACCTGTTGCTGGTGCGCGTTTCGATGTACCTCTTGCTGAACTGCTTGCGGCAGTCGCACTGCAGGTCCTCGCAGGGGTAGTCCGGGTCGTGGAAGTCCCCCTTGGGGATGCCGCGGCTGAACAGGTCCCGGTTGTCACCCAGGGCCCACCGCCGCGTGAAATAGAGGGTGGCGTATCCGGCCATGATCCCCATCAGGGCCGCTGAGAGGACCTTCACGAGGGCCCACTGGTGGCCGAGCTCCCACACGGTGAGCGTGTAGCCGGCCGGGCTCATGAGGGGGCTGGTCACCAGGAGGGCCATGGCCGGGGCGAAGGGAACCCCCGCCAGGATCATGGAGATGGTCAGGGGAAGCACGCCGCAGGCGCAGAGGGGACTGAACAGCCCGATGCCCGTGGCCAGCCAGATGGACCCGTGCCCGAACCGTTCCAGCAGCTTCCGCAACCTGATGTGCCACCCGAAGGTCCGAACCAGGGCTTCCAGCGCAACGCCGCCGACGAAATACCAGAAGATGAACCTGAACTCCGCGATCCAGTCGGCGCCCAGTTCCAGGATCTCGGTCACGAAGCTTTCCAAGGACCTCTCCTTTGACGGAAATCCGTCAGCAATCCCTTGCCGAAGGGGGCTTTTGTGGCCGAAAACGGTCCAAATGCGGCCCCAGGCATCCCCTTTCCCCCTTCCTTGCCACCACCGTGCCAGCCCCCCGGGGGCGGGTCCCCGGATTCCATGCCCCTCCCTTGCCGTCGTCACCCCAT
>CP070682.1:113801-117871 GCA_020352595.1 bacterium | reverse complement strand
TTCGGTGCCATCCCGGTCCTCATCCTCGTCAACATCCTCAATTAAAGGGGGCGTAAAGTGATACTCGACGGAAAAAGTCCAACAGGACCCATAGAGCAGACCTGGGACAGGCACCGCTTCGACATGAAGCTGGTGAACCCGGCCAACAAGCGCAAGTACAAGATCCTGGTGGTGGGAACCGGCCTTGCTGGGGCCTCCGCCGCCGCCTCGCTGGGTGAACTGGGGTACAATGTGGAGGCTTTCTGCTACCAGGACAGCCCCAGGCGTGCCCACTCCATCGCAGCCCAGGGGGGGATCAACGCCGCCAAGAACTACCCCAACGACGGCGACAGCATCCGGAGGCTCTTCTACGACACCGTCAAGGGCGGTGACTTCCGGGCCCGAGAGGCTGACGTGTGGCGGCTCGCCCAGGTGAGCAATGACATCATCGACCAGTGTGTGGCCCAGGGCGTCCCCTTCGCCCGCGACTACGCCGGCTACCTGGACAACCGCTCCTTCGGCGGAGCCCAGGTCTCCAGGACCTTCTACGCCAGGGGGCAGACCGGGCAGCAGCTGCTCCTGGGCGCCTACTCCGCCCTCATGGCCCAGGTGAAGGCGGGCACCGTGAAGATCTTCCCCCGCACGGAGGTGATGGACATCGTCCTCGTCAACGGTGAGGCCAAGGGGGTCACCCTCCGCGATCTCATCACCGGGAAGTACCGGACCCACGTCGGCGACGCCGTCATCCTGTGCTCGGGGGGCTACGCCAACGTGTACGACCTGTCCACCATGGCCAGGGGAGCCAGCGTCAGCGCCAACTGGGCGGCGTACAAGAAAGGGGCCTACTTCGCCAACCCCTGCTATACCCAGATCCACCCCACATGCATTCCGCAGTCCGGCGACTACCAGTCCAAGCTCACCCTGATGTCCGAGTCGCTCCGGAACGACGGGCGCTGCTGGGTTCCCAGGAACCACGGGGACAACCGGCCGCCCAATGATATTCCCGAGGAGGACCGGGATTACTACCTGGAGCGCAAGTATCCCTCTTTCGGCAACCTCGCCCCCAGGGACATCGCCTCCCGCGCCGCCAAGGAACAGTGCGACGACGGGCGCGGAGTCGGACCGGGCGGACGGGGTGTCTACCTCGACTTCCGGGACGCCATCAATCGCCTGGGCGAGGATACCATCCGGGAGCGTTACGGGAACCTGTTCGAGATGTACGAGCTCATCACGGCCGAGAACGGCTACAAGGTGCCCATGCGCATCTACCCCGCCCCCCACTACGCAATGGGAGGGCTGTGGGTGGACTACAACTGCATGAGCAACCTTCCCGGGCTGTTCGTCCTGGGGGAGGCCAACTTCTCGGTGCACGGGGCCAACAGGCTGGGCGCCAGCGCGCTGATGCAGGGGCTGGCGGACGGCTACTTCATCATCCCATACACCATCGCCAACTACCTGGCGCAGACCAAACCCGGCATGCTCAAGGCCGATGCCCCGGAGTGCCAGGCCTCCCTCCAGGAAGTGGAGGCCAGGGTCAACAAGCTCCTGTCCATCAACGGGAAGCGCACTGTGGCCGAACTCCACAGGGAGATCGGTTCCCTGATGTGGAACAACGCGGGGATGGCCCGCAGCGAGGAGAGCCTCAAGGAAGCCATCGAGAAGATCCCCGCCATCCGGGAGGAGTTCTGGCAGAACGTCCGCATCCCGGGGGCGGGCGCCGAGCTCAACCAGCAGCTGGAGAACGCGGGCCGCGTGGCCGATTTCCTCGAGTTCGGTGAACTGCTGTGCCGGGACGCCCTGCACCGAAGGGAGTCCTGTGGAGGCCACTTCCGGGTGGAATACCAGACCGAGGACGGGGAAGCCCTCAGGGATGACGAGAACTTCTGCTATTCCGCGGCATGGGGATTCAAGGGTGTCGACAACGAACCCGAGCTGCACAAGGAGCCCCTCAAATTCGAGAATGTCGAACTCGCCGTAAGGAGCTACAAATAATGAGCGGACAAAATGAGCACAGGACGATGACACTGAAGCTTATCGTCTGGCGTCAGAAGGGCCCAAAGGAAGCCGGCCGCTTCGAGACCTATGTCGCCAGGGGAATCACGGAACACCACTCCTTCCTGGAGATGCTCGACGTGGTCAACCAGGACCTCATCAAGGAGGGGCAGGAGCCCATCACCTTCGACCACGATTGCCGTGAGGGCATCTGCGGGACCTGCTCCCAGGTCATCAACGGGCAGCCCCACGGTGGACAGACCAGGACCACCGTATGCCAGCTCCACATGAGGAAGTTCAAGGACGGAGATGCCATCTACATCGAGCCCTGGCGGGCCAGGGCCTTCCCCATCCTCAGGGACCTCGTGGTGGACCGGAGCGCTCTGGACAGGATCATTCAGGCCGGCGGTTACACATCGGTGCGCACGGGAGCCGCGCCGGACGGCAACTCCATCCTCATCTCCAAGGAGGCTGCCGACTACGCCATGGACGCGGCGGAGTGCATCGGCTGCGGAGCGTGCGTGGCCGCCTGCCCCAACGGGGCGGCCATGCTGTTCACGGGGGCCAAGGTCTCCCAGTTGGCCGCCCTCCCCCAGGGCCAGGTGGAAGCCAGGGAGCGGGTCAACAGCATGATCGAGGCCATGCAGGAGTGCGGGTTCGGGAACTGCACCAACCACTACGAATGCCAGGCTGCCTGCCCCAAGGGGATCGACGTCAAGTTCATCGCCAGGCTGAATCGGGAATACCTCAAGGCGCTTATGTTCTAGGGCACGATCCCCCAGGTGCCGGCTGCTGGATGAAACAGCGGCTCCCGGGGACATCTTCATCAAGCGAGGGAAGCCTCCGGGCTTCCCTTGTTTTGTCCGGGATAGGGGTTAAAATTAACCTCTGATAACAGATGTCCATTTCGGATCTTACGGAAAGGGGGAAGCAGCAATGAGCAAGACGATGGACAACCTTGCGGAGGCCTTCGCCGGCGAATCCCAGGCCAACAGGAAGTATCTCGCCTTCGCGAAGAAGGCCGAGGAGGAGGGGCTGCACCAGGTGGCGAAGCTGTTCCGCGCCGCCGCCCTGGCCGAGACCGTCCACGCCCACGCCCACCTGCGCGTCATGGGCGGTGTCAAGGGCACAAAGGAGAACCTGGAGGAGGCCGTCGGCGGGGAGACCCACGAGTTCATGAACATGTATCCCCAGATGATCGAGGATGCGAAGGGGGAGGGGAACCGGGGCGCGCAGATGAGCTTCATGTACGCCAACACGGTGGAGAAGATCCACGCGGGGCTCTACCAGAAAGCCCTCGAAGCCATGGAAAGCCTCCAGGCCGTGGACTACTACGTCTGCGACGTTTGCGGTAATACGGTGGAGGGGGAGGCTCAGGAGAAATGCTCCGTCTGCGGCGCCTCCAAAGACCACTTCATGAAGGTGGAGTGAGAAACAGAAAACCAGGTCCAGGCACCGAGGACCAGGTGCTGAGCGCCGAGCAGTTTTAACGACCTTTCCCTGGATCCCGGTTGCCGGATCCTGGGTCATGAATCCGGAGTCCCGGATGTTCAGAAGCCGGCCAGACTCTCCACCCTCGCGTTGTGGCGCTTGTGGAGCCTGAGCAGGTAGGCGATCTCCTTCTCCTCGAGGATCCCGATCTCCTGGAAGAACTCGCCGATGGGCCTCTGGATCCACTTCTGGAAGCCCATGACCGCGTCCCGCTGGTGGGCCGAGAGGTAACCGAGCCTCAGGGCCGTGTCCCCGAACCTCTCTCCTGCACGTCTGGATCCGATGGCGTTGAGGATCTCGTCGGCGGTCATGTAGTTCCACATGCGGGCGATGCGCCCGAAGGTCGGCCGCTGCCTCCTCTGCCATGTGATGGCCGAGACGAGGGCGTTGAAGGTGACAAGGCCGGCGTAATAGAGGAACTGGCCGAAGAGCAGCCGGACACCCGGGATATCCGCCTGCCAGTAGTGGTCCCCGGGGCCGCCCTCATCCTGCCGGGGGCTGTTCTGGATGGCGGCGGACCCGCGGACGATATCCCTGAGCTGTTCGTAGGCCAGCTTGACGTCCTTGAAGTTCTCACCGAGTTCATCGGGGCTGCGCCCGAGAAAGGC
>CP070682.1:109122-113701 GCA_020352595.1 bacterium | reverse complement strand
TCGGGGATCACCTTCATGGTCGACAGCACCGGCCGGCGGCTGGAGGTTTTTGAGGTGCGGGGCCTGGGAGAGGAGCAGCTCACCATGGTGCGGGACCAGTTGGAAGGCGGCCTTTCGACCATGCCCCCGAGTTTCTGCCTGGCTCATGAGGAGGGGGAGGCCGGTGGAATTCCCCATGAGGGGTTCCCGGGCTCCCTGGCCCGATGCGGCATCCGGATGTGGGTTCCCTTCACTGTCGAGCCGGGGCTTGAAGGCGGCATAGGCCTGGGGGCCAAACTCTCCGGCGACCCCTTCACGGAAGACGACGAGCAGCTGCTCACGACCCTGGCCTCACAGGGCGCTGTAACCGTGCAGAATGCCCGACTCATCGAGAAGATGAAGAGGGAGGAGAGGGTCAGGACCAATCTGGCACGCTACCTGTCACCGGAAGTGGTGGAACAGGTCATCCGGAACGAGATCCAGGTGGACCTCGGCGGCGACAGGAAGGGAGTCACCATCCTCTTTTCAGACATCCGCAACTTCACCACCATCGCGGAATCCCAGCCACCGGACAGGCTGGTGCGCGTCCTCAACGAGTACTTCACGGAGATGGCCGGCATCATCTTCGAGAACAAGGGCTCCCTTGACAAGTACATCGGCGACGCCATCGTGGCCGTTTTCGGCAGCCTGATACCTCTGGAAAACGCGGCCATGAAGGCGGCGGACGCCGCTGTCCAGATGATCAGGCGCCTGCCGGAGCTCAATGGAAAGTGGGAACGGGAACACGCCGGCTTTCATATGGAAATAGGCATAGGCATCAACACGGGCGAGGTGTTTCTGGGCAACGTCGGATCACCGGAGAGGATGGTCTACACGGTGATCGGGGACACGGTCAACGTGGCCTCCCGTTTCTCCGGCATGGCGAAGCCGGGTCAGATACTGGCTACGGCCCAGACGGCCGAGCGGATCCAGTCCAAATACCTCTGTATCAAACACCCCGCCATCACCGTCAGGGGAAGGGTGGGGGAAGTGGACGTTTACGAGGTCACGAACCGGGATCCCGCCAGATAGACGGGCAGGATCCGCCATCGCTGTACGTGAGAGGGCGAAAACCATGAGAATCCAGGTACTGGGATGCGCCGGCGCGGAGATGCCCAACCATAACATGCCCGGCTTCCTCATCGACCGCACGGTCCTGCTGGACGCCGGGACCATCGGCCTGGCCCTGGACTTCCAGGACCAGAGGGCCATCGAGGACATCTTCATCAGCCACGCCCATCTCGACCACATCAAGGCCATCCCCTTCTTCGCCGACAACCTCGTCACCAGGAATGCCGACCACACCGTTTCCGTCCATAGCACCGAGGAGGTCATAGGCATCCTCAAACAGAACCTGTTCAACGGCCTCATCTGGCCGGATTTCTCCCTCATCCCGGGTCCGGAAAACCCCACCATCAGGTTCGCCCCCATGCTGACGGAAAAGACGGTCCAGCTCAGCAGGCACCGCGTCACGGCCTACCACGTCCACCACACGACGCCGGCAGTTGGATTCCTTGTGGAAAACGACAAGGGCAAGAGGATCATCTACACCGGCGACACGGGGCCCACCGATACCATCTGGAAGGCCTGCGACGAGCACGTTCTCGACGCCGTCATCGTGGAGGTGTCCTTCCCCAACCGCATGACCGACCTCGCCGTGAAAACGGGGCACCTCACTCCGGATCTGCTGGCCAGGGAGGTCCTCAAGATGCGGAACCTGCCCCTCAGGTTCTTCATCTCCCACTCAAAGCCTTCCCACATGGAGGAGATCTACGAGGAACTGGCCCAGATCAGCCGGGAGTACATCGAGGTCCTCCAGGACGGACAGGTGATCTTCCTGTGAGAGGGAGAGGAAGTGGAACGGGGGGTGGCGAGGGGGCGTACAGGAAAAAACCGGCTGCCCGCCACCCGCAACAGTTGACATGCTATAATGCCGTTATATAGAATGAGCGGAATTTTTTCACGAACGTGAAGGGAGGTGGGGAACCGGACGGCGCTCCGTCACGGGAGCTGGGCCGTAAACCTGAGCGTGAAACTCTTTTCCGAGAAAGGGGGACGGGTTTAATGACATCATTTCGAAACATAAGCCGACGCGACTTTCTCAAGTTCTGCGCCGGCACAGCCAGCCTCTTGGGCCTTTCGGAAGCGGCAGTTCCGAGGGTGGCCAGGGCCCTGGAAGGGGCCGCCAAGAAACCGCCGGTCATCTGGCTGGAAGGGCAGGACTGCGCCGGTTGCACCATTTCCTTCATCAATTCGTCCAATCCCGGTACGGCAGAACTGGTCCTCGACACCATCTCGGTGCGCTACCACGAGACCATCATGGCGGCCGCCGGCCACCTCTCAGAAAAGGCCCTCCAGGACACCATCAAGGAGGGCGGGTACGTGCTGGTGGTGGAAGGGTCCATCCCCACGGTGGATCCGAGGTTCTGCCAGATCGCGGGCAGGAACTTCGTCGACATCGTCAAGGAAGCGGCCGGCAACGCCGGTGCCGTCATCGCCATCGGCTCCTGCGCCACCTACGGCGGCATCCCCGGCGACTGTCCCCCTCCCGGAACGGGGATGGGTGTGGGAGAAGCCATGGACAAGGGGCTCATCCCCAAAAAGCCCCTCATCAACGTTCCGACCTGCCCCGCCCATCCGGAGAGGTTCGTCGGGACGGTGGTCTACTACCTGCTCTACAAGCAGCCGCCTCCCATGGACAAGATCGGGCGGCCTCTCATGTTCTACGACAAGCTGATCCACGACAACTGTGAGCGGAGGGGGCACTTCGAGAACGGGGAGTTCCTCTCGGACTGGAACAGCTTCGAGCAGAGGAACTGGTGCATGTACCTGAAGGGCTGCAAGGGCCCCTTCACCTACGCCGACTGTCCCAAGCGGCGCTGGAGCGACGGCCTGAACTGGTGCATCGGTTGCAGCTCCGTCTGCCAGGGCTGTTCGGAACCCACCTTCTACACCGGCATGGCCCCGCTTTACGACAAGACCCAGGAGATCCGCGGTTACCGGGTGGAGACCATCGGCGCCGTTGCCACGGGCATCGTGGCCGTTGGCCTGGCCGGCCATTTCATCGGGCAGGCCATGACCGGCCGGCTCGGCAAGGGCGGGCCGCCTGAGGAAGGAGGTGACAACTAATGGGCCAGAGGATATCAGTTGATCCTGTCACCAGGATCGAGGGACATCTTAAGATCGACGTCGAGATCGAGAACGGCGTGGTCAAGGACGCCTGGAGCAGCGGCACCATGGCCCGGGGTTTCGAGGCCCTTCTCACCGGGAAGGACCCCAGGGACGCCAGTTACGTCACCAGCCGGTTCTGCGGTGTGTGCTTTTCCGTCCACACCATGGCTTCCGCCGCGGCCCTGGACGACGCCTTCGGAGCCGAGGTGCCCGACGGGGGAAGGATCCTGCGGAACCTGCTCATGGCTTCCGAATACCTGTATGACCACATCATCCACTTCTATCACCTGACCGCCCTGGACTACCTGGACATCATGGCCATCGCCAACTACCAGGGCAAGGACGCGGGGCTCAACGCCGTCAAGGACAAGGTGGTCAGCCTGGTCAAGAGGGGCGACACCTACCCGCTGACTCCCAGGTACGAGCCCGACGAGTTCTCGGTGTCCGACCCCGAGATCGTCACCACCGCGGTCAAGCACTATCTGGACGCCCTCAAGGTGCAGGTCACGGCCAAAAACATGGGCGCGGTCCTCGGCGGCGGTCGCGTGCCGCACTACCAGGGCATCGTCGTGGGCGGTGTGACCCAGCTGCCCAACGCGGAGATCATCGGCCGCTTCAAGTCCATGCTCGACGAGGTCACGGCCTTCGTCAAGAACGTGTACCAGCAGGACGTCCTGCTTTTCGGCGGCCCCAGCGGCCCCCTCTTTCCCCTGGCGAAGCTGGGCGTGGGCGGGGGGCACCTGAACTACCTGTCCTACGGCTCCTTCCCGGAGGACTCCTCGGGTCAGAACCTCTTCTTCAAATCCGGGGTTGTCCGGAACCTGAACCTGAGCAAGGTCGAACCCTTCGATCAGTCGAAGGTCACCGAGTCGGTGAAGTACGCCTGGTACAAGGAGGCCGATCCGGCCCACCCCTTCGACGGGCAGCAGGTTTTCGACCGTGACAAAGCGGACGCCTACAGCTTCGTCAAGGCGCCCAGGTACGACAACATGGCCTTCGAGGTCGGTCCCCTCGCCAGGATGGGGGTGGAGAAGAACCCGACCCTCCTCTCCCTTGTGGAGGCGGGGGCCAAACCGGGCGCCGTCGCCAGGCACGCCGCGAGGATGATCGAGACCGTCAAGCTGGCCGACCAGATGTACGTCTGGCTGGGACAGCTCATCGAGGCCGCCGGGAAACCGGACTTCAAGATCCACGACGGGTCACACTGGGACGTTCCCCAGTCCGCGGAGGGCGCCGGCTTCTACGAGGCCCCTAGAGGAGCCCTGGGCCACTGGATCAAGATCAAGGACAAGAAGATCGCCAACTACCAGGCTGTGGTCCCCTCGACCTGGAACGCGTCCCCGAGGGATGAAAAGGGAGTCAGGGGCCAGTACGAGGAATCCCTCATCGG
>CP070682.1:103680-109022 GCA_020352595.1 bacterium | reverse complement strand
GCTGAAAGAGGGATTTCAGGCTGATGTCGCCGAGGACGTCCATGGACCGGGGCATGTGCTCCCCCAGGACCTTGGCGTAGAAGGAGGTGAACTCCTTGCCTGTGAAGGCGTTCAAAGAGCCCCCCAGGGAATCGATCTCGAGGGCGATCTCCTTGGCCGTCCGGCGTTCAGTGCCCTTGAAGGCCAGGTGTTCGATGAGGTGGCTGATGCCCGACTGGTGGCTCTCCTCGTCCCTGGACCCGGTGAGAGCCCAGACTCCGACGCTGACGGAAGAAAACTCCCTCAACGGCTCGATGATGACCCTCAACCCGTTGGGGAGCGTCTCCTTCGTGATCCCTTCACCGGCTCTTGCTTTCATCCAGGGGGGGTCAGGTTCCTTCGGTGCCGGGTCTGCCGCCACCGGCCAGGTCTTTTTCGGCTTCCTTGATGCTCAGGCGGATCTTCCCGTCCCGGTCGATGTCCAGGACCTTGACGTTCACGACGTCACCCTCCTTGACGACATCCTCGACCTTGGCCACCCGCCTGTCGGCCAGCTGGGATATGTGCACAAGCCCGTCGGTGCCGGGCACCACCTCAACGAAGGCCCCGAAATCCAGGACCTTCTTGACGGTGCCCCGGTAGATCTTTCCGATCTCGGGCTCCTCTCCGATGGCCTTGATCATCTCGAGGGCCCTCTGGGAGGCCCCCTCGTCCACGGAAGCGATGATCACGGTGCCGTCGTCCTGCACCTCCATCTTGACACCGGTCTCCTCGATGATGGAGCGGATCACCCGTCCTCCGGGGCCGATGATCTCCCGTATCTTGTCGGGCTTGATCTTGATGGTGATGAGCCGAGGCGCGTGCGGTGACAGGGACTCCCGGGCCTGGGAGAGGGTCGCGTCCATGACGTCCAGGATGTGCAGCCGTCCCGCCTTCGCCTGTTCCAGCGCCCTGGCCATCAGGTCCCTGCTGATGCCCGGGATCTTCAGGTCCATCTGGAACGCGGTGATGCCGTTCCTGGTGCCCGCCACCTTGAAGTCCATGTCTCCGAGGTGGTCCTCGGCGCCGAGGATGTCGGACAGGACAACGGATTTTTCGGGGGTGTACACCAACCCATGGCGATGCCCGCCACGGCTTTGGGAACCGGGACGCCGGCGTCCATCAGGCACAGGCTTCCGCCGCACACCGTGGCCATGGAGGAGGAGCCGTTGGACTCGAGCACTTCGGAAACGACGCGGACCGTGTAGGGGAAGCTCTCCTTGGACGGGATGACGGCCACGAGGCTTCTCTGCGCGAGGTTGCCGTGACCGATCTCCCTTCTCGCCGGCCCCCTGAGGAACTTCACCTCCCCGGTGGAAAAGGGCGGAAAGTTGTAATGGAGCATGAACCTCCGGCGGTAGTCGGCTTCCAGGGCGTCGATGATCTGTTCGTCGTCGGTGGTCCCCAGGGTGGTGACCACCAGCGCCTGGGTCTCACCGCGCGTGAAAAGGGCGCTGCCGTGGGCCCTGGGCAGGACGCCCACCTCGCAGGTGATCCGGCGCACATCCTCGGGCCGCCGGCCGTCGATCCTCCTCTCCTCCTCCAGGACCATGGTCCTCATGAGCTCCCTCTCGATGGAGCGCAGGATCTCGTCCACCTGGCCCGCCACGGGTTCTCCCTCGAGGGAGAGCTCCGTTCCGGCCACAGCCTCCTCCCTGATGCGGGAAAGGGTCTCGTTGCGGGTCTTCTTGTCGGCGGTGCGCAGGGCGTCCCTCATGGGGGCGCTCCACGCCGACCTGAGGGCCTCGACCAGCTCACTGTCCTGCTCGGAAGCCCGGAACTCCACCTTGGGTTTGCCGGCGGCCGCCCTCAGCTGTTCCTGGAGATCCACCATCTTCCGGATCTCGACGTGCGCAAACTCCAGCGCTCCGATCATCTCCTCCTCGGAGACCTCTCCTGCCGCCCCTTCCACCATGTTGACGGCCTCCCTTGTGCCGCCGACCACGAGGTCCATGCGGCTGTCGGCAAGCTGGGCAAAAGTCGGATTGATGATGTACTCACCGCCAACCAGCCCGACCCTGACCGCTCCGACCGTTTTCTCGAAGGGGATGTCGGAGATGATGAGAGCAGCGGAGGAAGCGATGAGGGAGAGGATGTCCGGATCGTTCTCGCGATCCGCGGAAAGAACGTTGATGATGATCTGGGTCTCGTGGTTGAAACCTTTGGGGAAAAGGGGCCTCAGGGCCCTGTCGATGAGCCTGCTCGTCAGGGTGTCCTTTTCGGTGGGCCGGCCTTCCCGCTTAAAAAAACCGCCGGGTATCTTGCCGGCGGCATAGGTTTTTTCCTGGTAGTTGACGGTAAGGGGAAGAAAATCGACCCCTTCCCTGGACTCGGGCATGGCCACAGCGGTGGCCAGGACCACCGTGTCGGCATACCTGGCCCACACGGCCCCGTTGGACTGCCGTGCCACGGTCCCGGTCTCCAGGGTGATGGTTCTCCCGCCCCACTGCAGTTGTACCTGCTGTTTCATGATGTCACTCCTGAATGTGATGGACAGCGGCAGGGGCTATCTGCGGAGACCCAGCTTCTTGACGATGGACCTGTACCTCTCGATATCCTGAGTTCTCAAGTAGTTGAGAAGACGGCGGCGGCGGCCGACGAGTTTGAGGAGACCGACACGGGAATGGTGGTCCTTCTTGTGGGTCTTGAAGTGTTCCGTCAGTTCATCGATGCGTTTTGAAAGCAGCGCGATCTGGACTTCCGAGGAGCCGGTGTCGCTGGTGTGCAGCTTGTTATCGTCGATGATGTCCCGCTTCACTTCACTGCTGAGCGGCATGGTAATTCCTCCTTTTTAAAAAAAATCATGTTATCACTTATCTGAAAATTTGAAAAGTTCTTTGAGGTTAGGTTCCAGCACCCGGTGAGGCGAGAGCATTCTCGAGCCGTTGCGCTGACGCACCTGGGCGAGGGCTATGAGCCGGCCCTTGCGCGTGATGGAAACGGTGCCGGTCTCCGGGGCTCCCTCCCATGGCACGTCCGAACCGCCGACGAGCTTCAGCAGCGTGTCCTCGTCCGGCTCGGCCACGGGGAAGGTCAGCCCCTGGGCGGCCTCCTTGAGGAAGCGCTCCGGTGAGGGGTCCGACATGACAAGGTCGATGTCCACCGCCTCTTCCAGGGAGAACCTCCCGCTGCGGACCCGCACCAGGGATTCCATGCAGCCCCCCACGCCCAGATCGTGTCCGACATCGTGGCACAGTGTCCTCATGTAGGTACCCTTGGAGCAGACCACCTTCAGGGAGGCCCTGGGAGGATCCCACACGGGGATCTCGATCCGGTAGACCGTCACCTGCCGCGGTTCGGCCTCGATGCGCACTCCCTGCCTGGCCAGCCGGTAGAGCGGCTGTCCGGCTTTTTTGACGGCCGAGTAGGAAGGCGGCACCTGGGCGAAGGTCCCCAGGTACTTCCGGCACGCCGCCTCCAGATCCTCGAGGGTCGTGCCGGCGGGATCCACCTCCCGCTGCACCTCACCCGTGATGTCCTGGGTGTCGGTCTCGAGTCCCAGGCGCAGCGTCAGGTGATACTCCTTGTCGTCCTCCTGAAGGTACTGGGCGATGCGTGTGGCGGACCCGACGAGGATGACCAGAACACCTGAGGCGATGGGGTCGAGTGTGCCCGTGTGCCCCACCTGCCTGATGCCGAAAGCCTTCCTGACCAGCTTGACCACATCGTGGGAGGTGAGGCCCCGTGGCTTGTCGACGACCAGGATCCCCTGGACCTGCACCCCTTTTCTGCCCTTTGTCCCGACGGACCGGCCCAGGTCAGCTGCCCTCCTCGTCTATCTCCCGCAGGATCTCCGATATCCGGAAACTGTAATCGATGTTCCTGTCGAAGACAAAGGTCAGCTTCGGGATGTACTTCAGACGGAGCCTCTTGCCCAGGAGCCGGTGGATGTAGCTGCTGGCGCGATGGAGCCCCTCGGCTACCTGCTGGACCTCCGTCGTCCTGTTGAGAACCCCGTAATAGACGACGGCTGACTTGAGATCGTCGCTGACCTTGACCCGGGTGACGGTCACTTCGCCTATTCCGGGATCCTTGGCCTCCCTGAAGAGGATCTCCGAGATCTCGTGCTTGAGCAGCTCACTGACGCGGTCCGCCCTCTTGTATTCGAAGGAACGTGGCATGGCAGTTCAATTTCCGGGATAAGGGAAAGGTGATACAGGTTGAGGTTCCCCACCACCGGTCCCTGGATCCTGACTCCTCTTTACAGTATCTCCATGCTGACATCGACGACTTCCGCCAGACGCCAGGATTCCACCTTGAAAAGGATCTTCTGAAGCACCTTGTCCGCGAACTCCCTGTCCGTGGCGATGAGGGCCACGGCGATCCCCGCCTTCTGCCACAGGTCCTGGTATTCCACTTCCGCCACAGCCACGTTGAACTGCGACCGGAGCCGATCCTTGACGCTTCGAAGGATCCTCCTCTTACCCTTGAGCGAACCGCTCTCCGGCAGATAAAGGGTTAGCCGCAAGACACCGATGACCACTTTTGAGACCTGACCTGGACCGGGCGGCCTACAGCTCCGCTTCCTGGGCGATCATCTCGTAGTTCTCGAGGATGTCGCCCTCCTTGACGTCGTTGTAGTTCTCGAGCCCGATGCCGCACTCGTAACCGGTCCCGACCTCCCGCGCGTCTTCCTTGAAACGCTTGAGGGAGCCTATCTTCCCGTCGTGGATCACCACGCCGTCCCTGAGCACCCTCACCTGGGCGTTCCTCCTCATGAGCCCGTCCACCACGTAGCAGCCCGCGATGGTCCCTGCCTTGGGCACCTGGAAAGTCTGGCGGATCTCGGCCCTGCCCAGCATCTTCTCGAGGTAGACCGGTGCCAGAAGGCCCCTGAGGGCGTCCCTGATGTCCTTGACGACGTCGTAGATCACGTTGTAGAAGCGCACGTCTACCTGCTCGCGCCTGATCACTTCCAGAGCCTTGTTGTCCGGCCGGACATTGAAACCGATGATGATGGCGTCGGACGCGGCGGCGAGCATGACGTCACCCTCGTTGATGCCGCCGGTCCCCTCGTGGATGACCTTGGTCCTCACCTCGTCGGTGGACTGCTTCACGATGGCGTCACGTATGGCCTCAACGGACCCCTGTACGTCGGCCTTGAGAACGACGCTCAGGTCCTTGACCTGCCCCTCCCTGATCTGATTGAAGAGATCTTCCAGGGTGACCTTCTTGCGACCCTCCCGCTCGGCCTGGACCGCCGCCTCCCGCATCTGGGCCAGCTTCTTGGCTTTCACCTCGTCGGTGAACACCACGAAGGCCTCTCCGGCCTGCGGGACGGCACTCAGACCCAGGATCTCAACAGGGACCGACGGTCCCGCCTC
>CP070682.1:99163-103580 GCA_020352595.1 bacterium | reverse complement strand
TTCCTCGAGGAGCCGGATCCCCCTGGCGCCCGCCTCCTCCCTGATGCAGTCCAGCGCACCGTCCAGCACCTTGTCCGGGGATTGCTGGCTGAAGCTGGGGGAGGGGAGGTCCAGGTAAGCCTGGACCGTCTCGATGAGCGACTCGAGCTTCTCCACGTTGGCCAGAACCTGGCTGGTCCACTCCTCCTCCCCGGATCCCGGGGGCAGCGATTTCAGCAGACGGCGCGTGTAGGCGCCGATGACGGATATGGGGTTGAGGATCTCGTGGGCCATGCTCCTGGTCAGGCTCCCGAGGACCGCCATCTGGCTTGATTCCCTCAACTGCTTCATGATCAGCTGCACCTCGGTCCAGTCCAGAAAGCGGAAGATGATGCGGCGGGGTGACTCCCGGGGGAAGGGATCCGCAAAAAGACGGACGATGACCGGGTGGCCGTCGGAGTCCTGCAGCATGATCTCACCGTCGAAACCGCCCTCCCTGGCGGCCATCCTGATGAGGTTGGGCAGGAGGTGCGCCGTGCTGGGGGGAGGGAAGATGCCCCCGATGAACTCCCCGGTGAGCTCACCCTCCGCGTACCCCAGGATGCCGTAGGCCGTGCCGTTGCACTGGAGAATGGTCCCCTCGGTGTCCGTGACGACGATCCCCTCTAGGGAGTGGTGGGTCAGGTAGTCTTTAAGGTCAGGATCCATTTGAACCACCGGGGTAAAAGGGGAAGGATGAAGGAGGAGAGATGAAGGATGGTTATTCCGCTGTCCGCTTCCCTTCCTCCAGCCCTGCTCCCTCCTCATTACGTTGCCGGCATGAACTTCCTTCCCGTGAGCAGTTCGTAGGCTTCCAGGTACTTCTCCCGGGTCCTGGCCACGATCTCCTCAGGCAATTCAGGGGCCGGGGGTGTCTTGTCCCAGTCCAGCCCCTCGAGGTAATCCCGGACGAACTGCTTGTCGAAGCTGGCCGGGCTCTTTCCCAGTTGGTAGGTTGAGGCCGGCCAGAAACGGGAGGAGTCCGGCGTCAGGATCTCGTCGATGAGGATGATCTCCCCGCCGATGCTGCCGAACTCGAACTTGGTGTCGGAGATGATGATACCCCTTTGCTGGGCGTAGGTCCTGGCCTTCTCGTAGATGGCGACGGTCAGGTCCTTCAGGCGGGAAAGGGTCCCTTCCCCGACGATTCCTGCCGCGTACTGGAAGGAGACGTTCTCGTCATGCCCCGAATCGGCCTTCGTGGCGGGGGTGAAGATGGTCTCAGGCAGCCTTTCAGCCTGCCGGAGTCCAGCCGGAAGGGGGATCCCGCACACGCCTCCCGTCTGGAGGTAGTCCTTCCAACCGGAACCGGCGAGGTAGCCCCTGGCCACGCACTCGATGGGGAACGGCTCGGTCTTTCTGACGAGCATGCTGCGGTCGCGCAGCAGGTCCGCGTGTTGCCTGAGGGAAGGAGGATAGTCGTCCACCTCGGCCGAAACGAGATGGTTGTCGACGATGTCGCGGGTGAAATCGAACCAGAAAAGGGACATCTGGGTGAGGATCTTGCCCTTGTCAGGGATGCCGTTGGGCATGACGACGTCAAAGGCGGAGATGCGGTCCGTCGCCACGATGAGGAGGTGCTCCTCGAGGTCGTAGACGTCCCGCACCTTGCCCCTCCTGAAGAGGGGAATTCCCGCAATTTCCGTGCGGGTAACGGCTTTGCTGACAGATCCGGCGTCTGAACTTTTCATGGCGGTCTCCTGTCGATCCTGGTTCCAGCGGTTGGGGTCAAGGGGGGGGACACCAACACATACCCCAACTGCCCCTTCTTTGCAACGAGGCGATTGTCGCAGGGGGCTTGTTGGCCGCCGATGATAAGTGATAATGTGGTCTCATCCAGCGCGGGAGATCCGGCGAGGGGGTGGAAACAGCAGGCGGACGGGGGGCAGGGCCCCGAAACTCCGCGCATGGCGGATCGAGGAGCTGTTTATTAAGTGTTTGCAGACGGCGAACTGAGATCTGGAAGGATGGACGAGGTGCAGATTCCATGACCGATCCGGCGCCGGCATCCGGTCTGGTGTCTGACCTGGTAAGGGCCTTCAAGGCCATGGGGATGTACCCGGAGGGGCATCCGGCCAGGAACAGGTTCTTCAATCCCCTTCTCACCGGTTTTAACGCTTACCTGCATGAGCACGGGCCGCTGATCATCCAGGTCAGGGGGGATTCCGTGACGGTCTCCGGCCACCCCCTGGCCGTTCGTGACGGAGCGGGTCCCTTTCTGGCGAAAGAGTGTTTCCGGCGCCAGATCTCTTCCCTGAACTTTTCCACCGGCATCCAGGCCCGGGACTTTGAACTCCTCTTCGGCATCCTGGCCATGGATGCCGAGATTCTGAGGCAGCTGGGCGGCGCCCTGGAGTTTCTGCGCGGCAAGGGATCGGGCGCCTTTCAGCTCGAGCAGGTGGATTACGAGGGGATACTCGAGAGGCGGACGGAGGGAGACGCGGAGGCCGGCAGCCGGTACGATGCCGAGGTGACGTCTCCCATGGCGCCGCCCGATGCGGAGTCCGGTCTGGAATCTGTCCCGGAACTCGTTGGGCAGAAGCCGCCTCAGGAGGTCACCCAGGAGCAGTGGCTGAAGGCGAAGCTGGCCGAGCTCAACAGCGCTGCCAGCGCGGTCCAGTACAAGGCCGTTCTGCAGGAGATCATGACAGGCCTGCGTTCCACGGGTGCTCTGAACCAGCCTTTCTACACCCTGACGGTCCTCAGGCACCTCGGCAGGCATATGGCGGGAGGGACGCCGGCCGAGGTCCTCGGCGAACTGCGGGAGGCGGTCCGGGAACTGGCGACTCCGGCCGCCCTCGAGGAGATGGCGGCCAGCCTGAAGGAGAGGGACCTGCCCGACAGGGAGGCCGTCGAGGGGGTGCTGCGCGAGGTCAGCGACCTTTCCATTCCCGTGCTTTTCCGATCCCTCATAGAGGAGAAGGAGGCCTTCGGGCGCAGGGCCATCCTCAGCGTCCTGGCCGGGTGCGGCGAGATCCTGCGTTCCCACCTGGCAGGGCTTTTCAGGGACGAGCGCTGGTACGTCGTCAGGAACGCCCTCGTGCTTCTGCAGACGGTGGGCAGTCCCCGGGATTCCGAGTCCGTCCGGACCTATCTCGAGCACCCGAACTCCAAGGTGAGGCTGGAGGCTCTCCGCTTCCTCTACCGCTATCCCGTCAGGCTTCAGGAGGATCTCATGGAACGGCTCCTCAATGACGAGGATCCCGAGGTCCGGGCGAGAGCCCTCTACGCCCTGGGCGTGCTGCAGGGCCCGGAAGGTCTGGAAAGGCAGATCTCCATGGCGAGAAAACCGCTGTTCGGGCAGGGGAACGTGGTGAGGCGCGAGATGGCCATCAAGGGGCTCGGGCGAACCGGGGGACAGCAGGCCGTCTCTTTCCTGAGGGATCTTCTCACCCACAGGGCCCTGGTGAACCGGTCTGCGGCCGCGAAGCTCCGGATGGCGGCGGTCACCGCCCTGACGGAGATGAAGGATGCGGATGCGCTTCAGGTCCTCAAGGAGGCTCTCGGGCGCCTCAGGGGGGAAAGCCATCGCATCGCCGAGGATCACCTTCGCAGGAGGCCGGGTTGAGGATATAGGCCGGTAGAGGGCCGGCCGGTGCCTCTGAAGGGAAGGCCCGTATCCAGGCCGGAGAGGGGCATCCGGGGCACATCCCGGGACGGCAGGACCGGCCGCCAACCCGGGGGATGCCTTTCATGCATTCTACCCGGCAACGGGGGCGGAGGGGGAGAATAAGAGGGTACCCCTGACCCAGGACGCCAGACAGATAGAGCGGTATCGGGGGATCATCAAGTTTCTGGACAACACCATCCGGAACATCGCCCTTTACCCGCCGGAGCACCCGTCGGTGAAGGGCGTGGTGAAGCGGGTGCACGACTTCCTCAACGAGATTTTCGAGGGGAAGGAGGAGGTCCTCGTCGGGATCATCAACGGCGTCCTGTACATCGACGATTACCTTTTCTACGAACCGACTCCCTACTCGGGGAACTTCCTCAAGACCCTGAGCGCCTTCGAGATCGACGACCTCCTCTTCCTCAAGGGTGTGGACGTTCCGGAGCTGCTGAAGCTTGCGGCCATTTTCAAGGGGAAGGAGCACGGCCGGGACATCTTCATGAAAATGCTGGAGAAGGAGGGGCTGGTCCACGTCAAACTGAAAAGCTTCCACCTCGGGCAGGTGGAGACCGACCTTCCCACGAGGAGCCTGGAAACCTACCGGAACGCCGTCAGCACCATGCGGGGTTATTTCGACGAGGTGGGCGTCGGCAAGCTCCCGCCCCTCAGGGAGGCCGAGGAGGTCGTGAACGGTTTCATGGAGTCGATGGCCGACAACAGGTCGGTGCTCCTGCTCCTGACGAGCCTGAAGGGGTACGACGCGTACACATACCAGCACTGCGTCAACGT
>CP070682.1:96460-99063 GCA_020352595.1 bacterium | reverse complement strand
GGGGGCTTTTGCCCCTCCTGCCGGGAGATGACCGGAACGAGGCTGGTCCCGACAGAAAGGAGAGTGGACCCATGGTAGCCCTGCTGCACAGATCCATCGAGGCCATCAGCGTGGCCATAAGCGTGGCGGGCGTGCTGGTGATCCTCTGGGGATTGGGGGGCGCCGTTCTTCTCTTCGTGAAGATGAAGTTCGGCCGCGGGAGGCGTGTCATGCTCAGCGAGGACCCCACCATAAGGCAGGAGCTGGGCAGCCACCTGCTCCTCGGCCTGGAGATCTTCATCGCCGCCGACGTCATCAGCTCTGTGGCCAGCCCCTCCTGGGACAAGGTGGGTCTGCTGGCCGCCATCGTCGGCATCCGGACGGTCCTGAGCTACTTCCTGACCCTGGAGATGCGGGAGGACAGGAAGTTCGGGGGCTCCGGCAGGGGGGAAGGCGGCGATGGCTAGGACGGCCCTCGTCCTGAGCGGCGGCGGTGCCAAGGGAGCCTTCCAGGTGGGCGCCGAGAAGTACCTGCGGGAGGAGATGGGCTACCGGTGGGATATCATCGCGGGCGTTTCCGTCGGTGCCCTCAACGGGGTCATGCTCGCCATGGAGAAGTACCGGCGGCTGGAGGCCATCTGGAGAACCATCTGCGACAACAAGGTCTACAGGGGGAAGGTCAATCTGCTGACGGCGTGGCAGCTGTTCCGGGGGGCCAGATCCATATACGACAACGACCCCCTGGCCAGGATCATAGAGCGGGAGGTCGAACCCGGTGAGATCAGGGCCGACCTGCGCGTGGGCAGCGTCTCCCTGGCCTCCGGCAGGTACACCATATTCAGGGGGGATCATCCGGACATCAAGAAAGCCATCCTCGCCTCCACGGTGGTGCCCATCCTCTGGCCCCCCCAGCACGTGTCCGACGAGTGCCGGCTGATGGTGGACGGCACCCTCAGGCGGTTCAGCCCCATTGGAGACGTCCTGGACGCCGAGCCCGATGAAGTGGTGATCATCAACTGCTGGCCCAAGCACCCCGCCCCCCTGAACAGGCCCCTCACCAACGTCCTGGAGATCGGTCTGAGGGCCCTGGAAATAGCCACGGCGGGCATCATCTACTCGGACATCCACGAGTTCACCCACATCAACCGCAACGTGCTCGAAGCGGCCGAAAGGGGAGTGGTCCTGACCAACGTCAAGGGCAAGCCCTACAGGCACTACCGGTACATGGTCATCGAGCCTGAGAAACACCTGAGCCCGCTCCTGGATTTCAGCCATGACACGGTCATGCGGAACATGGAGCTGGGCTGGCAGAGGGCGAGGGCGGTGGCAGGTGAGGGGGGATAGTACTTAGTGCCTTGGACCCCCCCGGCTTTGCCGAGGGACCCGGGTCGTTTGACGGTTCCAGGAGTGGGGATGAATGGCAGCGATGGGCAGCGTAGACCTCGGCTGTGCAGCCCAAGTGCCTGGGGTTCTCACGCAAAGCCGACGAGAAGATCAAGATCTGAAGAGGTTCATAGTGACCAGTTCCTCCCCCTTTGCGTCTTCGCGGCTTGAGTGACCGACCTGTCCGCCGAAGCTTTACGCGAAGGTGGAAGGGAACGAGCGTGAGGCTGCCTTTCGGGCCGTGTGGCCATGAGGCCCGGGGTTCTCACGCAAAGCCGCGAAGCCGCAAAGAAAGGCAGACCCCATGAGGGGGTTAAACCCATCTGATGCAGGGTTTCCTTGGCGTCCTGGCGTCTTGTCCGCCATAGCTCGTTCTATTCCCTAATCTGGATACTCCAAACGAGCGACGGCGGAAGCTGGACGGGATCAGTCAGCGAAGTCGGAAGCGAGTCACGCCCCAGGCGTGATGAGCGCGCGTGAGGCTGTTTTTCGCGTCATGATGCCTGTCGGCTGCGCAACAGCCGCCTTCGGGCGGCCCGAGGTTTGGACGACCGCTTTGAGCGGTTCACAGTTCAAGCTCCCGGCTTTGCCGGGGGTACATGACTGTCTTGTGCCTGGTTCCCAGGTCCTGGGCAACAAGTGCCAGGTACTGCTCTCCAGGTACTGTTTCTCGGTGTCAGAGCGAAAAGATCTCTCGAATCCTCTTTGAAATAAACTCTGGGTTCTGAGATTCCTGTCCAGGTTCCCCTGAGCCCGGCTAAGGGAGGTTGCCGAAGGGTGGGATCTGAGATTCACCCTCCCCGGCACACCAGGCGCCGGTCTCCGGAAACCGGGACCTTCCTTCATTCCTCGTACAGCGCGTCCAGCTCCCTTTTGAATTTTTCGGAAACGACCTTTCTCTTCACCTTCATCGTCGGTGTCAGCTCTCCGTCGGCCTCGGTGAGTTCACGGTCCAGGAGGAAGACCTTCTTGATCCTCTCGTAGGAGGCCAGGTCACCCAGGCGCGCCTCGATGCGTCCCATGAACAGGGTGTTGAGGCGGGGCTCCTTGGCCAGCCTGTGCGGATCGAGCTCATCCTGCTTGAGGTCATCGAGACCCAGCTCCGCGGCCATGCCGGCGATGCGCTCGTAGTCCGGGACCACGAGGGCCGTCAGGTATCTTTTCCCGTCCCCGTAGACCATGGCCTGGCTGATGAGGTCGTCCTCGACCATGCGGTTCTCGAGGACCGCCGGCGAGACGTT
>CP070682.1:91318-96360 GCA_020352595.1 bacterium | reverse complement strand
GAGTATGTCCATCTCCGGGATAAGCCCCAGCCTGAACCGGTTCTCCATCTCCTCCAGCCCGCGTGCCTTCCGCTGCACCCGGGACCTGCCCAGCTCCACAAGCTCCTGGGCCTGGAGCACATCGAAGTACTTCTCACCGGCCGCGACCCTGGCGCCAAAGAGCATCTTCTCCAGGGCGAGCTTTTCCTGGAAAAGCCTGGTAGCCGCGCTCCGGCTCCTTTGGACCTTGTTCCAGTCGTTGATGCTGGTCTGGGAGGCAGAAAGGTAAGGCCGGATGGGGTCCGGTTCGCCCTCGTTATAGGTGTCCTTGTATACGTAGTCCACAGCCGCCGAGACCGTGGGCCAGTCGAAACCGGTGGTGTCCTCGTATTCGATCTGGGCGGACCGCAGTTTCTGGCGGGTCTCCCGGATCTCGAGGGACTCGGTCCCCGCCATCTCCAGGCACCGGAGGAGGGTCAGGGGCTTGGCCCTGGGGCCGGCATCGTCCACCTCTCCTCCGCGGGACCAGGCCGGGATCCCGGCGGTCAGCAGGAGGGCTGCCAGAGAGGCACTGGTTATAGTTCTGGAGCGGCGCACGGCGACCATCCTCTTCAGATCATCCCCCTTCCGGATCAGAGGAAACGCAGAATTTTCAGGGCCCCTTTTGTGACGGCATTCAGCTTGTCCAGTCGTCCCTGGATGTCCAGGTTCAGACCGAGATTGTCGCAGCACTTTTGACACCCCTGCCCGTCCGTGGCCATGTCGTTGCCCATGTTCAGGAAATAGGGATCACCGGGGTCGTAGTCGATGGTGTGGTCCCTGAACTCGGCCTGCCTTTCGCCGAACCAGATGCGTGTGAAGCTGTCCTCGTGGATGTTTCCAACGGGGATCTTGAAGGACTTCAGGCACGAATTGATCTCCCCGTTGGCGAGGATCCTGGCGAAACTCCAGCCGGCGTAGCAGGAGGGCATGACCGCGAGCAGGTCCGTGTCGTAGTTGGCCTCCGGGGCTCCGCTGCTCAAAGTCCTCCTGAGAAAGGTCTCAAAGCCGATAAGGTGCAGCCTGTGACCGAAACGGGCTCCCAACTCTCCGGTGAGCCTCGGCACCTCGCGGGCCATCGCCGCCAACTCCTCCAGTCGGGCCCTGTCCAGGGCGAGAACCTCGGTCCGGTCCGGCACCGTGTCCACGTGGGTGAAGTGAACGTGATCCATGCGATGCCGGAAGGCGAACTCAAGCATGTTGTGGATGTCCTGGTAGTTGTGGACGTTGATGACGTTGTACATCCCCAGACCGGGGACCGTCTGCCCGCGCCTTCTCTTGAGTTCGTTGATGTGACGGATGACCTCCGTCATCCGGTCGAAGGTCTCCTCGCTCTTGTTGGGGTGCTGCTTCGCGTAGACCTCCCTGGACCCGGCCCACAGGCTCAGGTTCATGTGGTCCAGTTCCAGCCTCACGAGCTCCTCGGCCGTGGCCCTGTCCACAAGGGTGAAGTTGGTGCTCATGTCCAGGTGGATGCCTTTGCCCTTGATGTAGGAGATGAGGTCCAGGATGCGCGGATGCATGAAGGGTTCGCCGCCCCCGGTGAAGTAAATACTCCGGACACCTAGGGCGGAGAGCTCATCGACGATGGTCACAAGCCTCTCATAGGGGAGGGTGGCGTCCCGGATGCCGGAAGGCATGCCCTTGTCGCCCAGGAGGGGGGAGTTGCACCAGCAGGCGATGCAGTCGTTGTTGCAGCGGTTGGTGAGGTCGATCTGGACGGTCCAGGGACCGCTGTATACTTTCCGGTCAATGATCCCCGCTGCGATCCGCGCCTGCTGTCTCAGGTCTTCGAGTTTCTTGAGCATCATGTTCCCGATGTTGGGCCGACGGAATCGACGCTCCCCTCAGCGGGAGCCGGCCTTGATCCTTTCCATGTGCGAGAATAGCATCTGTTCCAGCCTGGAGGACAGAGGCTTTTGCTCCTCGAACAGGTTGCGTGTCTCACCCGGATCCTCCTTCAGGTTGTACACTTCCCTCCAGGCGTTTTCCATGGAATAGATGAGCTTGTAACCGTCGTGGGTCCTGACGGCCCGCTTGAAGGACTGCGCCAGGTAATCCGTCTCCATGTAGGCGTCCACAGCCGAAACCCTTTCTCCTGGGCCTTGAAAGAGAGACACGCCCTCCATCTGCGAAGAGATTTCCTTCCCGGGATCAACCCGGAGCAGATCAAGGACCGTGGGCATGATGTCCAGGGTCCTGGCCTGCTCCTCCACCACCCGTCCGCCCAGGCCCGGGACGCGGATGACGAGGGGGACGAGGACCAGTTCGTCGTAAAGGGTCAGGCCGTGGTCGAGGCCTCCGTGCTCGAAGTACTCGTTGCCGGAGCCGGAGGAGACGACGATCACCGAGTTATCGAGCAGACCAAGGCGGGCGACCTCCTCCATGAAATTTCCGAACCGCCTGTCAGCCTCGAAGATCTTGGCGTCGTAGTGGGCTGTCCAGAAGGCCACGTCCCGGGCGTTGAGCTCGAACTCCGGGTCGTCCAGGTTGGCGTCCCTCAGATCCCAGTACTCCTCAACGGTGCCTTTGTAGCGGCCGCTGTAGCTTCCGTCGTAGAAGGACCGCTCCGCGCCCTCCCTCAGGGGAAACCGCCCGTGGACGTCGAACCCCTGCACAAAGAGAAAGAACCTCCTGTCCCTGTTTTCCCGCAGCCACTGGATGGCCCTGGGCATGGTGGTGTCGAACCCGCCGAAGGTCACTTCGTCGAAGTAGGTGTCGAATCCCCTGCCGTAACCGAAATCCCTGGACAGTGCCGCACCTCCGGTGAAGCCCGCTGTGGCGAACCCGTTTCGTTTCAGGTGCTCGGCCAGGGTGGTGATCCCCTCCGGCAGCCTGGACAGTTGGGGATCCTCGCCTTCCACCATGGTGGAGAGCCGGTACTTGTTGGTCAGGGAGTGCTGGGATGGGTAAAGGGAGGTGAACCAGGACATGAAAGCGGGCAGCGTCCAGCTCGACGTGCTAACGGCGTTTCGGAAGAGCACGGCATCCTCGGCGAAGCGGTCCAGGTTGGGTGTGGTGCGCTTCGCGTATCCGTAGACGCCCACGTGCCGGGCTCCCAGAGGCTCGAAACCCACGACGATCAGGTTCCAGGTCCCGCTGCCCGGCTCTGCTGCCGGTGGTGCCGAAGCGTCCCCCACCGGGCCGTCAGATTCCCCTCCTCTTGAGGCGCCGGACCCTGATACGGCCACCGATGCAGGACCCTGGCCGCGAAACTCCAGGGAACCGAAAATTCTTAGAACTTCGGCCTCGCTGTACTCCTCCTTCGGTACGAACAGATCCACGCGGAAGACGGTGCCTGCCCCCCTGTCGTGGAAGAAGAGTATCCCCCCCCTGAACTCTATGTTGTCTTCAACCTTGACACCGTAGGTGAACCTGGCGGTGCTGGGAAGGAGGAAGACTTCCACGGATTCTCCCCCGATCACCACTGTCGCGGTTCTCGGGGCGAACTCCCTGGGCACCGTCACATCGCGGGAGATCACTCCGGGATAGGGGGAAGGTGTGGCCTGGAAGAGGGAACCCAGAACGTACTTGCCCTCCTCCATGAAGGCGCGGGCCGCATCCTCGTCAACGCCGCGAACCGCCTCGACCTTGATCACCCTCCCTGCACTGGACGCCTCGACGGTCCAGTATCCCCTGCCCCCCCTCTCCCGCAGGAGGTTCTTCCGGACGAAGTAGTCGTGCCCTCCCTCCAGGGCCATACCGAAATCCTGTGCGATACCTGCAAGGGTGGGTTCGGTACCGGTGGGTTTCCGGCACGACGCGAGCAGGGGCAGGACCGCCAGGCACGCGGCAGTCAAACGGAAGAACCGCACCCTTCCCGGTGTCGTTTTGCGTTTCGAAACAAGACCTTTCACGTCAAGCATCCCCTGCAGGGGGCCGTCTGCTTCGACCCCGGCAGGCTCCAGAGTGATTTTGAACGGTAGTCCTCCGTCATGTATGGAAACCACGGTGCCATTCCCAGGCGCTCCCTATTATGGCTTCCAGTCCGGGATGGCGGGGCTCCCAGCCAAGTTCCCGCCGGATCCGTTCCGAGCTGCCCACAAGAGCCGCCGGGTCACCCTGTCTCCTGGGCTCCTCGATGGCCCTGACCGTCCTGCCCGTGATCTTCCTGGTCTCCTCAATGACCTGGAGGACCGAGAAGCCCTCCCCGTTGCTGAGGTTATAGGAGCGGCTCCCGCCTCCGGCTAGAAGGTGTTCGAGGGCCAGCACGTGGGCCTCCGCCAGGTCGCTCACGTGGATGTAGTCCCGGATACAGGTCCCGTCCGGCGTGTTCCAGTCGGTACCGAAGACGGCCACGTGGGGACGTCGGCCCAGGGCCACGTCCAGGACCACGGGGATCAGGTGAGTCTCAGGGTCGTGGACCTCACCCAGTTCCCCTTCGGGATCGGCTCCAGAGGCATTGAAGTACCGGAGGTTGACGTGTCGCAAGCCGTAGGCGTCCTCGTAATCCCTCAGGACCTGCTCCACCATGAGCTTGCTCCGGCCGTAGGGACTGATGGGAACCTGGGGGTGGTCCTCTGTTATGGGAGTCTCCCTGGGCTCCCCGTAGGTGGTGCAACTGGAAGAGAAGATGAGCCGTTCCGCTCCGGCATCCCTCATGGCCTCGAGAAGCGAAAGGGTGCCGGCGACGTTGTTGAGGTAATACATGGAAGGCTCGGCCACAGACTCCCCGACATAGGCGTAGGCGGCAAAGTGCATGACTGCCCTGATCCGGTGGTGCCGGATGACTCGCATCAGTTGCTGAGTGTCTGCCAGATCACCTTCAACGAAAGATCCCCACTTGACCGCCCATCTGTGCCCGCGGACGAAGTTGTCCACCACCACGGGATGGTAGCCCTTCATATGGAGGAGTTTCGACACGTGGGATCCGATGAAACCTGCCCCGCCCGCAACGAGCACGGCCTCAGCCATATGTCCATCTCCTTGTGTGGAACCTTCTCTCGACAGCCCGGATGCCGGGGCCTGGAGGCAAGTCTTACCCGGTTTCGTCCCCGGGTTCGCCCATCGGGCCCATCACCAGG
>CP070682.1:87099-91218 GCA_020352595.1 bacterium | reverse complement strand
TCATCTGCAGGAACTTCTCGTAGGACTCCTTCTGGACCTCTATCAGGTTCGGCATCCCGATTATGGAAGGAAGCCTCGAAAAGTCTCTGCGCAGGGGCATTTTGGGCCTTGCGGCGTGTGCCATCGTCTCACCTCATGGGGCTACAGCTTTGAAACGGTTGAGCGTAAATGAACAGACACGGGAGGAGGCCCTCGAAAGGGCTCTCCTCCCTTGAATACCAAAGGGGGGCGCCTATTTGATCTCCACCTTGGCCCCGACCTCTTCCAGCTGCTTCTTGGCGTCTTCGGCCTCGTTCTTGGAGACCCCCTCCTTGACGGCGTTGGGGGCTCCGTCCACGAGATCCTTGGCCTCTTTGAGCCCAAGTCCCGTGAGGGCGCGAACCACCTTGATAACCTTGATCTTCTCGGCGCCCGCCTCGATAAGGACAACGTCGAACTCGGTCTTCTCCTCCTCGGCAGCCCCGGCGGCGGCTGCCCCTGGGACAGCGGCCACAGCGACTGGGGCGGCGGCTGAGACGCCGAACTTCTCCTCGAGCTCCTTGACGAACTCGGCCATCTCGAGAACCGTCATGTTCTCGATGAAAGCGATGACATCTTCCTTCTTTACATTAGCCATCCTGCATTTCCTCCTGAACGTGATGCCTGGTTTTAGATTCCGTTGTGCGGTTGCCTAGGCGGCTTCCTTCTGACGTGCAATGGCCCCGAGCAGCCTGACAAAGCTTGCAGGCACCTCCGAAAGTGTCCTGACAAAGTTGGTGGCCGGGGCGTTCATGGAAGACAGCGCCTGGGCGATCATCGTACTCCTGTCCGGCATATCGGCCAGCCGCTTGATGTCGTCGAGGTCGAGTAACCGGCCTGACAACACCCCCGATCTGGGTTTTAGATGCTCGCTGGTCTTGGCGAAATCCATCAGGGCCTTGGCCGGCCCTACGGGGTCGGATGATGTGTAGAGGATCGCCACGGGACCAGTGAAGAAGTCCTTGAGCTTTTCCAGGGGCGTGCCTTCCACTGCCCTCATGGACAGTGTGTTCTTGACCACCCGGAAACGGGCCTCGACATCGCGCAGCTTGGTCCTGAAAGCCGTCATGGACTCGACGGTCATCCCGCGGTAATCGGCGAGAACGGCCATCTCGATACCTGAGAACAGCTCGTTCAGTTCCTTGATCTGTTTTTCTCGATCAGTGCGTCCCAACTTCTCTCCTCCTTTCTCTCAGTTTTCTGACGTGATTTTCACCACGCCGGCCTGACAAGGACAGGATGAGACTTGAAGTGGTCCGCAGCCTTCCAAGCGATCATCATGGAATGCATCGGAATCACACCGCGTCTCGGCAGGGCGCCCGCGTGGGCATTTAATCCGTCCCGGCTCCAACGACCCTGTTTCGCAAGGGGCTCTGAGCTCCGACGTGACCCGGCTGTCATGGAATCACCGGTGTGGCCTGGCCTAATCACGATAGTCCACGGGTTGAGGGCTGCGGCCCTGGATCCCCTGGCGGGACCGTGACCCAGCCTCTTCCGACCACCCCCCACGCAGGGGGCTACCCGATCATCGACGATCAAAACTCACCGCAGGGTGTTCAGGGCCCATACGGTGTCAACCTTTATTCCCGGACCCATGGTGCAGGAAACGGTGATGCTCCGGAAATAGCGGCCCTTGCTTGAGGCCGGCTTGAGTTTCAACAGCGTCTCCAGAAAGGCGGTCAGGTTCTGCGTCAGCTGCTCACTGGTGAAGCTGGCCTTCCCGATGGGGGAATGCACGATGCCGTTCTTGTCCGTACGGAACTCTGCCTTGCCCGCCTTGATCTCATTGATGGCCTTGGCCACCTCGAAGGTCACCGTGCCCAGCTTCGGGTTGGGCATCAAACCGCGGGGGCCCAGGATCTTGCCGAGCTTGCCGACGGTTCCCATCATGTCAGGGGTGGCCACGACCCTGTCGAACTCCAGCCACCCGCCCTGGATCTTCTCGGCCAGGTCGTCGGCCCCGACATGGTCGGCCCCCGCGTCCCTCGCCTCCTTGTCCTTCTCGCCCTTGGCGAAGACCAGGACGCGCTCCGTCTTGCCGAGCCCGTTGGGGAGGACCGTGGCGCCACGCACGACCTGGTCGCTCTTCCGGGGATCCACGCCCAGCCGAACAGCGCACTCGATCGTCTCGTCGAACTTGGCGCTGGCGGTATCCTTGAGCAGGGAAACCGCCGTCTGGAAATCGTAAGCCTTTGTCCGATCCACCTTCGCGGCAGCGGCCGCCATCCTCTTTCCGGCTTTCATGAAGTTTCTCCTAAAACGAAACTCGGGAAACGGGAATGGAGAGCCTGGAACGTCCCATCTCTTCCCTCACCCCTATCCCGTATTGTTATCCCTCGACGACGATCCCCATGCTTCTGGCCGTGCCCTCGACCATCCTCATGGCATCCTCCACGGTGTAGGCGTTCAGGTCGGACATCTTGGTGCGGGCGATCTCCTCCACCTGTGCCTTGGTCACCTTTCCAACCTTGACGCGGTTGGGCTCCCCGGAGCCTTTTTCGATGCCGGCGGCCTTCCTGAGCAGGACGGCGGCCGGAGGCGTCTTGGTGATGAAACTGAAGGAACGGTCCGCGTACACGGTGATGACCACCGGTATGATCATCCCGGCCTGCTCCTGCGTCTGGGCGTTGAACGCCTTGCAGAACTCCATGATGTTCACGCCGTGCTGGCCCAGCGCGGGCCCGACGGGCGGGGACGGGTTGGCCTGGCCGGCGGGGATCTGAAGTTTGATGTAGCCGATGATCTTCTTAGCCATCTGTCGCTTCCTTCCTTGGTTCGTTTACCTGTGGGGCGATCATCCCTCGACTGTCTCGGGACGAACACCCGAAAAGGACGCTGTGCGTCAGTTCTTCTCCACCTGGAGGAACTCCAGCTCCACGGAGGTAGCCCGCCCGAAGATGGTCACGAGCACCTTGAGCTTGCCCTTCTCCTCGTTGACCTCCTTGACGATGCCGTTGAAGTTCGTGAAGGGCCCGTCCACAACCCTCACGCTCTCTCCTACCGAGAAGACGACTTTGGGCGTGGGCCGCTCGGCCCCCTCCTGGACCTGCTGCTGGATCTTGGAGACCTCGTCCCCGGACAGGGGGGTGGGGTTGGACCCTCCGACAAACCCCGTTACCTTGGGCAGGCTCGTGACAAGGTGCCAGGTCTCATCGTTGAGCACCATCTGGACCAGCAGATATCCCGGGAAGAACTTTCTCGTGGAGATCTTCTTCCGGCCTTTCTTGAGCTCCACCACCTCCTCGGAGGGGATCATGAGGTCTCCGAGCTGATCCTCCCTCCCCTTTTCCCGGAACTTCTGCTGGATCGCCTCTCGAACCTGATTTTCGAAACCGGTGTGCGTGTGGACCACGTACCAGTTCATTGCGCCTCCCGCCATGGCGGTCATTAACCGAAAATGGCCGTGACCATCCGGCTCAACAGGATGTCGATGATGCCCAGATAGAACGAGATGATGAAGACGACGACGATGACCACCCCGGTGGAGGAGAGTGTGTCCTGCCTGTTTGGCCAGGTGACCTTCTTGAGCTCGACCCGGACATCGGTCAGGAAGCTGACTATTTTTTTGAACATGGGTGTGACACCTCGAAAATTTGAAGTGGGGAAAACCACCCCTTCACCAACGGAAAAAAATGGCAGGCCAGGAGGGATTCGAACCCCCAACACCCGGTTTTGGAGACCGGTGCTCTAACCGTTAGAGCTACTGGCCTGTCCCTCAGCAGCGATGGAAAAGGGGTTACTTGGTCTCCTTGTGCACTCTATGTCCCTGACAGAAACGGCAGTATTTCCTGAGCTCCACGCGTTCTGTGGTGGTCCTCTTGTTCTTGGTGGTCGTGTAGTTGCGTCTCTTGCAGTCGGTGCATTCCAGTGTAATGATTACTCGCATGTCTGCCGTACCTTTTTATCAACCGTTAATTGACGCCGTTATTCGATGATCTCGCTGACGACGCCGGCGCCCACGGTGCGGCCGCCCTCGCGGATGGCGAACCGGAGCTCCTTCTCCATGGCGATGGGCGTGATCAGGTCCACCCGCAGCGTCACCGTGTCGCCCGGCATGACCATCTCCACGCCTTCCGGAAGGGTTGCCACCCCTGTCACATC
>CP070682.1:80755-86999 GCA_020352595.1 bacterium | reverse complement strand
GTAACCTTCGCGGACATCACCAAGGCCAGGGAGATGCTCGGCTACGAGCCCTCGGTGCCCATCGAGGAAGGTATACGGCTTTTCGTCCACTGGCTTGAAACCTGCGACAAGGGGGTGTGGTAATGGCCGGGAGAAAAGGCGCCTCCGGTGTCACGCGGACAAAGGTGCTCGTCATCACGGAAGACTTCGAGTTCGCCGGGTTCCTGCACAGGATGACCCCCGACCGCAGGGAGACCGATGTACTCAACGACGAGAAATCCTTCATCCACCTGACCCAGGTGGAGATAAGGAGGAAGGGCGAGATGCCGGGCAGGACCGTCCCCTTCGTGGCCGTGAACAAGTCCAGCATCATCTGCGTCATACCGATTGAAGAGGAGTGAGGAACAAGAGTTCAAGATCTGCCAGCCGAAGCCCCTCGACCGTCGAAGCTGCGGCGAAGACGGTTGGCGAAGGCAGGTCCAAAGGGCAGAGGTGATCCACGATCCAGACTCCAGGATTCAGGAGGAAGTGCATCCCGGGATCTGGAACCTGAAACTTCATGCGCAGCGGCGCCGGGCCTGCAACACTCCCGACGCTTAACTCCGCAGTGCAACCCGGGAGTCAGGCACACAGACCTTGTATCCTGAAAACCTTTGTGATACTTAACAAAATTCAGTTTGTTGGTCTGCAAGGGCGGGTGAACGGATGGGGCAATGAAGCGGACTGCCCGGACCGCTACCGGCACCTGGAACCTGCTGCAACGAACCTGGAACGGATCTGCCATGATCGATCTGCACACCCACACATTCGCCAGTGACGGCGTCCTTCTGCCCTCCGAGATCATCAGGAGGGCCCTCGTGGTTGGCTACAGGGCCATCGGCATCACCGACCACGGGGACGAGAGCAACATGGAGGACCTCGTCCGCAGGGCCGTGGCGGCCTCAGACGCCTGGTCCGAGACCGAGGAGATCCTCGTCATCCCCGGGGTTGAGATCACCCACGTCCCCCCCGACCGGATCCCCCCACTGGCGGCAAGGGCCCGCGAACTGGGTGCCAGGGTGGTGGTCGTTCACGGTGAGACCATAACGGAGCCGGTGGCTCCGGGCACCAACGCGGCTGCCGTGAGGTGTCCTGACGTTGACATCCTGGCCCACCCGGGCCTGCTCACCCTGGAGGATGCCCGGGCAGCGGCAGAGAGCGGCGTTTACCTCGAGATCACAGCGAGGAAGGGGCACTCGGCCGCCAACGGTAGGGTGGCACAGATGGCTGCCGAGGCCGGGGCCAGGCTCCTGGTCAACACCGACGCCCACGCGCCCGGAGACCTGATAACGCTTGATCAGGCCAGCAACATCCTTCTGGGTGCCGGTGTGGCCGAGAGGGATATCAGCAAGGTGCTGGGCAACGCCGAGGCGCTCCTTGCAAGGATCACCGGTTGAGCGGAAGGTTTTCCTGGCATCGCCCGCTCCATGAACATCCTTTAACCAGAAGAAGATCCCGGAGAGACCCATGAGTTACGTCAAGAAGAGAAAGTCCCGAAAGACAGGCACCGGTCCAGTGGAGGTCATCGCGGACCAGAGAAACCTGGCGAACTGGATCAGCGAACACGTCAACACCCTCGTCTATGCCGGTGGCGCCCTGCTCTTCGTCCTCTTCGTCTTTCTGGGGATCGCGTGGATGAAAAGCAACAGGCAGGAAGCGGCCAGCACGTCCCTCGGCCAGGCCGTGGCGTTCTACAGGTTCAACCTGGAGAGCATCCCCTCAGAAGACAAGGCCCTGGACAGCCAGAAACTGGAGCAGGCCCTCGAGAACTTCTCGGATGTGGCGGCGCAGTACCCCGGAACCCTCCAGGGACAGTCGGCGAACCTCTTTAAGGCAAACCTGCTTTTCCAGCTCGGCCGCTACGAGGAGGCTGCTGTCGCCGTGGAGGAGGTGGAGTCGAGGAACCCGCAGTTCCTCGCCGATGTCAATGCCGGTTACCTCCTGGCGCGTTGCTACGAGGCCATGGGTGAGTACGGCAAGGCCATCGGAGCCTATTCCAGCGTCAGGGACCGGGCGGTGGGCGAACTGAGGGCGGTCCTTTCCATCGACCTGGCCCGCTGCAGTGAACTGACGGGTGACGTCCAGAAGGCCGTTTCCCTTTACCGGGAGGTCCTGGACGGTTTCCCGGACACGGTGTTCGCCCTCAGGGCCGAAAAGAAGCTGGCCGTCCTGGGCGCCGCCGACCAGAAGACACTTTGAGCAGGATCGTCCTGTCAGGAAACGAGGCCATCGCAAGAGGCGCCCTTCAGGCGGGCGTTTCCCTTGCCACGGGCTACCCGGGAACGCCCAGCACCGAGATCATCGAGAACATGGCGCGGATGGGCGGCACCAGGGCCATCTGGTCCCCCAACGAGAAGATCGCCGTGGAGCTGGCCAGCGGCGTTTCCTTCGCCGGACACAGGGCCCTTGCGGCCATGAAGCACGTCGGCGTCAACGTGGCCGCGGACCCCATCTTCACCCTGGCCTACACCGGTGTTCGGGGGGGGCTTGTCATCATCACGGCCGACGACCCAGAGCTGCACAGCTCCCAGAACGAGCAGGACAACAGGCGGTACGCCTCCTTCGCCAGGATCCCCATGCTGGAGCCTTCAGACAGCCAGGAATCCCTGGACTTTACCAGGGAAGCTTTCACTCTGAGCGAGCGCTTCGATATCCCCTTCTTCGTGCGGACAACCACCCGCATCTCCCACGGCAAGTCCCTGGTCGAGCTCGGAGAGGGCCCTGTCGGGAAAAGCCCTGTTGAGCCGGGTCTCGTCAAGGACCCGTCCAAGTACGTCATGGTCCCGTCCAACGCGAGGGTCAAACATCGGGAACTGGAGGACAGGATCGCCCTCCTGGCCGAGTACGCCGAATCCTGTCCGTTCAATCACGTTGAAATGAACGGTAAAAAGATGGGCGTCATCACCTCAGGCGTCAGTTACAACTACGTGAAGGAGGCGCTGCCGGATGCCTCCATCCTCAAGCTCGGCCTCGTGTTCCCATTGCCTACAGACCTCATCCGGGATTTTGCCTCCCGTTTCGACAGACTCGAAAACGTGGAGGAGCTCGAACCGTACCTGGAGGAGTGGGTCCGCATCCTGGGGATCCCGTGCGAGGGCAAGTCCCTCATCCCCCGTTTCGGGGAGATAGACACCGGGACGGTCCGGCGGGCTCTGGCGCCCTCGGCGAGGGAAGGTCAGGCCGGTGTGGGGGAGGGGACAGGCGAGGTGCAGATCCCGGACAGGCCACCCGTCATGTGCGTGGGCTGTCCGCACCGGGGTGTCTTCCACGTCCTGAACAGGAAGAAGACCTTTGTGGCCGGCGATATCGGCTGTTACACCCTTGCCGTGTCCGAGCCCCTGTCGGCCATCCACACCACCGTCTGCATGGGAGCCGGAGTCAGCCAGGCTGTGGGCATCGAGGCCGTTCTTCCCGAGGAGCACGGAAAGGTGGTGGGGGTCATCGGGGATTCGACATTCCTGCACAGCGGCATGGGCGGCGTCCTCAACATGGCCTACAACGAGATCCCGGCTACCATCCTCATCCTGGACAACTACACCACGGCCATGACGGGCCGGCAGGACCACCCCGGCAGCGGTTTCGACGCCGGCGGCAACCGGACAAGGCAGGTGGACTGGGAAACCCTCCTGAAGGGGCTCGGAGTCGAGCACGTGCGCCTGGTGGACGCCTACGACCTGGCCATGATCAGGAAAGTCCTGGACGAGGAGATCAACAGGGACGCCCCCTCGGTCATCGTGGTCCAGGGAGCCTGCATGCTCCTGCGCAACCGGCCCGTAAAGATGGAAAAGCCCCATTTCATCGTGGAGGAGGAGTGCACCGACTGCGGCATGTGCCTCAGGATAGGGTGCCCCGCCATCTTCAGGAAGGACGCCTCCCCCGATGAGAAACCGGTCATCGATCGGGATCAGTGCACAGGCTGCGATCTCTGCTTCCAGGTGTGCGCCTTCGACGCCATCAAGAGGGAGGAGTGACGTTGGCGGGACCGGCGGACAGGACTGTCAACGTCCTCATGGTGGGCGTCGGAGGACAGGGCACCATCCTGGCCAGCGAGCTCCTGGTCCGCGTTCTCATGGCCGCCGGCTACGATGTGAAGAAGAGCGAGGTCCACGGGATGGCCCAGAGGGGAGGAACGGTCGTCTCCCACGTGAGGTTCGGGAGCCGGGTACACTCGCCCCTCATCGTCAGGGGAGAGGCAGACATCCTGGTGGGCTTCGAGATGGGCGAGGCCCTCAGGAGCCTGGACTGGCTCGCGGCGGGCGCCAGGGTCATTGCCGAGAACAAGGCCATCCTTCCCTACACGGCGCAGGTGGGGCAGGCGTCCTATCCCTTCGACGCCCTGGAAAGGATCAGGGAGGCGGGGTACCACCTGACGGTGGTGGACGGCGAGAACATGGCGGCGAAGGCGGGCGACAGGAGGACGGCCAACGTCGTGCTCATGGGAGCCCTGGCGACCTTCCTGCCGGTGGAACGGGCGGTCTGGGAGCAGACCATACGCGACAACATGCCGGAGAAGGTCGTTGAAGCCAACGTCACGGCTTTCGGGCTGGGGTGGGGGCAAGGAAGGGCCGGAGCAGGGCGGTAGTCCAGGCTTGCTCCTCCTTCGTTAGCACTGCGGGAGACGAAAGGTTTCAGGTCCAGGGGAGAACAGTCCGGAGTTCCGGGTTCGGAGCCCGGAGTCAAGCGACTCGACGCCGGGGGAGCTTCAAGATCCCGGAACCCTGAACGCAGAGCTCGAGGTCCATGGGATGCAGACCTGCGCCCCCTTGACTGGGAACACCGGTTTCGTTACAAGAATAAGACCCTGTTTCTCAAAGAAAAAATGACGAAAGGAGCCACATGATCTGGGACGAAGAATTCGAGACCATGCCTCGCGAGGCACTCGAGTCGCTTCAGCTTTACAGGCTCAGGAAGACAGTCGAGAGGGTTTACGCCACCGTACCCTTTTACAAGAAGGCCTTCGACAAGGCCAAGGTCCATCCCTCGTCCATAAAATCCATACAGGATCTGAAGAAACTGCCCTTCACCAACAAGACGGACCTGAGGGACAACTACCCCTTCGGCCTTTTCACCCTGCCGCTGCACGAAGTCCTGAGGATCCACGCCTCTTCCGGCACCACCGGAAAACCCACCGTCGTGGGCTACACCAGAAGGGATGTGGAAACGTGGTCCATCCTCATGGCAAGGACCCTCTCGTGCGCCGGCGTCAGGAAGGGGGACGTGGTCCAGAACGCCTACGGATATGGCCTTTTCACGGGCGGTCTGGGCTTCCATTACGGCGCCGAAAAACTCGGTGCCACCGTCATCCCCATTTCCGGAGGCAACACCAAGCGGCAGATCATGCTCATGGAGGACTTCGGGAGCACCGTCCTGACATGCACGCCTTCCTACGCGCTCACCCTCGCCGAGGCCATGGATGAGCTGGGCGTGGAGAAGGAGCGTCTGAAGCTCAAGATCGGGATCTTCGGTGCCGAACCGTGGTCCCAGAGCATGAGACAGCAGGTGGAAGCCAAGCTCGGCATCGACGCCATAGACATCTACGGGCTGTCCGAGGTCATCGGACCCGGAGTCTCCGTGGAGTGCATCGAGGCCAAGAGCGGCCTCCACGTTTTCGAGGACCACTTCATCCCGGAGATCATCGACCCCGACACCGGGGATAGCCTGCCCTACGGTGAGGAGGGGGAACTGGTCTTCACCACCATCACCAAGGAGGCCTTCCCCGTCATCCGCTACAGGACGAGGGACATAAGCCGCCTGAACGCGGAGCCCTGCCGCTGCGGGCGCACCCACGTGCGCATGGACCGCGTCACCGGCCGCACGGACGACATGCTCATCATCAGGGGGGTCAATTTCTTCCCGAGCCAGGTCGAGAGCCTGCTCATGGAGATCCCTGGCCTCGAGCCCCACTATCAGATCTTCGTCCGGAGAGAGGGCACACTGGACACGGTGGAGGTCCAGATAGAGGTCAACGAAAAGGTCTTCACCGACGAGATCAAGGGCCTGGAGGCCCTGGAAAAGAGCGTCGAGAACCAGATCAAGGACATCCTCGGCATATCGGCCAAGGTCCGGCTGGTGGAGCCGAAGACCATACAGCGCTTCGAGGGAAAAGCCAAACGGGTTGTGGACGAGCGCAAGATCTAGTGTTCTGCAGTGGTCAGCCCGGAGCCCGGCACCCGGACGCGACGCCGGCACGGATCAACAAGATGGTGTGACACGCCGGAAAAATACG
>CP070682.1:70109-80655 GCA_020352595.1 bacterium | reverse complement strand
TCCTCAAATCGTGGGTGCTCTCGGGGCAGCGGTCATTGCGAAAGAAAGGGCGGACGTAGGCAACTCATGAAATGAAGTGACTCAGCTTAGTCCGGATCCTCTTCATGTTTCCCCTGAACACCTTAATCCTCTGGTCTATTTCTGTGAGTCCATATTCTGGTCAAGAGCCATACATTGCGCGCACTCTAACTTTCCACCCGAGATATGAGGCCCTGGGTTGAGGGGTGATGAAGTTGACAGACAAGAGAAATCACAAAACAGGCCTTCGTGATTCAAGCAGACAATTTCATAGCAGTACCTGAAAGGGGCTGCAGACTTCCTTTGGCAGAATGTATCGAAGCGAAACCTTATCTATTTCCACAACCCTTGCATGCTTGTAATTGATAGCATTCTGAACCTGCCTGCCGATATGATCCACTATTCGAAATATGGAATCTCACCCGCTGGGGGAACCCGCGCGGCGAGACCTCAGCGCTCTCAGGGCAATGACAAAAACCGTGATGACCGTCAGGGGAATGACAAAAGCCAACATGATCGTGTTGAATACAGGCAGGGTCCTGTGGTGCACGCCCCTGAGAAGTAGATACAGCGTGTAGGCTCCGTAGTACCCCAGAAACAGCGAGCCCTCCCAGCGTGAAATTCGCTTTTCAGTAAAGAAGATGGGGAGACAGGCAGCGGCGACTGCAATCATGACGGGTATGTCGAACCTCATGACCGCCGGAGAAACGGATATGCCTTGGGGGCCCATCAAAGAGGATAAGCCCAGGACACCTAATATGTTAAAGATGTTGCTTCCAACAACGTTACCGACGGCGATATCCCTCTCTCCTCGAAGGCTTGCCACTATGGAGGTAGCGACTTCAGGCAAAGACGTGCCTGCCGAGACGATCGTAAGTCCGATGACCAGTTCGTCCAACCCCAGAAACCTCGCCATCGAAACGGCACCTTCCACCAGCCAGCGAGCCCCAAAGACGAGCAGAATCAACCCCACAATAACATAACCGATCGAACGGACCCACAGACCTCTCCCGGCATGGTCTTTACGGCCAAGGGCTCCCCGTTGCCCATGCTCCTCAACCTTCCTGTCTCGAAGACCTGCCAGAACCGATCCAACCGTGTAGATGAGCAGGCCCCCAAAAAGCAGTGTCCCATCCACCCGGCCTATTCTTTCATCCCAAGCCATTCCCCCCAGCAGCACCGAGACCCCGATCATGATCGGGACCTCCACTCGCACCAGCTTTCTTGTGACGACCAAAGGCGTAATTAGAGCTGAGGCACCCAAAATGAAGAGCACGTTGAAGATATTACTCCCGAGAACATTTCCCAGTGCGATATTCGCCTGCCCCGCGAGTGCAGACTGTACGCTGACCGCTAATTCGGGTGCGCTCGTGCCGAACGCCACAACCGTAAGGCCTATCACCAACGGCGGGATGCCGATGTACAAAGACAGTCGGGTGGCGCCGCGCACCAGCAACTCGGCACCGCCGATCAGCAGGAGAAGTCCAGCGACGAAAAATATCAGTGCATGTCCTTCCATGAATCAGCTCTGTTTCCCTGCCATAGGCTTTTTCAAGAGATGAGAAGAATCCGGCCCACGTATGAGGGCTGTCGAAGCGTCCGGAGCTATCTTCAGAATCAAAACAGTCAAGATGAAAGATAAAGCGAAGCCAGAGCTTTCGATAAGAACCACCCGAAATGAGCCCCTGGCCAAAACTAGATGCCCAGTTTATGCCGGTTTGCCTCGATGTGGGAGAGCATTCCGTCCACTGCCTTCACCGGGTCGGCGTCCACGCTGAGAAGACCGCCGGTCAACCCCTTGATGTCCCCGGTCAGAAGCTTCACAAGGTCAGGCGCTCCGGTAACCGTCGGGATGGGATTGACGTAAGTATAGAGCCCAAAGGCCAAGGCGAAGACGGCGTCGATGGTGGCCTTCTGCTCCATGTACTCGGGAGCAGCCGCCACCACAGGTAGGTCGGGGATCGGAACGCCTCCCAGGGCGTCGCTTATGGCTTTCAAGAGGTCGGCAATCCGGCCTGTATCCGTGCAAGTTCCGTAGCTGAGCACAGGAGGAACTCCCAGAGCCTCGCAGACGCTCTTCAATCCCGGTCCCGCTATTTCTTTGGCCTGCGGCCTGCAGAGACCCGCTACTTGCATCGCACCGTTGCCGCACCCCATGGACAGGATGAGCACATCGCGCTTGATGAGCTCCTTGGCCACGCGCACACTGTGTACGTCCTGTCCCGTATCGCGTAGCGTTGTACACGAGACGAGGCCTGCCACGCCGCGCAGGGCCCCCTTCTTGATCGCGTCCAGAAGAGGATCGAGTGTCCCGCCGAGGGCAGCCAGGATGCTTTCGCTGGAAAAGCCGACAACCGCATCCCCCTGGGGCAAGCCGGTAACCGGTTCGACCTCGGCCCTCCGCTTCCTGTAGTTCCCGATGGCCATCCGAAGGAGTTCTTCGGCCTGTTTCTCTGCTTTCTCCGGTACATAATCAATGCGCTCCTCAACCCCCTCGAAGGCGACGAGCTCGCTGACCGGAACAAGCTTGAACTTGTATTTCTTTGCATAGAGGGGGTCGACCGGCATGGAGCAATTCATGTCGCAGGCAAAGAGATCCACGCAGCCGCTACCCAGAACAGCCTCCTGCATAATCCAGTTCCCCGTGAAACCGTAAAACACATCGTCCATCTCCCATCTCTGGATCATCTCCTGCCCGGTTTCGATGTTGGCGATGACGCGCAACCCCTTTGCGCCCGCTTTTCTCGCCTCCTCCTGCCATTTCTTTTCCCTGGCCAGCTGGACCATCGCAAATCCAAGGAAAGGCTCGTGACCGTTCGGCAGGATGTTGACATAGTCCGGATCAAGAACCCCAAGGTCGACCCGCATCCTGTGGGGCTTCGGGATTCCGAAAAGGATGTCCTGGCAGTATTCGTTCACAATCTGGCTCTGGTAAGCCATGGCCACTGCAAGGCGCATTGCCTTCCTGGCCAGGCTCAGATAGTACCCGTCCACATTGGTCAGACACGAGCTCGTGCAGTTCATCATTTCGGCATGGATACCCCCCGGGAACATCCCATGCTTCTTCCATAGCTCTTTGCGCTCGGACGGTGCCAATTTCTCCACGATCTGGCTTGGCTGCTCGCTTTTTCGGTTGAAGTCGGCTTCCACAACCTCACATAACCGAAGAACAATCTCCCGATCCTCTCCGTACGTTTCAACGCCAACCCTGCCAGCGAAATCTCTTAATTTATCGGGTTCCCGGATCGCAAAGGGAGCGTTTCCTTCTGCTGTGGCCCGCAGCGTTCGAATGGTCTGCTCGGTGTGATATTGATAGGTGGAAGCTCCCATCACGTTCCTCAACAGCATCATGCGCATCGCCATGCCGTCCGCCTTGATGCCGCAAACCCCCTTCTTATCCTTTGAAGCGTCCGCTCGGCATGGGCCGTTCGAGCAAAGGTCGCACCGGACACCCCCCATGCAGAAGGGACAGCGCTTGTCCGGGTCACCGCCCATCCCCTGAGCCTCGTACCGGTCCCAGATATTGTCCATGTCATCGCGTTTTATACGTTCGTAAACCTTTCGAACGGATTCATGATAAGAGATTCTTTCTCCTTCCATGGGTTTCCCTCCTTTCTTTCCCATTCCAGGGCCAAATCCCCCGGAAAGGCGGACAGTTTAGTGCCAGGCTAACTTTTCCAGGGGTGCTCATTGCCTTCTTCTGGGTGAAAATTACCTCTTTTGAGCAAAAAACTAAAGAAATTTCTCTGCCTGGAGAAAGCCAGCAAGAAACCTATATTCAGTAACTGAAGGATACCTGCCAGATCCAAAAACCTCATCCGCCCGGCTCTGCTGCGCCTTCGGGAGAACACGAGAAGAAGTCAGAATAACACCACAAAGAGGTCGCCAACCACTCCGTCGTCTCCGTTCATATTTCTCACGAGTAATTTCTCACTCCCTACCGTTTTTTGCGAGTTACGATGTTTGGACAAGAGCGATACCTTGCGTGGTTTTCATATTTCGGAACGACGCGGCAACGATTTCGGGTCGCAAGATAGTCGGGAAGAATTGTGACTCCTGATCTCTTCTCACGCGCTAGACGTAATAGGAACAAACATGGAGCCTGGAATGACCGTCCAACTGAGAGCATCAGGTTAGTTATATGGACAGACAAAATTCGCCCTCCAGTGTCCAGGGAACCATGCATCTATTGACTCAATCATCTCGCGAACCGGATGTATACCCCTTAAAGACCTCATGGTAAAGTGAGCCTTCAAGACCAGCCGACAATTGCTTTGGGCATCCGGCATCCCGTTCCCTCGTTGCCTTCACGGAGAGGCCGGACTCACCACTGTCCCATGCCAGCAAGGGCTTCATGTCTTCCTTCGTGTACTCGGTAATCGTCTCGTCTAACCCCGAGATGGGATTCCCAGTGCCGAAGCCGAGATGGTCCTTAGGGACCTTCGCGAGTTCTAGATTAAGGACAGGGGTATCCTTCTCTACCTCGTAGCGCTTGCTGCGGTTCCCCAACACTCGAAATCCGGGCTAGGCACGTTCAGGTTGATGGTCCCTCGATGGCCACCTCGGGTCCCTGGACAGCCCCCTCTGCCTCAGGCGCCGGCCGTCAATGGGGAGGGAAAGAGAAGGGGCAGTTGCCTTGCGTAGCGGAGTAAATATAGTATTTATAGAGTATTTGCAGATACTCCGGCATCCCTTTTCCCTCCTTTGAACCCTGCAGCACGGCCGGAACCGGGTGATCCGATGATTCCGAGAGAAACGAAACGAAAGCAACTCAACCCCGGCCGCTCTGCGCGGAGGGGGGTTGTCGTTCTGCCTTTCGTGGTTGCGCTTCTCGCCGGTTGCGTCGGCGTCCGAACCCCGGCGGAAAGATCCTCCAGGGAAGATCTCGAAGAAGTCACGGCACGCTATCACCCGGGCAGCGCAAGACCCGAGTTGCCTGTGCTGACCCGGGATTCCGGGATAGGCGACTACCTTCGTTTTGCGATGATCAACAATCCCAGGATCGAGGCCGCCTACTATGACTGGTTTTCGAGCGTTGAATCGATCACCGCGGCCCGTTCGCTGCCTGATCCGCGGCTGACCTTCTCGGCTGACCTTTCCGACATTGTTGCGTCCGTGATGGCCGGGTTGATGGTGGACCTGCCCGGCCCGGGAAAGCTCCGTGCGGCCGGTGACGCTGCCGCCGCCGAAAGCCGGGGGAGATATTTCGCCTTCGAGGCGGAGATCCTGCGCACCGCCTTCGCTGTCAAGAGCGCCTACTATCGGCTTCAGTTCCTGGAAGACAGCATCCGCGTGCACGGGGAGACCCTCAAGCTGCTCGGCGACCTGGAGCAGTCGGCCCGGCAGCAGAATGCGGCCGGACGGGCAACCCTTCAGGACGTGCTGCGGGCGCAGATCGAGCAGGAGCGGCTCAAGACCCAGCTCGAGAACATGGAGGACTCGCGCGGGACATTGCTGGCCGAGCTCAAGGCCGCGCTCGGTCTGGGCCCTGCCGATGCCGACCTTTCCGTTCCGGCGAGGTTCACCCCTTCGAGGGAAACCCCTGACGGCGAGAAGATACTCGTTGTCGCCCTGGAGAGGAACCCGGCCGTCCGGCAGATGGAAGCCGATGTGCGGCGGGCCCAGGCCATGCTCGACCTGGCCGGCAAGGCGGGCGTGCCGGACGCCTCCATCGGGGTAGAGGTCGATTTCAAGGCCAGTCCGATTATGTGGACGCCGTCGGCAGGCGTGACGCTGCCGGTCTGGCGGGACAAGATCGCGGCCGAGATCGCAGGCGCCCAGGCCGGGAAGCGTGCGGCAGAGGCGAGGCTCAGCGGCGAACAGGTGCAGCTCGCGGCAGAGCTCGCCGCAGTGCTCTATATGTACCGCGAAAGCGACCGCAATACGAAGCTGCTCGAAGACCGGCTCATTCCCAAGGGACGTCAGGCCCTGCAGGCCGCCCGCACGGGCTATGCGAACGGCAAGTCCGGCTTTCTCGATGTGATCGACGGCTATCGGCAGCTGCTCAGCTTCGATCTGGCAAACATAGAGGCCCGCACCCAACGCGAACTGTCCCTGGCATCGCTTTCCCTGCTGATTGCCGGCGTGCCCCCGGAGGGAAGTCCCGTCCCGGCTCCGCTCGAGCGCTCCGACCGGTCCGAACCGAAGGAGGAGGTTTTACAATGAAGCGGCACACTGCCATCTTCGGCGTCGTGGTGACGCTGCTCCTGACCCTTGCGGCCGGGTTCTTCCTCGGGCGCTGGTCCTACCGGCCCGTGAGCGGACCCGCCCTATCCGGCAGCGCCGCAGATGCCCGGCAGATCTACACGTGTTCCATGCACCCGCAGGTGCGGCTGGACCGCCCGGGCAAGTGCCCGATCTGCGAGATGCCGCTCATACCGGCGACCGAGGCGCAGCGCTCGGACGGCGCAGCGCCCGCGTTGACGCTTTCCGACCATGCCCTGGCCATGGCCAGCGTGGAGACGACCGAGGTCACGTACAGAAAACTGAACCGCGACCTCCGGGCCGTCGGCAAGATCCAGTACAACGAGGCCTCCCTTGCGACGGTCACGGCCAGGGTGGACGGGTACGCCGAGAGATTGTTTGTCAACATCACGGGAGTGCAGATCAAGGCCGGAGACCACCTGGCCGAGATCTACAGCCCGGACCTCCTGGTGGCGCAGCAGGAGCTGCTCATCGCGCTCCAGGACGGCGCCGACGGACCGCTGGTGGAGACCGCCAGGCTCAAGCTCAGGCGCTGGGGTCTGACCGAGAGGCAGGTCAAGGACCTCGTGGTCTCCCGGAAGGTCGCCGACAGGGCCACCCTCTACTCGCCGATCACGGGCACGGTCATCGAAAAGACGATTGTCGAGAACAGCTCCTTCAAGGAGGGCGACGTGCTCTATCGTATCGCCGACCTGGCAACGGTCTGGGCCTACCTCGACATCTACGAGTTCGATCTTTCCTGGATCCGTTACGGCCAGACGGTCGAGCTCACTGCGGAAGCGTATCCGGGCCGACTGTTCACGGGCACGATCACCTTCGTGGAGCCGGTGCTCAACGAGCAGACCCGGACGGTCCGCGTCCCGGTCCACGTCGAAAACAAGGACTATGCTCTGAAACCGGGAATGTACGTGAGCGCCGTCCTCAAGGCGGCAATCGGGCCGGACGGTCTGGCCGCGCCCACGGGCGTGGAGGGCAAGTTCACCTGCCGGATGCACCCGCAGGTCATGAAGGACGTCCCGGGCGCCTGCCCGATGTGCAGCATGCCGCTGGAGCAGATCCCGGGCCCGGCTGAACGCACGGAGCATGCCGGCCACGGCCGGCCGCAGAGCCAGGCGGAGCGGTATTTCTGCCCCATGAAGTGCGAAGAAGAAAAGGTCTATGACGGGCCCGGCCGCTGCTCGGTCTGCGGCATGAAGCTCGAGAAGGAGGCGCCCCCGGCGGTGTCTGAAGGGCGTGCCTCCGGAGGCCTGCTGGCCGTACCCGTGGGCGCCGTTCTCGACAGCGGAACAAGGACGATCGTGTACGTCGAGAAGGGGCGCGGCACCTTCGAGCCCCGCGAGGTCACCCTCGGCCCGCGCTGCGGCGACCTCTTCCCTGTTCTGAAGGGGCTGGCACAAGGAGAGAGGGTGGTGACACGGGGCGGCTTCCTCATCGACAGTCAGTTCCAGATCACGGGACACCCGAGCCTGTACTACCCCGGCGGCCTTCATGCGGTCGCCGGTCACGCCCATGGGGAAGCAGGGGACGCAGGGGGCTCGAGGCCGCCTGTCGAACCCGCTGCGCCCGGTGAACAGCCGGCCCCGGATGCCGGCGGTCACAGGCACTAGCGGGAGGTCGGAACATGGTGAATGCAGTCATCCGCTGGTGTCTGAAGAACACCTTTCTCATGCTGCTCCTCATTGTGGCGCTCTGCGGCGCCTTCGTCTGGGCGATCAAGCGCACCCCGGTGGATGCGATTCCGGACATCGGCGAGAAGCAGATCATCGTCTATGCGGACTGGCCGGGCCGCAGCCCGCAGGACGTGGACGACCAGGTCACCTACCCGCTCACGACGAGCCTGACGGGGACGCCCGGCGTGAAGGCCATCCGCTCCATGTCGGGATTCGGCTTCTCGATGGTGTTCGTCATCTTCAAGGACGAGATCGAATACTACTGGGCCCGCTCGCGGGTGCTGGAGCGCGTGAACGTCGCTCAGCAGCGTCTGCCCATGGGGGTCGTGCCCGTTCTCGGTCCCGACGCCACCGCTCTCGGCCAGGTCTACTGGTACACCGTCGAGGGCGAAGGCTTCGATCTTGCCGAGTTGCGCTCGATCCAGGACTGGTACATCCGCTACCAGCTTCAGTCCGTCGACGGAGTGAGTGAAGTCGCCAGCATCGGCGGGTTCGTCAAGCAGTACCAGATCGATCTCCATCCCGAAAGGATGCGGGCCCACCGCGTCACCCTGATGGATGTCTACGAGGCCGCCCGGAAGAGCAACATCGACGTGGGGGCCAAGGTGATCGAGAACGGCGGCTCGGAGTTCTTCATCCGGGGCGTCGGCTTCATCAAGACCGCCGAGGACCTGGAAAAGATCGTCATCCGTCAGGAGGGGGGCACACCGGTCTTTGTCCGGAATGTGGCCACTGTGCAGCTGGGCCCGGACTTCCGGCGCGGGGCGCTCGATAAGAGCGGTGTCGAGGTGGTGGGCGGGGTGGTGCTCATGCGCTACGGCGAGAACCCCCGTGATGTGGTCCGGCGAGTCAAGGAGAAGATATCGCAGCTGGAGCTCGGTCTGCCCGCCAAGACGCTCGCCTCCGGCCGCGTCTCCAAGGTCCGTATCGTGCCCTTTTACGACCGCACGACCATCGTCGGGGAAACCATCGACACGCTGAAGGTTGCCCTGTTCGAGGAGGCGATTCTGGCGAGCCTCGTGGTGGTCTTCTTCCTGCTTCACCTGCGGACGGCGGTCACCGTGCTGCCTACCCTGCCGCTCGGTCTGGCGGGCTCCTGTGTCCTGATGTACCTCTTCGGCGTCAGCAGCAACATCATGTCCCTTGCGGGGCTGGCCATTGCCATCGGCGACATCTCCGACATGGGGATCATCATGTCGGAGAACATCTACCGCCGGCTGGCGGACGCCACGGAGGAGGAGAAGAAGGTGAAGGGCTATTTCGGGATCGTCTACGAAGGCGCGACCGAGGTCGGAGGGGCCATTGTAACGGCGGTAAGCAACACGATCATCTCGTTCCTGCCCGTGTTCTTCCTGACGGATCAGGAAGGCAAGCTCTTCCGGCCCCTGGCGTTCGCCAAGACCTTTGCCATCGGGTCTTCCGTGGTGCTGGCGGTCACGGTGGTTCCGTTTCTCTGCTACCTGATCTTCCGCCCGATGAAGTGGCGCAGCCACATCACCCTGCTGCTGGCGGCCGTGTGCGGCGTGACGGCCATGTTCGTCGTGCATGCCGCATTCCTGTGGGGCCTTGCGGCCCGTCCCGACCAGGGCTGGCTTATCTCCATCGCCGTGGGCGTGGGTGTGGGCCTCTGCTTCGTCCGCATGACCCGTGAGGGATTCGCGCCCATGGAAAGGAACCCGGTGTCCCGGTTCATCGCCCGTAGCTACACGCCGGCGCTGCAATGGGTCCTGGGGCACAAGAAGACGTTCCTGGTCGTCCCGCTTTTCATCCTCTTCATAGGCATGTCGGTGTGGCTGGGCATTCACCGCACCCTGTATCCGCTGGAACGGGCCGTGAACCTGTTCGCTCGCCAGAAGGCTTCCCCGGAGCTCAAGCAGGCGATGTACGCCCCCGCCGACGAGGATGTCACCCGGCCGCTTCTGGAACTGGATCAGCTCCGATGGCAGCGCGTCCGCGACAGGGAAGGATTCGAGCGCACCCGCTTGCTCTTCCGGCGCCAGGACCCGGCCGAGAGCCGGGCCGAGGCGGCAGCCGGATTGACGGTGGCAAAGGAACAGCGCATCCTGCCGGGCATCGGGCGCGAGTTCATGCCTCCCCTGGACGAGGGATCGTTCCTCTACATGCCGTCCCTGCTGCCGCAGGCGTCCCTGTCGGAAGTGGTGGGGGTCAACAGCAGGCAGGATCTGGCCATCGCAAGCGTGCCCGAAGTAGAGAGCGTTGTGGGCAAGATCGGCAGGGCGGACACCGCGCTCGATCCGGCCCCGATCGGCATGATCGAGACCATCGTTACCCTCAAGCCGACGCATCAGTGGCGCGCCGTGCCGGTCCGTCGCTTCTTCTCGGACTGGCCGGGATGGCTCAAGCCCCCGCTCGCATGGGTCTGGCCGGAGGAGCGCTCCATCACCAAGGACGAGATCCTCGCGGAGCTGCAGGAACGAACCGCCATTCCGGGCGTGCTGCCCACGTGGCTCCAGCCGATCCAGACGCGCATCGTGATGCTCCAGACCGGCTTCCGGGCCATGATGGGCGTCAAGATCTACGGCAGCGACCTGCGCGAGATCGAACGTATCGGGCTGGAGATGGAGGCGTTGCTCCGTGAAGTGCCGGGAGCTGTGGACATCGTGGCCGACCGCATCGTGGGCAAGCCCTACCTC
>CP070682.1:66709-70009 GCA_020352595.1 bacterium | reverse complement strand
ACCCTATCATCCCCTTAGGGGTGTGGCTGAGACCGTCCGTCGTTTCCACGTGGTGGCCATGGATTTCGGCATCAAGCGCAACATCCTGAGGGAACTGGCCGGCGTGGGCTGCCGTGTCACGGTGGTGCCGGCAGGCACCGCCTCTTCCCGGATCCTCGAGCTTGAGCCCGACGGCGTTTTCCTCTCCAACGGCCCCGGCGATCCCGAGCCCCTCAACTACGCCGTATCCACCGTCAGGGAGCTGCTGGGGACGGTACCCATCTTCGGGATCTGTCTGGGGCACCAGATCCTGGGTCTCGCGCTGGGGGGGCGGACCTACAAGCTGAAGTTCGGGCACCACGGCGGAAACCACCCCGTCATGAACCTGTCCACGGAAAAGGTGGAGATCACATCCCAGAACCACGGTTTCGTTGTGGATGCCGCCTCCCTGAGCGATGCCGGTCAGCGGGTCGAGGTGACACACGTCAACCTCAATGACGGGACGGTGGAGGGGATAAGGCACCTCGAGATCCCGGCCTTTTCGGTCCAGTACCACCCCGAGGCCTCGCCGGGCCCCCACGACGCGCACGACCTGTTTAACCGCTTCGTGGAGATGATGGAAAAGAGCAGAAAGTAGAGGGTAGAAAGCAGCAAGCAGAGGAGCACCCAGCGCGTATTTTCTTTCTGCCTTGTCCTTTCTCCTCACAGGAACCATCTAGGAGACCAATTTTTGCCACGGCGTGACGACATCCGCAAGATCCTCATCATCGGTTCCGGTCCCATCGTCATCGGCCAGGCCTGCGAGTTCGACTACTCGGGGACCCAGGCCTGCAAGGTGCTGCGGGAGGAGGGTTACGAGATCGTGCTGGTCAACAGCAACCCTGCGACCATCATGACCGATCCCGGCATCAGTGACAGGACCTACGTCGAACCCCTGCTCCCGGAGTTCCTGGAAAGGGTGATCCAGAAGGAACGCCCCGATGCCGTACTGCCCACCCTCGGAGGGCAGACGGCCCTCAACCTGGCGGTGGCCCTGGACAAGGGCGGTGTCCTGGAGAGGTACGGGGTGAGGATGATCGGTGCCGACAGGGAGGCCATCGAAAAGGCCGAGGACCGGGACCGTTTCAAGACCGCCATGGAGAAGATAGGCCTGGATCTGCCGCGCAGCGGCTACGCGAGGTCCATGGAGGACGCCCTCGCCGTCCTGGAGAACGTCGGCCTTCCCGCCATCATCCGCCCATCCTTTACACTGGGCGGCACCGGCGGCAACGTGGCCTTCAACATGGAAGAGTTCCACAGGTACGTCAAATGGGGGATCGACCTCTCCCCCACCAACGAGATCCTCGTCGAGGAGAGCATCCTCGGCTGGAAGGAGTACGAGCTGGAGGTGATGCGGGACAGAAAGGACAACGTCGTCATCGTGTGCCCCATCGAGAATTTCGATCCCATGGGCATCCACACCGGCGATTCCATCACCGTCGCTCCGGCCATGACCCTCACCGACAGGGAGTACCAGATGATGAGGGACGCCTCCCTCGCCATCATAAGGGAGATCGGTGTGGATACGGGGGGGTGCAACATCCAGTTCGGCGTCCACCCCGGGACGGGGCGGATGGTGGTCATCGAGATGAACCCCAGGGTTTCAAGATCCAGCGCGCTGGCTTCCAAGGCCACGGGTTTTCCCATAGCCAAGATAGCCGCCAAACTGGCGGTGGGTTACAGCCTCGACGAGATCACCAACGACATCACCAGGCAGACGCCGGCATGTTTTGAACCCACCGTGGACTACGTGGTGGTGAAGTTCCCGCGGTTCAACTTCGAGAAGTTCCCCCAGGCGGACCAGGTCCTGACAACCCAGATGAAATCGGTGGGGGAGGCCATGGCCATAGGCAGGACCTTCAAGGAGGCACTGCTCAAGGCCATCTCCTCGCTGGAGATCTCCTCCGCAGGCCTCGAGCCCAGGGCTGCGGCCCATGAGGATCTCCTGAGGGAGAAGCTCAGAGTCCCCAACTGGGAGCGGCTCTGGTATCTGGCCGAAGCCTTTCGAAGGGGGATGCCCTTCGAGGAGGTCCGTCGGCTGACGGCCTATGACCCGTGGTTCCTGGAGCAGGTGTCCCAGCTGGTGCGGGCCGAGGAGTGGTTCACCGGAAGATCCCTGGCCGACCTGACGGCCGAGGACCTGCTTGCGGCCAAGAAGGCGGGTTTTTCGGACATCCGCATCGCCCAGCTCACCGGTTCCGACGAGACCAGGGTCCGGTCCAGGCGCCGGGAGGAGGGGATCAGGGCTGTCTTCAAGAAGGTGGACACCTGCGGCGCCGAGTTCGTGGCGCAGACCCCCTACCTGTACAGCACCTACGAGACGGAGGACGAGTCAGCGCCCAGTTCCAGGAAAAAGATCATCATCCTAGGCGGCGGCCCCAACCGCATCGGGCAGGGGATCGAGTTCGATTACTGCTGTGTGCACGGTGTCTTCGCCCTGGAGGAGGAGGGGTACGAGACCATCATGGTCAACTGCAACCCGGAGACGGTGAGCACCGACTATGACACTGCGGACCGGCTCTATTTCGAGCCGCTGACAATGGAGCACGTCCTGAACATCGTCGAGGCGGAGAAGCCGTCAGGCGTCATCGTCCAGTTCGGCGGGCAGACGCCCCTGAAGCTGGCCCTCGGCCTCGAGGAGGCGGGCGTCCCCATCGTGGGCACCTCGCCGGAAAAGATCGACCTGGCCGAGGACAGGGAGCGCTTCCAGAAGCTGCTCCACAGGCTGGACCTGAAACAGCCGCCCAACGGCATCGCCACCTCCTTCGAAGGGGCCCGGGAGGTGGCATCCCGGATCGGATACCCTGTGGTGGTGCGCCCTTCCTACGTCCTCGGCGGCAGGGCGATGGAGATAGTCTACGAGGAGGAGCACCTGGCCAGCTACATGACGCAGGCGGTCTCCGCGTCCCCGGAGCGTCCGGTGCTCATCGACCGGTTCATCCAGGATGCCGTGGAGGTGGACGTGGACGCCATATCGGACGGGGAGACCGTGGTTGTGGGCGGCGTCATGGAGCACATCGAGGAGGCCGGCGTCCACTCGGGGGACTCGGCATGCAGCCTTCCCCCTGTAACCCTCCCCGGGGATCTGCTGGACGAGATCGTCAGGCAGACCAAACTGCTGGGCAGGGCACTGGAGGTCAAGGGGCTCATGAACGTCCAGTACGCTGTCAAGGAAGGTGAGGTCTTCATCCTCGAGGTCAACCCCAGGGCCTCCCGGACGGTGCCTTTTGTCAGCAAGGCCATAGGAGTGCCCCTCGCAGGTCTGGCGGCCCGGGTCATGGT
>CP070682.1:52299-66609 GCA_020352595.1 bacterium | reverse complement strand
GGTGTTCCTGGAAGGCCTCGGCCACAAGGCGTGCGGTTTCGGGACGATCCCCGGGCAGAAGGGCCAGGAGGGACTCCACCACCCTCGCGACGGGCAGCGGGACATCGGGGGCGGCTTCCCGCAGTGGCCTGAAGGAGACCTGCTGGATGGCGCGAAGGGTGGCGGCCTCGCTCTGGCGCTGGAAGGGGTGACGGCCCGCGAGGAGATGGTAGGCCGTGGTGCCCAGGCTGAAGAGGTCGCTGCGGTGGTCCAGGGGCTTTCCCTCCACCTGCTCCGGCGACATGTAGGCCAGCTTGCCCATGAGGGTGGCCGAAGCCGCGCCGGCCGTCACGGCCGCGCGGGCGATGCCGAAGTCGGCGATCTTGACCTCGCCCTCCCTCGAGACCAGGATGTTGTGGGGATTGAGGTCGCGGTGGACCACCCCGACACCCTCTCCCTTTCCTCCGCTGAAGGAGTGGGCGTACGCCAGGCCCCGCGCCACGCAGTGGACCACGTGGACCGCTTCCGCCAGGGACAGGACCTGGCCCCGGGGAAGCCTCCTTAGAAGGCTGGCCAGGTCCACGCCCTGGACGTACTCCATCTCGATGAAGGGGATGTCCTCGAGGATGTCGAAGCCGTGGACGTTGACGATGTTGGGGTGTTTGAGGAGGGCCGCGAGGCGGGCTTCGCGGAAGAACATGTCCCGGAACGACGCGTCGCCGGCCAGGTGGGGGAGGATGAGCTTGAGGGCCACCTCCACCTCGAAGCCCTCGGGTCCTCTCTTGACGGCCTGGTAGACTTCGCCCATGCCGCCGGCCCCGATGCGCCGCGTGAAGAGGTAGTTGCCGAAAACGCGGTCCATGGAGCGAAAATAACAGATGCGGGGGGAAGGGGGAAGGAGGAGGGAGAGGGGAAGAAAGGTAAAAAGTAGAAAGTAACATTAGTGCTGAGTGCCTGGTGCCTGGTACCTAGGGCCTGGGAACCAGGAACCAGGAATTGCCCTTCCCCCTGGTTCTGCCGAGCCCGGAGGCGTGGCCGCGCGAGTTGACTTTAGGGCAGTTGAAGGGTAATTTAGCGCGCCTGTGACGTAACCGGCTGTAATTCCGGATCTTTCCGGGATCGGGCCCCGAATCCCTTTCACGGGGAGGTTGAGGACATGATCGACCTGCACACCCACTCGACGGCATCCGACGGCAAGCTCACGCCGACGGAACTCATCCGGTACGCGAAGAAGGTCGGCATCGAGGTCATCTCCCTGACCGACCATGACACCCTCTCCGGACTGGAGGAAGCCTCGCAGGAGGCCGCCAGGATCGGGGTGGAGTTCATCCCCGGAGTCGAGATCAGCGCCGACTACAACCCGGGTACCATGCACATGCTCGGCTACTTCATCGACCCCCTCAATGTGGATCTGGCGGATACCCTCGCCTGGCTGAGGGGAGGCAGGGACGACCGCAACAGGATCATCCTCAAGAAGTTGGCCGAGCTCGGGTGCCCCCTGGAAATGGAGAAGGTGGCCGAACTGGCGGGCGGAGACAGCGTCGGGAGGCCGCACATCGCCCGTGCCATGATGGACCGCGGATACGTGGCCAGTTTTCAGGAGGCCTTTGACCGTTATCTGGGCAAGGGAGCCGCCGCATACGTGGACCGGGAAAAGATGACCCCGGAACGGGCCATCGAGAAGATACGCTCCGCGGGCGGACTGCCCGTCCTCGCCCATCCCCAGACCCTCGCCCTGGGTGAGGCAGAGCTCTCGGACCTCCTCGGGCACCTGGCCTCCGTGGGGCTGGCAGGGGTGGAGGTCTACTACTACAGCCATTCCGAAAGGGAGACGGCTCTTTATGCTTCCCTGGCTTCCAAACACAACCTCCTCATCACGGGGGGAAGCGATTTCCACGGCCCGGGGATGATCGACACGGGCCTCGGTGTCGGAAAGGGCAACATGAAGGTGCCGGGATCGGTGGCCCGGCGGCTCAGGGAAGAGCACGACAAGGGGGGTCTCCGTTGACAGAAACCCAAATGGTGAATACATTGTCCCGGAGCGGGTAGGAAAAAGGGCCCGGAGTGGACGAGGTCAGCGGAACACGGGCGCCCGCCCGGAACAACCGTTAAAAAGGAAGGGTCCCTCTGGAACATCCCGGCCGAATGACCGACGCGGGGTGTACACCAAAGGGGCATCATACGAGGATCTATCAGGAGTAACCAATGCCGACTTACGAGTACCGCTGTGACACGTGCCGGAAGGACTTCGAGGTCTTCCAGAAGATCACCGACAACCCCCTGGAGAAGTGCCCCGAGTGCGGCGGCCGCGTGCAGCGCCTGATCGCAGCGTCCAACTTCATCCTCAAGGGCGGGGGTTGGCACAAGACCGAATACGCGTCCGGCGGGTCGGCCGCAGAGAAGGAAGCGGCGCCGTGCGGAGCGGACAAGAACAAGCCAGCCTGTCAGACCTGCCCTGCAAACACCGACAGTTAGGGTCCGGTTCCTAGAGTGGCGGCCAGTGGGATCGGCTCGAGACTTGAGCAGGACCTCCTGGGCAGGAGGTTAAGGCACACCTCGCCGCGCGTCCAGCTGCGCCTCGCCCTGATGGTTCTCCTTCTCGTGGTCGGCCTCGGCACGGTCGGCTACATGCTCGTGGAGGGCTGGGGGCTCCTCGACGCGTTCTACATGACGGTCCTCACGCTCTCCACCGTCGGCTACGGAGAAGTTCATCCCCTTTCCACCGCCGGCAAATTCCTCAGCATCATCGTCATCGTCACCGGTGTGGGATCGGCCGGTTTTGCCGTGGGCACCGCGGGAAAGTTGATGCTGGAGGACCGTATCAGGGCCGTGCTAGGGAGGAGATCCATGAAGGCCATCGAGAAGCTCCAGAACCACTACATAATCTGCGGTTTCGGGCGCATGGGACGGATCATCTGCGAGGAACTCACCGAGAGGAAGATCCCCTTCGTCATCCTCGAGAACAGCGACGCCGTCCTCGACGACCTCCAGAGGCACGGCTACCTCTTCATGAAAGCCAACGCCACCAACGACGAGGAGCTGATCCAGGCCGGCATCGAGAGGGCCGCAGGCCTCGTCTCCGTGGTGACAGACGACGCCCAGAACGTTTTCATCGTGCTCACGGCGCGCGGTCTCAACCCCAAACTGAACATCGTCGCGCGGTCCGCCGCCGAGGAGACCATCAAGAAGCTCGTGCGGGCGGGGGCCAACAGGGTGATCTCGCCGTATTTTCTCGGCGGTCACCGGATAGCGCAGGCCATCGTCAGCCCGACGGGCCTCGATTTCCTTGAGAACATCATCCAGAGCAAGACCATGGACCTGAGGCTGGAGGAGATGAGCATCGCCCCCAAGTCCTCCCTGGTGGGGACCACGCTGGCCACCTCGGGCCTGAGAAAGGACTTCAACATCATCATCCTGGCCATCAAGAGCGCCACCGGGACCATGTCCTTCAATCCCCCCTTCGACACCGAGATCAAGGCGGCGGACACGCTGATCATCCTCGGGCACAGGCCGGACCTGGACCGGCTCGATCAGGTGGCCAAGGGACCATGAATTTCCAGGCTCTCCACGGAAGGGCCGCCCTCGGGAGCCTCGGCTCGGACCTCGATTTCCTCGACAGCCACGGGCTGGGGCCGGAGATCTATCTTCCGGGGGAGCTTCTCGACGATCTCGACGGGGAGGCGCTGTCCCGCATGGTGGCCTGGAGGGAGGCGGGCAGGCAGGTGACCTTCCATGCCCCCTTTGTGGATCTGTCTCCGGCGGGTCTCGACCCCAGAGTCCTCGAGATCACGCGATACCGCTTCCGTCAGGTCATGGAACTGGCGCGGACCGTCCTCCCGAGGCAGGTGGTCTTCCATCCCGGTTTCGACCGGTGGCGCTTCGGGCATCGGCATGACCTGTGGCTTGAAAACAGCCTTCCCCTCTGGGAACAGCTGGTGGAGACCGGCGCGCAGATGGGTGTTGGCGTCGTGCTGGAGAACGTCTTCGACACGCGGCCGGACCATTTCGGGGCCCTCAGGCAAGCCCTCGGCAACGGGCTGGGATTCTGTCTTGACACAGGCCACCTTCTCCTGTTCTCGGAAGTCCCGCTGGAAGAATGGCTCGACACATTCGGTGACGCCCTGACGGAACTGCACCTGCATGACAACGACGGCAAGGGGGACCTGCACCTTCCCCTTGGGGAGGGCAAGTTCGACTTCGCTGATCTGTGCCGCCAGATCCGGTCCAGGAAGCTCGAGCCCGTGGTGGTCCTGGAACACCACTCGAGGGATGAGACCCGCCGCTCCCTGGTCAACTTCCAAACCCTTCTGGAAACAGGCTGTCCGGATGAAGGTCCCGGTCTCTGAACTCCTTCCACTGGTCGAGAAGCCTTCCCGCTACCTGGGTCTGGAGGTCAACACCGTCCACAAGCCGGAGGGGGAAGTCCTCCTGCGCGCCGCGCTGGTGTTTCCCGATCTCTACGAAGTGGGGATGGCCCACCTCGGCACCCAGATCCTGTACGGACTCGGCAACGAACTCGACGGGGTCCAGGTGGAACGGGTGTTCCTGCCGGGCCGGGACATGCTGGAACTCCTCGCCCGGAGGGGCCTCCCCCTCTTCACCCTCGAGTCCAGGACGCCGGTGTCCGGGTGCCAGCTGGTGGGGTTCACCCTCCAGTCCGAACTGACCTACACCAACATCCTCGCCGTTCTCCAGGCCTCCGGCATCCCCCTCCTTGCCCGGGACAGGTCGGACGAAGACCCTCTTGTGGTCGGCGGCGGTCCGTGCGCCTTCAATCCGGAACCCCTCTGGGAGTTCTTCGACCTTTTCTACCTCGGCGACGGAGAGGAGGGCTGGACCGCCATGCTCGCCACCCTGAGGGAGGCGCACGGCGGAGGGGCCGGCAGGCGCGGCCGCATGGATGCGCTCAAAAATCTCGACGGCATCTACGACCCGACGGATTTCGTGCCCGGCTATGACGAGGACGGCTCCCTTCGCGAGATCGAGGCCGTCGGCGGGAAGGATGCCGCGAGCCCCTGCACGGTTCAGTCCCTGGATTACAGCCTGCCCCCTTCCTCCTTCCCGGTCCCTTTCCTGGCGCCCGTCCATGACAGGGTCAACATCGAGGTCACAAGGGGATGCACCCGGGGGTGCCGGTTCTGTCACGCCGGCATGGTCTATCGGCCCGTGCGGCAGCGGTCAGCCGCATCGGTGCTCCGGATGGCCGATGAGGCCCTCGGCGTGACCGGCTACGGCGACCTTGCCATGACGAGCCTGAGCATAGGCGATTACGGTCCCCTGGACGAGGTCCTCGAGGCGCTCATGGACCGCTACGGGGACAGCCGGGTAGCCGTCTCCCTGCCCTCCATGCGCATCGGCGGCCTGACACCGGAGGTGGCCCGGCAGATAAGGAGGGTGCGCAGGACCGGCTTCACCATCGCCCCGGAGGCGGGCACCGAGCGGCTGCGGCGGGTGGTCAACAAGGACTTCACCGACGAGGAGATCCTGAAGACCGCGCGCTGGGTCTTCCAGCACGGGTGGGAGGCGGTGAAACTCTACTTCATGATAGGCCTGCCCACGGAGACCGACGCCGACCTGGAGGGGATCGTGGGTCTCGTCAGGCGCATGGCCGAAGACGCCCCTCCAAGGGGGAAGGTCACGGTGAACGTCTCCCCCTTCGTGCCCAAGGCGCACACCCCTTTCCAGTGGGCGCCGCAGCCTCCGGAACCCGAGCTCAGGCGGCGCCTCCAGTTCCTCCAGGACAGGCTGAAGGGGAAAAAGGTGCAGGTCCGGTGGTCCAGGACCGACCAGGCCCTCCTGGAGGCGGCCCTGGCCAGGGGCGACCGCCGCGTCTCCAAGGTCATCCTTCAGGCGTGGCGCGGCGGAGCCCTCATGGACGGCTGGGATGAGCACTTCGACTGGAAGATCTGGGAGGGGGCCTTTGACCGTTCAGGTCTGGAGCCGGCGTGGTATGCCTCCAGGGCCAGGGGGGAGGATGAACTCTTCCCCTGGGAGCACATCTCCTGCGGGGTGACGAAGCCGTTCCTCCTCTCGGAATACAGGAAGGGGCTCCGGGGAGAGGCGACGCCGGACTGCAGGGAGGCCGGGTGCCTCGGCTGCGGCGTCTGCACCCCCGCCCAGATGGAAGAACTGCCGCCCATGAGGGAAGGTGAGCCCTCCTCCGGCGAGGAACTCGAGGACGGGCACGCTCCCCTGGAGGGGGACGTGGTCGCCCGCAGGATCAGGGCCGTCTTCAAAAAGGTGGGGGACCTCAGGTTCCTGGGCCACCTCGAGACAGTGAAGGTCTTCGAGAGGGCCTGCCGGCGGGCGAAAGTCCCCCTCGCCTTCTCCGGAGGCTTCAGCCCCAAGCCGAAGATCTCCTTCGCCCTTTCCCTGCCCACCGGTGCGGAGGGGCTGGCCGAGTGGGTGGACCTGGAACTTTCCCAGTCCATGGGAGCGGATTTTGTCAGGGATGCCGTCAACGCCCACCTGCCGGAAGGCCTCCACATCGTGGAGGCGTGGAAAGCTCCTGTCGACGGGGCGGCCCTCAACGGCAGGGTCCGCGGCATGGAATACGAGGCGGCCCTGCCGGAACCCGTCCACGACCTGGCCGGAAAGGCCGCCAGCTTCGTCCGCCGCGCCTCCATTCCGGTGGTGAGGTCGAGGAAGGGCAGGGAGAGGACCGTGGACCTCAAGGAATACCTCATCCGGCTGGAAGCCGACGACTCCCGTACACTGCGTTTTTCCCTCGCCCTGAAGGGGGAAGAGGGCAGCGCCCGACCCGGTGAGGTGCTTCAGGCACTGCTGGGCATGGACGAGAACCGCCTCTCGGCGGTCCGTCTCACGCGCACCCGGCTGACCTTCGCCCTGGAGGCTGAAAGGGGAGGGGGGAGGCAGGGATTGGCGAGGGTGTGGGACTGAAGGTTCAGCGTTCAGGTTTCAAAGTCCAACGGATGGGACAGTGCGGCCGCTTCCGGGTTCCGGCTGACAGCGCCAGGGACAAGGCTCGAGACACCGGGAGAACCCTCGCATCGCCCTTCGCACCTCGCCCTGTCAGGCTGCGTTTATGGGGATTTTTCAGCTGCCTGCCAGGTGCTCATCACTCAGTGCCCGATCCCCGTTGCTGCCGGAAACGGCCGGCAGTGGTGACGGTTTCTGCTGACTTGAGGGAAAATTATTGATATTTATACATCGTGGGCAAGATCGACCCCCAGGCGTGAGGATTTCGATGTTCAAGGTTCTCTACCGGATGATGCATCCACACAAAGGCTCCCGGCGGTGGACCGGCGGTGCTTTTGAGCCCTCCGTTCCGTCCCCCCGTGGTGAGGTTCCATCCTTCGACGGCATCCCGGGGTCCCCTCACGCCCTTTCCCGGAAGACAATGCGCCAGGGGCGCGTTTGCAGGTTTTACTCGGATTTGAAAGGTTCAGGTAATGGCATCGGAAATCATCATCAACTCCAACGAGTTCGAAACCAGGGTGGCCCTGCTGGAGAACCGCCAGGTTTCGGAGATCTCCGTGGACCGCGTCAAGGACCGCGGGATCACGGGGAACATCTACAAGGGTAGGGTCGTCCGCGTACTCCCCGGGATGCAGGCCGCATTCGTGGAGATCGGCCAGGAGCGGGCGGCCTTCCTCCACGCATCCGACATCGTCCTCGACATGGGCGAGTACGCCGAGATGCTCAACGACGAGGAACTCGACAACGGCGACGGCTTCCCGGTCATGACCGCCTCTGGTCAGGCCATCGAGGACCTCCTCAAGGATGGGCAGGAGGTCCTCGTCCAGGTGACGAAGGAGCCCATCGGCACCAAGGGCGCACGGGTCACGGCCTACATCACCCTTCCTGGACGCATGCTCGTCCTCATGCCCAACCTCGTCAAGGTGGGCGTTTCCAGGCGCATCCAGAAGCAGGAGGAGAGGGAGAGGCTGCGGCAGGTGGTTTCCAGCCTCAAGCCCCCCGGAGTCGGCTTCATCGTCCGCACCGCGGCGGAGGGCGCTCCGGAGGCGGAGATCCGGCAGGACATGGATTTCCTCGTGCGCCTGTGGGAGAACATCAAGAAGCGCCGGCCGAGATCGAGGGCCCCGAGCCTGCTGTACGCCGAACTGGACCTGACCTTCAGGGTGCTCAGGGATCTCTTCAACACCGACATCGAGGCCATCCACGTGGATGCCAAGGAGGAGTACAAGAAGCTCAACGAGTTCACAAAAAAGTTCATGCCCGACCTCAGGGGCGCCCTCACCCTTTATGAGGATGACGTCCCCATCTTCGAGCACTTCGGGGTCGAGATGGAGATCAACAGGGCCCTGGGCAAAAAGATATGGCTCAAGTCGGGAGGCTACATCGTCATCGACCAGACGGAGGCCCTCACCGCCATAGACGTGAACACGGGGCGGTTCGTGGGCCGCAGGAACCTCGAGGACACCATCGTAAAGACCAACATGGAGGCAGTCCAGGAGGTCGTCTACCAGCTCCGCCTCAGGAACATCGGAGGGCTCATCATCATCGACTTCATCGACATGGAGAAGTCCACCAACAGGAGGAAGGTCTTCGCGGCCCTGGAGGATGCGTTAAAGGGGGATCGGGCCAAGACCACCATCCTGCAGATCTCGGAACTCGGGCTCGTGGAGATGACGCGCAAGAGGACCCGCGACAACCTGGCTTCCATCATGACGGAGCCGTGCCCCTACTGCGAGGGCAAGGGATCCATCAAGTCCCTGAGGACCATCGTCTACGACATCTTCCGCCAGGTCAGGAGGGAAGCGCCCTCCCTGGACGGGAAGCGCGTGATCATCATGGTCCACCCCAAGGTGGCCGACCTGCTTTACGAGGAGGAGAGCGAGCACCTCGAGTCCCTGGAGAAGATGATCAAGAAGAAGATCGTGGTGAAGACGGACTACAACATGCACCAGGAGCAGTATCAGATCATGGGCCTCTGATCAGGAAAGATAAGCGGCCGCCAATAGCACGCCATCTACTTCGTACTCCTTCGTCGCCAATCCTCATGTACGTCACCATGTACGCTTCCGCCTTCGCTAACGTCTGTCGACCAGCTATGGCGGACAAGCCGGTTGGCTCCTCAGTCGAGCCTCGTATCTGGGGCACTCTTGACGGCCGGTAAGCGTGGCCCGTGTGAAGGCGGTATTGTTTGCTTCGTACCCCCTCCTCGGGAGTCCTCACGTGCGTTGTTGTTGCGCGATACGGATGAACGCTCCGTCATTGCGAGGCCCGAAGGGCCGCGGCAATCCCGGCGGCAAGAGGTGTCAGCCAGACACCGTCCTCCTTCGCTCAGGGCTGCGGAGGACAGGGACACCGGACACTGCTTGTAGTTGACATCATTTCCCCCTTCTGGTAACAATTCCTGTTCTCTGAAAACGTGTTACACTTCAGGTTGAACCGGGAGGAAACAGGACATGTACGCCGTGATCGAGACGGGCGGTAAGCAGTACCGCGTCAACAAGGGTGACATCATCAGGGTCGAGAAGCTGACCGCCGACGTCGGGTCCAAGGTGGACTTCGACAGGGTCCTGCTCGTCGGGGAGGGGGACAAGGTCAAGGTCGGCACGCCCCTCGTTGACGGCGCCAAGGTGACCGGCACGGTCGTGGAGCAGGATCGGCACCGGAAGATCGTCGTCTTCAAGATGAAAAGGCGAAAGAACTATCGCAAGAAGCAGGGACACAGGCAGAACTACACCGGGATCCGCATCGAGAAGATCTCGGGTTAAGGCGTCTGCGCCGCGCACGGAGCGCGGCTCGGGAGGAAAGAAAAATGGCTCACAAGAAGGCTGGCGGCAGTTCCAACAACGGAAGGGATTCCAGGTCCAAGCGCCGCGGCGTCAAGAGGTTCGCAGGTGAATTTGTTCGCGCGGGCAACATCCTCGTGCGTCAGTGTGGAACCCGCATCCACGCGGGCGCCAACGTAGGTCAGGGAAAGGACTTCACCCTCTTTTCCAGGATCGACGGGATCGTGAAGTTCGAGCGCAAGGACAAGAGCCGCACGCAGGTCAGCGTTTACAGCGTAGAGTAACCGACGCTTCCCCGCCCTGCGCGCGATGAGGTTCATCGACCGCGTCAAGGTCTATGTGGAGTCAGGGGCGGGTGGAGACGGTTGCGTCAGTTTCCGCAGAGAGAAATACGTTCCCCGCGGAGGCCCCGATGGAGGAGATGGCGGCCGAGGCGGGGATATCATTATCCGCACCGACCCCCACCTTTCCACACTCATCGATTACCGCTATAAAAGGGAATACAGGGCCGCCCAGGGCCACCGTGGTGGCGGTTCCAGGAAAACGGGCCGGGATGCCGAGCCCATCGTGCTGAGGGTGCCGCCTGGAACCCAGGTCTTCGACTCGGCGACGGGCGAACTTCTGGTTGATCTGACGGAGGGCGAGTTCACTGTTGTCTGGGGCGGGAGGGGCGGCCGGGGCAACGCGGCCTTCGCCACCCCCACCAGGCGAGCTCCCAGAAAGAGCGAGCCGGGCCAGTCCGGAAAGGCCATGGAGCTGGTCCTCGAGCTGAAGCTCATCGCGGACGTGGGGATCGTCGGGATGCCCAACGCCGGAAAATCCACCCTGATCTCCCGCATCTCGGCGGCCAGGCCCAAGGTGGCCGATTACCCCTTCACGACCCTCGTTCCCAACCTCGGGGTGGTGCGCATGGATGACTATCAGGGCTTCGTGGTCGCGGACGTGCCGGGTCTCGTGGAAGGAGCGCACCTTGGTGTGGGTCTGGGGCATCATTTCCTGCGCCATGTGGAACGCACATCGGTGATCCTGCACCTCGTCGGGCTCGCCCCCGGGGACGGAGACCCGGTCCAGTCCTACCGGACGGTCCGGCGGGAGATGGAGCGCTACGCCCGGGACCTTTCGGTGAAGGATTCGGTTGTGGCTTTAAACAAGGCGGACCTTCTGGACGAGGAGGAGCTCGGGCGCGTCGAGAAGACCTTCGTCCGGGAGACAGGGGTCCAGCCCTTCCTCATCTCGGCGGCGGACGGCAGGGGTCTGAGGCCCCTCGTGGGAGCGCTTGCGGCAATGGTCAGCAAACACAGGGAGCGGCAGGATGAGCAGTGACGGGCGAAGGGTCCTGAGGGGCCGCAAGAGGGTCATCGTCAAGCTCGGGAGCATGGTCCTCGCGGCTCCAGGAGGGGGCGTGGACCAGGCGCTGCTCGACCGCCTGGCCGACGAGATGGCCACCCTCTCCTCCGAGGGCGTGGTCTTCATCATCGTCAGTTCCGGGGCCATCCTCATGGGGATGCAGGAGATGGGACAGCGCCGGCAGCCGAAGAGCATCGAGGTCAAGCAGGCCCTCGCGGCGGTGGGGCAGAGCCGGCTGATGCACGCTTACGCCGACGCCTTCGCGCGCCACGGCATCAAGGTGGGACAGGTCCTGCTTACGGGGGAGGACCTCGAGATCAGGGAAAGGTTCGTCCATTCCCGCAATGCCATGGATGCGCTCCTCCGCATGAAGGTCCTGCCCATCATCAACGAGAACGACACGGTGTCCGTGGAGGAGATCCGGTTCGGCGACAACGATTTCCTCGCCTCCATCGTGGTCAACCTGGCCGACGCGGATCTGCTCGTCATCCTGACCAACACGCGCGGCCTGTTCGACAGGGATCCCAAGCTGGGCGAGGGGAAGCTCGTCGAGGTGGTCCAGGAGGTGGACGACGAGGTGGTGAGCATGGCCGGCGGACCGGGGGAGGCGGGCTCCGGCGGCATGTCCTCCAAGGTCATGGCCGCCAAGCGGACAGCCCGCATGGGGGTGCCCACGGTCATCGCCGACGGCCGGAGCCCCAGCGTCCTGACCGGCATCCTGAGGGAAGAACCCGTGGGGACCCTTTTCCTGCCTTCGGGAGACAAGCTGGCTTCCCGCAAGCACTGGATAGCCTACTCCGGCAAGCCCAAGGGGACCCTCGTCCTGGACGAGGGGGCGGTTAAGGCCCTGGTCAAGAAGAAGAAGAGCCTTCTGCCCGCCGGTGTCGTCGGGGTCAGGGGACAATTCGACCGGGGAACCATGGTCCGCTGCGTCGACAGCGAGGGCAGGGAGGTGGCGAGGGGAGTCACCTGTTTTTCCTCCGACCAGATCCTGCGCATCATGGGGCGGCACAGCGGCGACATCGAGACGGTCCTGGGAGCCTGCCCGGGTGAGGAGATCATCCACAGGGATGATCTTGTCATCACGGAATAACGGTTTGCAGGGGAATGGGGGTGCCTGAGCTCCAGGTTGTGGCCCCGGCACCCCGATACGCCGACACACCGGAACCGGAAAGTTCGAGACAGGCGAGGTGAAAAATTGGATATTGGAAGGCTCATGACCGAAATGGGCGAGAAGGCCAGGGCTGCCGCACGCGCGCTCTCGGGAGCCACGCCCGCGGCCAAGAACAGCGCTCTTCAGGTCGTGGCGGAAGAGCTGCGGGCATCGGAGGCGCATCTCATCGTCGAGAACCGCAAGGACCTCGACGCGGGACGGGAAGCCGGACTGGGACCGGCTCTCCTCGACAGGCTGACGCTGACGCCGGCGCGCATCGAGGACATGGCCCTGGCGGTGGAGCAGATCATGGCCCTGCCCGATCCGGTGGGCGAGGTGACCCGGATCTGGACCAGGCCCAGTGGCTTTCGGGTCGGCAGGGTCAGGGCTCCCATCGGTGTCATCGGTATCATCTACGAGTCGCGTCCCAACGTGACCATAGATGCTGCAGCGCTGTGCCTGAAATCGGGAAATGCATGCATCCTGTGGGGGGGATCCGAGGCCATCCACTCCAACCGGGCCCTCTCGGCGGTGTTCCGGGAGGGCATCAGCCGGGCCGGGCTGCCGGTGGAGGCCGTTCAATCGGTGCCCACCACCGACAGGGAAGCGGTGCGCGCCCTCCTGACGCTGGACGATCACGTGGATCTCATCATCCCCAGGGGGGGCAAAGGGCTCATCCGCATGATCATGGAAAACTCCACCATCCCGGTTATCAAGCACCTTGACGGCGTCTGCCACACCTTCGTCGACAACGGGGCCGACCTGGACATGGCCGTTTCCATCTGCCTCAACGCCAAGCTCAACAGGCCGGGCACGTGCAACGCCATGGAGACGATGCTGGTCCACAGGGGCATCGCGGGGTCTTTTCTCCCCGCCATCCTGGAAAGGTTCAGGGAGGAGGGCGTCGAGATCCGGGGGTGCCCGGAGACCAGGAAGGCGGCCCCCTGGGCGTCCGAGGCCACCGAGGAGGACTGGGGTACGGAATACCTGGACAAGATCCTCTCCGTACGGGTCGTTGCCGACATGGATGAGGCCATGGAGCACATCGCCCGGTACGGCTCCTCGCACACGGACGTCATCGTCACCGAGAGCCACCGGAACGCGGAACGCTTCGTCAGGGAGGTTGATTCGGCAGCGGTCATGGTCAACGCCTCCTCCAGGCTCCACGACGGGTTCGTCTTCGGCCTGGGTGCCGAGATCGGGATCAGCACGGACAAGCTGCACGCAAGGGGGCCCATGGGCCTCGAGGAACTGACGACGCCCAAGTTCATCGTCCTCGGAGAAGGGCACCTGCGTGAGTGACCATCGTATCGGAGTTGCGGAGTGTCGGAGTTGCGGAGAAAGATCTCTTCTTCGATACCCCGATACCCTGTGCCGCCCACTCGCTGAGTGACGGGGGTCTTATGCGTATCGGCATTTTCGGCGGCACCTTCGACCCCGTTCACCTGGGACATCTCAGGGCGGCGGAGGAGTTCGCCGAGGCCCTGGATCTGGCGCGCGTTCTCATGGTCCTGTCAGCGGCTCCCCCCCACAGGGAGGCGCCGTCCACGCCGCCTGAAGACCGGTTGCACATGCTGCGCCTGGCCGTGGACGATGCCCCGCGCCTGGAGGCCTCGGACATGGAGCTGAAAAGGGAAGGGCCCTCCTACACCCTCGACACCATAAGGCAGGTCCGCGCCGAGACGGGCAGCCCCTTTCCCTTTCTGGCCCTGGGCATGGACGCCTTTGAGGAGATCGCCACCTGGCACCAGCCGGCCGAGGTCCTCGAGGAGGCGCACCTGGTGATCCTCACCCGCCCGGGTTACAGGGCGGATCTCCTCGCTCCTCTCCCGGAGGGGAGCCCCGCCATGTACACGTCCGGAGAGGGGATGTTCCTCCACCGCAGCGGGGCCACCCTCAGGGAACTGAAGGTCACCGCCATGGATATCTCCTCCAGCCAGGTCAGGAGGCTGGCAGGCGGCGGCCGGAGCATACGGTACCTTGTCCCCGACACGGTTTTCCAGTATATCCAACAGAGCGGCATCTACACGCGGCGTTCCTGAAAGAAGGAGGCGAAGGCGACATTTTGAATTCCACCGACATGGCTCGACTGGCCGCCGGTGCGGCGAT
>CP070682.1:48601-52199 GCA_020352595.1 bacterium | reverse complement strand
TCGAAGTCCTCTATCTTCCCGTCGAGGACGAAGGGGATGGCACAGGGGCTGTAGGCGATCCTATCGGCCTTGGTGACGACGGTGAGGTCTATGTCCTTGGTCTCCCGGCGTATCTGGGAGGCCACCGGTAGGCCTGCGGCCCCTGATCCGAGGATGACGATGTGCTCTCTGTCCTCTCCCATACGGCGAACCCCAGGACATTAACGCTCGGTGGGCTTTTTAGCGTTGCCCTTCTGGACGCTCCCGGGCTAGATCCTGCCCGCCTGGTAGAGGCGCACGAAGTGGCCGATCGATCGGTCCCAGGTGCGCTCCGCGTCGTCCGGGAACACGCAGCCAGGAAGCTCACCGTGGGAGAAATGGTAGTGGAGACACTCGCAGCAGGTGCCCTTACGGCTGCAGGGCTCGTAGGTGCAGTTGCACAACTTGCTGATGTTCTTCTCCTTGTTGCACTCCATGGGATCTGGAAGGGATTTGCCGGAAAAAAACCCACCGACAGGGCGGAACCTTCATCCCCCCGGTCATCATTTCATCAGCGTGCGCGGCCCCACTGTGCGGATAGGACTGATGACCCTCAGGCCCATCCAGCCTGCGGACGCGATGGACCTCGTGCCCTTCTTCCAGGAGAGCGATATGATCCGTCTCCTGGGCCTGCCTGGGCCCAGGGACGAGGGCTTCCTCAGGAACCTCATCCAGTCCGCCTCGGAGGACCCTGGCGCGGTGTACGACACCATCGAGTACGATGGCAGCGTCGTGGGGTACGCCTTCCTGGACCACATCGACATAAGCCACCACCACGCCACTGAGACAGGGGTCATGGTAGGCCCGAGGGAGCTCTGGGACCGCAAGCTGGGCCGCGCCGCCTTCGGGACGCTCCTGGAGTTCGGATTCGACGTCCTCCACCTCCACAGGGCCAGCCTGGCTGTCCTCGAGGAGAACACCAGGGCCATCCGCTCCTACGAGGCCCTCGGCTTCAGGCACGAGGGACGCCGGAGCGAGGCCCTGCTGCTGGAGGAGGGCTGGGAGGACGCGCTCCTAATGGGGGTCATCGATCGGGAGCTCAACCGCATCGCGGTCGCGGAGGCCGTGGAGGCAGTGGTGAACTTCAGCCGAACTCAGGAGATATGAAGCGAGTGTCCCGGGCGGGCGCGGGCCGCCTCGCCACCTCAGGGAGCTCAACCTCGGCGAGGGCGATCCCCTCATCGTGCCCCGCGTCCGCTAGGACGTTGCCCTTTCCGTCCAGGACCATGCTGCGGCCACAGAAGCGGGTGTCGCCCTCCAGGCCGACGCGGTTCGCCGCGACGACGGGGATCTCAAGCTCCTTGGCCCTGGCGGTTATCGTGGCCACCCACAGGGCCTCGTTGCCGAAGGCGGCGGGGGCGGCCAGGAGCCTGGCACCCAGCCTCCGGACCTCCTCCGCGGCCTCCGGGTACTCCAGGTCGTAGCAGACCAGCACCGCAAGGTACCCGAGGGAGGTCGCCAGCACCGGGGGGTTGTTCCCCGGCTCGAACATCTCCCCCTCCTTGTCCCAGAGATGCGCCTTGCGGTAGTGACCCTCCAAGCCCCTAGGGGAGACTATCACCGCAGTGTTGTAAAGGAGGTCGATGTCGTCCCGCTCGGCGATGCCCGCGACCATGGTGATCCCCTTGCGCCTGGCCAGCTCCTTCAGCACCCCCGTCGAGGGGCCGTCCCTGGGCTCGGCCAGCTGCCTGAAGAGGGCGAACATGTAGTAGCCCGTGTTGAAGAGCTCTGGCAGGACCACCAGCTGTGCCCCCTGGTCCGCCGCCTTCTCCACGAGGGCGACTGCGCTGCCGAGGTTGGCCCTCACGTCGCCGGGGACGGGTTCATGCTGGCAGGCGGCGACCACCAGGGTGTCTACCATCCTAACATGCCTCCCTTCCATGGACAGCAGTACTACTCCTCATCCTCTTCATCCCTCGGTCCATCCAGGCCCAGGCCGGGTGGCGCTTCAGTGTCCATCAGGGCCTGCTCGAGGGCGCGTCTGGCCGACCTGTTCACCGCCCTGTTGAAGCCCTCGCTGTCGATGTGGACCAGGAACCCGCCCAGGACGGTAAGGATGGGCCTTATCGTGCTCAGGTCCTCCGCCTCGTCCGGGTCCTCCGACAAGAGCACGAGGTCAGCGGCCATCCCAGGGATGATCGCTCCGAGCCAGTCCTCGGCGTGGATCGCCCAGGCCGACCCGCTGGTGTACGCCCTGAGGGCGACGACAGGCGGCAGGGACTGGTCCTCCACCGGATGGTTGACCGCGCCCTGGAGACCTGTCATGGGACCGAAGGGCATGCAGTCCGAGCCGAATGCCAACGGTATGCCCTCGGACCATACCTCCCTGCAGGCGTCAGTGCGGCTCGCCCTCTCCGGTCCCAGCCTCTCCTCGTTCATGCCACCTGGGTGGGACCATTGGTGGGCGAAGTTCGGCTGCATCGATGCTATGACCCTCAGCTCCTTCATGCGGCCAAGCTGCTCCGGCCGGGCGTACTCGAGGTGCTCTATTCGATGGCGGAGGGGATTGCCATCGGCCGCCTCCGCGCCGATTGCGTCCAGTGCGACGTCCACGGCCCGGTCCCCGATGGCGTGGAGGAAGAGCTGGAGGCGCCGCTCCTCCGCCCACCTGACCATCCCACGCAGCTCATCCTCAGGGACCAGGAGGTCGCCTTTGGTGCCTGGGTCATCGGCATAGGGCTCTGACAGGGCGGCTGTGCGGGCGCCCAGCGAGCCGTCGAGGAAAGCCTTCATCCCCAGGAGCCTCACCATGCCCGACTCCGGATCGTGGTTCACCTCGTACCCCTCGTCCCAGAGGGGGCCGAACTCCCTGGCCTCCACGGCGCAGAAGAGCCGGATGGCCACCTGCCCCTCGTAGTCCATGGCCATGTACGTGCGGAAGGTCCTCTGGTCCGCCAGGTCCACCACAGTGGTCACGCCGCTCTCGTACGCGGCCCTCGTGGCGGTCTCGATCGCCTTCCTGGCCTCCTCATCGGTCACCCCAACGATCCGGGAGAGCCTAAGGACCACGTCCTCCTTGAGGAGGCCTGTGTCCCGGTCCACCTCGGTCCACTCCGGGCCGATGCGCTCCAGGGCTAGGGTGTTGGCCACCCCGATGTGGCCGCACACCCTCCTTGCCACGACGGGATGCTCCTCCGAGACCCGGGCGTCCAGCTCCTCCCGGGCGGGCAGCGCCCGCTCCCCCGCCCACTTGGACTCGTCGAAGTTCACCCCGAAGATCCACTCACCCTTCGGCGTCCCTCGGACGCGGGCCCTTAGGGCTCCGAGAAGGCCCTTGCGGTCCCTCGCCTCCGAGAGGTCCACCCTGAGGGTGTCAAGGCCCATAGCTAGGAAGTGGGTGTGGGAGTCGATGAAACCCGGCACGAGGACCAGCTCCCCGCAGTCGAACCGGGTGTCGGTGGGCCTGAGCAGCTCCTCGAGCTCCTCCTCGGTGCCCACCGCCTCGATGACGCCCTTGCGACAGAGCACCGCCTCGGCCCTGGGCCGGGACGGGTCCATTGTGATGACCCTGACGTGCTCCAGCAGGAGGACTGTCTCCTTCCGGGGGATGGGCATCGCGGCGCCTAGTGACCTTGACGGT
>CP070682.1:43702-48501 GCA_020352595.1 bacterium | reverse complement strand
GGAGGGAACGCAGATCCTCGCGGCCTTCCAGGTCCCGGACCCGGGGCTCGGAGGGCAGGGCGGCCGCCTCGGATGACACCTTCCTCGGAAATCGGTGGGGCAGGCCCTGGGCGTGGATGACAGCCTGGGTCTGGGCCTCGAGGGTGTCCGGGTCGCCGAGCACCTCGGTGATCTCCCCCCTTGGGGACCTGCCCCTCTCCGGGTAGGAGGTGAGGCTGACCAGGACGAGGCTTCCGGGGGCGGCACCGCCCTCCCGGCCCGGAGGTATGAGGACCGGCGGGCCGATCCTGTCGTCCTGCGGCAGAGCCATCCCGATCCCCTCATCCTCCTCGTAGGTCGCCACCACCTGCCGGCGGGCTCTTTTAACGACGCGGATCACCCTGCCCAGCGAGTGCCTTCTCCCGGACGGGTGACGCTCGACCCGCACCACCACGGTGTCCTCGTGCATGGCTCCGCCGAGCTGGGAATGGGGGACGCTCACCTTCCCCTCACCCTTGTCCGGGATGACAAGGCCGTCTCCGAGACCGGTGATCTGCAGGCGCCCGGTCACGAGGTGGACCCGGGATGGAAGGGCGAAACGCCCACCCTTGATCTTGATGACGCGTCCCCTGTCGACCATCCTGTCGAGGGCACCGCGCATGGACCGGTGATCCTTTCGGGGCACGCCCAGCTCATCGGCCAGTTCACGGGCCGTCAGTGGGCGCCCCGCCTCCCCGGCAAGGACCTGCAATATCCTCTCCTCCGAGAAGGAGGATACGCGGACATCCTCTCCCTTGCGTCGGCGCCCCTTTTCCCTGTATCCCCTTGACAACCCTTTCCTCCCCATGTAATTACCTCTCATCCCGGCCCACCGCGAGGGCACACGGATAATACTAGCAAAAGCAGTACCAATTCGCGGTGACGTGCGAAAGTGGCGGAACTGGTAGACGCGCTGGGTTCAGGGTCCAGTGGGGGCAACTCCGTGGGGGTTCGACTCCCCCCTTTCGCACCACTTGACGACCAAAGGCTTCCCGCCGGGAAGCCTTTTTTCAGGCATCATCTCCCCGTTTCAGAGACCGTCGTTTCCGGTCAGCCCCCCTTCCCCGATCCTCCCGCCGGAGACCCCGTCCGGCGGACCGGTCACAGGATCCTTACGCCCTCCATCCCGAGGGCGGTCTCGCATGCAGCGACGTCCCTGAAAAGGTGCGACCTGATGCCGAACTCCCTGCCCATGGCGACATTGCCCGCGTTGTCGTCGAAGAAGATCGCCTCCTCGGGGAAGATGCCCAGCCGCTGGCAGGCCACCCTGAAGATCTCCGGCTCCCTCTTGGTGTATCCCTCCTCGTAGGAGTTGATCACCGCGTCGAAGTCCGAAAGCAGGCCGTCGCGCTCGTCCAGTTCATAGAGCCAGTTGGTCTGGTCCGTGAGAAGGCCCACCGGCATCTGATGGCGAAGGCGCAGGGTCAGGTCAGCCATGCCCGCCATGGGTTTGAAGGCCGAAAGGATGACCCCCCTTTCCCGGTACAGGTCCGTCTGAAGCCCGGCTGCCTGGGCCAGTTTCCCCCAGAAGAGGCCCTCCGGTCCCTCGCCCGTGACGTAGCCCGTGGCGAAGACCAGCTCCATGGCGGACTCGTAGAACCTCGTTTCCTCCAGCCGGTATTTCCGGGCGATGGAGAAAAGCCCTTCCCGGAACCCGTCGGTGTAGTAAACGCCTCCCAGGTCCAGCAATACGGCTCTCACAGGTGTGTCCAAGTCCATCCCCCTCCAAGTCGCATTCCGAAGTCCGCCCTTCACTATGCCTGTCGCCGGTCGGGATGTACAGGGGAGAGATGGCGCGTACGAGGGAATGCCAATTCCGGTCCCTTTCGCTATAATGGCCCTTCTTCGAGACCCTAGCAGGCTGCTTAAAAAACCCCTGAAAACGCAGCCTGATAGGGCGACGCGGGGGCGGCGCCCAGATCCGAACTGTAAAAACAGGAAGGATCTGCGAGGGTTGCGCCGGGCCGCCCCAAGCAACCCGACGCTGAAAAAGTCCACAAGAGACTTTTTCAGCACTTGCTAGACGCAAGGAGCACCCTTTGATCTTCGGCGCTCACGAATCCATCACCGGCGGTTTCCACGAGGCCGTTGCCAGGGCCGTGGAGGACGGCTGCGAAGCGGTCCAGATCTTCACGGGGCCGCCCGCGCGCTGGACAATTCCCTCCATTGAGAGAGAGGCCGCGGAGATATTCCGCCTGGTGCTGGAGGCGAGCGGTCTGGGGAGCGTGCTGGCCCACGGCCCTTACCTCATCAATCCAGCCAGCCCCGATCCCGATCTCTGGATCCGCTCCAAGGTGGCGCTCGGCGAGGAGTGCCGCCGGTGCCGGACCCTCGGCATAAGGCAGGTGATCATCCACCCCGGAAGCCACCGGGGAACATCCATCGGGGACGGCGTCCGCCGGGCGGCCGAGATGATCGGGCAGGTTCTGGAGGAGAATCCGGAAGGTCCCGGGCTCCTCCTGGAAAACACCGCCGGTTCGGGTTCCTCCATCGGCGGGAGCTTCTCCCATCTGGCCGCCATCAGGGAACTGGCAGGAAACCCCGAGCGGGTGCACTACTGCTTCGACACCGCCCACGCCTTCGCCGCCGGATACGACCTCAGGGACAGCACCGCCGTAAACAACACGCTCAGGCGTGTCGACGGGGAAGTGGGCATGGGGAACGTCCTGGCCGTCCACCTGAACGATTCCGGCAAGGAGCTCGGGTCCAGGGTCGACCGGCACCAGCGGATCGGGAAGGGCTTCATCGGCTTGAAGGGATTCGGGGCCCTTCTTTCGCGGGAGGAGTTATCCGGTGTCCCGGGAATCCTGGAAACCCAACCCCTTCCGGAGGATGAGGGGCGCTACCGGCCCGAGCTGCGCCTGCTCAAGAAGCTGCGGGGCACCGGAAAATGAGCCTGTTCCTCCTCTTCGCCTCAGCCTTCGTCGTGGCCCTTTCAGGAGCCCTGATGCCGGGTCCCCTCCTCTCGGTGACCGTGGCCCATTCACCCCGGTTCGGATGGACCTTCGGACCCCTGGCCGTCCTGGGTCACGCCATCCTTGAACTGGGCCTGATCTCCCTGGTCTTTCTGGGAGCCGGCCCGTTGCTCCAGTCCGCAAGCGTCCAGTCGGGGGTGGGGATCGTGGGGGGAGCCATCCTTCTCTGGATGAGCTGGGGGATGCTCGTCCTGGGCCGGTCGGGCCTTGTCCAGGAGGACAGGGACCCTCGTTGCGTGCGGGGAAACCGCGCCGTGTGGTTGGGGCTTTTGACCAGCCTGTCCAACCCCTACTGGACCCTGTGGTGGGCCACAGTGGGCCTGGCCTTCCTGACGAGGGCCGCCGAACTGGGCCCGCTGGGCGTTGCGGTCTTCTTCTTTGGCCACATCTCGGGGGATCTGGCCTGGTATACCCTGGTTTCAGCGGGCGCCTCCAGGGGCCTGAAGCTCGTGGGGGGGCGTCCCTACAGGGCGGTTCTCCTCCTGTGCGCCGTCCTCCTCCTGCTTCTCGGCGGTTGGTTCGTCCTGTACGGAATCCGCATGGCCTTCGGCCTGTAGAAAAAATCTGCAGCAAATCGCTGTTGATTTTACAGTTGCGCTGATAATTACCCCTTCGCTATAATCTTCATTATTTTAATGATTTTTCCCGGCGCTCCTGCAGGAAAGGGAAGGGCGTCCGGAAAAACCCGAATTTCGACTGACACTTAGGTGAAGCGTCGCGCCTGGCCTTGATGGCATCAGGCAAAAAAATACCGAGCGAAATTCTCATCGATTTTTTAAGCCCGGTGTTTTTTCAGTGGGAACTTTTCTGTCGATAATTGGAAAGGAGAACAGTGTGGAGAAGGAACTCGAGAAAGTGAAAGGGGCCCTCGAGGATTTCGGCAAGAAGGTCGTCGATGCGGTGAAGAAGGGCAAGGTGGAAGCCGACAAGGTCACCAAGGTGGCTCAGGTGAAGATCGAACTGGGGTCCCTGAACAGGCAGCGCAGGGACCTGTTCCAGGAACTGGGCGAACTCTTTTACGGCAACTACAGGAAGGCCTCCAAGAAAGGCCAGGACGACATCGCGGAGACCGTGACGCACATCGTGGAGCTCGACAGGAAGATCTCCAGGCTCAACCGCGAGATGAAGGCCATTCGTTCGGACAAGCCCCTTCCCCGCCGGAGGGGCCGCCCGGCAAAGGCCGAGGCAGCCGCGCCGGAGGCTGCGCCGGGGAAAAAGGGAAGACCTCGCAAGGCGGCTTCAGGGGGGGCGCCGAAGAAGCGAAAGCCATCGGTCAGGAAGGGAGCGGCCGGCGCCGCTGAGAAGCCCGCCACCGGGGCCGCCAAGGCCCCCAGGCGCAGGGGACGCCCGCCCAAGGCCGCACAATAGCAGCAGCGCCCTCGGACCATGAGCGAGAAGACCACCCGCTTCGGAGTGTCCATACCGAACCGTCTCCTGTCCCGTTTCGACGGGCTCATCGGGGAAAAGGGATACAGCAACCGGTCCGAGGCGCTCAGGGACCTCATCCGGGATTTTCTCGTGGAGGCCGAGTGGGAGTCGGACGAGGAGACCATCGGCACCGTGACCCTCGTCTACGACCACCACGTCAAGGAGCTTTCCGACGAGCTCAACTCCATCCAGCACGAGATGGGGGAGGCCATCATCTCCACCCTCCACGTCCACCTTGACCACCACATGTGCCTTGAGGTGGTCCTGGTGAAGGGGAGGAGCAGCGACATCCGGAAGATGGCCGACCGCCTCATCGGCACCAAGGGAGTCGTCCATGGGAAGCTGACGGCGGCGACGGTGGGGAGATCATTCTGAGCG
>CP070682.1:40644-43602 GCA_020352595.1 bacterium | reverse complement strand
TCCACCATGGAAACCAGGGCCCCGCTGCGCCGTCCCGGGATCTCCCCCTTGAAGGGCTCGTAGCCGTCGAAGACGTGGGTCATCACGGCCGTCCCGCGTGTCTCGGTGAGCAGCTCCCCGCGCAGGCCGATGAGCCCGCGTGCCGGAACGGAGAACTCCATGCGGACGGAGCGGGCCAGGGTCCGGATGTCCTTCACGCGCGCCCTGCGCGGCCCCAGAAGGCCCATGACGGCGCCCTGGTGCTCGGCCGGGACGTCCACGACAAGGTACTCCATGGGTTCGTGGCGCAGGCCGGCCACCTCCCTGTAAATGACCTCAGGCCTGGACACTGCCATCTCGTACCCCTCCCGCCGCATGTTCTCGATGAGGATGGACAGGTGCAGTTCACCCCGGCCCGAGACCTTGAAGGTGTCCGGGCTGGCGGTGTCCTCGACCCTCAGAGACAGGTTGGTCCGCAGCTCCTTGCGCAGCCTCTCCCGAAGGCTCCGGGAGGTGACCATCTTTCCTTCCCTGCCGGCGAAGGGGGAGGTGTTGACCATGAAGTTCATGGACAGTGTCGGCTCCTCGATGGCGACGTAGGGGAGGCCCACCGGGCGCTCGGTGCAGGCAACGGTGTCCCCGATCTCGACCTCATCCAGCCCCGCCACGGTGACGATGTTGCCGCAGGCCGCCGCCGGGATCTCCACCCGGCGCAGGCCGTCGTAGTCGAGGATCCTGGTGATGCGGCCCTTGCTGACCCTTCCGTCCCTGCGGACGAGGGCCACGGCGTCGCCGGCGCTCGCGCTCCCGCTGTAGACCTTGCCCGTTGCCGTGCGTCCGATGTAGTCGTCGTAGTCGATGTGCGCCACCAGCATCTGGAAGGGAGCGGCGCCGTCGCCGCACGGGGGCCGGGCGCTGTCACGAATGACGGCGAAGAGGGGCTTCAGGTCCGCCGGATCGTCGCCGAGGTCGGCCAACGCGTAGCCCTGCCTGGCGCTGGTGAAGATGACGGGGAATTCGAGCTGGTCCTCGGAGAGGGCCAGGTCGCAGAAGAGGTCGAAGATCCGTTCCCTTACTCCGAGAGGATCGGCGCTGGGCCGGTCGATCTTGTTGATGACCACGATGGGCCGCAGGCCCAGCTCCAGCGACTTCTTGAGCACGAACCGGGTCTGGGGCATGGGACCGTCCACCGCGTCCACCAGGAGCAGCACCGTGTCCACCATCTTCAGGATCCTCTCCACCTCGCCCCCGAAGTCGGTGTGCCCCGGCGTGTCGACGATGTTGATCTTGAGGCCCTCGTGGAGGATGGAGAGGTTCTTGGCCAGGATGGTGATGCCCCGCTCGCGCTCCAGGTCGTTGGAGTCCATGACGCGCTCGGCTACGGCCTCGTTGGCGCGGAACACGCCGGCCTGCCTGAGCATGGCGTCCACGAGGGTCGTCTTGCCGTGGTCGACGTGGGCGATGATGGCGATATTGCGGATGCTTTCCTGCATGGCTGTATTTATCCTCCCGGTCCCCCGGTGGATATGTGCCACCGGAGAGTCGGCGCACTATGAGGCCGAACGGGGAGGATGTCAAGCCCCCGGAGGCGGCTCGGGACGGGGAACTCCGGCGCCCCCTCTTTCAGGAAAAGGGCGCCCGGGAACCCGGCATCAGCAAGCTTTTCTTTTGCGGGCCGGGCGCCCGTGCTAATATCGGTCTGCCGTGAACGTCCTCTACGCCCTCGACCTGCTGGGAACCGCCGCCTTCGCCGCGTCAGGCGCCCTCGCGGGCATTCAGAGGCGCATGGACCTTCTGGGGGTGGTCATCCTGGGAGTTGTCACCGCGGTGGGTGGCGGCACCCTCAGGGACGTCCTCCTGGGCTCCATCCCCCCCTTCTGCTTCAAGGACGAGACCTACTTCTACCTCTCCATTGGGGTGGCCCTGGCGGTCTTCTTCTTCCACCGCAGCCTGAACTTCCTGCACCGGCCCCTGCTGTACTTCGACGCGCTGGGCCTCGGCACCTTCCTGGTCATCGGCACCGGCAAGGCCCTGGCCTACGACGCGGGCTTCCTCGTGGCCGTGATGATGGGAGTCATGACGGCCACGGCCGGCGGGCTGGTCCGTGACGTCCTGTCCGACCAGGTTCCCTTCATCCTCCAGAAGGAGGTCTACGCCACGGCCTGCATCTTCGGTGGGATCGTCTACTACATCCTGTACCGTGTCGGGTTGCCGGACTCGACCACGGCCGTCATCGCCGCCCTCGTGGTCATCGTCATCCGCATCGTGGCCATCCACCGGAAATGGTCCCTGCCCATAGCCAAGGTGGACTGACGGATCGGGCGCTCCGGGGGACCCGGGACCCCTCTTTGTAACCTGGGATCAGAAGAGCTTGCGGAAACCCACGTCCAGGGAGACGAAGGACTGGCTGAAGGAGTACGGTCTGGAAGATGTCGCCATGATGCCCATCTGGAAGCCCAGGAGGAGGGCCTTCCAGTTGTGCTGGCCGGCGACGAAGACGAAGACCGCCGGTCCGCTGTAGTCCAGGTCCTGGATGATCATGGCGGGCCCTCCGGCCGGGTCCTCCAGAGCCACGTCCCCGTCCAGGGAGAGATAGCCCGCCCCGATCCCCACCTCGCCCCGCCAGGGGACGCTCCCGTCGGGCCTCAGACTCTGGACCGCGAAGACGGGCGCCGCCGCCAGGAACTGCCCCGTGACCTCGGTCCCGTAATTGTAGGTCGGGGAGGCCGGGCCGATGCCGCCGGTCTCCGGGTCCTCCTGCCGGTCCAGGGAGAATCTGTTGTAACTGATCTTCCAGTAGTAACCGGTCTGGGTGGTGCCCGCCGCGCCCGCGTTCTCCCCCAGGAGTCGGAATGGCGTGCGCAGGAAGAGCGTAGGGGAGGGCACGAAATCCCCTGTCATGACCGCCAGCCGTTTGTCCGTCCTCCCTTCGAAAACGATGAGGGCCTGGGCCCGGGAGGTCACACCGACGGCCGCTTC
>CP070682.1:29148-40544 GCA_020352595.1 bacterium | reverse complement strand
TCTCACTCCTTTGCGGGGCAAACGGTTCCGGAAAGAGCACCCTCCTCCAGATGGCCAACGGCATCGTGAGGCCCGACAGGGGATCCGTTCTCTTCAAGGGTGAGCGGCTGAAAGCCTACTTCAGGAACCGTGAACCCATCCACGGCAGGATCGGGCTTCTCTTTCAGAATGCCGAGCGACAGCTGTTCTCGGAAACCGTACGCGACGACATTGCTTTCGGGCCTCGCAACCTGGGCCTGTCCAGACAGGAGGTGTCCAGAAGGGTTCGCGAGGCCGCCTTGTGGGTTGGGCTGGACGAGGATGTTCTCAGCCGTCCGGTTCACACGCTGTCGGGCGGGCAGATGCGCCGGGCTGCCGTGGCGGGAGTCCTGGCCATGGATCCGGAACTCCTGGTTCTCGATGAGCCCACGGACGGCCTGGACCCGGCCGGTACGGGGGAGTTTTTCCAGCGGGCCCATGACTACTGCCGTTCAAAGGGGACGACCATCCTCATGGCGGGCCACAGGATCCCCGACCAGGCAGGTCTTCTGGATCACGTCGCCTATCTGCGAGGGGGAAAAGTGGTCCTTTCAGGACCCCCGTCCCGTGTCCTGGGCGGAACATCCGGGGCTCTGCCGGAAGGGTTTCTCCCTGAGCACCTCAAGGTCCAGAATTACCTCAGGTCCCTTGGGATCCTCACAGGTGACCCTGAACTCGATCCTGCCCGAGCCCTCGACAAGATGCTCCGCCTGGCACCCGGACCGTAAAGGAGCGAGGTGAGTTGGACTGCCACAAAACTCCGCATTCCTTGAACTTTTCCATCAACCGTGCTACCTAAACCGGGATGGTGTGTCATCTCCATCCACTGCGAGGAGAGATGCAGCCCCATGAGGACGTAAAGGTCTCACCAGGAATCACCAGCATCCCCGAAAGGAGCCCGAGATGATAACCAAGAAGGTCAATCTCGACGAACGTGAGCTTCCCAAAGCCTGGTACAACATCATGCCGGACATGCCCGTGATGCCGGGCCCGACCATACATCCCGGCACGGGTCAGCCCATCGGCCCGGACGATCTCGCCCCCATCTTTCCCATGCGACTCATCGAACAGGAGGTCTCCCAGGAGCGCTGGATCGACATCCCCGAAGAGATCCTGGACATCTACCGGCTGTGGCGGCCGACGCCCCTTTACCGGGCCTATCACCTCGAGGAGGTCCTCGGGACCCCGGCCAAGATCTACTACAAGTACGAGGGCGTCAGCCCGGCAGGCAGCCACAAGCCCAACACCTCCATAGCCCAGGCCTACTACAACCAGAAGGAAGGGGTGAAGCGCCTTGCCACGGAGACGGGAGCGGGCCAGTGGGGAAGTGCCCTTTCCCTCGCCTGCAAGCTGTTCGGCCTCGAGTGCACGGTTTACATGGTCAAGGTAAGCTATCATCAGAAACCGTACAGGCGTTCCATGATGCAGGTGTGGGGGAGCGAGGTGATCCCGAGCCCTTCGGACCGCACCAATGCCGGCAGGGGCATCCTGTCCAGGGATCCCGACTCGCCGGGGAGCCTGGGCATAGCCATCAGCGAAGCGGTTGAAGACGCGGCCACGCGCGAGGACACCAAGTATTCCCTGGGCAGTGTCCTCAACCACGTCCTGCTGCACCAATCCATCATCGGACTGGAGGTAAAGGAGCAGCTCAGGAAAGTGGGGGACAAGCCCAGCGTCCTCATCGGTTCGTGCGGCGGCGGCAGCAACTTCGCAGGGCTGGCCTTTCCCTTCATGCCGGAAAAGGCCGCCGGGGAGGACATCCGGTTCGTGGCCGTTGAGCCCACCTCCTGTCCCACGCTGACCAAGGGCGTTTACGCCTATGACTTCGGGGACACCGCCCAGATGACCCCCCTCATGCCCATGTACACACTGGGGCACGACTTCGTTCCACCCGGCATCCACGCGGGAGGACTCAGGTACCATGCCGACTCACCCCTCGTGAGCATCCTGCACAGGGAAGGGATCGTGGAGGCGGTGGCCTACACGCAGAACCCCGTGTTCCAGGCGGCGGTGACCTTCGCGCAGGTCGAGGGGATCATCCCGGCTCCCGAATCGGCCCACGCCATCAAGGCCGCCTTCGACGAGGCGCTCAGGTGCAAGGAAACCGGCAAGGAGGAGGTCATCGTGTTCAACCTCAGCGGCCATGGGCATTTCGACATGGCGGCCTACGATGCCTTCCTGGCGGGCGAGCTGGAGGATTACACCTATCCCCAGGAAAAGATCGCCGAGTCTCTGAAGAAGCTGCCCAAGGTGGACATAGGCTGAAAAACCCATGGTATCCTGGTTCCGCAGAAGATCCTCTCGGCCGGAACGGTCGGACCGCCGCAAGGTCACGGTTCCCGAAGGGTTGTGGATCAAGTGCAACAACTGTGGCGAGATCGTCTACAGCAAGGAGATCGAACGCAACCTCAAGGTCTGCCCCAAATGCGACTACCACTTCCGCATCAGCGCCAGGGAGAGGATCGACCTTCTCGTCGATCCGGGGACCTTCGAGGAGTTCGACAAGCACATCCAGAGCGAGGACCCGCTTCATTTCAAGGATTCCCAGAAGTACCGGGACCGCGTCAAGACGGCGAAGCAAAAGACAGGCCTCACCGAGGCCGTGGTTTCCGGCGTATGCCAGCTCGACGGCCAGAAGGCGGTCCTCTGCGTTTTCGACTTCTTCTTCCTGGGGGGCAGCATGGGATCCGTGGTCGGTGAGAAGGTCACGCGCGCCATCGAGAAGGCCATCGCCGAGCGCTGCGGGCTCATCGTGATCTCGTCCTCCGGCGGCGCGAGGATGCAGGAAGGGGCGCTCTCTCTCATGCAGATGGCCAAGACCAGCGCCGCTCTCGCCCGTCTGAGACGTGAGCGGCTGCCCTTCCTTTCGGTCCTCACCGATCCCACGACGGGCGGCGTCACGGCAAGTTTCGCCATGCTGGGAGACGTCAACATCGCCGAGCCGAGGGCGCTCATCGGTTTCGCGGGTCCTCGAGTCATCGAGCAGACCATCCGTCAGGAGTTGCCCGAAGGGTTCCAGCGGTCGGAATTCGTCCTCGAGCACGGCATGATCGACAAGGTTGTCAACCGCAAGGAGCTCAAGAGAACCATCGTCTCACTCCTGAGGGCCTTTACCGGTCAATGACCTACGAGCTGGCCCTGGCCTATCTCGCCGGCCTGAACGAGTCCAGGATCCGCCCGGGGCTGGAGAGGATCAGCGCGGTCCTCTCCCGGCTCGGATCGCCCCACCTCGATTACCCGCACATCATCGTCGGAGGAACCAACGGGAAGGGCTCAGTGGTGGCCCTCATGGGGGCCGTCCTCGACGCGGCCGGCTACAGGGCCGGCAGGTTCACGTCGCCCCATCTCGAGCGCTTCGAAGAGAGGATCGTGGTCGCCGGACGGGAGGCCGCCCCCGCGGAGGTGGCCGATCTCGGGTCCGCCGTGCGCCGCACCGGCGTGGACCTGAGCTATTTCGAGTTCGCCACGGCCATGGCCCTGCTCCATTTTTCCCGCTCCGGGGCCAGGGTGGCCCTCCTTGAGGTCGGCCTCGGCGGGCGGTGGGACGCGACCAACGCCACCGAGCCCATCCTGTCGGTTATCACGGGCATCTCCCTCGATCACCAGAGCTGGCTGGGAGAGAGCATCCGGGAGATCGCCACTGAGAAGGGAATGATCATGCGCCGGGAACGTCCCGTTGTCATCGGCTGCGACGACGAGGATGCCCTCCAGGTCCTTCTCTCCATGGCTGGTTCCGCTGGTGCCAAGGTGCTGCTCCGGGGGCGCGATTTCAGGGCCCGATGGGAGGGTCAGGGGGACACCTTGCAATTTGAGGGAAGGCGGTGGAGTATGTCCGGGCTGAGGCTCGGGCTGCCGGGACGGTTCCAGATCGGCAATGCGGCCGTCGCCCTGGCGGCTCTGGAGGTCCTGGACACGGAGGGTTTCCCCGTGGACGGACGCCACGTGGCCGAGGGCCTCGAGGGGGCCAGGTGGAGGGGGCGTTTCCATCTGTTCGGAGGATCGCCGGCCATCATCGTCGACGCCGCTCATAACCGGGAGGCAGCCAGAGCCCTGGTGGGATCCATTCCGGAGGGCGCATCCGTGGTCTGGGTCCTTTCGGCCCTGGGGGACAAGGACCTTGGCGGCATGGCCACCGAGATGCTCAGGGTAGGCAGCCGGTTCGTCCTCGTTCCCCTGGACCATCCCCGGGCCATGACCACGGGGGAGCTGAGGTCCCGGATGCCACCAGAAGCTCTGGTCACCCTGAGCGGGTCCTTACCGGAGGGGATCGAGGAGGCCCGCCGGCAGGCGGGCGAGAAGGGGTTGGTGGTGGTTGCGGGATCAGTGTTCCTGGCGGCAAAGGCCCTCGGGACCCTGGAAGGACTCCGGGGCTGACAGGGGGATTCCTTGATACGCAGATGCCTGGCGGCAGCGCTGTTCCTCACGGTTCTCCTTCCCGGGGCCGCTGCAGGTGAGACTGTCCAGGGTCGGATCATCGTGACCTCTGAGACCATGCGCAGCCTCGCGGACGGCACCCTTCTCGCTGAGGGGGAGGTGCAGGTGAAGGGGGAAGGCGTCACCGTGCGGGCTGATGCCATGCGATTTCATCCCGGTTCCAACACCCTGCTCCTCACGGGGAACGTCACCATGCAGGAAGAGGAAGGGGGTGCCTTCACGGGAGACTCCCTGGCCCTGGATCTTTCCGACCTCACGGGGGGGATAAGCCGGGGGGAGATCATCGTGGTGCCCAACGGCTTCAGGGTGCGCGGCGAGGACATCCAGAGGGTTGGACCCGAAGAATACCTCGTGCGTCAGGGAGTCCTGACCAGCTGTCCCGGAGAGTGCCCCGACTGGTCTTTCACCGCCTCGAGCATCCACGTGCGCAGGGAGGGTTACCTGAGTGCCAGGAACGCCGCCTTCCGCATAGCAGGCGTACCCGTCTTCTACACGCCCTATCTCTTCTTCCCCGTAAAGACCAAGAGGCAGACGGGGCTCCTCCTGCCCGAGATAGGGTATTCCGAGGAGCTGGGTCTGGAGTCGACCTGGCCTTTCTTCCTCGTGCTCGGACCCCACGCGGACGTGACCCTGAGCCCGAGGACCTTCAGCAGGGACACCCTGGGCATCGGCTTCGAGGCACGGTACAGGCTGGACTGGGGAGGGGGAGGGGACTGGGCCGGATACGGCATGGCTTCCCGGGACGATGACAGGTGGTTCGTCCACGGTGAACACTCCATGTCCCTTTTCCCGGGATTCTGGCTTCGCGCAAGATGGTACGACGCCGGCAACTCCGAGGCGCCGGACCTTTTCGGGCAAACCTTTGCCCAGAGGCACCCCGGCGCCGTGTACAGGCACGCCACGCTGGAAGGAGACCTGGGCCTCCTTGCCCTTTCCGCGGGAGGGGCGAGCCTGCTGACCGAGGGGGCCTTGTCTCGGGAGGGTACGGCTGCGGACCGCATCGAGCGTTCACGCACGGAGATGGCCCTGGGTCCGTTGTTCCTCGGTCCGCTGACCGCAGGAATCGAGGCGAGGCACGACCGGTTTGAAGAGGGCACCGAGAGGGATCTCTTGACCCCGGTCGTGAGGGTGCGTCTGCCAGGATCCGAGTTCATGTCGGGCAGTTTCCTCGCGCAGGGCATCCTGGCCGCCGGTGGCGAGGGAACCGTCCGGGAGGAGGCCTACATCTACAGGTTCTCGGAAAAGATGTCCCTTGAGGCCGCCGGGGACTGGGGGAGCCACCGCGTGGACATGGACTTTACGGCCGCCACCGCCCAGAAGGCCGCCTTCGCACTGACGGGGGTCCGGGACGGCAGCGACGCGGTGGAGGAGCGCCGCGTCGCGCAAGCGCAGGTCAAAAGCAGGCTTGTGGTCCCGGGATGGACCTGGGATCTCACCACTGGAGTCTGGAAAGATTGGGAGCTGGAGCTGTCCAGGTCCTTCGCCCGGACCAGACTTTCCTCCCGGCCCTGGTTCCTGACAGCCTCCCTCAACGAGGACGACGCCTTCCTCCTTGTTCTGCCCTCCATGGGTGCGGCGCAGGCGGCCAGGGAAAACTGGCGGGTGGAGGCAGGGTACGAAGCCAGGGATCTGAGCGTGGTCGTGGGAAAGGAAACCGCCAGGGGTTCCTACGACCTGGCCTACGGCCGCGCGCGCGTACCCATGGGTGCCCTGGAGCTGCGGGGCGACCTGACCTATGATGTCCAGAATGAGGCCATGTCGGACGAGTCCCTGGCTGTGGATGTCCGGGGCCGCTGCTGGACAGTGACCCTTTCCAGATCCAGGAGCCCCGGAAGGACGGACTACAGGGTCAGCTTCGATCTGGGCATCTGAAAGACCCGAAAGAGGGCAGGGGAAGGGAAGAAAGGACCCAGCGTAACGATGCTTCGATGCTCCATTACCGTATCGCCAGATGCAGATGCCCTTCTGCCGGGGAAGGCCGCCCCTTGACATGTCAGACCCCCTGTTCTACATTCTAGCGCCCTTCGGATTGGCGTTCGCTCTCTTCGCCCTCTACCTGGTCGTCGCTCTCATACTGCGCGATCCCACGAGACCTTTCCGGATGTTCGCGGCACGCCCTCTGGACAAGGCGGATGAGGAAGCGGGTGAGGACCAGGAGGATGAGAAGGAAGGCGATCCCGAAACCGGGAACCTGCCCCGGGGTGAGGAATAGAAAAGTCACGGTGTCTGTCCGGGCCCTGGATCCCGGTGCATCCAGCGAGGCTCCTTGAGGAAACTTTCTTGAAACAGGATCACATAAGAAACTTCTCCATCATCGCCCACATCGACCACGGCAAGTCGACGCTGGCGGACCGCCTCCTCGAGGTGACAGGAGCCGTCAGCAAGCGCCAGATGATGGACCAGGTCCTCGATTCCATGGATATCGAACGGGAGAGAGGGATCACCATAAAGGCCCAGACGGCCCGCCTGTCCTTCAGGTCAGCCGACGGGAAGACCTACATCCTGAACCTCATCGACACGCCGGGCCACGTGGACTTCTCCTACGAGGTCTCACGCTCCCTGTCCGCATGCGAGGGAGCCATCCTGGTGGTGGATGCCGTCCAGGGCGTGGAGGCTCAGACCATCGCCAACGCCTACCTGGCGGTGGCCCAGAACCTCGTGATCATCCCCGTCATCAACAAGATCGACCTTCCCAGCGCCGACCCGGGAAGGGTCAGGGACGAACTCGAATCCATTCTGGGCATCGACCCCGCCGAGGTGCTGGAAGTCAGCGCCAAGGCCGGGAAGGGTATACGGGAGCTCCTGGAGGCCATCGTGAGCAGGGTCCCCCCCCCGGAAGGGGACACCCAGGCGCCCCTGAGAGCCCTCATCGTGGACTCCTGGTATGACAACTACGTCGGTGTGGTGGGGCTCGTGAGGGTTTTCGAGGGGATCCTCAGGCCGCGGAGCGACATCCGCCTCATGGCGCAGCGGGGGGTGTACGAGATCGGGGAGATCGGCACCTTCCGACCCGCCTCGGTGAAGGAGACGTCGCTGTCCGCGGGCGAGGTGGGGTACATCGTAGCCGGCATCAAGGATCTGAAGAAGCTCCAGGTCGGTGACACCGTGACGGACGCCGACAGGCCCGCCGGTTCTCCCCTCCCGGGTTTCAAGAAGATCCGGCCCATGGTCTACGCCGGACTCTACCCGTCGGCCAGCGAGGAGTTCGGTCAGCTCAGGGACGCCCTCGAGAAGCTGGTCCTCAACGACTCGTCCCTCGTCTTCGAGCCGGAGACATCCCAGGCGCTGGGTTTCGGTTTCCGCTGCGGTTTTCTCGGCATGCTTCACATGGAGGTGGTCCAGGAGCGACTCGAGAGGCACTTCGAGCTCGACCTCGTGACCACGGCACCGACAGTGGTTTACCGGGTGCTCAAAAGGGACGGGACCTGGGTCGAGGTGGACAATCCTGCCAGGCTTCCGGTCTCGGGAGAGGTGGAGACGATACACGAGCCGTACGTGCGGGCCACCATAATGCTGCCCGACGAGTACATGGGAGGCATCCTTTCGCTGCTGACGGAGCGGAGGGGGCAGCAGGTGTCCATGAACTACCTCGAGGACCGCCGCGTCATGCTCGAGTACGACCTGCCCCTGGGAGAGGTGATCTTCGACTTCTACGACAAGCTCAAATCCCTGAGCAGGGGGTACGCGTCCCTGGATTACGATCCCGTGGGCTATCGTCCCGGAGACCTGGTGAAACTGGACATCAAGGTCAACGGCGAGACGGTGGACGCGCTGTCGGTCATCGTCCCCAAGGAGAAGGCCTTCTACAGGGGCCGGGACCTGACGGTGAGGATGAAGGAGATCATACCGAGGCAGATGTTCGAGGTGGTCATCCAGGCCGCCATCGGCAGCCGGATCATCGCCAGGGAAAGCGTAAGGGCCCTGAGGAAGAACGTTCTGGCCAAGTGCTACGGGGGGGACGTGACCAGGAAGCGCAAGCTGCTCGAGAAACAGAAAGAGGGGAAGAAGAGGATGAAGAGCGTCGGGAGGGTGCAGATCCCCCAGGACGCGTTCATGGCGATCCTGAAGGTCCAGTAACAGCGGTTCCGGGAACCGGGTTCCCGGTTCATGGGCGCACTGGGGGATCCCGGACGGCGGAATCCGGCTTCCAAGTCAGGAGGAGACGTGGCTGAGGAAAAGACCAGGCTCGAAAAAACCGTTCAGATGGACACGGCGGCCAAGGTGGACCGCGCGAAGGGGAAGTTCAGGGAATACGCTGAGGCCATCGTTCTGGCGCTCATCCTTGCCCTGATAATCCGAACCTTTGTCGTCCAGGCCTTCAAGATCCCCTCTCCCTCCATGGTGCCCACACTGCTCGTCGGTGACCATATCCTCGTCAACAAGTTCCTCTACGGGTTCCGTGTCCCGCTGACGGACCGAAAGGTCCTGGCTTTCCGCAAACCCCGGCGCGGCGACGTCATCGTCTTCCGGTACCCGCGTGACAGAAAACTCGATTTCATCAAGAGGTGCATAGCCCTCGAGGGCGAGACCCTGACGATCGAGGACAAGCGGGTCTACATCGATGGAGAGTTGATCGATGACGGGCACGCCTACTTCACCGACCGTGACGGGTCTCCGATCACCGGGCGCGACAACCTGGGTCCCCTGACCGTCCCGGAGGGGAAGGTCTTCGTCATGGGGGACAACCGCGACAACTCCAACGACAGCAGGTTCTGGGGTTTTGTGGATCTGGCCGACGTCAAGGGGAAGGCCATGGTCATCTACTGGTCCTGGGACAGGTCCAGGAAGTGGCCGCGGTTCGGCAGGATGGGCGACGGGATAGAATAAGAGCGATCTCAGATCGCAAATCTCGCATCTCAGATCACAGGGAATCCCGGATCCCACCGGCTTCGCCAGCCCGGCTGCGACGGACAGGAGATCCGGCTGTCTTGAACTTCTTCATTTTCCGCATAGACTGATTCCATGGAAGCGGGATCCGAAGTCCCAATTCACCGATTCTCCATCCGCCGCCGGCTACCGTGGATCATCTCGGCCTGGTTCCTCCTTCAGGTATTGCTGAACGTCGCCGCCGCCCTGTACCTGGCGGTGTATCCGCCCCCCGAACCGGCCACCCTCTTCGACAGGATGGACCTCACCGTCAACACCGGTGTGAACGCCGCCCTGGCAGTGGGGTTCTGGAAGGTGCGCCCCTGGGCCTGGAGCACCGCATTGGTGCTCATCCCCCTTTACTGGACCATTCACCTGTGGCACATGCTGGTCCCCATCGAGGGCCTCATGCTCTGGCCCTTTCTCATGGTGGACGCCGCCGTAGTGGCCTACCTGCTCGGGCCGGCCGGCAGGGCCGTTTTCCTGGTTCCCGAGGGGCGCTGGGAGCGGCTGTCCCTTCTTCCTCCGGCCATGGCCGGCCTGGCCCTGTACGCACTCCTGGCACCCGTCACCGGCCTCGGTCCTGCCGCCGTGGCCGCCGCCGCGGCGGCGCTGGTGGGGTGGTGGAGGGCCCTGAAGGCAAGGGTCGGACGCGGGGACGCGCTGGCGCCGTGACGCGGGGAGAACGCCATCAAGGGTCATCAGGCCGTGTTTCTTGAACTCCAGGCTGCGACGGGACCAGGTTCGGGGCTTGCAAAATTTCCCCATCCCGGTAAAAAGGGTCCCGGAACAATAAGATAACCGTTACTGAACAGGAGAACCCCCATGCCGTCCTTCGACATAGTCAACCGCATCGACATGCAGGAAGTGGACAACGCCGTCAACAACGCCAAGAAGGAGATCTCCACAAGGTACGACCTGCGCCAGTCCCGCTGGGAACTGGACCTCGACCGCAAGGAGAGGCGGCTGAAGCTCCTCGCGGCCGACGAGATGAAGCTCAAGGCCATCCAGCAGATCCTCGTGACCCACCTCGTGCGCAGGAAGGTCGAGGCGAAGAGTCTCTCCTTCGGCAAGGCGGAGGGCACCTCCCAGGGACATATCAAGTGCGAGGGCACCTTCCGGGAGGGCATCGACCCTGAAACGGCCCGGAGGATCGTCAAGCTGATCAAGGACACCAAGCTCAAGGTCCAGGCCGCCGTCATGGACGACCAGGTGCGCGTCACAGGCAAGAAGATCGACGACCTGCAGTCGGTGATCTCCATGCTGAAGGGTGCCGAGATACCCATCCCCCTCCAGTACGTCAACATGAAGGACTGACCTCGCGGGCCCGGACCCGGTGAGCGGTTTGCTTCAAAAAGGCGGAACTCAGAACCCAGGACCCGGAGCCAGGGACTTCCTCCCCTTCCTTTCCACCCGCCTTTGCGCCGACCCCTGAAATCTGGATTCCGCGTTCTTTTTCTGCTAGATTTTTCCTATGAACCTCAAGAAGATCCTGGTCGGCTTCCTGGTGATCTACGGCGTCATCTCCGGCTGGATGATCGGGGCGCCCTACATCAGGAACGCCATGTTCGGCAACGACGTCGACACCATCGCGCGGACGCTGAGCGTGGACGGGACGATCCTGCAGGCCCGCAACCAGCTCCTCGAGGCCGTCCGGATCCACGGCATCCCCGCCCGGGAGGAGAACTTCACCATCGTAAAGGACGAACAGACACGGCAGGTCCTCGTGGTGGTGCGGTATTCGGTTTCGGTGACGACTCCCCTGGGCCTGTACACCCACGTCTGGAACTTCAAGCCCAGCGCCCAGTACGGACTTCAGAGGATCCCCAGGCCGGGGGGGTGAGATCCATCTCGAATCTCAGATCTCGGATCTCAGACGGGGCACAGGATCAGTCCCGTCCTGCACGCCGTTATCAATGATCTCAATTCTGGATCCGTGACCTGGTATCCGGGATATCATGAGATGCGGGATCTGGGAGTGAAGTGCAGCGGACCTTCGCCACGCACCAGCCCTTGACTGCAGTCCCCCCGTTTAACTTACAGTGCTGGCTGCCTTTTTCCTCCCCCCTTGACAATCG
>CP070682.1:21142-29048 GCA_020352595.1 bacterium | reverse complement strand
TCCCGGCCACGCTGCCATACTTCATCCCGGCCCCCACCATCATCGGGACCCTGGGTGCCGTCATCCGCATCAAGGGGGCCATCTGGGACCGCAGGGCCCTCCTCGACATCGGGGTGGCGGGTCCCCTGGCTGGCTTTGCCGTGGCCTTTCCCGCCCTCGTCGTCGGGTTCCATCTCTCCAGAGTCGTCCCGGTGGAACAGGGGGGGGTGCATCTGATCCTGGGTGACAGTCTCCTGGTCATCCTGATGAGCAAGCTGGTGGTGGGTACTGTCCCCGAGGGCATGGACGTCCTCCTTCACCCCGTGGGTTTCGCCGGCTGGCTCGGGATGTTCGTCACTTCCCTGAACCTCCTGCCCGTGTGGCAGCTGGACGGCGGTCACATCGTCAAGGCCCTGTTCCCGGAGCACTCGGACAGAATCGCCCGCGTTGTACACCTGGCCCTGGTCGTCATGGGTGGCCTGTTCTGGTTGGGGTGGCTCCTCCTGGCCCTCCTGCTGGTTTTCGTGGGTGTCCGCCATCCCCCGGTCCTCCTGCCCCACATCGCCCTGAATGAGGGGAGGAGGAGGGCGGGTTATCTGGCCCTGGCCGTGTTCATCCTCACCTTCGTTCCCGCGCCTTTCCAGGTGTTCTAGCAGGCTGCTGAAAAACCCCTGAAAACGCAGCCTGATAGGGCGACGCGGGTGTCCCGCCATGGCGGGACCCAAATGCGAGATGTAAAAACACGAAGGCTTTTGGAGGGTTGCGCCGGGCCGCCCCAGGCAACCCGACGTTGAAATAGTCCACAAGGGATTTTTTCAGCACCCTGTTTGTACAGCGGTTCGAGCCCGGTCAAAGGTTTGGCTCTTTCTTGAAACAGTCGAGTGATTGTGGGATATTTACGGCACGATACCCAATGAAGGAGGGTGCTCAGTGAAAAATCCAAGATCCATACTGCTGCTTGCCGCGGCCCTGTCGGTGCTCCTCTCGGGCTGCGTCGTCAGCAAGAAGGACTACCTTCTCAAGAAGGACGAGGCCGACCGGTGTGCCGGAAATCTCCAGGTCCAGGTCGAGGAGAACAGATCCCTGCGCTCGGAGCTCTCCCTCTGTCAGGACGACCTCTCTGCCTCCGCGACGCGCGTCAGCGATCTGACGGTGGAGAGGGACGACCTCGCGGGCCGGCTCAAGGTCCAGCAGGCGCTCAACGAGGAGCTCAAGACCCAGAACGACCGTCTCGGGGAGATCCTCCAGAAGAAGGAGGTTTCCCAGTCAGCCATCATCAAGGAGACCATGGACATCAACAAACGGCTGCAGGACACCAACGCCGAACTGAGGGAGAAGCTGGCGGCCACGGAAACCGAGGGTAAAAGGCTTCAGACCGACTACGAGGCCCTCCGGTCCCGCAAGGAGGAGCTGGAGAGGCAGAAGGAGGCGGAGCTGGAAAAGCTCAAGGCCACCTACGACGAGCTGGTCCAGAGCCTCAAGGGTGAGATCGAGGCCGGGGAGATCCAGATCAGACGGATGAAGGACCGCCTGTCCGTGAACCTGATGGAGAAGATCCTCTTCGACTCGGGAAAAGCCGATCTCAAGGGGTCGGGCATCGAGGTCCTGAGAAAGATCGGGGCCCAGCTGGCCAAGATCCAGGACAAGAGGGTCCAGATCGAGGGGCACACCGATAACGTCCCCATCGGCGGAAAGCTCAAGGAGAGGTTCCCGACAAACTGGGAGCTGTCTGCCAGCCGGGCCCTCGCGGTGGTCCACTTCCTCCAGGAAGAAGTGGGCATCGAGCCGTTGAAGCTCTCGGCGGCCGGCTATGGGGAATACCAGCCCGCCGACTCCAACGAAACAGCCGAGGGCAAGGCGGCCAACAGGAGGATCGAGATCGTTCTGCTCCCGCTCTACGAGCGAACCACGGAAGCCCAGGAGACGACGGAGTAGGAAATTGACTCGTACGTGCGTGCGGTCGTAAAGGGTGATTGCGTTACGGACTTTTTCGCACCCACGTATGCACGCTTAACGCAAACACGAAGATGGAGGTAAACCGTGGCAACATTCAGCAACTTTCTCGTCAAGGTCACGGATGCCAAGATGCCGGATGTGAGGAAAGCGCTGCAGGCCGCCGGCATCGAGGTCCGCAGCATCATCCTGGTCCACAAGGAGGAAACAGCTTCAGGTGAGGAAAAAACTGAGGCCGAGAGCGAGTAGGGCGTGGGGGCGTGACCGACGGGGAAACAGGGGTCACGGAGCCGAAGCGCCCACGCTCCAACGCACATTGGGGAAACAGGGGGTAGCCGATGAAGGTCAAATTTCTGGGACATGCCTGCTTTCTTCTGACCACCGGCAGCGGGGTGAGGATAATAACGGACCCTTACGAGCCGGGATGCTTCGACGGAGCCATGAAATACCGGCCCGTTCAGGACGAGGCCGACGTCGTCCTCGTCTCCCACGGGCACGCGGATCACTGCCATGTGGCTGGAGTCCGCGGCAGCCCCAAGGTTGTGGATCAGGCCGGGGACAGGACGATCTCGGGCATGAGGATCCTGGGAGTCCCCACCTACCACGACACCTCGAAGGGGTCCGAACGGGGCGAGAACGTCATCTTCCGCCTCGAGGCTGACGGGCTCGTCCTCTGCCACCTCGGTGACCTGGGGCACAGGCTGGACCCCGGGACGGTTGAAAAGCTCAAACCGGTGGACGTGCTGTTCCTGCCTGTGGGCGGCTTCTTCACGGTGGGCGGAGACGAAGCGGACGATATCATGGATGCCCTGGAGCCGAAACTGGTCATCCCCATGCACTTCAAGACGGAGGGCGTGGACTTTCCCATCGCGCCTGTGAGTGAATTCCTTTCCGGACGGCAGGCCGTGCACCGGGCGGGTACCTCTCACGTGGATCTCAAGGCGGACGGCCTGCCGGAGGGGATCCTGGTCCTGGAGCCGGCTAATCTGCCATAAGGTATCCTGAACGCGGTGACACGGTGACGCGAGGACGCGGAGAAAGGTCATAACCCGTGTTCCCCCTTCTCCGTGTCTCCGTGTCGAACGGTTTTCCTGGAAACAGCCATGTCCCCGATCCTCTGCGACGCCCTCGAGCGCACATGAGCAGCCTGAAATTCCTCGCCGATTCCATGCTCGGTACCCTGGCCAGGAGGTTGAGACTCCTCGGGATCGACACCGTCTACCCCGGAAACGCCGAGGAAAGCCAGCTCAAATACGTGGCCCGTTCCCAGGACCGGGTGCTTCTGACCAGGGATCTGAAACTGGCCAGGAGCCTTGGCCCTTCGGCCTGGCTGGTCTCGGGCGGTGACGTGCGCGAAGAATTCCTTTCCATAGCCGCCAATCTCTCGTCACTGAGATCACAGATCAACCCCCTTTCACGGTGTCTGGACTGCAACGACCATCTCCTGTCCATGGACCCTGGCCAGGCGGAGGGCAGGGTGCCGCCGTACATTCTGCAGTCGAAGAGCACGTTTTCCCGATGCCCTTCCTGCGGAAAGGTTTTCTGGGAAGGAACGCACAGCGAGAAGATGGGGGAGGAGGTGGCATGGATGAGGCGAATGCTTGAAGAGTTCGGTGATGGGGGATAAGAGATAAGGGGTAAGGGACAATTCTTGTTTTTTGACTTAGACCTGGACCTGGACCTTGAGCTAGTGCCTGAATAAATGAACGGCCGGGACCAGGACTGCGACCAGGACTTATATGATGACCTCCTTGGCTAAATTCTTTCTCATCCTCGGCGTCGTGTTCCTTGCCGTCGGCCTCCTCCTTCTCCTGTCGCCCAAGATCCCCTGGCTCGGCCGCCTGCCCGGCGATATCCTCATAAAAAGGAAGAACTTCACCTTCTACGCCCCCATCGCCACCTCCATCATCCTGAGCGTCCTTCTCACCCTGCTGATCAACCTGTTCCGCAGGTAGGGAGAGTCAGTGGCCACTGTTCAACCCTGGACCTGGAGCGTTAAACCCTCCATCCACACCGGCCCTCCCGGCCCGGCGGTTGAGCCGCTCCCCGATAACCCTTGACGAATCCCGACCACTCCATTACTTTGACGTATTTAATATCAAGAACTTACAGGCGTACCAGGTACAGGGGAGCGCCAGCGCCTGGTGTCCGCAAGGGGAGTGTATGTCCAAGGACAGCGAAAGCCAGCTCCTGACCGCCAGGAAGGAGAAGGTCAGGCAGATCAGGGACCTGGGGATCAACCCCTATCCCAATGATTTCAAGAGGCAGCACACCACGGCGGACGTGTTCGCGGATATGGAGGGGCTGTCTCCAGAGGTAGTGGGGCAGACCGGCAGGGCCTATGTCCTCGCGGGCAGGATCATGTCCCTTCGAGACTTCGGAAAGGCTGCCTTCCTGCACATCGAGGACGGATGGGGCCGCATCCAGGTCTTCGTCAAGAAGGACGAGATCGGTGAGGAGGCCTACGCCCTTTACAGGCTCTGGGACGTGGGCGACATCATCGGCGTTTCCGGCACGCCCTTCGTCACGCGGACCGGCGAACTGACCCTCCTGGTCCGGGAAGGGTTCCTGCTCACAAAAGCGGTTCGCCCCCTCCCGGAAAAGTGGCACGGTCTGAAGGACATCGAGATCCGATACCGGCAGCGGTATGTGGACCTCATCGCCAACCCCGAGGTGCGAGAGGTTTTCAGGGTGCGCACCCTCCTCATCGCCAGCATCAGGAAGTTCCTGGACGATAACGGTTTCATGGAGGTGGAGACCCCCATGATGCAGCCCATCCCGGGTGGTGCCACGGCGAGGCCCTTCGTCACCCATCACAACACCCTGGACATGGACCTCTATCTGCGGGTCGCACCGGAGCTGTATCTGAAGCGTCTCGTCGTGGGCGGTTTCGAGAGGGTCTACGAGATCAACCGGAACTTCCGCAACGAAGGCATCTCCACCATGCACAACCCCGAGTTCACCATGCTCGAGTTCTATATGGCCTATGCCGACTACCGGGACATGATGGCCTTCACCGAGGAGCTGCTCAGGACCGTGATCTCCAGGACCACCGGCTCGACGGTTCTGAAGTACCAGGGCATGGAGCTGGACTTCGGCCGGGCATTCAGGAGACTCTCCTTCAGCGATGCCCTGCGCGCAGTGCATGGGTTCGAGCCGGTGATGGAAAAGGACCGCCGGAAAGCCCTGGCCTTCGCCAGGAAACGGCAGGTCTCGGTGTCTGACAAGGATCCGCTGGGCAAGATCCATCTGAAGATCTTCGAGCAGTTCGTCGAGCCTACGCTCATCGAGCCCACCTTCGTTTACGACTACCCTGTGGAGGTTTCGCCGTTGTCCCGCCGGAGCGACGCGGCTCCCGACACTGCAGAGCGTTTCGAATTTTTCGCCGCCGGCATGGAGATCGCCAACGGCTTCTCCGAGCTCAACGATCCCAGGGATCAGGAGGACCGGTTCCGGAAGCAGGTCGAGGAGCTGCAGGCCGGTGACGAGGAGGCCCACAGGATGGATTCCGACTACATCCGAGCCCTCGAGTTCGGACTCCCGCCCACGACGGGAGAGGGGATCGGCATCGACCGCCTCGTCATGCTGGTGACGGACTCGGCGTCGATCAGGGACGTTATCCTCTTTCCACACCAGAGGCCCGAACAGCCCTAGAGGAGATACCGGTTGTCCCCCTTCGAGTGGATGGTGGCCCTGCGCCACCTGAGATCGCGCAAAAGGCATGCCTTCGTCTCCCTCATCACCGTGATCTCCATCCTCGGGATCATGGTCGGGGTGGCCGCCCTCATCACCGTCATCTCCGTCATGACCGGTTTCTCCACCTACATGCAGGAGAGGATCCTGGGTACGACCTCGCACATACTCATCACGGGCACGGAAGGTCTCGAGGACGTGGAGGCTGTCCTGACCGCCGTGAGGCAGGAAAAGGAAGTGGTGGCCGCCGCTCCCTACGTCATGGGCCAGTCGCTTCTGAAGGTGAACGGAGACGTCACGGGAGTGGTGGTCAGGGGCATCGACCCGGTGCAGGAAGGTCAGGTCACGGACCTCTCCAGGAACATGGTCAGCGGCTCCATGTCGGAGCTCGATGACAAGGGGATCGTCATCGGTGTCGAGATGTCCCGGCAGCGAGGTCTGATCCTCGGCGACCAGGTGACCCTTATCTCGCCCTCGGAGATCTCCTCCCCCTTCGGCATGGTCCCCCTCATGGAGCGGTTCACAGTCAGGGGCATCTTCGACACCGGCATGTACGAGTACGACACCGGCCTGGTCCTGGTGACCATCAAGGCGGCCCAGAGCTTCTTCGACCTCGGCAGCGATGTCACCGGCATCGCCGTCAAGGTCGGGGACGTCTACAGGACCGGGGTCATCGCCCAGAACCTCCAGAAGGCCCTGGGCTATTCCCTCTGGGTCCGGGACTGGAAGGAGATGAACCAGAACCTGTTTTCGGCCCTCAAGCTCGAGAAGATCACCATGTTCGTCATCCTGGTGCTCATCGTAGTCGTTGCCGCCTTCAACATCGTGGGCACCCTGATCCTCGTGGTCATGGAGAAGGGGAGGGAGATCGCCATTCTCAAGGCCATGGGCGCCACCCGGAGGAGCATCGGCCGCATCTTCATGCTGGAGGGGCTCATCATCGGCTTCAGCGGGACGCTCCTGGGCCTGTGCCTCGGCCTGGGCCTGTGCTACCTGCTGGCCAATTACAGGTTCGTGGAGCTTCCGGCCAGCGTCTACTACGTCACGACTCTCCCGGTCAGGGTCCAGTCCATGGACGTGGCCCTCATATGCCTCGCGGCCGTCGCCGTCTCCTTCCTGGCAACTGTCTACCCCTCACGCAAGGCCTCCCTGCTCAACCCCGTGGAGATCCTCAGGTATGAGTGACGCCGGCGGCAAAGCCGTTTTCCAGGCAAGGGGGCTGACGAAGTCGTTCTCCAAGGGCGGCAGGGAGATCCATGTCCTGCGCGGTCTGGACCTGACTCTCGACGCGGGAGAGATAGTGGCCATCCTCGGCGCCTCGGGGGCCGGCAAGAGCACCCTGCTCCATCTCGCCGGCGGACTGGACGTGCCCACTTCCGGAATGGTGTCCTACGGGGACAGGGAGATCTTCCTCCTGGGCGAGGAAGATCTGGCCGCCTTCCGGAACAGGCGCATCGGTTTCGTGTTCCAGATGCACTACCTGCTTTCGGAGTTCAACTGCCTCGAGAACGTCATGATGCCGGGTATCATCGCCGGCTTCGACAGGGATGAGGTGAGGGCCCGGGCCGAGGGACTCCTCAGGCAGGTGGGCCTTTCCGAGAGGATGGACCATCGGCCGGGGGAGCTTTCGGGGGGTGAGCAGCAGAGGGCCGCGGTGGCCAGGGCTCTCGTCAACGAGCCGTCCGTAGTCCTCGCCGACGAGCCGACGGGCAACCTCGACAGCGGCACCGCGGCCTCGGTGAGGGATCTTTTCCTTGAACTCAACCGTTCCCGTTCGACCACCTTCCTCGTTGCCACCCACAACCGGGAGCTGGCATCAAAATTCCACCGCCGCTACCTGCTCAGGGACGGTGTCCTTCACCAGGAGAGTTGAAACGGTGCCAGTGCGTCGCAGGTTTATCCCCACGGTTTTCCTCCTGGCGTTTTTCACGGCGCTGGTTATGGCGTCCCCTGTCCCGGCAAACCCCCTCATCCGCGAGATCCGCGTCGAGGGGACCGTCCGCGTCGACGAGTCCAGCGTGCGGAAGGCGCTGCTCCTGAAGGTGGGCGATCCTCTGGACGAGGCGCTGGTGACCCGCAGCGTCAAGGAGCTTTACCAGCTCGGGGTCTTTTCCCGCATCGAAATGGACGCTCGCACCGCCGAAGAGGGTGTCGTCCTGGTCCTCAGGGTGGTGGAGTTTCCCATGGTCAGGAAGGTGGAGATCACCGGCAACGACCGGGTCACAGTGCAGGACCTCAAGAATGTGCTCAAGGTGAAGGCCTTCTCCTTCTACGATCCGGC
>CP070682.1:15375-21042 GCA_020352595.1 bacterium | reverse complement strand
TGCGCTGGCCGTTCTCAAGAACATCCCCCTCTGGCTGGCCCTGGCGGTCATAAGCAGGGACGTCATCCTCGCCCTGGGGAGCCTGACCGTCTATCTGATGCAGGGGCACCTGACGGTCAGGCCTCGTCCCGTGGGCAAGGTCACGACCTTTTTCCAGTTCTCCTGCATCCTTGTATTTCTCCTCGCCTCCATGGGGACCAACGTTGCAGGAGCGTTCTTGAGGATCACCGGTCCTCTCTCCCTCATAACGGCCATGCTCACGGTCGTTTCGGGCGCCGTATACATCCTCGACGGCTTCAGGGCCCTGGAGGAATGAGGCCCATGCATCGGGTTTTCCGGAGTCTCCTCCTCGCTCTGGTCTTCATTTCACACACCACCGGCGCCATCGCCGGCATCGTCAATCTCAACGCGGGACTCGGGACGCTGCAGCAGACCGTCGGGGATGGTAACGAAAGGACTGTCTACGCCATTGCCCTGCTTGGAGGGTCCTATACGACACCGCTCTGGGAATTCACCCTTGACCTTCCCGTGAGGTGGGACCTTGACGGGTGGGATTTCGATGAGCGGATCTGGGATCGCAGGGGCGACTGGCTGCGTCCCCTCAACACCCTGAGGCGGACAGGCGTGGCCGGGGACTGGTCCGTGGGTTTGCAGACCATCACAAGCTGGACGCCCGGGCAGGGCTACCTGGTGAGGCACCTTTCGGGGATGGGGGAGGTGGATTATGGTCTTCCATCGTTCCTCCTAAGCTGGAAAAGCGACCATCTGAGTCTGGAGGCGGGCATGGATCGCCCGGTGGATCCCACCGTGCAGGCCGTGGCCATCTCGTGGCAGCCGACGGAAAGGATCCGGCTCATCGTGGAGGGGGCCGTGGATCCGGACGCCCCCGTTCTGGTCGGCAGCATGTTCACCGACGGGCGTCCCGAGGCCCAGAGCACTGAAAGGGTCACCGGGCTGGCGGCAGGGACCCTCCTGGTGCTGCGTGACGGAAAAATCCTCGATGTGAGCGTCGGGGTCCACACCGGCAGGCTCAACGATGAAGCCAGGGGATTGGGCACCGAGGTTCGGGTCTCCCTGGACCTGTCGCCCTATTACGTAAGCCGCCTCACCATCGCCGCCGGTTCCGTGCAGTGCGAAGGGGGTTATGTCCCGTCCTGGTTCGATGGGATCTATCCAGTTGAGAGATGGGGACTGGGGGGCCTGGAGACGCCCCTGTCCCTGAACCCCCTTGACGGTTCCGTGGAGGATCGGCGCATGGAGTCCGTGGACCTCGTCTTTGAGTTGGGGAGGTTCTTTCGCATCGCGGGCGGCGCGGACAGGTTCACGGACGATTCCATGAAGAGGGCGCATTTCCTCATGGAATTGAAGGAAAAGGGAGGAAGGGGCCTGGAGGCATCGCTGTGGTCCAAGGCCGACGAGCCCGGCGAGGATCTTTTCAAGGAAGACCGGAACCTGTACTCTCGCATCAGCGCCGTCTACGCCTTTTTCCCTCACCTGCTCGTAAGGTTTTCCTACGACAACTCATGGGCTTTCATGGAAGACATGGGAGGACTTGTGCCCGTGACCTCGCTGCTGGTCGGGGCGATGTACAACATCTCGCTGTGAAGGAGGGACGGAAACGTCAAAGGATAAAGGGGAAAGCCCTGAGGCAGGGAAAGGTCAAAAGCTTCATCCCTGGACCCGGCCGCCTTGCCGGCGGGACTGTCCGTTTCGACCCTGCCCCCGTTCCTCCTTCCCACGTCCGGGCACTTCTGGTACCTTGACAAAGGATGGTCTTGTTGTTAGTAAGTTTCTCGTTCCGTAGGCACGTAGCTCAGTGGGAGAGCACTGCCTTGACGCGGCAGGGGTCGGCGGTTCAATCCCGCCCGTGCCTACCAGCGATGTTTGTTTCGCCATAGGGGCATCTTGTCGGTCATGGCTGCAAGATGCCCCTGGCTCTTTGGGTCCTCGGCCGGCCAGCATCTGAAAATACCCCTGGCCCCGCCATGAACTCCCTTCGACACCGCCGAAGGCGGAGGCCGGGGCCGTGGGAACCGATGCCGCAGCCTGGACATTCGTTAGGAGCGCGTCCCTTGAAGATCACCTTCCCCGATGGATCACACAAGGATTACGAGGCCGGTACGACTCTGGCACAGGTGGCACAGAGTGTCGGATCAAGAATGGCGAATGAGGCCCTGGCGGCCAGAGTCAACGGTTCCCTCGTGGACCTGGATAAGAGCCTTACAGGGGATGCACAGGTCACCTTCCTCACCTTCAATGACGAGCTCGGCAAGGACATATACAGGCACAGCTCCTCTCACGTCATGGCTCAGGCCGTCAAGAGGCTCTATCCGGGCACCAGGCTTGCCATCGGCCCCTCCATTGAGGATGGTTTCTACTACGATTTCGACATCCCCGAGCGGATCTCCGAGGAGGACCTGGAGAAGATCGAAAAGGAGATGGCCGGCATCATCGCCGAACAGATCCCCTTTGTCCGGGAGGAACTGCCCAGAGAAGAGGCCATGGAGCTCTTCGGGAAGCTGGGGGAGGACTACAAGGTCGAACTGATCCGCGATCTGGAGGACGAGACGGTTTCGGTCTACAGGCAGGGGGAGTTCGTGGACATGTGCCGCGGCCCCCACGTACCCCACACGGGATACGTCAAGGCCTTCAAACTGCTGCACACGGCCGGGGCCTACTGGAGAGGCGACGAGCGCAACAAGATGCTCCAGAGGCTTTACGGGACCTCCTGGTTCGACAGGAAGGACCTCAAGGTCTACCTGAACCGCCTCGAGGAGGCCAGGAAGAGGGACCACAGGAAACTGGGAAGGGAACTGGACCTGTTCTCCATCCTCGAGGAGGCGGGACCCGGGCTGGTGATCTACCATCCCAGGGGGGCCATCATCAGGACGATCCTTGAGGATTTCGAGAAGAAGGAGCACCTGAGGAGAGGCTACCAGATCGTCATGGGTCCCCAGATGCTCAAGGCTGACCTCTGGAAAAGATCGGGTCACTGGGACAACTACAGGGAGAACATGTACTTCACAGAGGTGGAGGGCGCCCAGTACGGCATCAAGCCCATGAACTGCGTGGCCCACATGCTCATCTACAAATCCTCCATCAGAAGCTACAGGGACCTCCCCTTGCGGTACTTCGAACTCGGCACCGTCCACAGGCACGAAAAATCGGGCGTGCTGCACGGCCTCCTGAGGGTGAGGGGGTTCACCCAGGACGACGCCCACATCCTCTGTACGCCGGAACAGCTCAATTCAGAGATCCGGGGCGTCATCCAGTTCGTCCGGGACGTCATGGATGTTTTCGGCTTCGAGTACGAGATGGAGATCTCCACCAGGCCCGAGAAGAGGATCGGATCGGACGAGGACTGGGAAAGGGCCACACAGGCCCTCATGACGGCCCTGGATGACGAGGCGATCCCCTACAGGATCAACGAGGGTGACGGCGCCTTCTACGGTCCGAAGATAGATGTCAAGCTCAGGGATGCCATCGGACGCATGTGGCAGTGCGCCACCGTCCAGTGCGATTTCGCCCTGCCGGAAAGGTTCGAACTCGAGTACGTCGGCACCGACGGCGAAAGGCACAGACCCATCATGCTTCACAGGGTGATCCTCGGTTCCATCGACAGGTTCCTCGGGGTCCTCATCGAGCACTTCGCCGGGGCCTTTCCCGCCTGGCTGGCTCCCGTCCAGGTCAAGATATTGACAATAACCGACAGGAGTGCTAACTATGCTCGTTCTGTGGCGGAAAAGCTTCGGGTAGAAGGCTTCCGGGCCGAGGTCGACCTTCGCAACGAGAAGATCGGCTACAAGATCCGGGAGGCCCGCCTGGAAAAAGTGCCCTACATGCTCATTATCGGGGACAAGGAAGCCGATACCGGTACTGTTTCGGTAAGGCACCGGGAACTCGGCGACAGGGGTTCTGTGTCCTTCGATGATTTTGTAGCCGGGGTCAGGGGCGAGATGTTTCCGCCTGTCATCAAGCACAAGGAGGGTTGAGATAGGAGCCGACAAGAAAGTCTCTGTCAACCGCATGATCAGCGCCAGGGAGGTGCTCGTCATCGGACCTGAAGGCGAACAGCTGGGTGTGTTGTCAAAACAGGATGCTTTAGCGGCGGCGGAGGAAGTGGGGCTGGACCTTGTGGAAGTGGCCCCCAACGCGGACCCTCCCGTTTGCCGCATCATGGATTACGGCAAGTTCAAGTATCAGCAGAGCAAGAAGGCTCAGATAGCCAAGAAAAAGCAGAAGATCATCCAGATCAAGGAGATCAAGGTCCGGCCCAAGACGGACATGCACGACCTGGAGACCAAGGCCAAGCACGCCAGGCGTTTCCTTACCGAAGGCAACAAGATCAAGGTAACGGTGCGGTTCCGCGGCAGGGAGATCGTCCATCCCTACAGGGGCCAGATCGTCCTTGAAAGACTCATGGAGTTGCTGGCGGATGCCGGGACCATCGAGTCCCCGGCCAAGATGGAAGGGCGCAACATGGTCATGATCGTGGCGCCCGTTTCCCAGTGAGGCCCATTGCCTCCCGAAAACCCGACAGACTGAACACGGAGTCCGATATGCCCAAGATAAAGACCAACAGAGGAGCTGCCAAGCGGTTCGGACGGACCGGTACGGGCAAGATCAAGAGGCGCCGCGCCTATCACAGCCACATCCTGACCAGCAAGAACCAGAAGAGGAAGCGGAGACTGCGCACCGGTTCTCTCATCCACAGTGCCGACGCCAGGAACATCAGGAGACTGATCCCCTACGTCTAGGGGGATCCCGAGGGAGTAAAAAATGCCCAGAGTAAACAGGGCGGTCCACGCCAGAAAAAAGAAGAAGAACCTGCTCGCACAGGCTTCCGGATACAGGGGCGGCAGGAAGAACCTCGTCAGCCAGGCGAGGATGACCGTCGAGAAGGCCCTGACCTACGCCTACCGCGACCGGCGCAACAGGAAGCGGGATTTTCGCCGGCTGTGGATCGTCCGCATCAACGCCGCCGCGAGGAATCACGGGCTCTCCTACAGCCAGCTCATCAACGGCCTTACCAGGGCCGGCGTTAACCTGGATCGAAAGGTCCTCTCGGACATCGCCATCAACGACGACGCGGCTTTTGCGCGGCTCGTGAGCATAGCCAGCGACAGCCTTCAGGGTAACGCCTGATCCGCAAAAGGGATCGGTCCCCCTGGGGGACGGACCATAAAAGAGAAGAGAAAAGGCGAAGACGGAGACCGGTCTTCCCGGTAAGGCCATCACAGAGAGGGTGAGCCGGTGGCTGAAAGCTCCCCCATGGCCGGGGCGGACCCTTCCCTCCCGAGCTTCCCGCCTGAGGCACCTGCATTAGGGCGGGACGGCTGCTCACCGTTACCCGGGCCGGGCTGCACACTCGCCCACCGAGAGCCTCCGAGAGCCGGAGGAAACGGGGTGGTACCGCGGAGATATTTCCGTCCCCTTGGGGACGGTTTTTTGTTGGCTGAAACGAAAGAGCCGGCGGGCATGCGGAAAGGGCAGGACATCCCCGGGGGAGGGCTGGTAAGGGGGCAAGAGGGAACACGTGTGGATCAGGGTGCGGGAATACAGGGGGAAAGGCACACCGGTGCCGACCATGATGTCGTCGGGAATTTTTAACCCGGATTCTTGTTCTCATATCTGAAAGAAAGGCCAGCGTCATGGAAAAGCGGGTCA
>CP070682.1:11478-15275 GCA_020352595.1 bacterium | reverse complement strand
GATCCAGCAGAACTTCTTCATATCGGCTTCGGCCTTCGTCCAGAGAGCCGGCATCGCCGCTCTCACCCTGGCGGGTGACAGGGTCCGCGAGATGGTGGATGTCTACGACAGAAGGCGCCGGCTCCTGCTCCAAGGGCTCCGGGGCTTCGACCCTGATCCTGTTGGTCTGGCGTATGAGGACCACTGGTTGGGAAAAGCGTCCTCCCTGGTCGACCTCTATCCTCCTGGGCGCACCGTTCAGAAAGAGGTAGGCCTCGGCCAGCGGCGTTTCGGACCTTACCGTCCCGATGACCTCTATAACCGGTGAGTGCGTGGTCTCAAAGGTCTCTCCGTCACGGGGGCTGACGATCTCGATCTCCGGGGGCGGGGGCCGGTACAGGACATTGACGGAGTCCCTGCCGAACGCCCCGCTGTCGTCCCACGCCATGACCTCGATGCTGTTCTCGCCGCGCTCGAGGACGATGCCGGTATCGATCCTGGAGTCCTGTACGGCAATGAGGCTCGATATGCCGTTGACCGTGAGCAGCGCCGTCCTCGATCCCCCCTCGATCAGTGCCTTGACACGCTGGTAGGACCTTTCCACCGTTCCGGAAACGGGTTCGAGGATCAGGACCCTTTTGGATTCGGCCGGGGAGGGAATTTTTTTGAGGGGAACTTCCACGGTCTGGGGCACGCCGAGGGAGATCACCACCCGCCGGTTTCGCACCTGGTCCTCGAAGCTTCCGGATGGCACGATGGGTTCGGTCTCTCCGCCGGAGAGAACCTCGATACGGTCGCGTGGAAAACCGTAATCCTCCTCCAGTTGATGGGCCACTGAGGATGCGTAGTAGAACCCGATGGCCTCGTTTTCACCGGACGACCCGAGGGTGTCCGTGTACCCCGTCACCAGGAGCGTGAGAGATGAGTCCTTGCGAAGCCTCTGGAGCAGCCGCTGCAGCATGGATCTTTCGGCATCGGAAGCCCGGGAGGAGTTCCAGTGGGCGGGAACGCTCAGTGCCGGCTCATTGCCGGCCCCCGCAGCGGTGATCCCGGATTCAGGGGACATCATCACGAGCACAAGGAACGCCGGCAACAGCAGGGCATATCCGGAGATTTTGCGAGGCATTGAAGCTTTTTATCACGCGCCTTACCGTGATTCAAGGAAGGTGATGGCCCCAGCACCGGGAGCGGGGGAGGCAGCAACAGGATGGAGGACTGATTTCGCCGCCCCTCGCGCGAAGAGGGAATTCGTGGTACTGGTGGTTCTCGGAACGGGGATATCATGGCTGGGGCGCGTCCGGAGACCTTTGCCCCTGAGGAGATCTGCCACCGGGTACCGGCCCGCTGACGCTATGAAGGTGGCATCCATCGACATAGGGACCAACACGGTGAGGTGTCTCGTCGGCCGCGTCGAGGAGAGCACCCTCCAGGTTGAACTGGTCAGGCGAGAGATCGTGAGACTGGGATCGGGTCTGCGGGTCGGTGGCGGACTGAGATCGGGGCCAGTTTCGAGGCTCATGGAAGTCCTCACCTCCTTCGGCGCCCTCGTGAGGGAGCTGCATTGCCGGCGCGTTTGGGTTGTGGGCACCAGCGCGCTGAGGGATGTCGGCAGCCGTTCAAGGGTTATGGAGGAGGCCCAGGCGGCCCTCGGTCTTCCCATTGACGTCATCTCCGGTGAACAGGAGGCAGCCCTCACGGCCTCGGGTGTCCGGGCGGGCATCGGCGACTTCATTGACGGCCTCGTCGTTGACATCGGGGGAGGCAGCACGGAGCTCATCCGCGTTTCCGGGGCGGGCATCGACTGGTGGACCAGCATCCCCGAAGGAGTGGTCCATCTGACGGAGGAGCTTCTCCTCGATGACCCCCCTACCAGGGCGCAGACAGGTGCCCTGGAAAGGCGTTGGAAAGGACTGCTTCTCAGGGAGCCGGAAGACGCCGGGATCCGTCTCGCCGGCACGGCCGGAACACCCACGACCCTGGCGGCCCTGGATTTAGGCATTGACGAGTACGATCCCTCTTTGGTAAATGGTCACGTCCTTTCCCGAAGCCGCATCGCCCTTCTGCGAAGGGCGCTCCTGGGCGTGGATGCCGCGGGCAGGCTGCGGTTTCCGGGCATGGAAAAGGGCCGCGAGGATCTCATCGTCGCGGGGGTGATCATGATCGAGGAGATCATGAAACGGTGGAACTTCCAATCCATGATCGTCAGTGACTGGGGACTGCTCGAGGGAGTGGCCCTCGAGGCGGCCAGGGGCCGGGGCAGTGAGGTCCCCGTCCCCACGGGTTGAGCAGGGTCGAACCTTGCTGGAACCTGACCTTTGCCTTCCTTGCCACGGTGAGGTGACTGTCGTCCCATGAACCTGAAAGCCGAACTCAAGAGACAGATGGAGGTCGTCGGGCGCGGCACGGTGGAACTGATCTCCAGTGCCGAACTGGAGGCCAAACTGTCGCGATCCCTGGAAACGGGCCGCCCCCTTCGTGTCAAGGCGGGTTTCGACCCCACAGCCCCCGACCTGCATCTGGGCCACACCGTCCTCATCCGGAAGATGAGACATTTTCAGGAGCTTGGACACCATGTGGTCTTTCTCATCGGCGATTTCACGGGCATGATCGGCGATCCCACGGGTCGCTGGGAGACGAGGGTGGCCCTCACGGAAGAGGAGGTGAAAAGGAACGCCCTCACATACCAGGAGCAGACCTTCAAGATCCTCGACCCGGAAAAGACGGAGGTGGTCTTCAACAGTTCATGGATGAAGGGGATGACGGCGCAGGGCCTCATCGAACTGGCCGCCAGGTACAGCGTGGCCAGGATGCTGGAGCGCGACGATTTCAGAAAAAGGTACACGGAACAGCGTCCTATAAGCATCCACGAGTTCCTGTATCCCCTCATTCAGGGTTACGACACCGTGCACCTGGAAGCGGACGTCGAACTGGGCGGGACGGATCAGAAGTTCAACCTCCTGGTGGGAAGGGACCTGCAGCGAGCCTACGGCCAGGAGCCCCAGGTCGTCATCACCATGCCCCTGCTGGAGGGGACGGACGGCATCCAGAAGATGAGCAAATCCTACGGCAACTACATCGGTGTCACGGAACCGCCGGGTGAGATCTACGGCAAGATCATGTCCATCTCCGACGATCTCATGGTCCGGTACTATGAGTTGCTCAGTTCCGTCACCCTGGAGGAGCTCGAGGGTCTGAAGGATGGCATGGCGGGCGGCAGGGTCCATCCCATGGAATCCAAGAGGGCCCTGGCCCGGGAGATCGTGACCCGCTACTATGATGAGAGGGCGGCGGGGGAGGCCGAGGAGCAGTTCAACGCACGCTTCTCGGAGCGCAAATCCCTCGCCGAAATGGCAGAAGACGACACGGTTGATGTTTTTGAGATGTCCGAACCGATGCCGCTCTTCAAAGTTGTGGCCGAATTGAGAAATACAAGTTCATCCGAGGCCGTCAGGTTGATAAAGAGTGGTGCAGTGCGGATCATGGATGGTAAAGTCACCGATACAAAATACCTGGTCTCACCCGGTGAGGACAAGGTCATCCGGGTAGGCAAGAAGTTTTTCAGGATACTCAAGGCCTAGCGGGCTGCTGAAAAACCTCTGGAAACGCAGCCTGACAGGCCGACGCGGGGGTCCCGCCACGGTGGGACCCGGATCCGACCTGTAAAAACACGGAGGATCTGCGAGGGTTGCGCCGGGCCGCCCCAGGCAACCCGATGCTGAAAAAGTTCAAAAGGGACTTTTTCGGCACCCTGCCAGGAGAGCAGAACCCCGACCCTGAGACCTGAAAGCTGCAGCTCAGGGCCGGTGCCTGCCACACAG
>CP070682.1:7242-11378 GCA_020352595.1 bacterium | reverse complement strand
TGCATGCCCAGGGTCCCCGGATCCCCGAAATCGAGATCCTCCGGCAGCCCCACGCCGTTGTCGGCTACCGTGAGGCGGTAACCATCATCCTCCATAGTCTGGAAACCGATGCGGATCCATCCCTTCCTCCCATCCGGGAAGGCGTGCTTCAGGGAGTTGGAGACCAGTTCGTTGATGACCAGGCCGCACGGGATGGCGGTGTCGACCACCAGGTCCAGGTCCTCGGCCTCGACGATGAGGTCCACCCTGTCCCTTTCCACTCCGTAGGAGGCCAGGAGGTTCCTGCCGAGGTTCCTGACGTAGTCGCCAAAGTTGACCTGGGCCAGGTCCCTGGACTGGTACAGTTCCTCGTGGATGAGGGCCATGCTCACCACGCGGTTCTGGCTCTCCTTGTAGACCCCCAGGGCCTTGGGATCGGTGATGTGATGGGCCTGGAGGCCCAGCAGGCCGGAGATGACCTGGAGGTTGTTCTTGACCCGGTGGTGGATCTCCTTGAGGAGAACCTCCTTCTCCTGGAGGGATGACACGAGCTTCTCTTCAGCCCGCTTGCGGTCGGTGACGTCCCGGACGTACTCGATGACCCCCTTGAGACGCCCGGTCTCCCTGTCCACGAAGGGGAAGGAATAGAGTTCCAGCCAGCCCCGGACCTCCTTCCCGGGTCCGATGAGGGGGACCATGCTGAAGCTGGTCCGCCCCGTCTGCAGCGTCACCTGGCTGGGGCAATCCTCGCAGATGGAGTTTCCGCCGCGGAAGACCTCCCAGCACTTCCTGCCGGTGAGGGGCATGCTGTGCGCGTACCAGCGTTTCATGGTCGGGTTGACGCGCACGACGTTCATCTCCTCGTCCAGGATGCTGAAGCCGTCCTGGATGCTGTCGAAGATGTCTACGAGGAACTGCTCCCTGTCCTCCAGCTCCTCCTCGGCCCGGATCCTCTGGGTGATGTTGATGCCGGTGGCGATGATCCAGCGGACGTCGCCATCGTCGCCGGTGATGACCGTGTTGGTCCACAGGATGGCGATCTCCTCGCCTGCGCTCGTCAGGAGGGGGCCCTCGAAGGTCGTGGGCATTTTCTTCTCCAGCAGTTCCCAGAAGGACTGCCTCGCCGCTTCGACCGAATTGTGGGGGATGAGGAAATCCCAGAGCCTCCGGCCGGCGATGTTGGCGTTCTCGAAACCGGTGATCCGCTCGAAGGTCCTGTTGACCTGGACGATGACGCCCTCCGGGTCCGTGACGATGATCAGCGCCCCCACCGTGGAGAGGAGGGTGTCGATCCACTTGGCGTTGTCCTCCAGGGAATGCATCATGGAATGGATGCTGTCGCTGAGGAACTGGAACTCGTGGATTCCCCGGTAGCGAGGGTGTTTCCCCTGGCTGAGAGCATCGATGATGCTCCTCAGGGGCTTGGCGATGTGCCTGTTGATGATGTAGTAGAAGAGAACGGCCACCACCAGGAGCGCCGCCGCCGTGGCGGCGTTGGCGATGCGGACCTTGGACAGCAGGGTCGCGTACCCTGTCACCCCCTTGGAAAAGACCACCTGCCACTCCCAGGGCTCGAACTGGAAGTGGTAGGCGTAGAGCCTCTCCCCGGCTTCTTCCATTTTCAGGACCCTGTTCGGGGCGCCCGTGTACCAGATCCTGCGCGCCACATCCTCGGGAAGGTCCCTCACGAGTAAGGGTTCCCCCGACGGCACGAGGAAGACCGACGCCCTGACGTTCATCTGCCTGATGTAATCCTCCACTCGTCCCAGGGCATGGCCCTTGGCGATGAGGGCCAGCCTCTCCTGGGCCGCGTTGCCGCTGACGAGAAGCTGGTAGTATTCCTCGTCCAGGATGCTGAAGATGCCCCTTGAGATCCCCCCGAGGTCCTCCTGGATGAGATCCCTCTCGAAACCCGCCACCGACCTTAGGACGAAGGCGTAAAGACCAAGACCGAGGAAGAGGACCAGCAGGATCAGGGGAAAGATGATCCGGGCGGTGAGCCGGTTCTTTATGCGGGCCTGGGAGGACATGACCGCCTACCGGAAAGAGGGTTCGGAAGTGCGAAGCTCATTGGGCCAGACGATCTGCCTCTTTCCGTCCTGCCATTGAGTGATGAGGGAAAACTGTCGGTACTGCATGCCCGAGGCATCCACGCCGTACCTGCCCAGGGGGCTCATGGTGTCCATGGTTTGCAGGGCTTCCCTGATCCGCTCCCTGTCCAGGGAGCCCGACCTCTCCACGGCCTTGCCCAGGATCACGCCGCAGGCGTAGGCCGTGGCCGCCTGATAGGCCGGCTCCTTCCCGTAGACTCTCACGAAGGACTCGTAGAACTGCCGGGCGCCGGGATAGGGGAGGCTGGGGTGGTACTCCCACTGGGAGGAGGAGAAGGTCCCCTGGGCGGCGTCTCCCATGACCTCCAGGAACCGGTCCAGGGCGGGTCCCACCGAAGCGTAGAAGGCTTCCGGTTTCCAGCCGACCCTGGAAAGGGCCTTTCCCATGTTCACGGATTCTTCGAAATGCCCGCAGACGAGGAGCACCTGCGCGCCGGAGTCCATGGCCTCCCGGGCGATGCTGTCCAGGTCTTCAAGACCCTTGGGGAAGGTCCGGGAGTAGAGGACCTTCTGCTGGAAGCGGGTGGCCCACTTGCGGGCCCCTTCGGCGATGCTCATGGAGAAGGCGTCGTCGGCCGAGACGATGGCCAGGCTGTCTACCCCGTGGACCTTGAGCATCTCCAGGAAACCCAGAGTGTACCTGCCGGCCGGCGTGTAGACGCCGAAGATGTTGGTGTACCCCTGCTGCCAGAGCTTCTCCGAGGCCGCGCCGCAGGCCAGGACCGGGTATCCGTGGTCCGCGGTGACCCGGAGGACGGCCCCCGTCAATTCACTGGAGTAGGGGCCGAAGACGAGGTCCATCCCGTCCGCCTCCATGAAGCGGCGGTAGATCTCCACAGCCCTTTCCGGGTCGCTCTGGTCGTCCTCCACGACGACATCCACCCGGCTGCCCAGCATGCCGCCGTTCTCGTTCACGTGGTCCATCCAGAGGAGGTAGGCGGCTTTCTGCATGCTGCCGACCTCGGCGTACTTCCCCGTCAGACCCAGGCTGACCCCGATACGGATGGTGTCTGGAGCCGCGGAAGCGGCACCGTGGAGTGAAAGGGCCAGAAAAACAGCCAGGAAGACTCCCTTTGATCGCCCTGCTCGCGCCATGGAACCTCACCTCACCAGGTTAATAGACAAACGATGTCAGATGATACCACAGGACCTGTGGACCAGTTAACTGCAATATACTGGTGTTATGGCGGCCTTCCCGGCCGTTTTTAACAACGGGGTGGGCCTGACATATGTCAACCCCACGGCCCCCCAAACCTGCTATATTTTCTCCAGAGCAGTCGTGCTGTCAGGGGCACTCTGAACTGCAAGGACACCATCCAGCGACGCACGGAGGTAGCCATGAAGATGGACAAGAACACCAAGGTCCTCGAACTCCTCAACGAGAACCCCCATCTGTTTGACATCCTCGTGGGGATCTCGCCCGAGTTCCGTAAACTCCAGAACCCCATCCTGCGCAACACCATCGGGCGGTTCGCAACCCTGGGGCATGCGGCCGATACAGCCGGGATCCCCTTCGAGGAGCTGTCCCGGAGGATCACCGCGGGCATGATCCACGCCGGGGCGCAAGCCGGAGAGAAGGCGCCCCTGACGCCGGCAGAGCGCACCGAGCGCCTCGAGGCCCTCAAGGAGATCGTCCGCGGCCTCCACGAGGGGAAGGCCCCCGAGACCCAGAAGGCCCGGTTCGCCGAGATGCTCCAGACGGTGTCGGCATCGGAGATCGCCGAGATGGAGCAGGCGCTCATCAAGGAGGGGATCAGCGAGGAGGAGATCAAGAACCTGTGCGACGTCCACGTTCAGGTGTTCGCCGAGTCCTTCGAGGGGGCCCCGCCGGTTCAGGTGCCCCCCGGCCACCCCGTGGACACCTTCCGGCGGGAGACTGCGGCCCTGGGAGAGGTGGCAGACAGGATCAGGTCCATACTCGGAGACCTGGGGCAGCCACCCGACAGGGAAACGGAAATAGCCTGGATGGAGGAGCTCAGGCTCCTCTTCGGGGATCTCGCCGAGGTCGAGAAGCACTACCTGCGCAAGGAGAACCAGCTCTTTCCC
>CP070682.1:2968-7142 GCA_020352595.1 bacterium | reverse complement strand
TAAACCTTTCCCTGGCTCTTTGCCCTTCTTTGCGTCTTTGCGGCTTTGCGTGAGGCTGCCTTTCAGCGTTCCAGCGCCGGAACGCCGGGTTTCTCGCTCGCTCCCTAAGGGTCGCTAAAGACGCCAAGGCGCCAAGAGAACAAAAAGAGAATATGGTTTGAACCCTTCCCTCCTTCTTCGCTCTTCTTTGCGTCTTTGCGGCTTTGCGTGAGAGCCCCTGGCACCTGGGCTGTACAGCCGAGGTCTACGCTGCCAATCGCTGCGATTCACCCCTACTCCTGGAACCGTCAAACGACCCGGGTCCCCCGACAAAGCCGGGGGGGGTCCCAAGGTACTAAAGGCCGGTGCGCTCCAGGAGGAGAAGGAAGCCGGCCAGGAGCAAGGCGGCGGGTATCACGACGTTCCAGGCCCCGGTCCTGAGCAGCTCGGGAAAGGTCATCTCCCCGAAGTCACACCAGTTGAGGATGGATCGTCTCAGCCTGGGGAAGAGGGCGGCGAAGATCCACGCCCCCAGCAGGATACCCACCACCCCCCCGAACAGGGCATCCAGCCGCCCCTCGCCCACGGCACCGGCGGCCGTCCCGGGACAGTACCCCAGCAGCCCGAAGCCGACGCCGAAGATGAGTCCCCCCAAGGCCGAGGAACCCAGCGAGCCCTGCTTCGGGTGAAGCCTGGCGAACCCCAGGGAGCGCAGCAGGTGGACGCCCAGCATCCCCGTTATCACCGCCGACACCATGATCTTGACCACGGTGAAATCGGTGAGCAGCAGCTGGCCCATGATGACGCCGTAGTCCGTCGCGCCCCCCTTCTGCAGGAGGAACCCGAACGCGATCCCTGCGGCCAGTCCCAGCGTCCTTTGAGCCCCCTTGGCCGTGTGCAGCCTGTCCAGCATGGCCCCGAACCCTTTCAGTAAAGGAGGAAGGCGGTGACGACGCCGCCGGCGAAAAAACCCGCCGTGGCCAGCCAGCCGCTCACGGCCAGCTGCAGTGTGCCGCTGATGCCGTGGCCGCTGGTGCACCCGTCCGCCCAGCGGGAACCCAGACCCATGAGCACGCCCCCGGCGGTGGCGACGGCCAGGCGCAGCCCCACGGAGGTGCCGTGGGCGGCAGCCCAGACCGGAGGCACCCACTGGAGGCGCCACTGTCCGCTGAGCGTGGACGAGAGGAAGGAACCGATGACGATGCCCGCCACGAGCATCCACTGCCAGTCCACTTCAGGCGGGAACTTCTGGAAGTAAGGCCTGTCGAGGGCCTTCCTCCCCCGGAAGAGGCGCTCGATCATTCCGCTCGTCCGGTCGTAGGCCGTGGTGCAGCCGAGGGCCTTGTCGGACAGGAGGAAGGTCAGGCAGCTCAGGAGCCCGATTCCCAGGCCCACCAGGTAGGGCGACCAGCGCCCCGCTGTCAGCCATTCCATGTCATTTCCCCCTGAAAGCGGCGCTCTTCCAGGGGCCATTTTAAGGCCGCGGGCCGCCGTTTGTAAACCACGGCAGCAACCCGCTGCCCCTCGAGCCGCCGTGGGGCGCTCTCCGTCTGCCAGAAGGATCAGGAGAAGGGGGTTTCCCCTTTATTTTTTCGGCCGGGCGTTATAGGCTTGCCGGTGTTTTGGGGCGGGGAAAAGATCCCATCACCCTGGAAGGAGGAACCATGGAGATCACTGAATTCACGGAAGTGCTGCTCGACGCCAAGGACGAGAAGAAATTGACCTTCGCCAAGCTGGGCAAGCTGATGGGCCGCAGCGAGATGTGGACGGCGGCCCTGCTCTACGGCCAGGCCCAGGCCACGGCGGAGGAGGCAGGGAAGATCGTCACCGCCCTCGGCCTGGAGGAGGACAGGGAAGCTCTGGAATATTTTCTCACGGCCTTCCCCAGCAAGGGGCTCGGTCCGGTGGTCCCCACCGATCCCCTCATCTACAGGCTCTACGAGATCATGCAGGTCTACGGCTTTCCCTTCAAGTCCGTGGTCCACGAGAAGTTCGGCGACGGCATCATGAGCGCCATCGACTTCACCTTCGACGTGGAGAGGGAAAAGGATCCCAAGGGGGATCGCGTCAAGGTCATCATGTCGGGGAAGTTTCTGCCCTACACCAAGTGGTGATCCAGGGCCCGGCCAGCAGGAACAAAGCGCCATGGGGCAGGTCCCGGGGCTGATCCCGGGACCTGTTTTTCCTCGAGCCCGGCTCACAACGAATGGGACGGGGCGTTCCTCGCCCCTCGCCATCTCTTGCTAGCGGGCGCCGTGCTCGGACCTCCACCTGGCGGCCATCTGTTGGGCCTCGGCCAGCTGCTCCGGGGTCAGCAGCCCCGCCAGTTCCTGCCGGGCAGCCTCCGCCTCGGGCTCTCCTCCCGACGCTCCCAGCTCCAGCCACATGTAGGCCGACACCATGTCCTGCGGCACCCCCTGCCCCTGAAGGTACGCCATGCTCAGGCTCAGCTGGGCTTTGTGGATCCCCTCATCGGCGGCCTTGCGGATCCACCTGACCGCCTCCTCGTAATCCTCCGGGACGCCCTCGCCCAGGTAATAGAGGAGGCCCAGGTTATAGTAGGCCCCGGCGTATTCCAGTGCTGCCGCCGTTTCGAACCACTTTCTGGCCTCAACCGGATCCCTGGCTACGCCCTGCCCGGTGACGTAAAGGATGCCCAGGGCGTTCTGGGCTGCGGCATGGCCCTGCCCGGCCGCCTTGAGGTACCACTGTGCCGCCGCGACGGGATCGGCCGGCGTGCCTTCCCCCCTTTCCAGCATCATGCCGAGGTAGTGCTGGGCCTCGGCTCTCCCGCGCTCCCCCTCGTCCAGGAACCCCTTGTAGGCCGTCTCGAAATCGCCCTCCCTGTAGGCTGTCTCCAGCTTCTGGAAGCGGACCTCGCGGCTGGTGCACGCGTGCGTAAGGAGGAGGAGGGCGAGGGCGGGGACGAGGACGGGATGGAAAAGGATCTTGTTCATGGTTCCTCCAGGGGTGACTGTCACCAGGACATTTCCGGGCAACGGGACTCCTTTATACCGCCGCCGCACACTTAATGGAAGAGCGGTGTGCGGGCTGTGGTGTCGGCCACCCTCACGCCGGCGTTCACCCCCCGGTCCCTTCCCTCCCGGGTTGCCCCCTGACAGGCCATCTGCTACAATCCGAGCCCGGTTTTAAGAATCCGGCGCCACAACAAAGGACAGCGAGGAGTCCCCTGACCATCACCAATACCATTACTCTTTACTGTTGCCTTCAACATCCCCCTCTTCCCCACTCCCCGTCGAGGACACACCATGGAGATCTTCCTCAGTTCGACCGCCGCGGTGGCCATCGCCGAGATCGGCGATAAGACCCAGCTCCTCTCACTGTTCCTCGCGTCACGCTTTAAACAGCGATATGCCATCGTCGCGGGGATCCTGGCTGCCACCCTTTTCAACCACGCTCTTTCCGCCTGGCTGGGTGTCTGGCTGCTCAACCGTCTGCCCCCCGCAGCCGCTCCCTGGATCATCAGCGGCAGCTTTCTCCTCATAGCCCTCTGGCTCCTGGTTCCGGACAGGAAGGACGACGGACCCAGCAGCCTGGACAAGTACGGCGCCCTGGTGGCCACCACCGTCCTGTTCTTCCTCGTGGAGATCGGGGACAAGACGCAGATCGCGACGGTGGTCCTCGCGGCGAAGTACAACAACACTTTCCAGGTGATCATGGGCACCACACTGGGCATGATGATCGCCAACGTCCCCGTGGTCTTCGCCGGCCGATGGGTCATGGACCGCCTGCCCCTGAGATACGCGAGATGGGGTGCCTTCGCCCTCTTCACGGCCATGGCGGCGGTCACAGTCCTCTCGGCCCTGTCCAGGTGAGCCCCTCCGGGGATCCTTCCGCGGCGGAACAAAGCGAAAAAAACCGAAACCCTCACTACCTCCGTAACATGGGACACTACTGCTCGTATTCAGGTGCAACGATTCCATTGCTCATCAACGGCATACGAAGGGGCATCAAGTGAAGCCATCAGAGCACCAGAGGGACATCCAACACGAGGACGTGCTGGGAAAGGATTATGCCAGAGGCCATTACATCTTCCGGGAAGGGGACATGTGCGACGCTCTGTATATCATCCAGAGAGGCAAGGTACGCATCTTCACCGTGCTTCCCTTCGGGCAGGAGGTGGAACTGGCCCTTGTGGGCCCTGGCGAGGTCTTCGGCATCACCTCCCTCTTCG
>CP070682.1:0-2868 GCA_020352595.1 bacterium | reverse complement strand
GTCCTCGAGGCTGATGGGAGCGTCTACTCATGCGACCACTACGTCTACCCGCGGTACAGGCTGGGTAACATCCTCGAAGAGGACCTGTTGGGCATCGTGGCACGACGGGAGCAGGTGGAATTCGGTCGCGTCAAGGAAACAGGCTTGCCGCAGCAGTGCCGGGATTGCGATGTCCTTTTCGTGTGCAGGGGGGGTTGCCCCAAGCACAGGTTTGAAGTATCTAGACAGGGCGAAACAGGACTGAATTACCTGTGCCGCGGGTACAGGAGTTTCTTTTCCCACGTCGACAGGGACATGCTCGCCATGGCGGATCTCCACGCGCCTCCCCTACCTGGACATCATCGCGGCCCTCAGGGATCGCTTCGACATGCCCCTGGCCGCCTACAACGTGTCCGGCGAGTACTCCATGGTCAAGGCCGGCGGGATGCTGGACTGGATCGACGCCGAGAGGGTGATGATGGAATCCCTGGTGTCCATCCGGAGGGCGGGGGCCACCATGATCCTGACCTATTTCGCCAAGGAGGCCGCCCGGCTACTGGGCTGATCCATGGGACGGATCATGGGCATTGACTGGGGCGAACGGCGCATCGGGGTGGCCCTCTCCGACGAGAGCCGCACCATCGCCTCCCCGCACACGGTGGTCCCCAGGTCCGGTTCGCTGGACCGCGACCTGGAGGAGATCGCCCGCCTCGTCCGGGAGAACGCCGTGGACCGGGTGGTCTTCGGCATGCCGGTGCGCCTCAACGGGTCGCGGGGCCCGGAGGCCGAGGGCGTCCTCGAGGTGACGGCCAGGCTGGGGGACAGGATCCAGGTCCCGGTGACCACCTGGGACGAGAGGATGAGCACGGTGGCCGCCGAGCGAGCCCTCATAGGAGGTGATGTCTCCAGGAAGAAACGGCGGGGCCTCGTGGACCAGGTGGCGGCGGCCCTCTTCCTCCAGGCTTATCTGGACAGCCTTCGTGAGGTGGGGTCTTGATCATCGGGAAGCGGGAGAGGAAGAGAAGGGTCCTGCCGCTTCTGCTCCTGGCGGTTCTTCTGGCCGCGGGCCTGGCAGCCGCCCGGCTGTGGATCTTCTGGTACACGCCGTCCCGGGAGCCGGGCAGCGAGGTGATGGTCACCATTCCCGGCGGATCCTCCTTCGTCTCCGCATCCAGGCTTCTCCTGGAATCCGGGGTCATCACATCCCTGAAACCGTTCGTCTTCATCGGCAAGATCAAGGGGCTTTCCAACAGCATCCAGGCGGGCGAACTGATGTTCCGCACAGACATGTCGCCGGCCCAGGTCATGGTCGTCCTCACACGGGGCAAACCTGTCTCCTACCAGGTGACCGTCCCCGAGGGGTACGACATCCGCCAGATCGCGGGCCTGCTCTCCTCCCTGGGTCTCGTGGACGGGGAGAGGTTCCTGAAGCTGAGCACCGATGCCGACTTCAGCCGTTCCCTCGGCGTTCCCGCCGGTTCCCTGGAGGGCTTCCTCTTCCCGGACACATACCACTGGCCCAAGGGGCTCACCGAAGAGGACATCCTGGCGCGGATGGTGTCCAGGTACGCGGAGGTGCTCACACCGGAGATGCGCCAGAGGATGCAGGAGATGGGGTTGAGCGAGCTCGAAGTGGTCACCCTGGCGTCCATCATCGAGAAGGAGACGGGGGCACCGGAGGAGAGGAACCTGGTGTCGGCCGTCTTCCACAACCGGCTTCGCAAGGGATACAGGCTGCAGACCGATCCCACCGTGATCTACGGTCTCGAGGAGTTCGACGGGAACCTCACCAGGGAGCACCTGCGCCAGGACCATCCCTACAACACCTACACGCGCCCGGGCCTGCCGCCCGGACCCATCGCCAATCCCGGCGAGGCTTCGCTGCTGGCGGCCCTTAACCCCGCGGAGGTGAACTACCTCTATTTCGTCTCCAGGGGCGACGGGACCCACGTGTTCTCCAGCACCCTCGTCGAGCACAACGAGGCCGTCAGGGCTTTCCAGCTGGGGGGTGGACGGTGAGGGGCCTGGACCAGGGACTCATGCAGGAGATCGTATCGGTCCTGCTGTCATCGGGCGGTCAGTTCGCCGACGTCTACTTCCAGGACATGTCCGCCAGGCAGGTGGAGGCCGAGTCCGGAAGGGTGGAGCGCATCTCCACCGTCCGGGAGAGGGGCGTCGGCCTCAGGATCATCAAGGACCTGGTGACGCACTTCGCCACCACCGTGGACCTCACGCCCTCCGCTCTGCTGGACCTGGCAAGGAACCTGGCTTCCGGCGCCGGAAAGAAGGGCGGGCCGAGGGTGGTCCGGCTCGAGAGCGCGCCGCCCGGGCCCCTGCCGGCAGGCGAGGACCCCACCCGGGTACCCCTCGATGAAAAAGCGAAGATGGTCATGGAGGCCATTGACACACTGAACGGTTTCGACGGCCGGCTCGTCCAGGTGAAGACCGTCTTCCGCGACTCGTCCGTGATGGTCCAGGTGGCCAATTCGGATGGCGTCCTCGCCGTGGACACCAGGGGTTACGGCATCTTCCTGGTGCAGGTGGTGGCCTCTGACGGGGAGCACGTCCAGGTGGGATACGAGCCGGTGGGAGGAACAGGGGGCTACGATGTTTTCCGCGCCCTGGACCCGGGGGCTGTGGCCCGCACGGCCGCGCGCAGGGCCTTGACCATGCTCGAGGCGCCCGAAGCGCCCTCGGGGCGCATGTCCGTGGGACCGAAGGAGGCGAGGAGCCTTCCAAGGGCCTCCTCGGATCGGCTGTCGGCCTCCGGGTCCTTCAGGAGGCGGTTGCCCAGATGGTAGCCGCAGATTATGGCGTTGAACTCGAAGGCGTACTGCCTGGTGTCGGCGTCCGGCCTGAAGTGGCCCTCCTCAACGGCGATGTCCGCTG